>JAIRVR010000045.1 GCA_031253795.1 Burkholderiaceae bacterium
AGCGACGACTTCGACCCCAACAAGCTGCGCTACCACCGCATCATCATCATGACCGACGCGGACGTGGACGGCGCCCACATCCGCACCCTGCTGCTGACCTTCTTCTACCGCCAGATGCCCGACCTGGTCGAGCGCGGCCACATCTATATCGCGCAGCCGCCGCTGTACAAGGTCAAGAACGGCAAGGAAGAGCTCTACCTCAAGGACGGCCCCGCGCTCAACCAGTTCCTGCTGCGCATCGCCCTGCTCAATGCCAGCGTCAACACCGGCGGCGCCACGCCGCGCACGCTGGACGGCGAGGAACTGGCCCGCCTGGCCGACATGCACCTGGCCGCCGAAACCGTCATCGAGCGCCTGTCCAACTTCATGGATGCCGAGGCCCTGCGCGCCATCGCCGACGGCGTGCAGATCACGCTGGACAGCATCGAGGCCGCCCAGACCTGCGCCCCCATCCTCGAAGCCAGGCTGCGCGAGCTGACCACCACGGGCGTGCCCGCCGAAGTCACGGCCGAGATCGACCCTGTCAGCGAAAAGCCCGTGCTGCGCATCAGCCGCCACCACCACGGCAACATCAAGAGCTCCATCCTCACCCAGGAATTCGTGCGCAGCCACGACTATGCCGCGCTCTCGGCCGAAGCCCAGAACTTCAACGGCCTGCTGTCCGAAGGCGCCAAGGTCACGCGTGGCGAAGGTGAAAAGGCCAAGAGCGACAAGGTCGGCGACTTCCGCCAGGCCATGCAGTGGCTGCTGCGCGAAGCCGAACGCACCACGGCCCGCCAGCGCTACAAGGGCCTGGGTGAAATGAACCCCGAGCAGCTCTGGGACACCACCATGGTCCCCAATGTGCGCAGCCTGCTGCAGGTGCAGATCGGCGACGCCATCGAGGCCGACCGCGTTTTCACCATGCTCATGGGCGACGAAGTGGAGCCGCGCCGCGACTTCATCGAGACGAATGCGCTGCGGGCGGGGAATATCGACGTGTGAGCATGCCCCCCGGCATGGCAGAAAAAGGCGCTCCCATGGAGCGCCTTTTTTGTCTCAGAACTTCATCGCCATGGAGACCCGCAGATTGCGAGCCTCCCCATAGTACGACGAGGTGGACACCCCCTGGTACTTGCGGTCGAAGACGTTGTAGAGGTTGGCCGAGACCGTGAGCTTGGGGTTGATGGCGTACTGCAGCATCAAGTCGGCCACGGCATAGCTTTTCTGCTCCACGCGGCTGATGCCGGGCAGGCCCAGGAAGGAGACGTCGCTCCAGGTGCCGCTTTGCCAGCGTGCGCCACCGCCCACGGTCAGGCCGTGGCCTATTGCGGGCATGCGGTAGGTGGTGAACAGCTTGAGGGTGTTGCGCGGGATTTCGGGGTTCAGGCGGTTGCGCTCGGCGTCGCGCGCGAGGTTGCGGGCGAAGCCGATGGAGGCGTTCCAGTGGCGGCGGATCTCGCCCGTCATTTCCACCTCGAAGCCGCGCGTCTCGGCGCCCTTGACGGCGCGGTAGGCCTGCTCGCCGTTGGGCGCGTAGCTGCCCGTGATGGCCTGGGCCACATTGTCCTGCAGCAGCCGGTAGACGGCGGCCCCCACCTGCAGGCGTTTGTCCATCAGTTCGCCCTTGAGGCCCAGCTCGTAGTTGCGGCCCAGGAGGGGGTCGAGCTTTCGGCCGCTGATGTCCAGGTTGTTCTGGGCCTGGAAGATGTCGGTGTAGCTGGCATAGGCCGACCAGTCGCGGCCGAGGTCGAGCACCACGCCGGCGAAGGGCGTGAGCCTGCCGTTCTCGGCCATGGCGCTGCCACTGGTTTCGCCGCTGGCGAAGTCGGTGTAGCTGTCGCGGCGCTTCCAGTTCGTCAGGCGCGCGCCCGCGATGACGGACAGCCGGTCCGTGGGGCGCAATTGCACCGAGCCGTAGGCGCTGCTGCTGCGCTCCACGGCCGCGCTGCGCCCCAGCGAGGGGTTGTCGGGCTGCGCCGGCGTGCGGCCGTCCCAGGTAAAGAGGTTGTCGATGGCGTTGTCCCAGCCAGGAAAGGCCCAGCGACCATGCGAACCGCTGTCGTTGCGCGTGCGCGCCAGGCTGGCGCCGAAGGCGGCCTGGTGCTGGCGGCCCAGCAGCTGGAAGGGGCCGGAGGCCGTGAGGTCCAGCGCGTCCTGCCGGGGGCGTCCCGTCCACCACGCGGCCCACAGGCCGGCGCCCGCGCCCGTGGCGTGGTCCACGGGCTGTTCGTTGGTCCAGCCCGGGATTTCGTCGTAGCTGCTCTGGTCGTGCGTGTAGATGGCCTTCAGGCGCCAGTCGTTGGCCAGGCGGTGCTCCAGCGCGGCGAACACGCTGCGGTAGTCGCGCCGCGCCGAGGCCCAGCGCGCGCCCGAGGAGGCCGAACGGCTCCAGTCGATACGCGTGCCGTCCGTGTAGAAGAAGGGCCGGCCGCTGCGGCCCACGCCCGAGGCGTCATAGTCCTGCGCGGAAAAGCCCACGGTGGCCAACGTGGAGGGTGACAGGTCGGCCTCGACCACGGCGTACAGCGAGCGGCTGCGGTCCTGCTCGTAGTCGACCTTGGAATGGCGGTTCTGCGCCACGGCCACGATGCGCCCGCGCACCGAGCCCGAAGCATTGAGCGGCGACGACAGGTCCACCTCGCCGCGCGTGAAGTCCCAGGAGCCCGCCGTGAGCCTGGCGCTGCCCTGGAACTCGGCCGTGGGCCGCTTGCGCACCAGGTTGAGGGTGGCGCCCGGCGTACCCGCGCCGCTCATCAGGCCCGAGGCCCCGCGCACGATCTCGACACGGTCGAAGACGGCCATGTCGCTGGTCTGGAAGATGGCCGGATAGTCGCTGAACAGGCGATTGACGCCATCGACCTGGAAGTTCTTGATCTGGAAGCCCCGCGCGAAGAACAGGTTGGTGTCGCCGCCCGTGGGGCCGTACTGGGCATAGCTCAGGCCCGTGGCCTGGCGGGCGATGTCCTCCTGCAGCACGATGCCCTGGTCGTCCATGCGCTGGCGCGTGATCACGCTGACCGACTGCGGTGTCTCGCGCAGCGACAGCGCCAGGCCCGTGGCGGTGCGCGATTCGCTGGCGGCATAGGACTGCGTGCCTTCGGTCACGGCGCTGCGCTCGGCCTGGGCCGTGACGCGCACCTCGGCCAGAGCGGCTGCGCCAGGCGGTGCGGCCACGGCCAGGGCCGGCCGCACCACGAAGCCGCCACCGGCCCGCGCAACGGCCTCCAGGCCCGTGCCAGCCAGCAGGGCGGACAGGGCCTGGTCCACGGTTTTCTCGCCCTGCACGCCGGGACTGTGCCGGTCTGCGGTCTGGGCCGTCGAGAAGGACAGCAGAATGCCTGCCTGGGCGCCGAAGCGGTTGAGCGTGGCCGTCAGCGGGCCGGCCGGAATGTCGTAGCGCTGGACGGCCTGCGCATGGGCCTGGGGAAGGGCGGCGATGGTCGCCAGCGGCACGGCCAGCAGGGTCGGATACAGAGGCTGGCGCAGATGCCATGCCAGACGCGTGGCTCGGAAAGTCGGGTGGTGGCCCATGGTGTGTGTCCCTCGGTTTGGGGAGGTTGGCAATGGAATGCATGCGCCGCAAACGGCGCTCCATCTCCATTGCCCCGCCACACGCGAAAAGCGATCACGCTTTATGAAAAGAATCAGCCCGGCTCGACGATGACCCAGTAGCGCGTCACGCTGCGCAGGCGCACGGGCTGGGTGGCCAGCAGCATGCCCAGCACCTGGTCGGTGTCGGCCAGCGGATAGGTGCCGCTGACCGGCAGCAGCGCCACGGCCTCGTCGCAGCCCAGGTGGCCGAGCCGGTGGCGCGAGAGTTCGGCCAGGAACTCGGCCAGCGGCATGTCCTGGGCCACGAGCATGCCGCGCGTCCATGCGTACTGCGCAGGGTCGGCAGGCCCGGCGGGCCCGATGGTCTCGGCATCGAAGCGTGCCTGCTGGCCGGTCTGCAGCACGCGCTGATTGCCGTGCAGGGACTGCGGCGTGATCTCCGTGGCGCCCTCGAAGACGGCCACCAGGCTGGCGGCCTGCCCGCGCTGGCGCACCACGAAGCGCGTGCCCAGCGCACGGATGCGGCCATGGCGGGTTTCGACGATGAAGGGCGGTGCATCGCGTCCCAGACCCTGCGCTGTGGCCACATCGATATCGCCGCCGCGCAGCCGAACCAGACGCCGGCCCGGACCAAAGTCCAGGTCCACGGCGCTGTCTGCATTCATCTGCAGCTGCGTGCCATCGGGCAGGCGCAGGCTGCGCCGCTGGGCCGTGCCCGTGCGCAGGTCGGCGCCCAGGGCGGCCAGCCAGGTAGCGGACGGCTCGCTGCGCCATGTCACAACACCCGCCGTACCCCCGGCAAACAGCAGCACGGCCAGGCTGCGCACCGCCGCGCGCCGGCCGCGTCCACGCGCCATGCGTGCGGCCTGGGCCAGGGCGACGCTGGCTGGCGTGCCGGACAGCGGCTGCAGGCGCAGGCCCATGGCTTCGATGCGCAGCCAGGCGCGCTCGTGATCGGGGTGGGCCTGGCGCCACGCCTGCAAGCGGTCCAGCAGCTGTGCGCGCGTGCTGACGCCGTGGCCATCGGATTGCAGCTCCACCAGCCATTCGGCGGCCTGCTCGCGCACTGCCAGGGGAATGGAGGACGTCATGGCAGCGGCTCGTCCAGAAAGCAGACCTGCACCACGGCCCGCGCGATATGGCGACGCACCGTGGGCACGGACAGACCCAGCTCGGCCGCGATGTCGGCCTGCTTCATGCCGTCGATCTGCGACAGCAGAAAGGCCTGGCGCACCGGCAGCGGCAACTGGCCCAGCAGGCGGTCCACCTCGACCAGCGTCTCCAGCACGATGGCGCGGTGCTCGGCCGACGCGGCCACGGGCCCGGGCAGCAGGGCCAGCGCATCAAGGTAGGCCTGCTCCACGCAGCGCTTGCGGTACAGGTTGGCGGCCAGCCCCTGGGCGATGGTCATCAGCAGGGCGCGCGGCTCGCGGATGGCGCGGATCTCGCCCTCCTCGCGACCCAGCAGGCGCACATAGGTGTCCTGGGTCAGGTCGGCCGCATCGAAGGCATTTCCCAGGCGCCTGCGCAGCCAGCCCAGCAGCCAGCCGTGGTGGTCGGTGTAGAGCGTGGCGATGTCGGGAACAGGGGCGCGGTCGGCGGCGGGCATGGAAAGGTGGCGCCGGGCGCTCCGTCCCGGCAATCAAGAATGCTTCTTATTTCCATTGTAGCCAGCGCCCTGGCCCGCGCGGCTTCAGCCGCGCCCGCCAAACTCCGCCCACAAGGCCTGGGTATGCTGCCCCAGCGCGGGCACGGCCCCCATCGCCGCCTCGGTGCCGGACAGCGTGGCGGGCGGCAGCAGGGCCTGGATGCCGCCGACGGGCGTGGCCACCTCGCGCCAGCGTGCGCGCGCCTGCAGCTGCGGATGGTCCCAGACATCGTGCATGCCGTTGAGCGGCGCGTTGGCAATGCCGCCCGCATCCAGCCGCTGCATGGCCTGCTCGCGGGTCAGCGTGGAAAGGACTTCGGCAATCACGGCATCCAGTTCGGCGCGGTGCGCCACGCGCTGCAGGTTGGTCGCAAAGCGCGCATCCTGCGCCAGCGCCGGCTGGCGCAATACATGGGTGCAGAAGCTGTCCCATTCGCGGTCGTTCTGCAGGCCGAAGATGAGGCCGTGTCCATCTCCTGCCACGTACTGCCCGTAGGGAGCGATGGAGGGATGGGTCAGGCCGCTGCGCGCCGGCGCCGAGCCACCGTAGCGGGCAAAGTTCAGGGGATAGGACATCCACTCGGCCAGTGCTTCAAGCATGGACACCTCCACGCGCAGGCCCCGTCCGGTACGGGCGCGCTGCAGCAGCGCGGACAGGATGCCCGAGTAGGCATACATGCCGGCCGCGATGTCGGCGATCGAGATGCCCACACGCGCAGGCTGATCGGGCGAGCCCGTGACCGAGATCAGGCCGGCCGCCGCCTGGATCAGCAGGTCATAGGCCTTCTTGTCGCTCAGCGGCCCGCCCTCGCCATATCCCGAAATATCGCAGACGATGAGGCGCGGATATTTTTCATGCAGGCTGTCGAAATCCAGGCCCATTCTCTGCATGGCGCCAGGCGCCAGGTTCTGAATCAGAATATCGGCCTTTTCCAGTATTTTTCCGATGAATTTCCGCCCTTCTTCGGTCTTGATATCGGCCACGAGGCTTTCCTTGCCCCGATTGGCCCAGACAAAGAAAGAGGATTCACCGTGGACCTTGTCGTCATACCCTCGCGCAAAATCGCCATCGGGCCATCGCTCCAGCTTGATGACCCTCGCGCCCAGATCGGCCAGTTGCCGGCTGGCAAAAGGCCCCGCCACGGCATGCTCCATGGCCAATACCGTCAAACCTTCCAGGGGACGTGTCTGCATTTTCTTGAATACCGGAGATATCGATTTTCCGAATTCTAGGAGTGCGCTGACGCGGCAACCAGTCGGCATTTTCTAAGGCTGGTTCCAAATTCTCTAATCCGCCGGTTTTTCCGCCATGATTTCCTCGGGCAGATGCGGCATGGCCACATAGGCCACGAAATCGCGGGCATAGGCGGGCAGGGTCACGGGATCGCGCGTGACCACCTTTTGCTCGCGCTGTGCCCAGGCTTCGTCCAGGCTCACGGCGGCCAGCCGGCCAGCCTCCAGCGCCGGCCGGGCGATGGAGCGCGGCACCAGGGCAATGCCCACGCCTTCGCGCACGCACTGCAGCACGGCCTCGAAGGTAGGTGTGTGCACACGTACACGGGGATTCATACCCAGCCTGGAAGCCATGTCCTGCAAGTAAAGGAAGTTGCTGGTCTTGCGACCGATGGACACCAGGTCATAGGTCAGCGCGGCCTGCAGCGATACCGTGTCCTGGGCCGCCAAGGGATGGCCTGCCGGCGTCACGAATACCAGCTCATCGTGGCCGTAGGTGATGGCATGCAGTCCGTGCAGATCGATGCGGCCCGCGACCAGTCCCACATCGGCACTGCCTTCGAGCACGGCACGCACCGTGTCTTCGCTCAGGCGCTCTTCCAGGTCCACATTGACGTTCGGATAATGGGCAAGATACCGGCTGAGTGCTGGCGCAATTCCCGTCAGTGTGCTGCTGTTGGCAAATACGCGGATATGGCCTGATATGCCGTTGACATGGCGCTGTATTTCTCCCTGCAGGCGCTCCACGCTGCTGAAAATCGCATCCGCGTATTTCTTCACCGTCATTCCCGCCGGGGTGAGCACCATGCCCTTGGAGGTTCGCTCGAAAAGCGATGCACCCATGGCTTGCTCCAGATTCTTGAGCCGGTAACTGGCCGATGGCGCCGTCAAATGTACCTCGGCCGCACCGGCACTGAGGCTTTTGGCCTGGGCAATCGCCAGGAAAACCCTTAAATCCGTCAATTCAAATCGCATTGGCGCCATGCCCGCCGGGGGCATCTCCTTGGGGTTAGACGGTTTCTAACCGCCCTATCAAATATTCGACTGGCCGCTTGCGCCCCGCATTTCTATAGTCGGCGCCCAGAGACAACGGAAAAAGCAACGGAGAAAAGTATGCACTTCAAGACCGCAAGACGCCAAACCCTGGTCGCCGCAGCCTGGCTGCTGGCCATGGTCACGGCCGGGGCGCAGGACTATCCCTCGCGCCCCATCAAGCTGGTGATTCCCTACGCAGCCGGCGGCCCCACCGATACCTTCGGCCGCGCCATGGCCGAAGTCTGGAGCAGGAAGCTGGGAACAACCGTGGTGATCGAGAACCGCACGGGCGCCGGCACCCTGGTGGGCACGGAGGCCGTGTCCAAGGCGGCCCCCGATGGCTACACCCTGCTGCTGACCACGGTGGCCCATGCCGTCAACCCCCATATCCACGACAGGATCCCCTACCGCACGGTGGAGGACTTCGCGCCCGTGGGCCTGGTCGCCAAGGCGCCGCTGGTACTGATCGTGGACCGACGGCTGCCCGCGCAGAACCTGCCCGAATTCCTGGCCTATCTGCGTGCACGGCCCGGCCAGGTCAGCTATGCCTCGGCCGGCGTGGGCAGCGCGCCGCACCTGGGTGCGGAGCTGCTCAATCTGATGGCGGGCACCAGGGCCGTCCACGTGCCCTACCGAGGCAGCGCCCCCGCCATCCAGGACCTGATCGGTGGCCACCTGGCCTTCATGCTGGACAGTGCACCCACGGGACTGGCCCAGGTTCGGGCCGGCACGGTGCGCCTGCTGGCCACCACCATGGCCCAGCGCCTGCCGCAGACGCCCGACACGCCGGCCATCGCCGAACAGGTGCCCGGCTACGAGGCCTATACCTGGAATGCCGTGTTCGCTCCCGCAGGCACGCCACAAAAGCTGATCGAGAGGCTGCAGGCCAGCCTGCAGTCCACGGTGGACGATGCCGAACTGCAGAAAAAGGCCTACGACATGGGCCTGGTGCTGGAAAAACAGCCTCGCCCGCAGGCGTTGGCCACCTTTTTGCAGCAGGAGCTGGACAAGTGGGGCAAGGTCGCCAGGGCTGCCCACATGAGCGCGAACTGAGGCCTGCGCCATGCCGCGACACCCATCCCTGTGCCCCCAGCGCTATTTCGAGGACTTCACGCTGGGCGAAGTCTTTCCCCTGCCCTCGCGCACCATGACCGACGCCCTGTTCGCGGCCTTCCAGCTGGCCAGCGGCGACAACCATCCCGTGCACTACGACGTGGAGTACTGCCGTGCGCACGGCATGCCCCATATGCTGGCCCATGGCTACCAGGTGGCCATCCAGACGGCGGCCGGCGCGGGCCTGTTCCCGCACATGGTGGAGGAATCCCTCAAGGCCTTCCTGGAGCAGGGCTGCCGCTTCCTGGCACCCGTCTACGTAGGCGACACGCTGTACTGCACGCTGACCGTTTCCGAACTCCAGGCCGGCAACACCACGGGCGTATTGACGCTGGCCACGCAGGTGCTGAACCAGCGCGAGAAGCTGGTATCGGACGGGTTCCAGAAATACCTGCTTCGCAAGCGGACGGCAGGCGGCTGAGCCGCCTGCATGCCCCCAAAGACCCGGCGCGGCGCCCGGCTACCTCGGCCCGGCTGCCTCCCCCGGGCTTTCTGGCCAAAAATAGCGGCCGTGCATGCGCCCGGCCCGGGCTTTTTTCCATTGCCCACCCCACCATGAGATCCCCCATCAGCATCGTCGACGTCGACCGCCTTGACACCTGGACCAAGTACAAGGCCGGCCTGTGCGACAGCTGCGCGGCCAATTGCTGCACCATGCCGCTGGAGGTGCAGCTGCCCGACCTGGTGCGGCTGGGCCTGGTGGATCCGTTCGAGGTGGAGAACGTCGAGCCCAAGCTCATCGCCAAGCGGCTGATGAAGATGCGGCTGATCGACCACTACAACCCCAAGCACAACATCTTCACCATGGCGCGGCGCGCCAGCGGCGACTGCAACTTCCTCGATGCCAGGACGCGGCGCTGCACGGTCTACGAACAGCGGCCCGAAACCTGCCGCCTACACCCCAGGAAGGGCCCCAAGCCGGGCTTTTGCGCCTACGGCCACAGGGACCGCTGAGGGCCGCTCAGGAAGCGCTTGCCGGCAGGCCCGGCAGCCATATCCGGGCCTGCAGGCCCGGGTACATGTTCTCGAACCCCAGCTTGCCGCCGTGCAGCTGCACGATGGCCAGCACGCTGGCCAGCCCCAGGCCGTAGCCTTCGCGGTCCGACTCGGCGCGGTAAAAGCGCGTGCTCATTTTTTCGCGGGTCTGGGCATCCACGCCCGGGCCCCGGTCCTGGACGATGATTTCCACGCCCCAGGCGCCGCCATCGCGGCCATGTTCATGGGCTTCTCCGGCGCGCAGCAGCACGTCGGCACCATGCTCGCTGCCCGGCGAGGACCCGTACTTGACGGCGTTGTCCACCAGGTTGGCCACGGCGCTGGCCAGCAGGTCGCCATCGCCCAGGGCCATGGGCAGGCCCTGCACATCCAGGCGCAGCACGCCGCCCGCATCCTCGACCAGGGGCTCGTAGAACTCGACCACGTCGACCAGCAGGGCATGCAGGTCCACGGAGGCGAAGTTCTTGCGGCTGGCGCCGCTTTCCACTTCGGCGATCTGCAGCAGCTTGTCGAAGACCACGCCCAGCTCGGCCACTTCCTGGGCCACCAGGGCCAGGGTCTCGTTCTTTTCCTCGGGCGAGGCCTGCTGTGCATTGCGCAGGCGCAGCAGGATGCGCGTCAGCGGCGTGCGCAGGTTGTGGGCAATGGTGTTGGAGACATGGCGTATGCCGTCCATCAGCAGTTCCAGCCGGTCCAGCATGGTGTTGATGTCGCGGTTGAGCAGGGTGAATTCGTCGTCCCTGCCCGCGACCGGAATGCGCTGGCGCAGATCGCCCGTGGCCACGCGCGCCATGGTGCTGCGGATGTCGGCGGCGCGCTCCTCGACCACGCGGCGGAAGGCCCCGGCCCCCAGCAGGGCCATGCCCAGGGCCGCGAGGCCCGCCAGCAGGCCGGCGCGGCCGAACAGCTCTTCCACGTCGCGCTGGGTCTGCATGTCGCTGCCCACGGCCAGCAGCTTGCCGTCGGACAGCTGGGTCACGGCCACGCGGCCCGCCACCAGCTTGCCGTTGCGGCGCACGCTGAGGTCGCGCACGCCCATGTCGGTCAGCCGGCGCGCGGGCACCACGTCGGCATTGCCGATGATGGGATCGCCCTGGGCGTCCATGAGGATGAGGATTTCGGTGTCGGTGTTGACCCCGTCCAGCAGGGTCTGCTGGATCTCGGACACCAGGGCGGCCTCACCGTATTTCTCGCGGTGCTCGACCAGGCGGCGCACATGGTTCTCGGCCTGGCGGTCCAGGCGCGCGCGCAGCACACCCACGGTCTGCACATAGAACACCGACAGCACGATGGACATGGTCAGCAACAGCAGCACGCCATAGACCAGGGCCAGCCGGAAGGCCGTGGAACTCCAGGGCTTGGACAGGGACATCAGGCCACCTGCGGCAGATCCTGGGGCCGGTCCGAGAGGCTGTAGCCCACGCCGCGCACGGTATGGATCAGCGCAGGCTCGAAGCCCTTGTCCACCTTGCCGCGCAGGCGGCTGATGTGCACGTCGATGACATTGGTCTGGGGATCGAAGCGGTAGTCCCACACCGATTCCAGCAGCATGGTGCGCGTCACGATCTGGTGCGCATGCTGCATCAGAAAGGCCAGCAGGCGGAATTCGCGCGGCTGCAGGGCCAGGGGCTGGCCCGCGCGCTCGGCGCTGCGCGTGAGCAGGTTCAGCCGCAGGTCGGCCAGGCGCATTTCGCGTGCGGGCGCCGGGATCTGGGCGCGACGCACCAGGGCCTCCAGCCGCGCCGAGAGCTCGGAGAACGCGAAGGGCTTGGTCAGATAGTCGTCGCAGCCGGCCTTGAGGCCGCGCACGCGCTCGTCCGTGGCCGACAGTGCGCTGAGCACCAGCACCGGTGTCTGCTTGCCCATGGAGCGCAGGGTCTGCAGGATCTGCAGGCCATCGAAGCCATTGGGCAGCATGCGGTCGAGGATGATGACGTCCCAGTTCTCGCCCACGGCCATGGCGATGCCCTGCACGCCATCGCCGCAGACCGTCACCTGCGCGCCCTGCTGGCGCAGGCCTTCGGCGATGTAGCGCGCATTGAGCGCGTCGTCTTCGATGATGAGGTAGCGGTACATGCGGGCGACAGTGTCTGTCTCAAAGCTCAGGCAGACACTATACGGCGCACCGGGCGCGTCGGGCGCCACGGCGGGGGTGGGGCGCACAGGCATGACCGCGGTCCTGGGATCAACGCAGCTGGGGCAGGTCGCCGCTGGCCAGCCGCACCTGCCATTCGGCCTGCAGCATCTCCTTGACCAGGTCCAGGTGTTCCAGCCGGTGCTCGTTGATCGAGCCCAGGGAGTCGATGAGCTCCAGGATGGAGCCCTGGCCCAGCTTGTAGGCGTCCTGCGCCATCTGGTTGAGCGGGGCGATCTGGGCCAGGCCCTGCTTTTCGTAGGCACGCACGGCCTCGCGGCGCAGCCTCAGCTGCTTGAGCGCGCGCTGCAGCTCGGTGCGCGCCACGATCAGGGCCGCGTCGTAGCGCAGCTGGGACTGCTCGGCCTCCACCTGGGCACGCGCGATCGGCCCTTCGCGGCGGTCGAACAGCGGCAGCTCCACCGAGATGCCGACCTGGTTGTAGTTGCCGTCGAGCCGGTTGCGGATGCGGGCCACGCTCACGCTGGGCGTGGGCAGGGCTTCGCGGCGCTCCAGCTCCACCTTGTGGCGCAGCTGGTCCAGCTCGGCCTGGGCGGCGACCAGGGCCGGCAGGCGCAGGCGCGCCTCTTCCCACAGCACGTCCTCGCGCGGCAGCTGGGCCACGGGAACGGCCTGCAGGCTGCCGGTGGCGCGCGGCTCCCACTGGGGCAGGGCGGCCAGCGCCGCCGCATGCGATACGGCGTCCTGCCAGTCGGATTGGGCCTGGCTGACCTGCATGGCCATCTGGGCCTGCTGCAGGGTCAGGCGTGCACCGTCATAGCGGCTGCGCGCACCGGCCTCGATCTGGCCGCGCACGATGCGGCCGGCCTGCTCCAGCGAATCCTGTGCTTCCTGCCAGACCTGCAGGCGCTGCTGGGTCATGAGCAGGTCGATGAAGGCCTGGGCCGCATCGCCCAGCGTGGAGCTCACGGCCACCTCGACATTGGCGCGCGCGGCCGTCTCGCCCTTGCGCGCGTTTTCCATGCGCAGGCGCCGCTGGCCGAAAATGGGTAGGGGCTGCTCTATGCCCCATTCCTTTTCGCCGGGCTTGCTGCTGTAGGACACCGTGGGGTTGGGAAAGGCCGCCGCCGTGCGGCTATCGGCCTGGGCAATCCCGATCTGCAGCCGCTCGGCCGCCAGCTGCGGCTGGTTGCGCACCACCAGCTGCAGGTACTCCTGCATGCCCACCGGCTGCTGCGGCGCAGCCGCCGGCGCGACTTCGGAAGCAGGGGCCGGCGTCACCGTGGTCACGACGGGCGCAGCCTGCTGCGCCAGCGCAGAACCCGCCCCGCAACACAGAACGGCCGCAGCCACCAGGGCAGTGCGCATCAAACCGACGCGGCCCAGCTCAGGGACGCCAAGCAAGAGCCGCCTCGCGGCGAAGGCGTCGTCCCCCTTGGGGGAAGCGGCGCAGCCGCTCAGGGGGGAGTCATTCCTTTTCATCGAGTTCTTCCTGCGTCAGCATGTTCTTGGGGCCCAGGATGGCATAGAGCACGGGCAGCAGTATCAGGGCCACCAGGGGCAGCACGACCATGCCGCCCACGATCACCGAGGCAAAGGGTTTTTGCGTCTCGCTGCCCACGCCCGTGGACAGGGCCATGGGCAGCAGGCCCAGCAGCGCCAGCAAGGCCACGAGCACGATGGAGCGCATGCGCTCGGCCGCGCCCTCGACCAGGGCCTGCAGCATGGGCATGCCCTGTCGGCGCAGCTCCTCCACGGCCGAGATCACCAGCAGGCCGGCCAGGGCCACCTGGCCCAGCAGGGCGATGAAACCGATGGCCGCGCTGATGGACAGCTCGATGCTCGCGATGTGCAGGGCCGCGATGCCGCCGACCATGGCAAAGGGTGCGCACAGCAGGATGATGCCCGCGCTGCGCGCCTGGCCCAGCGCACCGAACAGCAGGGCATAGACGATGAGCAGGGACAGCGGCACCACGATCTTCAGGCGTGCCGCGGCGCGCTGCTGGTTCTCCCATTCGCCGCCCCAGACGGCCTGGTAGCCCTCGGGCATCTTCACGTTCTTCTTGAACGTGGCCAGCGTGTCCTTGACCACGGAACCGATGTCGCGGCCTTCCACGTTGAACTTGAGCGCCATGTAGCGCGCATTGCCTTCACGGAAGATGGAGGAGTTGCCGATCTTGATCGAGACCTTGCCCACGGAATGCAGCGGCACCGAACCACCGTTGGGCAGCGGGATGGCGATGCTGCGGATGCGTTCCTCGTCCATGCGGTCCACATAGGGCAGGCGCACACGCACCGGCACGGGGTACTCGCCCTCCCACAGCGTGGTCGAGATGTTGCCGGCCAGGGCCGCCTCCAGCGTTCTCTGCGCGGTTTCCATGGCAATGCCCTGGCGTGCCAGCGCCTGGCGGTCGAATTCCACATGGACCTGGGGTGCAGGCGCGTCGCGGTACAGGCCCAGGTCGACCACGCCGTCGATGTCCTTGACCAGGTCCACGGTCTGCTCGAGCAGGGCACGCAGCTGCGGGATTTCGGGGCCGAAGACCTTGAGCACGACCTGGCCGCGCGCGCCCGAGGTCGATTCCTCGACGCTGTCGCGGATGGGCTGGGCGAAGTTGAAGGACACGCCGGGGATTTCGCTGAGCGAGGCGCGCATCTGCTCGATGAGCTGGGGCTTGGTCAGGCCCTTGCGCCACTCGCCATGGCCCTTCAGGCGGACCAGCACCTTGGCCAGGTTCAGCGTCTCGTTGTCGGTGCCCGATTCGGGGCGGCCCTGTTCCGTGGTCACGGTGATGACCTCGGGGAAGGCATTCAGGCGCAGGCGCACGTCACGCAAGACCTCCTGGCCTTTTTCCAGCGAGATGGAGGCCGGCATCTGCACAAGCACATAGGCATCGCCCTCATCCAGCTCGGGCAGGAATTCCGTACCGAGCCAGGCGGCGGACACGCTGGCGGCGACCAGGATGGCCACCGAGGCCACGACCACGGCCCAGCGGCGCCGGCCGGCAGCCAGCATGCGCTCGATCCAGTGCTGGTAGCCATGGTGGGCGCGGTCGAAGATCTTGGGCTCTTCCACCATCACATGCTGGGGCTTGAGCAGCAGCGCGCACAGCGCGGGCACCAGGCCCATGGCAAAGACCAGGGCACCCAGCAGCGCGAAGCTGTAGGTCATGGCCAGCGGGCGGAAGATGCGGCCTTCGATGCTCTGCAGCGAGAACACCGGGATCAGGGCGGCGATCACGATGGCCATGGCGAACAGCGTGGGCTTGGCCACGGCAACGGCCGAGTCGATGATGATGTGGCGCATGTCGGCCTGGGTCTGCGGCTTGCGCAGGCGGGCGTTGCGGATGATGTTCTCCGCCAGCACCACGGCACCGTCGACCATGATGCCGAAGTCGATGGCACCCATGGAGATCAGATTGGCCGGCATGCCCAGCAGATGCAGGCCGATGAAGGCCACCAGCAGGGACAGCGGAATCACCGTGGCCACGATCAGCGAGCCGCGCAGGCTGCGCAGGAACAGCCACAGCACGCCCACGATCAGCGCGGCGCCGAACAGCAGGTTGTGCTGCACCGTGCCCAGCGTATGGCCGACCAGGTCCGAGCGATCGTAGTTGGTCTCCATGTGCATGCCCTCGGGCAGGCCACCGTCGTTGAGCGCCGCCACCTTGGCATGGATCTGGTCCAGCACCGCCGAGGGGTTCTCGCCGCGCTTGAGCAGCACGATGCCCTGGACCACGTCGTCGGCATCGTCCATGCCCACCGAGCCCTGTCGGGGCGTGTGCGACTGCACCACGCGCGCCACGTCGCCGATGGTCACGGGCGCGCTGCCGCGCATGGCCACGACCACGCTCTGGATTTCCTGGGGCGTGCGCAGCAGGCCGATGCCGCGGATGATCAGCGACTGCTCGCCGCGGCGCATCAGGCCGCCACCGACGTTGCGGTTGGACTTGGACAGGGCCTCGCTCACTTCCTCCAGCGACAGGCCCAGCGCATAGAGCTTCTCGGGATCGACCTCGACGTGGTATTCCTTGACGAAGCCGCCGATGCTGACCACGTCGGCCACGCCCTGCACCTGCTTGAGCACGCGCACCACGCGCCATTCCTGCTCGGTGCG
>JAIRVR010000058.1 GCA_031253795.1 Burkholderiaceae bacterium
TGGCTGCGCAACTGCTCGCATAGACGGGACACGACATCGAGGCCGAAGGCGCGAATGGACGCCGTGTCATCTCCGTAAGCCTGCAGACGCAGGCGGATCCAGCGCGGGATCTCGGCGCCGCAGGCGTCCGAGAAGCGCATCAGCTGCGTAGAGCTGGTAATGGGCATGATGCCGGGCACCACCGGTACATCGAGCCCCATGCCGCGTGCCGCTTCCACGAAACGGCTGTATGCATCGGCATTGTAGAAATATTGGGTGATCGCGGAATCCGCGCCAGCGCGCACTTTAGCCGCAAATGCCTGAAGGTCGGTTTGTGGGGATTTGGCCTGAGGATGGGTCTCGGGATAGGCCGCCACCTCGATGTGGAACCAGTCACCGAACTCCTGGCGGATGAAGGCGACAAGGTCGCTGGCATAGTGGAATTCACCGCCCAGACCATAGCCGCTGGGCAGATCGCCGCGCAGGGCCACGATGCGGCGCACGCCCATGGCCTTGAGTTCCTGCAGCTCGGCGCGCACCTTGTCGTGCGTGGCTCCCACGCAGGAGAAGTGCGAGGCGGCACTCATGCCTTCGCCCTGGATGTCGCGCACCATGGTGAAGGTGCCGGACTGCGTGGAACCGCCAGCGCCATAGGTCACGGAGCAGAACTGCGGCTGGCGCGCATAGAGGTTTTTGCGCACCTGCACATGCTTGACCGCGCCCTCTGGCGTCTTGGTCGGGAAGAACTCGAAGCTGATCGGAAAGCTCATGTAAGACTCGCTGCTCAGTGTTTCATTCGTTGCGTTTGCGCAGCTTGGCGCGCCCCGGACCCGGCACGCCGAACTCGGTGCTGGTGTCGATGACGCGCTCGTTGCGCTGCTCGCGCAGCACGGTGCGCGACACGCGCTTGGCCGCGGCCTTCACGGCAGGACGTGGCTCATCCTCGCCCTGCGCCTCGGGCTGGGGCAGCTCCTGCACCACGTCGCCCTGGCGGGCATGGACGAAGAACTCGCGGTTGCCGTCGCCGCCCTCGATGGCCGAATCCATCCAGCCCAGGACCTTGAGGCCCAGTTCGGATAGGCAGGCACGCAGGCGCTGCTCGACCTCGGCGAACAGGGCGGCATCGCGCACGATGCCGCCCTTGCCCACCTGGCCGGGCTGCAGTTCGAACTGCGGCTTGACCAGCATCAGCAGCTGGCCCTGGGGCTTGAGCAGGCGCGTGACGGCCGGCAGCACCAGGGTCAGGGAGATGAAGGAGACATCGCCGGTCACGAAGTCGAACCGGGGCGTGATGTCCACATCGGCGAACTCGGCGCGGCGGCGGCGCTGCGTGGCCACGGTGCCCTCCTCGCGGGCCCTGCCCTTGGCGGCGCGCTCGGCCTTGAAGGCCTCGATGTCGCTTTCGCGGGCATCTTCGCTGTCGTCGTAGTCGTCATCGACCACGCCGCCATTGCGCATCCAGGCATAGGGTGCGACAGGCTGGGTGTCGTTGTCGTCGGGATCTTCCTCCCAGCGCTCGGACAGCACTTCCTCGCAGGCTTCCTGCAGGCTCTCCGCCGTGACCGAGCGGGCGTTGAGGCCTTCGACACAGACCACGCGCACATCCGCGCGCAGGCGCTCATGCAGTTGGCCATGGCCCACATCCACGCCAATGACCTGGGCCGCGCCGGCCTGCAACAGGCAGTCGGTGAAGCCTCCGGTGCTCTGACCCACGTCCAGGCAGCGCAGACCCGCCACCGACAGCCCCGTGGCCGCCAGCGCACCTTCCAGCTTGAGGCCGCCGCGCGAGATGTACTTGGCCTCGGCGCCATCGAGCAGCTGCAGCTCGGCGCCCGCGGGGATTTCGTCGCCGTTCTTGGCCACTTTCTTCCAGGGCGTCAGCGGCGTCATGCGCCACTGCACCCCACCCGCGATCAGCCGCTGCGCCTGCGAGCGCGTGGCCGCATGGCCGGTTTCCACCAAAAAAACATCTGCGCGCATGGCGTCGCTCCAGGAAATCTCAGTTAACCAATGCCCGCAACCGGCGCGCTCCAGACCGGAGACGCCGAGGAAGGGCCGCCCCGCACCGAGGGCGTCGTCCCCCTCCCTCGCGATAGCGAGTGGAGAGGGGGAAGCGGCGCAAGCCGCTCAGGGGGTGCTTAGTAGCGGTATGTTTCGGGCTTGTAGGGGCCCTGCTTGCTCACGCCGATGTAGGCGGCCTGGCTGTCGGTCAGCTCGGTCAGCATGGCGCCGACCTTCTTCAGGTGCAGGCGCGCAACCTTTTCGTCGAGGATCTTGGGCAGCACGTAGACCTTGCCGACCTGGTAGGCGTCGGGCTTGGTGAACAGCTCGATCTGGGCGATGGTCTGGTTGGCGAACGAAGCGCTCATCACGAAGCTGGGGTGGCCGGTGGCGCAACCCAGGTTGACCAGGCGGCCCTTGGCCAGCAGGATGATCTTCTTGCCGTCAGGGAAGGTGATGTGGTCCACCTGAGGCTTGATCTCTTCCCACTGGTACTGCTCGATGGAAGCCACGTCGATCTCGTTGTCGAAGTGACCGATGTTGCAGACGATGGCCTCGTTCTTCATGGCCGCCATGTGCTCGTGGCGGATGATGTCGCGGTTGCCCGTGGTGGTCACGAAGATGTCGGCCTTGTCGGCAGCCCACTCCATGGTCACGACCTTGTAGCCTTCCATCGCGGCCTGCAGGGCATTGATGGGGTCGATCTCGGTGACCCAGACCTGGGCCGACAGCGCGCGCAGCGCCTGGGCGCAGCCCTTGCCCA
Source organism: Burkholderiaceae bacterium (assembly GCA_031253795.1). Classification (GTDB taxonomy): domain Bacteria; phylum Pseudomonadota; class Gammaproteobacteria; order Burkholderiales; family Burkholderiaceae_C; genus Comamonas. The sequence goes on from JAIRVR010000058.1 coordinate 2,744, forward strand.
CGTCGCCGTAGCCGGCGACCACGGCGACCTTGCCGGCGATCATCACGTCGGTGGCACGCTTGATGCCGTCAACCAGGGATTCGCGGCAGCCATAGAGGTTGTCGAACTTGCTCTTGGTGACGGAGTCGTTGACGTTGATGGCGCGGAACTTGAGCGTGCCCTTGGCTGACATTTCGTTGAGGCGGTGAACACCGGTCGTGGTCTCTTCGGTCACGCCGATGATCTGTGCGCTCTTGCGGCTGTACCAGGTGGGGTCCTGGGCCAGCTTGGCCTTGATGGCGGCAAAGGCGATCTTTTCTTCCTCGGAGCCGGGGTTGGCCAGGACGGAGAGGTCCTTTTCGGCGCGCATGCCCAGGTGCAGCAGCATGGTGGCATCGCCGCCGTCGTCCAGGATCATGTTCGGGCCTTCGCCCTCGGTGCCGGCGGCGCCGAATTCGAAGATGCGGTGGGTGTAGTCCCAGTAGTCGGCCAGGGATTCGCCCTTGATGGCGAACACGGGCGTGCCCGTGGCGGCGATGGCGGCGGCCGCGTGGTCCTGGGTGGAGAAGATGTTGCACGAAGCCCAGCGCACTTCGGCGCCCAGGGCCTTGAGGGTCTCGATCAGCACGGCCGTCTGGATGGTCATGTGCAGCGAGCCGGCGATGCGCGCGCCCTTGAGCGGCTGGGCGGCGGCGAATTCCTCGCGCGTGGCCATCAGGCCGGGCATTTCGGTCTCGGCGATCAGGATTTCCTTGCGGCCCCAGCCGGCCAGGGAAATGTCGGCGATGGCCGAGTCAGCGGAAACAGGGCGAACAGCAGCGTTCATGGTTTTCTCCAAAAGATGAATGAAAAACCACGTTCTGCGGGAGTCGGGAAAAAGCTCACCGCACAGAAAGCGTGGGCGAGCGTCGTTGCGGGCAGCGCCTTCGCCAACACGCAGTGCCAGGCCGGCACGGTCACGGGGCCATTCGCCCGCACGACCCGTTGTGCGAAAACCGCTGAAATCCTCCGAGCCTCGCGGACCGCCTTCGTCAGGGGACCGCTGCAACGCTCCTCGGAGAGCGGCCGATTATAACGGTCCTTGCGCGGACTCGCCGGCCAGGCCCACCAGCCGGTAGCCGACCTGCAGCTCGGTGACCAGATGGCGCGGCTGGGCCGGCTCGGTCTCGATTTTCTGGCGCAGATTGGCCATGTGGACACGCAGATAGTGGGCGCGGCTCAGGTATTCAGGGCCCCAGACCTGGAGCAGCAATTGCCGGTGGGTGAGCACGCGGCCCTGCCCCGCGATCAGCGCCGCCAGCAGGCGGAACTCGATGGGCGTGAGGTGGACGGCCTGCCCGTCGCGCCGCACTTCGTGCGTGGCCAGATCCACCTGGACCTGGCCGAACACCACCTGGCTGGAGGCCGCGCCGGCCACGCCCGACTGCTGGCGCCGGCGCAGCATGACGCGCAGCCGCGCCATCAGCTCGGGCACGCCGAAGGGCTTGACCAGGTAGTCGTCGGCCCCGGCATCCAGGGCCGCCACCTTTTCGTCCTCGCGTTCGCGCGCCGACAGCACCAGCACGGGCACGCGCGACCAGCCACGCAGCTCGGCCAGCACCTGCTTGCCGTCGGCGTCGGGCAGGCCCAGGTCAAGGATGACCAGGTCGGGCTGGCGGCTGGCGGCCTCGATGAGGCCCCGGCGCGCGGAATCGGCCTCGAACACCTGCCAGCCCTCGTCCTCCAGCACCAGGCGCACGAAGCGGCGGATGCCGGGGTCGTCCTCGATGAGGAGAATGCGCGTGGCGGGCGCGCTCATGGTGTGGTTTCCTGCATGGCGCGACTCTAATCGAGGGCTGGCTGTTCGGGCACGGGAAGGTGCATGCGCACCAGCGTGCCCGGCCCCGGAAGGGCGGGCAGGGCCTCGATGCGGCCGCCATGCGCATCGACGATGCTGCGCACCAGGGACAGGCCCAGCCCTATGCCGGACACCGTGGATTCCGGCGAGCCGCGCGTGAAGGGCTCGAACAGCGCCTGGGGCGGCAGATGGCCCGGCAGCCCCGGCCCCGCGTCCTGGACATCGAGCTGGACCTCCTCCCGCATATCCTCCTGCACCAGGCGCGCACGCACGGCCAGGGGCGTGCCCGCGGGCGTGTACTTGGCGGCGTTGTCCAGCAGGTTGACCAGCACGCGCTCCATCAGCAGCGCATCGAGCTGCAGCAAGGGCAGATCGGCGGGCACGTCGGTGGACACGGGATGCTGCTGCAGGCGTGCGCGCATCTGGCGCAGGGCACTGCCCACCACCTCATCCAGCGGCAGCCATTCGCGCTGCAGGTGCACACCGCCCTGCTGCAGCCGCGCCATGTCCAGCAGGTTCTCGACCAGGCGCTGCATGGCCTGGGCCTGGGAGCGCACCTGCTCCAGCATGTCGGCCGCATCGCCGGGCGGCACGCGGCGCTGGGCGGCCTCGGCGGCGCCCAGGATGGTGGTCAGCGGCGTGCGCAGGTCATGGGAAACGGCCGACAGCAAGGTGTTGCGCATGCGCTCCCCCTCCATGGCGACCTGGGTCTGCTGGGCCACGGCCACGAAATGCTGGCGCTCCAGCGCCAGCGCCACCTGGCTGGCACAGGCTTCGAGCAGGCGCTGCTCCTCGGGTACGTCGAGATTGCGCGGCCTGCGCAGCTGCAGCACCAGCACGCCGCGCATGCGCACCGGCGCGGCCAGGGGCACATAGCGCGCCGGGGCAGCGGGCAGGGTGTCCGTGCCCTGGCCCGCGGGCTGGCCGTGGTCCATGGACCAGCGCGCGATGCTCTCGTCCATGGCGCAGGCACTGCCGGCCACGGCGACCAGGCGCTCGTCCTCGTCGGGCAGCAGCAGGCCGGCCTGGGCCTCGAACACGCCCGAGACCGTGCGCAGCGCGATTTCCGCCACCTGCTCCTGGGTGAGCGCTCCCGACAGGTCGCGCGCCAGCCGCGCCAGCGCGCCCGCGCGGCGCTCGCGCTCGGCGGCCACGCGCGCCTCGTGGCGCAGGCGTGCCATGAGCTGGCCGCAGACCAGGGCCACGCCCAGCATCAGCACGAAGGTGAACAGGTATTGCGTGTCGTTGACGTGGAAGGAGCCGCGCGGCGGCACGAAGAAATAGTCGAAGCACAGCACCGACAGCAGGGCCGCCCAGGCCCCGGGCCCGCGGCCCCAGCGCAGCGATGACAGGACCACGATCAGCAGAAAGAGCATGACCACGTTGGCCGGATCGAAGATGCGCAGCAACTGCTCGGCCAGCAGGGTGGCGGCCAGGCAGGCCAGGGTGACGCCGGCATAGCCCTTCCAGGCCAGGGGGCGGGGCCGCTCGGGCACGCCGGCCTCCTGCGCCGCCGCCTGGCCCGGCCGCAACCCGCCCGAGAGCACGAGCACGTCGATGTCCGGGTGCAGGCGCGCGATGCGGTCCGGCATGGAACGTGTCCACCAGCGCCAGGGCGACCAGGCCGGGCGCGGCGACTGGGCCAGCACCAGGCGGCTGGCATTGCGCTCGCGCGCAAAGGCCACCAGGGCCTGGGCCACGTCCGTGCCGGGCAGGGTGGCCGTCTCCGCGCCCAGGCGCGCGGCCAGGGCCAGGGTGCGCAGCACGGCCGCCTGGGCGCTGCGCGGCCGGTGCTGGCGCTCGGGTGCATCCACATAGACCACCATCCAGTCGGCATCCAGCCGGCGTGCCATGCGCGCCACCTGCCGCACCAGGGCCGCATCGCCCGGGTTGCCGGCCACGGCCACCAGCAGGCGCTCGCGCGCAGGCCAGACCGTGCCGATGGCGCGCTCGCGCCGGTAGTCACGCATGTCCTCGTCGACGCGGTCGGCCGTGCGGCGCAGGGCCAGCTCGCGCAGGGCCAGCAGGTTTCCGCGCCGGAAGAAGTTGCGCGAGGCCCTTTCGGCCTGCTCCAGCATGTAGACCTTGCCGTCCTTGAGGCGGCGCAGCAGCTCGTCGGGCGAGATGTCGACGATGATGACCTCATCGGCATCGTCGAACACCTGGTCGGGCACGGTTTCGCGCACGGTGACGCCCACGATGCCGCCGACCACGTCGTTCAGGCTTTCCAGGTGCTGGACATTGAGCGTGGTCCAGACATCGATGCCCGCATCCAGCAGCTCGTCCACGTCCTGCCAGCGCTTGGGATGGCGCGAGCCGGGCGCATTGCTGTGCGCCAGCTCGTCGAGCAGCAGCACGGGCGGACGCCGCTGCAGGGCGGCGTCGATGTCGAACTCCCTGAGCGTACGCCCCTGATAGGCCAGGTCGCGCAGCGGCAACTGCTCCAGCCCGTGCAACTGCTGGGCCGTTTCCTTGCGGCCATGCGTTTCCACCAGTCCCACCAGAACCTGGCGGCCCGCATGGCGCTCGCGCTGGGCAGCGGCCAGCATGGCGTAGGTCTTGCCCACGCCGGCATTGGAGCCAAAGTAGATGCGCAGCCTGCCGCGCCCGGCCTGCTCCCGTGCCTGGCGCAGCCGCGCCACCAGGGCATCGGGGTCGGGGCGTGCCATGGCGGCGGGGTCGCCGCGCGGCACCGGATCGGAAGAGGACGAAATGGGCATGGCCGCGTCAGCGTAGCATCACCGGAGGGTTTTCAGAATGCCGTCGACAGCGACAGTACCCAGCCGCCCCGGCCCAGGCTCTGCATCTGGCCGGCCGCATTGGCGGCACGGTAGTAGCTTGCCCTGGCCGAAGTGTCGGCCCAGGCCAGGCTGGCTGTCCACGGACCCCAGCTGTGCGCCAGGGACACGCGCCAGTCGGCATAGGACAGTTCGCTGTAACGGCGCACCTGGGTGTAGCCGGCATGCAGGCCCAGCGTGGCCCAGCCCATCGCGTGCTGGTAGTTCAGGTCCAGGTAGCTGCTGCCGCGCGAGCTGCCACGCGCCTCCAGCGGCTGCGCGAACGCGGAGGCCGCCGTGCTGCCGCGCAGGCCGAAGTACGGTGTCAGGGCCAGGGACCACTTCGCGCTGAAGCCCCCATGGCTGAGGCCCAGGTAGGCCTCGGTGGTGTCGTAGCGCACACTGGTGCCCCCCTCCAGGGGAATGCGTGCGCCAGGGTAGTTGTAGTGCAGCAGGCCGACGTCGCCTGTCCAGCCGGGCGCCACTTCGGTGCGCCAGCCGCCATAGAGGTCCAGCTCCAGCGCCCGACCGTCCAGGTAGCTGTGGCGCGACACGCTGGAGCCCGACAGGCCCAGGTAGCCGCCCTGGGGCAGGCCCAGCTCCAGGCCACCCTGCAGGGCCGGCCCCAGCCAGCTTTGGGAGATACCGCGAAAACGGTAGTCGCTGAGCAGGGTGGCACTGCCGGTCAGGGTGTAGGCCGGTGTGGAAGCCGGGGCCGCAGGTTCTGCCTGGGTGGAGCCTGCGGGCCAGGATTGGGCCTGGGCCTGGCAGGCCGCCGCAGCCAAAGGCCACAGCATGGCCACGGACCAGCGCAACAGGGCGGGAGAGGACACGGGAGATTGCATAGCAAGTTTTCTTGGGAAGGATGCAGCCGGCCCGCCTGGGCCGGCTGCCACGGAAAGGCTCAGGCCAGGTGCAGGACCACGAGCAGCATGTCGATGAGCTTGATGCCCACGAAGGGCACGATCAGGCCGCCAAGGCCATAGATCAGCAGGTTGCGCCGCAGCAGGGCCGCGGCGCCGACGGCGCGATAGGGCACGCCGCGCAGCGCCAGCGGGATGAGCACGATGATGATCAGCGCGTTGAAGATGACTGCGCTGAGGATGGCCGAGCCGGGACTGGCCAGTCCCATCACATTGAGCGCGGCCAGCTGCGGGTACGTGCCCACGAAGGCCGCGGGGATGATGGCGAAGTACTTGGCCACGTCATTGGCCACGCTGAAGGTGGTCAACGCACCACGCGTCATCAGCATCTGCTTGCCGGTTTCCACGACCTCGATGAGCTTGGTGGGATTGCTGTCCAGGTCCACCATGTTGCCGGCCTCCTTGGCGGCCTGGGTGCCGCTGTTCATGGCCACGGCCACATCGGCCTGGGCCAGGGCCGGCGCATCGTTGGTGCCGTCGCCCGTCATGGCCACGAGGCGGCCTGCGGCCTGGTGTTCGCGGATCAGGCGCAGCTTGTCCTCGGGAGTGGCTTCGGCCAGGTAGTCGTCCACGCCGGCCTCGGCGGCGATGGCGGCGGCCGTCAGCGGGTTGTCGCCCGTGATCATCACGGTCTTGATGCCCATGCGGCGCAGCTCGGCGAAGCGTTCGCGTATGCCGTGCTTGACCACGTCCTTGAGCTCGATGACGCCCAGCACCTGGGCACCGTCGGCCACCACCAGGGGCGTGCTGCCGCGGCGCGATACCTCTTCCACCACCTTGAGCATGGCGGGAGGGAAGGCTCCGCCCAGGGCCTCCACATGGCGGCGCACGGCGTCCGCCGCCCCCTTGCGCAGGCTGCGCCTGCGGCCATCGGCCTGGGGCAGGTCCACACCGCTCATGCGCGTCTGGGCCGTGAAGGGAACGAAGACCGCCTGCAGTGCCGCCAGATCGCGCTCGCGCAGGCCGTATCGGTCCTTGGCGAGCACGACCACGCTGCGGCCTTCGGGCGTTTCATCGGCAAGCGAGGCCAGCTGTGCCGCGTCGGCCAGCTGGGCCAGGGTGATGCCGGGGGCGGGCAGCAGGTCGCTGGCCTGGCGGTTGCCCAGGGTGATGGTGCCGGTCTTGTCCAGCAGCAGCACGTCCACGTCCCCCGCGGCTTCCACGGCGCGGCCCGAGGTGGCGATGACATTGGCCTGCATCATGCGGCTCATGCCGGCCACGCCGATGGCCGACAGCAGGCCGCCGATGGTGGTGGGGATCAGGCACACCAGCAGGGCCACCAGCACGGTCAGGCCCACGACCTGGCCGCTGCCGGCCAGCTCCACGGCAAAGGCCGAGTAGGGGCGCAGCGTGACGATGACCAGCAGGAACAGCAGGGTCAGGCCCACCAGCAGGATGGTCAGGGCCAGTTCGTTGGGTGTCTTGTGGCGGCGGGCCGACTCGACCATGGAGATCATGCGGTCCAGAAAGGATTCGCCCGGATTGACCGTGATCTGCACGATCAGCCAGTCCGACAGCACACGCGTGCCGCCCGTGACGGAGGAGAAATCCCCGCCGGCCTCGCGGATCACGGGGGCCGATTCGCCCGTGATGGCGCTTTCGTCCACCGAGGCCACGCCCACGATGACGGTGCCGTCCAGCGGTATGGTGTCGCCGGCCTCGACCAGCACCCACATGCCGGTGCGCAGCTCGTCGGCGCCCACGGGGTGCCAGTGGCTCTGGTAGCTGGGCTGCTCCAGCTTCTTGGCGATGGTGCTGCGCTTCATGCTGCGCAGGCTGGCGGCCTGGGCGCGGCTGCGGCCTTCGGCCAGGGCTTCGGCGAAGTTGGCAAACAGCACGGTGAACCACAGCCACAGGGCAATGGCAAGGATGAAGCCCGCGGGCGCCTCGCCCTCCCCGGCCAGGGCCTGGGCCCACAGCAGGCTGGTGAAGATCGCGCCCAGATAGACCACGAACATCACGGGATTGCGCCACTGGGCGCTGGGCGCCAGCTTGCCGAACGCATCGCGCAGGGCCTGGCGCACCAGCGAAGGATCGAACAGCGACAACGATGATTTGCGTGACATGGCTTACTCCTTGGCACCGGCCAGGCTGGCGGCCGGCTGCGCCGTCGAAGACGACAGATCGTCCAGCGCCAGATTCAGGCGCAGCACGTTCACGCGCGGCTCTCCCAGCAGGCCGAACACGCGCGGTTCCACCTGGGCCGTCAGCAGGGCCTGCAGCTGCGCCACGGGCAGCTGGCGCTCGCGCGCCACGCGCGGCAGCTGCAACTGGGCGTTGGCCACCGAGATATGGGGGTCCAGGCCCGAGGCCGATGCCGTGACCGCATCCACAGGCACGGCGGCATGGGCGTCCAGTCCGTTGAGCGTGCGGTAGGCCGCCACGCGATCGGCCACGCTGCCGATCAGGTCGGCATGGGTGGCGCCCTGGTTGCTGGCCGCCGACAGCGCGGGGTTGTAGGGGGAGGCCACCGTCGCATCGGGCTTGTCGGGATCGGGCGCCGTGGTGGCGCTGGGGCGGCCCTGGAAATACCGGGCCGACCCGAACTGCTGACCCAGCAGGTCCGAACCCACGGTCCGGCCCTGGCGCGTGACCAGGCTGCCATGGGCCTCATGGGGGAAGGCTGCCTCGGCCACCAGGGTGGTCACCAGCGGATAGGCCAGGCCCGTGACCACGGCGACGAAGACGGCCGCGCGCAGGCTGGGAACCAGCAGGGAGCGCAGGCCCAGGGCCTGGCCCGGGTCGCGCACGGTGCCGCCCGACAGGGGGCGGCTGGGAGTGGTAGTGTGTGCATTCATGACGGAAACCTCCGCCGCCGCGCCCGGGACAGGCCCGGGGCCGGCGGCCAGGAAATCAAGGGTTCAGTGGTAGAGCTGGCCCGCCAGCATCTGCAGCTGCTCGGCCACGGGCCCCAGGGCCAGCGCCGGCAGAAAGGTCAGCCCGCCGACCACGACCACGACGAAGACCAGCAGGGCCATGAACAGCGGCGTGGCCGTGGGGAAGGTGCCGGGGCCGGCCGGCACGGTGGGCTTGGCCGCCAGGCTGGCTGCCACGGCCAGCATGGGCAGCAGGGTCAGGTAGCGGCCGGCCAGCATGGCCAGTCCGATGGTGATGTTGAAGAAGGGCGTATTCGCGTTCAGTCCCGCGAAGGCCGAGCCATTGTTGGCCGTCCCCGAGGCATAGGCGTACAGCACCTCGGAAAAGCCATGCGGCCCCCGGTTGGCGAGGCTGGCCAGGGTATCGGGCCAGACCGCGGCCAGGGCCGTGAAGCCCAGGACGGCGATGGGATGGGCCATCACGGCCAGCATCACCAGCTTGATTTCGCGCGCCTCGATCTTCTTGCCCAGGAATTCCGGCGTGCGGCCGATCATCATGCCCGCGAGGAACACGGTCAGGATGGCGTACTGCAGCAGGTTGATCAGGCCCACGCCGTCGCCGCCGAAGACGCAGTTGACCATCATCAGCGCCAGCGGCGTGAGGCTGCCCAGCGGCGTCAGCGAGTCGTGCATGGCGTTGACCGAGCCCGTGGTCGCGGCCGTGGTCGTTGCCACGAACAGCGCCGTATCGGCAATGCCGAAGCGCAGTTCCTTGCCTTCCATATTGCCGCCCGGCTGGGTGGCGCTGACCTGCTGGTCGGCTCCGGCCGCAGTCAGCAGCGGATTGCCAGCCTGCTCGGCCGTGAAGGCCAGGGCCAGAAAGCCGGCGAACATCACCAGGCAGGCGCCGAACAGCACCCAGCCCTGGCGGCGGCGCAGCAGCATGGACCCGAAGGCATAGGTCATGCCTGCGGGGATGAGCAGCATGGCCAGGATGTGCAGCGCATTCGTCAGCGGATTGGGATTTTCGAAGGGGTGGGCGGCATTCATGCCGAAGAAGCCGCCGCCGTTGGTGCCCAGGTGCTTGATGCTTTCCAGGCTGGCCACGGGGCCCACCAGGATCTGCTGGCGCGCACCTTCCAGCGTGGTGGCCCAGACCTGGCTGTCCAGGGTCTGGGGCACGCCCTGCCAGACATAGACCAGGGCCAGCACCAGGCTCAGCGGCAGCATGACGCGCCACAGCACGCGCACATAGTCCACCCAGTAGTTGCCCAGGTCCGAAGCGCTGGAGCGCGCCAGCCCGCGGATGAAGCCGGCGCCTGCCACCACGCCGGTGACTGCACCCGCGAACATCATGAAAGTGATGGCCACCATCTGCGTGGCGTTGGACAGGCTGGTCTCGCCCGAATAGGCCTGCCAGTTGGTGTTGGTGATGAAGGACGCGGCCGTGTTGAAGGCCAGGTCCGGTGCCTGGGCCGCATTGCCCAGGGGGTTCAGGGGCATCCAGCCCTGCAGGCGCAGCAGGGCATAGCCCAGCAGCATCATGGCGGCATTGGACAGCAGCAGGGCTGCGCCATAGCGCTGCCAGCCCATGCGCTCGGCCGGGTCCACGCCCAGCACGCGCAGGCTGGCGCGCTCCACCCATCCAAGATGCTCACTGGTGAAGCAGCGTGCCAGCCAGTGCCCCATGGGCACGGCCAGCACGGCCACGACCAGCAGCACCAGCGTAAATTCCAGCCAGGGTAACCACATGGCGGTCTCCTCTTTGCAGGGCTTACACGCGGACCAGGGCCGCGACAAAGGCCAGCAGGCCCGCGAAGCAGCCCAGGCCCAGGGCCAGGAAAATCAGGTCTTGCATGGCATGTCCCTCAGAACTGCTCGGGGCGCAGCAGCGCATAGCCCAGGTAGACGAACACGGCCAGAGCGCCCAGGGCGCCCAGCCAGTTGGTGATTTCGGTCAGAGTCATGGGGATTTCTCCCGTGTCGGCGCCGTGCGGCGTCGCCTGTTGTTGCAATGGGTAAAACTCTAGGACCGGGTCCGTCAAGGACGGGTTGAGATTGGGGGGCCGCATATCAAGACGGCATCAAGAAAGCGCGGGCGGCCCTGCGCCACAGGCACGCCACCCATGCCCTTACCGATATGGCGGCACGAAAGTAGAATGGCGGCCATTTGCGGCCTTTGCCCCGCGGCATGCATTGCCGACCCGGGACAAGCGCAGCCCTCCTCTCCCCCTGGCTGGCCCAGCCCAGCCTTTGCGCCCTCAAATTACTGTGTCATACGCCTCTGAAACCCGGCGCCGCCGGACTTTTGCCATCATTTCCCACCCCGACGCGGGCAAGACCACGCTGACCGAAAAGCTGCTGCTGTTCTCGGGTGCCATCCAGATCGCGGGTGCCGTCAAGGGGCGCAAGGCCAGCCGCCACGCCACATCCGACTGGATGGAAATCGAAAAGCAGCGCGGCATTTCGGTGGCCAGCTCGGTGATGCAGATGAGCTATCGCGACCACGTGGTCAACCTGCTCGACACGCCGGGCCACAAGGACTTCTCGGAAGACACCTACCGCGTGCTCACGGCCGTGGACTCGGCCCTGATGGTGATCGACGCGGCCAACGGCGTGGAATCGCAGACCCGCCGCCTGATCGAGGTCTGCCGCCAGCGCGACACGCCCATCATCACTTTCGTCAACAAGATGGACCGCGAGGTGCGCGACCCGCTGGACATCCTCGACGAAGTCGAGCGCGAGCTGGGCATGCCCTGCTGCCCCGTCACCTGGCCCGTGGGCCAGGGCAAGCAGTTCGGCGGCATCATCAACCTGCTCACCCAGAGCATGACGGTGTTCCAGCCCGGCAGCGAGCGCCGCCCGCAGGATTTCGAGTCCATCCCCCTGACCGATTCCGACAAGCTGCGCGCGCGCTTCGGCCAGGCCTTCGACGATGCCATCGACAGCATGGAACTGGCCCAGGGCGCCTCGGCCCCCTGGGACCATGAGGCCTTCCTGGCCGGCAAGCTCACGCCCGTGTTCTTCGGCTCCGGTGTAAACAACTTCGGCGTGATGGAAGTGCTGGACGCCGTGGTCGACATGTCGCCCCCGCCCGGCCCGCGCAAGAGCTCGCTGCTGGTCAACAAGCAGCCTGTGGAAAAAACCATCCAGCCCGAGGACGAAGGCTTCTCGGGCGTGGTGTTCAAGGTCCAGGCCAACATGGACGCCAACCACCGCGACCGCATCGCCTTCGTGCGCGTGGCCTCGGGCAAGTACACGCCGGGCATGAAGATGAAGGTGCAGCGCACGGCCAAGGAACTGCGCCCCACCTCGGTGGTCACCTTCATGAGCCAGCGCCGCGAGGCCGTGGAAGAGGCCTATGCGGGCGACATCATCGGCTTCACCACGCATGGCGGCGTGCAGCTGGGCGACACCATCACCGACGGCGCCAGCCTGCAGTTCACGGGCCTGCCCTTCTTCGCGCCAGAAATGTTCATGACCGTGGTGCTCAAGAACCCCCTGCGCACCAAGCAGCTGCAGCAGGGCCTGATGCAGCTGGGCGAGGAAGGCGCCATCCAGGTCTTCAAGCCCGAAGCCGGCGGCAACATGCTGCTGGGCGCCGTGGGCCAGCTGCAGTTCGAAGTGGTGCAGCACCGCCTGAACACCGAATACGACTGCGACGTGCGCCTCGAAGGCTGCCAGTACACGGGTGCGCGCTGGATCACGGCCGACACGCCGGCCGAACTGCGCGACTTCGAAAACGCCTACCCGCTGCGCATGGCGCGCGACGCGGCCGACACCCTGGCCTATCTGTGCACCTCGCCCTACGACGTGCGCCTGGCACAGGAGCGGTTTCCGAAGATCCATTTCCACCCGCTGCGCGAGCATGCGGGACTGGCGCTGCAATCCGGAAACTGAGCACAGGCAAGCCAGACGACAGGTATGACATCAAGCAATCCCGCCCTCCTGCGGCCCGTTTCCCATACTAACAACTTCGATGCCATCCGAATCGTGGCGGCCCTGGCGGTTCTCGTCAGCCACCACCACGCCCTCATCGGGCAATTCGAGCCATTGGTCCTTGGCATACATTCGCTGGGAGGCTTCGCAGTGCTGGTTTTCTTCGTGGTCAGCGGCTACCTCGTCGCGTCCAGCTGGAACAACGACCCGCACCTCATACGCTTTGCCCTGAGGCGCGCCCTGCGCATCTGGCCTGCACTGACCGTCGTCGTCGTCGTGACGGCCTATGGCCTGGGCGTATGGCTCACCAGCCTGCCGACAAACGACTATCTGCAAGACAGCGCGACCTCCGGGTATCTGTCCAACATTTGGCTGCATGGACAGGCCGGACTTCCAGGCCTTTTCGAGAACAACCCTCTGAAGGGCGCGGCCAATGGGTCCATATGGACGATTCCCTACGAGGTGCAGTGCTATGTCATCCTCGCCTGCGCGGGATTGCTGGGTGCGCTGCGTATTCGCACGGTCTGGGTTCTGGCTGTCCTGGTCACGACCATCTGGTACCAGGTCAAATATGGACCGGATTTTCACGCCGACTGGAAGCTGAAGCGTGAAATGATGGTGTATTTCATCCAGGGTTCTGCCATTGCCGTACTTCACCCCTACTGGAGCAAAAGACCGCTGCTGTGGATGATGGTGATCGCGGGTACCGGTATCTGCACCTGGTTTGCAGGATTCCGCTATCTCGCCTTGATGATAGCCCTGCCCTATCTGCTGATTTATCTCGGAACGCAGTCAACCCCCATTCTGCGCAAGTTCGGTCGATGGGGCGACCCTTCCTACGGGCTTTATCTGATTGCCTTCCCTGTACAGCAGACCGTAGTTTATTTTTTCTGGCCCTCCATCGGCTCGGCGGCTGTTCTGGCACTCTCCATCGCCATCACCACGGCTCTGGCCTATGCCTCGTGGCATGGCATAGAAAAAAGAGCACTGAAAATCAAGCCTCGCAAACCGTAGCCTGCACCATGCTCAGAAGCCCGCAACGAAGATTCCTCCTGTTACTGACTTTCCTGGGTATTGCCTACGCGCTCTGGCTGCTGGCCTTCTGGCCCGGTGTTCTGGGGCAGGACAGCCTGGCGATCATGCTGGAGGTGGAAACCGACAGAGTGGCCCAGGCGGGCAAGCCTGCATTCTGGTATCTCTACAACCTCTGGCTCTACGGGCCATGGCGGCTCGTGGAAGCCCCCATCATCTTGCAGATGTGCGTCAGCACCATCGTTGGCGCTCGCATCCTGAGCTGGATGCTTGGGCAGCGCCTGTACAGAAGCTTCTGGTACTGCCTTTTCTTTGTCACGCTCGGCCCGAGCGTTCTCTATTACTCCATAGCACTGTATTCCGACGGAATTTATGCCATGGCCATGATGGGCATGCTTTTCGAGATATGGCTTTGCTGCCGTGCGCGGCGCATCGATACGGCGGCATTCGGCATGCTGGCCCTGACGGTTCCCTTTGCATTGTTCGCCCGCCCCAATGGGTTCATCAACGCCATCGCCCTGGCTGCACTGTTCTTTGTCCTGCCACGCCTTCATCGATGGAAGTTGCTGGCCGTGACGCTGCCATGGTGCGCCATCGCATTGTTCGCTCACACCCAATACAAATACCACACGCCCATTGGCAGTGTCTTCCCACTTGCACTATATGAAACTGTCGGTTTCATGGAGCACCGCCCCATGGGCTTGTGGGAGTACGACAAGCCACGCATATCCGAAAAATCGGCGGAAGCGCTGACTTCCACAGGAAAGTCCCTGGATCATATACTGAAATTTCACGACCATTACTATTGGGACCCGCTTATCTTCAGCGATGAAGGCCCCGCGCTTTTGCACCTGCCCAAGCAGGCAAAGAAGACAATTGTCAAAGAGTTCTTCAAATACAATCTTTGGCACAATTTCCCCGCCTTCATGGCAAGCAGGGTCAACATATTCACGTACGCCGCCCTGGCCAATGGCGGACTTCCACCTCCCGAGGCCGCGCAATATATTCTTTCGCAAACAAAATCGAAATCGACCATTCTATTCCGAGAACTGTTGCCGCACCAGGTTCTGATGCCATGGTACAACTTCGCGCTGGAATATCGCGCAATATTCTGGACACCCTGGCTGGGACTGTTTCTCATCCTGGCAACAACCGCGAAGGCATGGCGCCTGCGGGATCGAAGCAGCCTCATCGTGTGCAGTGTATTTTTTCTGCAGTTGACTGCCGTATTCTTTTTCTCGATTGCCGGTGAATATAGATATCTTCTTTCCTTCTTCACAGCGCCTCTCGTGCTTCTGCCAATATTTTCCAGCCTGTCATCAAATCCATCCGGCATGAAAACCACAATATCTGGAAGTACAGCTCCAACTCCAGCGTGATTACAACGAAGCAGTGCCTCAGGCCCATCGGGTAGAATCGGGTATTCTCTTCCCAAGAGCTTGATCCATTTCAACGAAAAAATCGCAGCCTAGCCTGGAATATCGTCCTCAAATTTTATGCAGCGCAAATTCGGATTCTATTTTTCAGTGCTATGGCTGGCTTTCGTGCTGATTGCGGCGACCAAGCGCCTGATCCGGTTCTTCCCCCCGCCAGATGCCGAAATCAACGGTGATGCGTACTGGACCTACCTGCCCAATGCCCGCAAGCTGCTGGACCAACCCTGGACTTTTCTGACCACAGACCCCTCCAGCTATCACGTCGCTCCTCTTGGCTACATGTGGTCAGCCCTGTGGGATGTGGACCCTGCACGCATTCAACTGGCCAACTGCGTGCTGTTCCTTGGATGCATCCTGCTGATGTGGCGTTGTGCCACCCTGCTGGGAGGCCTGTGGGCTGGTGTTGTGGCAACCGCCCTGCTGGTCTTCTTCCCGGTGCTGGCATCTTTCGTCCCTCAGGTGCTGACGGAATCGCCGTATCTGTTCGGTCTGATGCTGTGCACCACGGCCGCCACCGAGTACGCGCTGGGCAACCACCGCCCCCGAATGATGCTGGGCCTCTTCTCCGCTGGGCTGACGATCACCCTGCTGTCGCGGCCCGTGCTGCAGCTTTTTGCACTGGCTGGCCTGCTCGCCGCGCTGACGTTCACCATACTCTGCGCGCGCCGCGCCCATCCATCCGGGGGCGTCGTGGCCCGGCTGGCGAAGTACATCAATCATCGGCTGTGCGTGGCCTTGCTGGCCGCCCTGCTGCTGCCTGCCGCCGTGGTCGTGAAGAACGGCATGTACTTTGGGGTCTGGGGCCTTGGCACCGGCGCTGGATCCGGGCTTTACTACGGTCTCAGTCCGTTCAAGATGGGATTGGAGCCTGTGTACTCCGGCTTCAAATACGACGCAGGCATCACGCCTCTCACCGCCGCCCCCCACACCCGGGGCAATCCGCTGCACAGCGACGCCGACCGCGTCAATGCACGGGTGGCGATGGACATCGCAAAAAACACCTCGCTGCAGGATAACGCGTCGTTCTTTGCGGGAAAGCTCAAGGCATGGCTGTTCTACAGCACGCCCGAACTACGCATATCATCCAAGCTGCGCAGCCTCAGAACCTTCGAATGGTTGGCCATCGTCCTCGCAGCCCTGGCCCTGGCCCTGCGAACCCTGGGAGCCAGGCGCGCGCCCGCGCAGGCCCGACAGTCACTGCCCGGTACCCGGGGAACGGACGGTGAAAAGCTGGTGGTGCTATCGCTGCTGCTGCTGCTGGTCCTGGGCATGGCCCTGCAGCTGACCCCCGTGCTCTACAACACCCGCTACAACCTCTTTTTTCTGGAGCCCTGGCTGATGCTGCTGTGCGGTGTCAGCATCGCCGTTCTGTTGCAAGGGCCCACCGGCCCGATGCACGGCGGGACGGCAGGTGCCCGCACATGGTGGCTGAAATGGCTGCCTGGGAAGATCCTCGTCGCCGTGCTCCTGGCAGCACTGCCTCCGGCACTGACCCGCCATGCGGTTCGCCATGAAACCTGGAACATGGACCCCTACCGTCCCGGCCCCGTGCAGACCGTGCTGGACCGGGATGCCATGGGTCCCGTGCGCGCCGTCAATGCCACGGCATTGCAGGGCGGCCAATGGCGCCTGGAGGGCAGCCCGGCCACCTTGCTCATCCCGCTTCGCGTGATGGACGCCGCAGCCCTGGCGCCCCACAGCATCCTGGATGCCATATGGCGACTGCGGTTCGCAGTCTCCGCACCGGAAACGCCGCGCGCATGCCGCAAAGCGGCATTGCAGCTGTCCAACGGGTACCAGCCCGAGGGCTGGTACATGCCGGAAGCCGCACTGCACCTTCAATTAGATGGGGAACCCCACACCTATGCATTCCATGGCAATGACAATCTGCGTCCGGCAGGCGACGGCGATCTGCTGGTGAGCTTCAACTGCCCGCCGGGCACCGTCGTGACCTGGCATGGCGCGGAACTGCTAAGGTCTACGCTTCCCGAAGCCGCCCGCGCACTGATCCAGCGCGGCGAGCCCATCGACCCCTATTACCGTCGCGACCCCCGCTGACCTTCTTTCCGAATCTCCGTCATGACTCCGTTTCTCACCAGCATCACTGTCCTGTGCGTCCTTGGTATCTCGCTAGGACAGATGCTTTTCAAGAAAGCAGCGCAATCCATTCCTGAGGCTGCCACCTGGCAGCACTGGGTGTTCAACGGCTGGCTCATCACCGCCCTCGCCCTCTACGGCATCACCACCCTGGTCTGGATATGGGTGCTGCGCCATGCCCCGCTGCACCTGGCCTACCCCTTCATGGGACTGGCCTTCGTGATCGTGCCGTGCCTGGGCTGGCTGTTCCTGGGCGAGCCCATCCGCATTCCCACGCTGATAGGCGGTGCCTTGATCCTCGCCGGCATCACTATCACCGCACACGCATCCTGAGACCCCTGCCCATGCGCATTGCCGTCGCCATCCCCTGCTACAAGGTCACCCAGCATGTGCTCGGTGTCATCAACGCCATCGGACCCGAAGTCGAGACCATCTATGCCGTGGACGACGCCTGCCCCGATGGCAGCGGCCGCTTCATCGAGGAGCACAACACGGACCCGCGCGTGCGCGTGCTGTACAACCCCGAGAACCGGGGCGTGGGCGGAGCCATCGTGACGGCCTACAAGGCGGCGATCGCCGATGGCATGGACATCGTGGTCAAGATCGACGGCGACGGCCAGATGGACCCCTCGCTGCTGCCGCTGTTCGTGCGGCCCCTGCTGCGCCACCAGGCCGACTACACCAAGGGCAACCGCTTCTACCGGCCCGAGTCGGTGCAGGACATGCCATCGGTGCGCCTGTTCGGCAATGCCGTGCTGTCCTTCATGACCAAGCTCAGCTGTGGTTACTGGAACGTGATGGATCCCACCAACGGCTATACGGCCGTGCGGACCTGCGTGCTGGCCGAGCTGCCGCTGGACAAGCTGGAGAACCGCTACTTCTTCGAAACCGACATGCTGTTCCGGCTCAATACCGTGCGTGCCGTGGTCAAGGACGTGCCCATGGATTCGGTCTATGCGGACGAGGAGTCCAACCTCAGGATCGGCAAGGTGCTGCCTGAATTCCTGCGCAAGCACGCCTCGCGCCTGTGGCGCCGCTATGTCTACAACTACCTGGTGCGCGACTTCAATGTGGGCACGCTCTACAGCCTCAGCGGCCTGCTGATGGTCCTCATGGGCAGTCTGTTCGGCCTGTGGCGCTGGATCCTCAGCAGCAGCACCAGCCATCCGGCCACCAGCGGCACGGTGATGCTGGCCGCCCTGCCCATCCTCATCGGCATCCAGTGCCTGATCGCCTTCCTGCACTACGACGTCAGCAGCGTGCCCACCGAACCCGTCAGCCTGTCTCTCGAGGACGAAGCCGTTGCCTGAGCGGCCGCATGCCGTTCAACAAAGTCCATCCATGCCCCACGTATTCCACGCCCTTCCTCCTCTCCGCCCACTCTTGCTGGCCACAGCAGGGCTCGCCCTGGCAGCGTTGACAGCCCACGCGCAACAGACCGGTGTGACACCACGCAGCCAGCCCATGGTGGTGGCCCCCACCATTGAGGGGATGCTCCTGTGCGATGAGGCGGTGGCCGACACGAAAATTCGCTCCATGGAAGAGGCCTATGCCTTTTGCCAGCAGCGCAAACTCGATGGTTCAGCCGCCATCACGCGCCTGCTGGACAGGCTGGAGCCCGGCGGCCCCAAGGGCCAGGTGCAGATCGGCTATACCGCCACCCTGCAGTTGCTGGCGCTGTACAGGCAGACGGCACGCGGCTGGGAGATCGACGAAGCCAAGGCGGACAGCTTCCTGAACATCATCCGCAAGGTCCAGCGCCCCGTGGTGCTGTACTTTTCGGCGGACCACTTCGACTCCGTCGGCCCCCTCACGGCCGAACTGGCCAAGGACCCCGTCAACCTGATGCAGCTGCGCGATGGCAAGCCGCTGGAGCTGGGCTATTTCGGCTATCGCATCCTGCCCTATACGCTCTCGACCGATCCCGCCATCCCCGTCAATCACTACCGTTTCAAGGCCCTGGAATACATGGCAAAGAAGATCCGGAATCTGCCCCAGACGGTGCAGGACCGCATCATTGCCTACACCTTGCCCGGTGAGTTGCACCACATGTTTCCCGACTTTGAAGGTGGCATGGCGGCCTACCAGGACATTCGGGTGACCGATTACAGCCCCGGGTCGGTTGCGGGATTCCGCCAATGGCTGCGCGCCAAATACAAGGACATCGCCAGGTTCAAGGCAGAAACCGGTCTCGACTACCCTTCCTTCGACGCCATTCCCGCTCCGTCCAAGGACATCCGCAAGGAAAAGCTGGGCTCCTTCGGCGAGCACTACGACGCCTATGCGGACGGCATTCTTCCCGTCGCCGGCTGGCTCTGGGACCCGGGGCAGACCATTGCGCAGCTGGACCTGTATGTGGACGGCCAGCGGGTCGGCCCCATGGCACGTGGACTCAACCGCCTGGATGTCTACCGTGCGGTGGACAACATCACCAGCCCCAACACCGGCTTCCGGTACAACCTCGACTACAGCCAGATGGCTTTCGGCAGGCATGTGGTGCAGGTCGTGGCCGAATCCAAGGGCCGCAAGTACCAGCTGGCCAATCTCGATTTCACGATCGTCCCCCGGAACCAGGGCAAGGTTCTCAACAAAATGCCCCCCAGGCGCCTGGGCTGGCTGCCGCCTGCATCCCAGCTGCAAGGCCAGGGGGTCCGCTCATGGCTGGACATGCCGGGCATGGGCAAGGATGTTTACTACAACCCGCTGGCACGCGACTGGAACCACTACCGCGAGTCCCAGGTCTATGCACAGCTCGCCGTCTTCCATGAACGGGCCGTCGCGGCCGGCCTGCCTGCCGCCAAGCTCTACTCCCACCAGATCATTCCCGATGTGAATCCCTCCTGGAACCCCCAGCTGTTTGCATCCACCCAGACGCTGGACGGCAAGGCCCCCTGGCGGCAAGGTCTGAACATGTATGGGGGAGCCACCAACAGTGACTGGCTGCGCGGGTTCATGAAGCAGCATGGCATCGGTGCCGGCTATGGCGCGCCCGAGTTCAACCCGCAGCAGTGGAAAGTCGATGGCACGCACAAGGCAGCGCTGCAGGCCCACTATGACGCGGGAGCCCTCTTCATCAGCCCCTACTACTTCTCCATCGTCGACCAGCGCTTCAAGGGATCGGCCGAACACGGCGTCAACCGCATGGAACTGTCGCCCGACAACCCCAAGGACGGCTCAGACAAGTTCTACCAAGCCATCGTCGAGTTCGCCAGACAGTAGGATGGAGCCCTTGCGCGCATGTGCGTGCGCGCATCGGTAGCCCTTCCCCCCAAGCCGCCCCGGGCGGCTTTTGCTTTTCCGACGACCGTGCCCACCACACTTCAGCCCCTGTCCCTCTGGACACCTCCCGCCTCGCCGCTGGGCATACTCACCGACATCGACGACACGCTCACCACCGAGGGCGTGGTGCCCCCCCATGTGGTCGATGCGATCGGCCAGCTCAAGGCCGCCGGCCTGCGCGTGGTACCCATCACGGGCCGCCCCGTGGGCTGGAGCGAGCCCTTTGCCAGGGCCTGGCCCGTGGACGCCATCGTGGCCGAAAACGGCGCCGTGGCGCTGCGCCGCAATGCCCAGGGCGGGCTGGACCGGCTCTACCAGCAGGACGAGGCCACGCGCGTGGCCAACTATGCGCGCATGCAGCAGGTGGTGGCCGAGATCGAGGCCAGCGTGCCCGGCGCGCGGCGCGCCACGGACTCGGCAGGCCGCGAATGCGATATCGCCGTGGACCACAGCGAGTTCACGCAAATGCCCCAGCAGGACATAGACCGCTGCGTGGCCCTCATGAAGGCGGCCGGCATGAACGCCACCGTCAGCTCCATCCACATCAACGGATGGTTTGGCGACCACAACAAGCTCGAAGGCGCGCGCTGGATCGTGCGCACCCTGTTCGACATCGACCTGGACGCGACGCTGGACCGCTGGATCTACATCGGCGACTCCACCAACGACCAGCTCATGTTCGAGCACATGCCCCACAGCGTGGGCGTGGCCAATATCGCGCGCTTCGTGCCCCAGCTTCGCCACCTGCCGCGCCATGTGACCCCGGCCGAGCGCGGCGAAGGCTTCGTCGAAATGGCAAGGCACCTGCTGGAGCGCCTGGACTGAGCCTGTCGCCGGAGCCTGGCATGGGTCACGGTTCAGGTAAAAGGGTTTACCCTCGTATGAAAAGTTGCAACCTCTGCGACATTTCATGCCACAAAGGTTGCACCTCGCAGCCTGGCAACCCTTTTCTGCACCTTTTCCACCATGTCCACCACCGTAGGCATCAAAGTCGATGACGCCCTGCGCGAACGCATACGCGCCGCGGCCCAGCACATGGGACGCACTCCGCACTGGCTGATCAAGCAGGCGGTTGTCCAGTACGTCGATGCGCTGGAGCGCGGCGCCACCACCATCCGCCTGGCCGGCCTGCAGGAGTCCCAGGACGATGGTGGCAACGAAGAGGTGCAACCCATCGCCAGCCAGGAGGCGCAACCCTTCCTGGTCTTCGCACAGTCCATCCTGCCCCAGACACCGCTGCGCGCGGCCATCACGGCCGCATGGCACCGGCCCGAACCCGATTGCCTGCCCGTGCTTCTGCCACTGGCGCGCGCCCAGGACGAGGAACAGGCCACCAAGGTGCGTGCCCTGGCCACGCGCCTGGTGCAGGGGCTGCGCGATGCCCCCGCCGGCAGCGGCGTGGCGGCCCTGGTGCAGGAGTTCTCGTTGTCCAGCCAGGAAGGCGTGGCCCTGATGTGCCTGGCCGAGGCACTGCTGCGCATTCCCGACCGTGCCACGCGCGATGCCCTGATCCGCGACAAGATCAGCAAGGGCGACTGGCGCGCCCACGTGGGGCGCTCGCCCTCGCTCTTCGTCAACGCCGCGGCCTGGGGCCTGGTGCTGACGGGCAGGCTCACCTCCACCAGCAGCGAAAAAACCCTGTCCTCGGCGCTGACGCGCGTGATCGGCAAGGGTGGCGAGCCGCTGATCCGCCAGGGCGTGCACCGCGCCATGAAGCTCATGGGCGAGCAGTTCGTCACCGGCCAGGACATCGCCGAGGCCCTGGCCAACAGCCGCAGCTATGAAAAGCAGGGCTTTCGCTACAGCTACGACATGCTGGGCGAGGCCGCAGCCACGGACGCCGATGCATTGCGCTATCTGCAGGCCTACGAGCAGGCCATCCACGCCATCGGCGCGGCCTCGGCGGGGCGCGGCATCTTCGAGGGGCCGGGAATTTCCATCAAGCTGTCGGCCCTGCACCCGCGCTACAGCCGCGCCCAGTACGAGCGCGTGATGGACGAACTGCTGCCGCGCGTGCTGCGCCTGGCCGAGCTGGCCAGGCAATACGACATCGGCATGAACATCGACGCCGAGGAGGCCGACCGCCTGGAGCTGTCGCTGGACCTGCTCGAAGCCCTGTGTGCCGCCCCTTCGCTCAAGGGGTGGAGCGGCATGGGCTTCGTGGTCCAGGCCTACCAGAAACGCTGCCCCCAGGTCATCGACCATCTGGTGGACATGGCGCGGCGCGGCCGCCGCCGCCTCATGGTGCGCCTGGTCAAGGGCGCCTACTGGGACAGCGAAATCAAGCGCGCACAGGAAGGTGGCCAGGCCGGCTACCCGGTCTATACGCGCAAGGTCTATACCGATGTGAGCTATCTGGCCTGCGCGCGCAAGCTGCTGGACGCGCCCGATGCCGTCTATCCGCAGTTCGCCACCCACAACGCCCAGACCCTGGCCAGCATCTACCACATGGCCCAGGCCGTGGGCGGCAGCTACTACAGCGGCCAGTACGAATTCCAGTGCCTGCATGGCATGGGCGAGACGCTGTACTCCCAGGTGACCGGCCCTGCGGCCGAAGGCAAGCTGGCCCGGCCCTGCCGCATCTACGCGCCCGTGGGCAGCCACGAGACCCTCCTGGCCTACCTGGTGCGCCGCCTGCTGGAAAACGGTGCCAACACCTCCTTCGTCAACCGCATCGGCGATGCCGGTGTGCCTGTGGCCGAGCTGGTCGCCGACCCGGTGGACGAGGTCTTGAAAATCGCGCGCCAGGAAGGCCGCCTGGGAGCCCCCCACCCGCGCATCGCCCTGCCCGCCGATCTGTTCGCCACCCAGGGCACGCAGGCACGCGCCAACTCCCAGGGCCTGAACCTTGCCCACGAACAGCAACTGGCCTCCCTGGCGGCGGCCCTGCTCTACAGCACGCGCCAGACCTATCTGGCCGCGCCCGCCGATGCCGAGCTGCCCGCCGACCCCGCGCGCAGCCCGGGCTGGCAGGCCCTGCGCAATCCCGCCGAGCTGACCGACACCGTGGGCTGGGTGCGCGAGGCCACGCACGACGAGGCCCATGCCGCGGCCGCCCGCGCCGCCCTGGCATCGCCCATCTGGGCCGGTACGCCGCCGGCCGCGCGCGCCGATGTGCTGGCACGCGCAGCCGACCTGCTGGAACAGCGCTGCCAGCCCCTGATGGGCCTGGTCATGCGCGAGGCCGGCAAGACCCTGTCCAACGCCGTGGCCGAGATCCGCGAGGCCGTGGACTTCCTGCGCTACTACGGCACCCAGGTCGCCGCGCATTTCGACAATGCCAGCCAGCGCCCCCTGGGCGTGGTCCTGGCCATCAGCCCCTGGAATTTCCCCCTGGCCATTTTCACGGGCCAGGTGGCCGCCGCGCTGGCCGCGGGCAACAGCGTGCTCGCCAAGCCCGCCGAGCAGACGCCTTTGACCGCCGCCGCCATGGTGGCCCTGCTGCACGAGGCCGGCGTACCGCGCGACGTTCTGCAACTGGTACCGGGCACCGGCGAGACCGTGGGCGCAGCCCTGGTCGCCCATCCCCAGGTCGCCGGCGTGATGTTCACGGGCTCGACCGAGGTGGCCCACCTCATCGCGCGCCAGCTGTCTCGGCGCCTGTCGCCCGCGGGCCGTCCGATTGCGCTGATCGCGGAAACCGGCGGCCAGAACGCCATGGTGGTGGACTCTTCGGCCCTGGCCGAACAGGTGGTGGCCGACGTGCTGGCCTCGGCCTTCGACTCGGCGGGCCAGCGCTGCTCGGCCCTGCGCCTGCTGTGCCTGCAGGAGGATGTGGCCGAGCGCACGCTGGACATGCTCAAGCAGGCCCTGCAGGAGTGGACATTGGGCAACCCCGACCGCCTGTCCACCGATGTGGGCCCCGTCATCGATGCGGCGGCGCGGCGCCAGATCGAGGAACACATCGCGCACATGGCCGCCGCCGGCCAGCGCGTCACGCGCGTGCAGCGCCAGGACGGCACGCTCAACGGCCATTTCGTGGCCCCGGCCATCATCGAGATCGATGGCACGCAGCGCCTGCAGCGCGAGGTCTTCGGCCCCGTGCTCCACGTGATCCGCTTCAGGCGCGACCAGCTCGACGCCCTTGTCGACGGCATCAATGCCACCGGCTATGGCCTGACCTTCGGCGTGCACAGCCGCATCGACGAAACCATCGCCCACCTGACCCAGCGCGTGCAGGCCGGCAATATCTATGTGAACCGCAACGTGATCGGGGCCATGGTGGGCGTGCAGCCCTTCGGCGGCATGGGGCTGTCGGGCACGGGGCCCAAGGCCGGCGGGCCGCTGTATCTGCACCGCCTGGTACAGGGGCCTGCCAATGCCGCGCTGTCGGCACTGGTACCCGGCGCTGCGAGCGAGGCCGACGCCGCCCCGCTGCACCTGCTGGCCACGCTGCGCGAATCCCTGTCCAAGGCACCACCACAGGACATGGCCGCCGACGAGCAGGTCCAGGCCCTGGCCGCCTGCGATGCGGCCGTTTCCGCCTCACGCCTGGGCACCAGCCTGCTCCTGCCCGGCCCCACGGGCGAATCCAACCGCTACCGCCTGCTGCCGCGCGGCCCGGTCTGGCTGATGCCGCGCACCCCCCTGGGCCTGGTGGCCCAGGTCGCCGCCGCCCTGGCCAGCGGCAATGCCTGCCATGCCGTGCTGCCCGAAGGCGGCACGGGCGCCGACAGCCGCTGCACTGCCACCTGGCAGGCCCTGCGCGCCGCGGCGGATGCCGCGGGCGTGGATTGGCTGCACAGCGCCAGCGCCGCATCCCCTGGCGACGCAAGCTTGCCCATGGCGGCCCTGCTGTTCGAAGGCGACGGCGATGCCCTGCTGCAGGTCTGCGCCCAGGTCGCGGCACGCGATGGCGCCCTGGTGCGCATCGAAAGCCGCAACAGCGACGAGCTGTACGCCGGCCGCGGCTATGACCTGGCGGCCCTGTTCCACGAGCAGGCCATCAGCACCAACACCGCGGCAGCGGGCGGCAACGCCCAACTGATGACCATGGCCTGAACGGCCGGGGCCGGCACAACCGGTCCCTGGCGGGCGCCCCACACAGCCCGGACCACACACCAACTGCACAGGACACCTCATGCAATTCAACTGGAACGACCCGACGGCGATCATGTTCGCCATCTACCTGGTCGCCATGCTCGGCATCGGCGCCATCGGCTACTTCAGCACCAAGAACCTCTCGGACTACATCCTTGGCGGGCGCAGCCTGGGCAGCTTTGTGACGGCACTGTCGGCCGGCGCCTCGGACATGAGCGGCTGGCTGCTGATGGGCCTGCCTGGCGCCATCTATGTCTCGGGCCTGTCCGAATCCTGGATCGCCATCGGCCTGGTACTGGGCGCCTACCTGAACTGGCGCCTGGTGGCCGCGCGCCTGCGCCTGTACACCGAGCGCGCCGGCAATGCGCTGACCCGGCCCGACTACCTGGCCAACCGCTTCGAGGACCACTCCAACGTGCTGCGCATCGTGACGGCCCTGGTGATCCTGGTTTTCTTCACGCTGTACTGCGCCTCGGGCGTGGTGGCGGGCGCGCGGCTGTTCGAAAACATGTTCGGCATGCCCTACCAGACGGCCCTGTGGGTGGGCGCGCTGTGCACCATCGCCTATGTGTTCATCGGCGGTTTCCTGGCCGTGAGCTGGACGGACACCATCCAGGCGTCGATGATGATCACCGCCCTGATCCTGGCTCCCGTCATCGCCTGGCTGGCCGTCCAGGGCCAGCTGCAGCCGGGCCAGGACCTGCATGCCATCGTCTCCGCCGAAAAGTTCGACCTGTTCCGCGGCGCAAGCTTCGTGGGCATCGTCTCGCTGCTGGCCTGGGGCCTGGGCTACTTCGGCCAGCCCCACATCCTGGTGCGTTTCATGGCGGCGTCCTCGGTGCAGACCATTCCCTCGGCACGCCGCATCAGCATGACCTGGATGGTGCTGTGCCTGGCCGGTGCCGTGGCCGTGGGCTTCGTGGGCATTCCGTATTTCGCGGCCAACCCGGGCGGAGCCGCCGCCGTGAACGCCAACGCGGAAACGGTCTTCATGGAAATCACCAAGCAGCTGTTCAACCCCTGGATCGCGGGTGCGCTGCTGGCGGCCATCCTGGCGGCCGTGATGAGCACCCTGTCCTGCCAGCTGCTGGTCTGCTCCAGTGCGCTGACCGAGGACATCTACCGCACCTTCCTGCGCAGGAACGCCAGCCAGATCGAACTCGTCTGGATCGGCCGGGCCATGGTGCTGCTGGTGGCCTTGGTCGCCATCGCCATCGCCAGCAACCCCGAGTCCAAGGTGCTGGGCATGGTCAGCTACGCCTGGGCCGGCTTCGGCGCGGCCTTCGGCCCGGTGATCATCCTGTCCCTGTTCTGGAGCCGCATGACGCGCGGCGGCGCCCTGGCCGGCATCATCACGGGCGCGGTCACCGTGCTGGTGTGGAAGCAGCTCGGCTGGCTGGGCCTGTACGAGATCATCCCTGGCTTCATCCTGGCCTGGATCGCCACCGTGGCAGTCAGCCGCATGGGTCCGGCCCCATCGCAGACCATCCTGGCAGCCCACGCGGCCGTGGACAAGGAGTTTGCACGGATCGGCGCGCGCTGACCCCTGTCATGGCCCGGCCGCGCACTGCGGCCTCCGACGCCCGATGGCGCCCCGGCGCATCGGGCGTTTGTCATGGTAGCGACCACGTCATCGCCAAACCAGAAGAGCCCCACCGTACATGACGAGCGCCTTGTACGTGGTGCCCACAAGGGGAGTGGTCACTACAATCCATGGGCTCTTTTTTTCATCGCCGGGCCGCCCCAGGATGAAAAGCGCGGCCCCCTCCGGGGCAATGAAGCTTGCGCAGCAAGAGGAGCGTGGGGGCGCATTTTTCCGACACACAACAAGTGAGACTGCCGCTATGCATTTGATCCGCCGCACCCTTCTCTCGACCTGCGTGGCCGCCATGGCCGTGGCTTCGGCCGGTGCCGTCCTGGCCCAGTCCAAGGAAGTCAAGATCGGCTATGCCCTGGCCGTGAATTCGCACTACGGTGCGGCCGCCCAGGCCTGGGCCGATGCGGTGGAAAAGGGCACGAACGGCGCCTACAAGTTCAAGCAGTTTCCCGCCTCGGCCCTGGGCGGCGAGCGCGAGCTGATCGAAGGCCTGCAGTTGGGCACGGTCGAGGCCGCCATCGTGTCCACGGGCGCCGTCAGCAACTTCGTGCCCGACGTGGGCGTGGTGGACATCCCCTTCCTGTTCCGTGACACCCAGCACGCACGCTCCGTGCTGGACGGTGCGTTCGGCCAGGAACTGCTGGCCAAGTTCAGCAAGCGCGGCCTGGTCGCGCTGGCCTGGGGCGAGCAGGGCTTTCGCCACCTGACCAACAACAAGCACGCCGTCAACGGCGTGGCCGACCTCAAGGGCCTGAAGATCCGCGTGACCGAGAACCCCGTGCACATCACGGCCTTCCGCACGCTGGGCGCATCGCCCACGCCCATGTCCTGGCCCGA
>JAIRVR010000002.1 GCA_031253795.1 Burkholderiaceae bacterium
TTCCGTGACGAAGGCAAGGACGTGCTGTTCTTCGTGGACAACATCTACCGCTACACGCTGGCCGGTACCGAAGTGTCCGCTCTGCTGGGCCGCATGCCTTCCGCCGTGGGCTACCAGCCGACGCTGGCCGAGGAAATGGGCCGTCTGCAAGAGCGGATCACCTCGACCAAGGTGGGCTCGATCACCTCGATCCAGGCCGTCTACGTGCCTGCCGATGACTTGACCGACCCTTCGCCCGCCACGACGTTCGCCCACTTGGACTCGACCGTGGTGCTGTCGCGTGACATCGCTTCGCTGGGTATCTACCCGGCCGTCGATCCGCTGGACTCCACCAGCCGCCAGCTCGACCCCCAGGTCGTGGGCGACGAGCACTACAAGGTGGCCCGTGAAGTGCAGGGCACGCTGCAGCGCTACAAGGAACTGCGCGACATCATCGCCATTCTGGGCATGGACGAACTGGCTCCCGAGGACAAGCTGACCGTGGCCCGTGCCCGCAAGATCCAGCGTTTCCTGTCCCAGCCGTTCCACGTGGCCGAAGTGTTCACTGGCGCTCCCGGCAAGTACGTGTCGCTGGCCGAAACCATCCGTGGTTTCAAGATGATCTGCGCCGGCGAGTGCGATCACCTGCCCGAGCAGGCCTTCTACATGGTGGGTACCATCGACGAAGCCTTCGAGAAGGCCAAGAAGCTGGCAGCTTGAGCCTGCGGCACCCCCTGAGCGACTGCGTCGCTTCCCCCTCTCTGCTCGCTTGGCGAGAGAGGGGGACGACACCATCGCCGCGGGGCGGCCCTTGCTCGGTATCTCCGATCTGGGCCCTGCCGGTTCCAAGTTCCAGTCCCCCCTTTTCTGAGGAGCAAAGATGAACACCATCCACGTTGATGTGGTCAGTGCCGAAGAGTCCATCTTCTCCGGTGAAGCGCGATTTGTCGCCCTGCCCGGTGAGGCCGGCGAGTTGGGCATTTTCCCGCGCCACGTTCCGCTGATCACACGCATCAAGCCAGGCTCGGTGCGCATCGAGCTGGCGGACGGCAGCGAAGAATTCGTCTTCGTGGCCGGCGGCATTCTGGAAGTGCAGCCCAACTGCGTGACCGTGCTGTCCGACACCGCCATCCGCGGCGCGGACCTGGACGCCGAGAAGGCCGAGAAGGCCAAGCTCGAAGCCGAGGAAGCGCTGAAGAACGCCAAGAGCGAGATCGACCTGGCGCGCGCCCAGTCCGAGCTGGCTGTCATGGCTGCCCAGATCGCAGCCCTGCGCAAGTTCCGCCAAAAGCGCTGAACCCCAGCAGGTTTCGCGATTCGAAAAAAAGCCGCCCGAGGGCGGCTTTTTGCATGGCTGCACCGGACTCAGTCGCCGCAACGCGCCTGGTAAACGTAGGTCACGGCATTGTCCTTGGGATCGACGGTGCGCGATTTGTGGGTCACGGCCTTGGCAGGGGTGGGGCAGAGATTGCGGATCTGCGCTTCGCAGCGCTTGGGATCGTCTTCGCGCAACTTGCAGCTGAGCACGTAGTCGTATTCCTGGGACGTATCGAGTACGGGATTGGCACAGGCGCTCAGGGTCAGCACGGCGGCGATCAGGCCCAGGCGGGCCAGGGTGTTCTTCATGGTGAAAAAGCTCCTTGATGGGATGGCGTGACGCTATCACAGTCGCCACGGCGTCGGTAGCGCGATAAGAGGGGGCTGTGCCTCATGGCGGGGGATCGATCACGGGCGCATCGGGCAGGTTGTCGCCGTCCTGGGGTGCCAGCAGAGGATCGCGTGCAAAATGTGTCTCCAGCAGCAGGCTCACGCGTTCCAGCGCAGCCGTCAGGCCCAGGGCGTAATGCTGATTCTGGAAGGCGGCGCCCATGTCGCTGACCAGGGCCTGCCACTGCGCGGCCGGCAGGGTGCGGGCCAGTGCACGGTCGGCCACGATTTCGATGGCATGGTCGGCCAGCAGCAAATAGATCAGTGCGCCGTTGTTGTGTTCGGTATCCCATACGCGCAGCTTGCCGAACAGTGTGACGGCCCGTTCGCGTGCCACGGCATCGCGCCAGAGGTAGCTCCAGGGCAGACCGGCTTCGACGCAGATGCGGATCTGGCCTGTATGGTGCTGCTCGCTCAGCGCCACCAGGCGCTCCAGCTCGGTCAGGGCCTGGGGAGGCAGGGTACGGTGCAGTTGCCCTTCGGCCCAGCGATGGCGCAGCAGCCGTACCAGTCGCCGCGCAAGTCCCTTGATGCCTGCTGCCATCTCACCAGCTCCCCGAGGCGCCACCGCCTCCAAAACTGCCACCCCCGCCGGAGCTGAACCCACCGCCACCGCCGCCAAATCCCCCGCCGCCGCCAAAGCCTCCTCCACCGCCGAAGCCACCACCACCGGTGCCGCCGCCAAAGCGCCCGCGTCCCAGCAAGGTGAACAGCAGGGCCACGATGCCGGCGCCACCAGCCACCAGCAGGCTGGTCGTGACCACATAGGCCAGGATGCCGGCGCCCGAACCCGTGATCAGCGAGGCAGGCACCGGGCCCAGTACCTTGCGCAAGATGGGGCCGACGATGATGACGCCGAAAAAGAAAAACAGCATCAGGTCTTCGAGATCGAAGCCGTCGTCCCTGGCGGACGATGGTGTCGAGGCGGGCGAGGGCGGTGGCAGGGACTCGCCAGCGATGCGCGCGGCCACCTGGTCGAGCGCGGCGAGGAGCCCGCCCGCATAGTCGCCCTGGCGAAAGCGCGGTGTCATCTGCTGGTCGATGATGCGCGCGGCGGCCAGATCGGGAATGGCACCTTCCAGGGCGCGCGCCACCTCGAAGCGCATGCGCCGATCATTCTTGGCCACGACGACGAGCAGGCCGTCACCCACGTCGCGCCGGCCTATCTTCCAGTTGCTGGCCACGCGCCAGGCGTAGGCCGCGATGTCTTCCGGTGCCGTGGTCGCCACCATCAGCACCACCACCTGCGAGCCCGATTTCTGCTCGATGTCGCGCAGCCTGGCCTCGATGGTGCCCAGCTGGTCGGCCGATAGCGTGCCCGTCAGGTCCATGGCCCGCGCCGACAGTGCGGGGACCGGCTGCGGCGTCTGGGCCGCGGCCGGCAAAAGCACGGCCAGGGCCAGGGCACAGAGCCAGCGCCAGACCGGGGACATGGAAGGAGAGGGCCGGCTCACGGTTTACTTGCTGCCGAAGTCCACCGTGGGCGGACGCGAGATCTCGGCCTCGTTCTGCACGCTGAAATTGGGCTTGGGCGCATAGCTGAAGACCTTGGCCGTCAAATTGGTCGGAAAGCTGCGTGCCAGCACGTTATAGGACTGCACGGACTGAATGTACTGATTGCGTGCCACGGTGATGCGGTTTTCCGTCCCCTCCAGCGTGACGCGCAGATCGCGAAAGCCCTGGTTGGCCTGCAACTGGGGGTAGCGTTCGGCCACCACCATCAGCCGGGACAGCGCGCCGGACAGCTCGCCCTGGGCCTGCTGGAACTTGTTGAAGGCCTCGGGGTTGTTGATCAGCTCGGGCGTTGCCTGGATGGACGTGGCCTTGGAACGGGCCTCGATCACCTTGGTCAGAGTGTCCTGCTCGAAGTTGGCCTCTCCCTTGACCGAGGCCACGATGTTGGGAACCAGATCGGCTCGCCGCTGGTACTGGTTGAGCACTTCGCTCCAGGCGGAGCGGGTCTGTTCGTCCAGACGCTGGAAGTCGTTGTAGCCGCAGCCGGTGAGCACCAGTGCTGTGGCCATGGTGGCAAGAAGACGTTTCATGGATGGTGGCCTCGCAGCGGGAATGGACACAGAATCGCAATGCTGGCGATTGTGCCGCCGCCCCGGCCGACAGGGCTGTAGGCAAGAAGCCATTGCGCAACGCCAGCTCCACCCAGCTTTTCACCACAACCATGCAGGAATTCCCCGTGCGCTGGCTGCCAGGCGGCCATGCGCAGACCATCTGGCCGGCGTTGTATGCACGGCGCGCTCCCGTGGGGCAGGCCCCGGTGGCGTGGCAGTGGCAGCGCTGGGACACACCCGACGGCGATTTCATCGACGTGGCCCTGGCCTGTCCGGGGCCGTTGCCGGCCGGTGCTCCCTGGCTGCTGCTGTTTCACGGGCTCGAAGGCTCGGCCGCAAGCCATTACGTTCAGGCCATGGCCCATGTGGCGGGCAGCCGTGGCTGGCAACTGGTCGTGCCGCATTTCCGCGGCTGTGGAGGCGAGATCAACCGCGCTCCCAGGGCCTACCACTCAGGCGATGCCGACGAGGTGGAGTGGATCGTGCAACGCGTGCGTGCCCGTGCACAGGGGCCGCTGTATGCCGTCGGTGTCTCGCTGGGCGGCAATGCGCTGGCGCGCTGGGCCGGTCTGCGGGGTCGCCAGGCCTGTGGCCTGGTTCAGGGCCTGGCCGCCATCAGTGCACCCCTGGACCTCACGGCCGGCGGCATGGCCCTCGGCCGGGGCTTGAACCGCCACCTGTATACGCGCATGTTCCTGCGAAGCCTGGTGCCCAAGGCGCGGTCCAAGTGGCAGCAGTACCCCGGGCTGTTCGACCTCGATGCCGTGCTGCGCGCGCGTGATCTGCTGGCCTTCGACGATGCCTTCACGGCACCGGTCCACGGCTTTCGCGATGCGCGCGATTACTGGGCCAGGGCTTCGGCCAAGCCCTTGCTGGCCGACATCGCCGTGCCGGCCCTGCTGCTCAATGCACGCAACGACCCCTTCGTTCCCGCGGCCAGCCTGCCCACGCCCGGCGAGGTCGGGCGCCGGGTTACGCTCTGGCAACCGCAGGACGGGGGCCATGTGGGCTTTGCCCAGGGGGCCTGGCCCGGCCATGTGCTGGCCATGCCCCAGGCCGTGACCGATTGGCTGGCGCGTGAAGCGAAAGGATGAATGCAATGGACGATATCGTGAAACAGGCCATGGCCAAGTGGCCGCATGTCCCGGCCTGCAGTGGCTGGCTGGGACTGGATGCACGGGGCCAGTGGCATTTGCGCGACGAGGCGGCCCAGGCCTGCGGTGACTTCACCAGCGGCCGGCCCGGTGCACGCGGCACGCCCGTGCGCCACGACAAGCTGGTGGATTTCATCGCGCGCAACTACCTGGCGGAGGCCGATGGCCGTTGGTTTTTCCAGAATGGCCCGCAGCGCGTCTATGTGGAGCTGGAGTGCACGCCCTGGGTGTGGCGGCTGCGCTGGGACGGCCAGGCCCTGGAACTGCACAGCCACACGGGCCTGGCCCTGGATGCCGGCGCTGTCCAGGCTTCCTTGCTTGATGGGCAAGGCCTGCTGTACCTGGTTCTTCCCCTGGGCCTGGGCGTGGTCCATGGCCAGGATATGGTCGACGCTGCCGCTGCGCTGGAGGCCGGTGTCCTGCCTGAATGCGAAGAGGTGCAGCATGCACTGTTGCCTGAGCGCTACGGTTTCATCACCAGTCCGGCCGCGCTGGAGCAAGGCGCAAAAAAACCGGCCTGAGCCGGTCGGATGGTGCGGGCCTGACGGGCAGGCCGCGTTTCAGTTGCCGGCAGGTGCCGCAGCCGCGCCTTCGGCGGCAGGTGCCTGGGGTTCGTCGAACTTGCCGCCAGCGGCGTTGGCCATGTAGACCACGCCGCGCGCGATCTCGGTGTCGTTGAAGTCGCCACCGCCCTGAGGTGCCATGGCGCCCTTGCCCTTGAGGGCGGAATGGACCAGAGCATCCAGTCCCTGGGCCAGGCGCGGGCCCCAGGCTGCGGCATCCTGGAACTTGGGTGCGCCTGCGGCGCCCGTGGCGTGGCAGGCTGCACACTGGCCCTTGTAGACCTCTTCGCCGGCCCGCAGCGGGCGGTTGGCATCACGGATCTCCACCAGGCCCACCTTCTGCAGGCGCTGGGCCTTGGCCATTTCAGTCTGGGAGGCGCCGGCACCGCTTTTGTCGGCCGAGCTCACGTACTGCACCAGGCCGATGATGACGAACACAGGGATCACGAACGAGAAAAAGACCGCGATCAGCAGCTGCTTGGGGTTCTTGATCGGGCCCGTATGGGCTTCTTCGGTGTGGGTCGCGCTCATGAAGTCCTCTTGTGGTATCGGGGGGCGTGAGTCAACAACAAATTATATCGACGGCCTTTTGGAGGACCACTGCGCGCAGACCCGGGTTGACCTGGGGCGCACATATGCCATGAGATGGATCAAGCAAAGCGCAAAAGTCCCTGCGAAATGCCTCCACCGGCCTTGCAGGCGGCCATGAAAAAAGGGTGTCCACCTCGTGGTGGACACCCTTCGGGGCCAGGGCCCTGCCGGCTCAGGGTGCGGGGGTGGCCGTGGGCGCCGTGGCCGCAGCCATGGCGGTCCTGTCGGTCCAGCCGCCACCCAGGGCCTTGTACAGCTCGATCTGGTTGAGCAGCTGGGCCAGGCGCACGCTCACCGTGGACTGCTCCAGCGCAAACAGCGAGCGCTGTGCGTCGAGCAGGTCCAGGTAGCTGGCCACGCCGTTGCTGTAGCGCAGATCGGACAGCTTCAGGCGTGCCTGCTCGGCTTCCAGCTGGGCGCGCTGGGCCGTGATCTGGTCACGCAGCGTGCCCTGGCTGTCCAGTGCATCCGAGACTTCGCGGAAGGCGCTCTGGATGGACTTTTCGTACTGGGCGATGGCCACGTCACGTTCGACCTTGGCCACGGCCAGATTGGCCGAGTTGCGGCCCGCATCGAAGATGGGCAGCAGCGCCGAGGGGGCCAGGGTGAAACCCCAGCTGCCGCTCTTGAACAGGCCCGAGAGCTCGTTGCTGGCCGTGCCGAACTGTCCTGTCAGCGTGATGCGCGGGAAGAAGGCCGCACGGGCGGCGCCGATGTTGGCATTGGTGCCAATCAGCTGCTGCTCGGCCTGGCGGATGTCGGGGCGCTGCGCGAGCAGGTCCGAGGGCAGGCCGGCCGGCACGGCAGGCAGATCCGCCGTGTCGCGCAGGCCCTGGCCTGCGCCCAGGCTGGAACCTATGTCGGCGGGCAGTGCCTGGCCCAGCAGAAGGACCAGGGCGTTTTCATCCAGCGCACGCTGGCGCTGCTGCTGGGCCAGTGTGGCACGCGCAGCTTCGGTCAGCGAGACGGCCTGGCGATAGTCCAGCTCCGATGCCACGCCGGTGTCGAAACGCAGCTTGGTCAGCTTGATCGACTCTTCGCGGGTCTGCAGGGTATCGCGCGAGATCTTGAGCAGTTGCTCGTCGGCCAGCAGCGTGTACCAGCCGCTGGCCACGGCGGCCACCAGACTGGTCTGGGCCGCGCGGCGCGCTTCCTCGCTGGCCAGGTACTGGGCCAGGGCGGCTTCCTTCAGGCTGCCGATGCGGCCGAAGAAATCCAGTTCCCACGAGGTGACGGCCAGGCCGACCTGATAGCTGTTGACGTACTTGCTGCCCGAGCCCGTGGTGTTCGGGGCGCGGCTGGCATTGACGCCCGCACCCACCGTCGGGAACTGGTCGGCACGCGTGATGCGGTACTGGGCCTGGGCGCGCTCGATGTTGAGCGCGGCCACGCGCAGGTCGCGGTTGTTGTCCAGCGCGGTACGCACCAGCTGTTGCAGGCGCGGATCCTGGAAGAAGTCCTGCCAGGGCAACTGGGCGGCAGCCGTGCTGCCAGCGGCGGCACCGGTGGCGTCGCCGCGTGTGTACTGCGCCGCGACCGGAGCGGCAGGGCGCTCGTAGGTGGGGATGAGCGAGCATCCCGCCAGGAGCAGGGCGGTGGCGATCGCCACCGGGGTACTGCGATTAATCATGGCTCAAGGCCTCCTTGCCGCCCACGGGGGTCGGCGGGTTGTGCGATTTGATCTTGCCCTTGAACAGCTTGCGCACCACGACGAAGAAGGTGGGCACGAACAGCACGGCCAGCACGGTGCCGGTGACCATGCCGCCGAGCACGCCCGTGCCGATGGCACGTTGGCTGGCCGAGCTGGCGCCCGACGCGATCACCAGAGGCACCACGCCCAGGCCGAAGGCCAGCGAGGTCATGATGATGGGGCGGAAACGCAGGTGGGCGGCTTCCAGCGCGGCCTCGATCAGGCCCTTGCCTTCGGCCTGCAGGTCCTTGGCGAACTCCACGATCAGGATGGCGTTTTTCGCGGACAGCCCGATCACCGTCACCAGTCCGATCTGGAAGTACACGTCGTTGGAGTAGCTGCGCATCAAGGTGGCGAGCACCACGCCGAGCAGGCCCAGAGGCACGACCAGGATCACCGACAGCGGGATGGACCAGCTTTCGTAGAGCGCGGCCAGGCACAGGAACACGGCCAGGATGGCGAAGGCGTACAGGAAGATGGCCTGCGAGCCCGCCAGCTTTTCCTCACGCGACTGGCCGGTCCACTCGAAGCCGAAGCCTTCGGGCAGCTTGGCGGCCAGCTTTTCCATCTCGGACATGGCATCACCCGAGCTGTAGCCGGGAGCGGCCGAGCCTTCCAGGCGCACGGCCGGGTAGCCGTTGTAGCGCACCGTCTGCTGCGCACCCTTGACCCACTTGGTGGTGGCAAAGGCCGACAGCGGCACTGCGTCGCCCTTGGCGTTGCGTGCGTTCAGGCGCAGCAAGTCGTCGGGCTGCATGCGGGCCGGTGCATCGGCCTGGACGATCACACGTTGCAGACGGCCCTGGTTGGGGAAGTCGTTCACGTAGGACGAGCCCAGTGCGGTGGACAGCGCGGCATTGATCGAGGTGAAGTCCACGCCCAGGGCGTTGGCCTTGTCGCGGTCGATCTCGATGCGCAGCTGGGGCGCGTCTTCCAGGCCGTCGGGACGCACGCCGGTCAGTACCTTGCTCTGTCCGGCCATGCCCAGCAGCATGTTGCGTGCGTTGATCAGCGCGTCGTGGCCGTGGCCGGCGCGGTCCTGCAGGCGGAAGGAGAAGCCCACGGCGTTGCCGAGTTCGGGAATGGGAGGCGGGTTCACGGCGAACACGAAGGCATCGCGGATGCCAGCCGTCATGCCCATGATGCGGCCCGTCATGCCGTCCACCGACGAGTCGGCGCCCTTGCGCTCGGACCAGTCCTTGAGCGGCACGAAGGCGAGGGCCGCGTTCTGCCCCTGGCCCGAGAAGCTGAAGCCCAGCACGCTGACCATGTTGGCCACTTCGGGCTGCGGCAGCACGGCGTCCTCGACCTGCTTCATGACTTCCAGCGTGCGCTCCTTGGCGGCGCCCGGAGGCAGTTGCACGTTCACGATGAAGTAGCCCTGGTCCTCGGTGGGCAGGAACGAGGTCGGAAGGCCACGGAACACCACGATGGCGGCGGCGATCACGGCCAGATACACGCCGATCATCAGCACCGAGCGCTTGAGCAGGCGGCCCACCCAGCCCTCATAGGACTTGGCGTAGCGCGCGAAGGTGCGGTTGAACCAGCCGAAGAAGCCTGTCTTCTCATGGTGGTGTCCGGCTTCCACGGGCTTGAGCAGCGTCGCGCACAGGGCCGGTGTCAGCGTCAGTGCCATGAAGGCCGAGAAGCCGATGGAGGCCACCATCACGATGGAGAACTGCCGGTAGATGTTGCCCGTGGACCCTGCGAAGAAAGCCAGCGGGATGAACACCGCGATCAGCACCAGCGTGATGCCCACGATGGCGCCCGAGATCTGGCCCATGGCCTTGATGGCCGCGTCGCGTGGCGACAGGCCTTCCTCGCTCATGATGCGCTCGACGTTCTCCACCACCACGATGGCGTCGTCCACCACGATGCCGATCACCAGCACCATGCCGAACATGGCCAGCACGTTGATCGAAAAGCCCACGGCCTGCATGACGGCGAAGGTGCCCAGCAGCGCGATAGGCACCACGATGGTCGGGATCAGGGTGTAGCGCCAGTTCTGCAGGAACAGGAACATCACCAGGAACACCAGCACGATGGCTTCGAGCAGGGTGTGAGCGACCTTCTCGATCGAGATGCTCACGAACTTGGAGCTGTCGTAGGGAATGGAGTACGTCACGCCCTTGGGGAAGAACTTCTGCAGTTCTTCCATGCGCGCGTGCACGGCCTTGGCCGTGGCCAGGGCATTGCCGCTGGGTGTCAGCTGCACGCCGATACCCACGGCATCCTTGCCGTTCAGGCGTGCCGATGTGGCGTAGCTCTGCCCGCCGATCTCCACCGTGGCCACGTCCTTCAGGCGCACGGTCGAGCCGTCGGCGTTGGCGCGCAGAACGATGTTCTCGAACTGGTCCACCGAGGACAGCTGGCCCTTGACCGTCACCGTGGCCGCGATCTTCTGGCCCGTGATGTTGGGCAGGTCGCCGATGGCACCGCTGGCCACCTGGGCGTTCTGGCTGCGGATGGCCGTCGTCACGTCCTCGATGGAGAGCTTGTAGCCCTGCAGCTTGGCGGGGTCGAACCAGATGCGCATGGCCTTTTCGGAGCCGAACAGCTGGGCCTGGCCCACGCCGGCCACACGCTGGATTTCCGGCACGATGTTGCGCGACGCATAGTCGCCCAGGGCCACCGTGTCATAGGCCTTGGGGTCCTCGGAGGACAGCATGATGAACATCAGGAAGTTGCGCGCGGCCTTGTCCACGCGCACACCCTGCTGCGTCACCGTGGCCGGCAGGCGCGGGGTGGCGCGCGACAGGCGGTTTTGCACGTCCACCTGCGCCAGGTCCTCGTTGGTGCCGGGCTCGAAGCTGATGGTGATGCTGCCCGTGCCATCGGCCTGGGCCACCGACTCCATGTAGACCAGGCCCGGCGATCCGTTCATTTCGCGCTCGATCACGGACAGCACGCTGTCCTCGAGCACCTGTGCCGACGCGCCGGGGTAGGCGGTGTTGATGACGATGGCCGGAGGGGCCACCTTGGGGTATTGAGCGATCGGAAGCTTGGTGAGCGCCAGACCACCGATGACGATGATGAATAGCGCGATCACCCATGCAAAGATCGGTCGATCGATAAAGAACTTGGCCATTGCTGAGCCTCTTGTTTACTTCTTGTCTGCCGGTTCTGCGGGCTTGGCGTCGGCCGCAGCCTGCGGGGCGGGCGCTGCAGCCGCTGCGGCAGGCTTCTGGGCACCTGCGGCTTCGGGCTGCCAGGGCACGGGCTTGACCGGCGTGCCGGGCGGCAGCATCTGCAGCTTCTGGAAGCCGTCGACCATGACCTTCTCGCCGGCCTGCAGGCCTTCGCTGATCAGCCACTGGTTGTTCTGGGCCGTGGTCACCTTGACCGGGCGCTTGGTGATCTTGCCGTCGTCGCTGACCACGCTCACGGTATCGCCGGTCTCGGTGCGCGTCACCGCCTGCTGGGGCACGGCGATGGCGTTGGAGGCCTGGGCCTGCTCCATGCGCACGCGCACATACATGCCGGGCAGCAACAGTCCCTTGGGGTTGGGCACCTCGGCGCGCAGCGTGACCTGGCCCGTGGAGCTGTCCACGGTCAGGTCGGTGAACAGCAGCTTGCCCTTGAGTTCATAGGGTGTGCCGTCGTCCAGGCGCACTTCGATGCTGGCGGCATCGGCGCCATCGACCTTCTTGAGCCTGCCTTGCTCCATGGCGCGGCGCAGCCGGAAGGCTTCGCTCGACGACTGGGTGAAGTTCACATAGACGGGGTTGATCTGCTGGACCACGGCCAGGGGCGTGGCTTCGCCCTGGCCCACCAGCGCGCCTTCGGTCACCAGCGACTGGCCGATGCGGCCCGAAATAGGTGCCGTGACCGTGGTATAGCCCAGGTTGATCTCTGCCGTACGCACCGAGGCCTTGCCTGCGGCCACATCGGCCTGGGCCTGCTTGTAAGCGGCTTCGGCGTTCACGAAGTCCTGCTTGCTGATGGCGTTGGCAGCGACCAGGGGGCGGTAGCGCTCCAGCTGTGCCAAGGCCTGGGCCTGGTTGGCCTCGGCGCGTGCCTGCGTGGCCTTGGCGCTTTGCAGCGTGGCCTGGTAGGGTGCGGGATCGATGCGGTAGAGAACCTGGCCGGCCTTGACGTCGCTGCCTTCGCGGAACAGGCGTTCCTGCACGATGCCGGCGCTGCGGGCGCGGATCTGGGCCACGCGGCGTGCGTCGACGCGGCCGGGCAGCTCTGTCACCAGCCCCACATCGGCGGGGGTGGCTACCACGACGCCCACGGGGACGGCGGGCATCTGCTGCTGCGCAGCGGCCTGTTCTTCGGGTTTCTTGCCGCAGGCGGCCAGGGCGACTGCTGCGGCAACCGACAGGGCCACGGTGGTGAGGCGCAGACTGCTATATGGGGACGGAGCGGCTGACACATTGCGTGTGCTGGGCATGGTGAGTCCTTGTGCTGAATCAAAAAACGATGATGGCCCGCCGGTCAGCGCTATCCGGCGGGCCTTGTCCACGGGTCGATGGTGTGGATTATATACATACATGCATGAATGTATAATGACGGCAGTTGCTGCGTGGCGGCATGAATGCGTGGCGTGGCATGGCCGGGCCCCTAGGTGAAGAAGGGAGGTACATCTTGGCACGACGGACCAAAGAAGATGCGTTTGCAACGCGCAACAGTTTGCTGGACGCGGCGGAGCTGGTTTTTTATGAGCAAGGTGTTGCCAGGGCTTCCTTGAGCGAGATCGCGCAGCGCGCCGGGGCGACCCGGGGTGCGGTCTACTGGCATTTCAAGGACAAGCTGGACCTGTTCTACGCCATGCTGGAGCGCGTCACCCTGCCGCTGGAGCAGGCGGCCTATGGCGGCTGCGAGGACGCGGCGGCCTGCGATGCCCTTGAATATGTGAGGCGGCTCATCTCCCTGGTATTCGGGCGCATCGTCGATGACGACCGCACGCGACGCGTCTTCGAGGTGCTGTTGCTCAAGGTCGAATATGTGGGTGAGCTCATGCCGGTGCAGGAGCGCAACCTGGCGGCGCTGGACTCTTTTTCCGCCCAGCTGGAGCTGGCATTGCGCGCGGCTGCCCAGGACCATGGTGTCGACATGCCCATGGCGCCGCGCGAGGCATCGATCGCCCTGTGCGCGCTGTTCGATGGCCTGATCCAGAACTGGCTCCTGGGGCGTGCCTTCGATCTCAAGCTGGTGGGTGGGCAGGCGGTCGATGTCTATCTGAGGGGGCTGGGCTTTCCTCCCGGTGATCCCCCGCAGTGAGCCGGGTCGGCTTGTGGCCGCGGGCGCAAAGTCATGCGACAATCGTCGGCTTGTGCAGGGCAGCGATGCCCTGAGCGGCTGTAGCTCAGTGGATAGAGTATTGGCCTCCGAAGCCAAGGGTCGTGGGTTCGATCCCCGCCAGCCGCACCACATAGCCTGGATTGTTCTTGGGCCACCTTGGTGATCGAAGAAAAAAATGCACTGAATTTTTTTAGACGAAAAAAACGGTGCTACAATTCAAATCTCTTCGGAGGGGTGCCCGAGTGGCTAAAGGGGGCAGACTGTAAATCTGTTGGCTTACGCCTACACTGGTTCGAATCCAGTCCCCTCCACCAGTAATGGTTTGAGAAGAGTAGCTGCCTGAAAAGGTGGCGCGTGCAGTCAATCTGTGCGGGAGTAGTTCAATGGTAGAACCCTAGCCTTCCAAGCTAATGACGCGGGTTCGATTCCCGTCTCCCGCTCCAGTTGGTGAGCAAGTTTTTTTGAGGTTGCCCTGGTGGCCTCAATGCCCATGTGGCTCAGTGGTAGAGCACTCCCTTGGTAAGGGAGAGGTCGGCAGTTCGATCCTGCCCATGGGCACCATTCTCTCTGGTGCGCTCGCTAGATGGGGTTGCGCCAAATCCTGTTGTAGTGATTTAGATTTTTTTCGGAGTCGGAAAAATGGCTAAAGAAAAATTCGAGCGTACCAAGCCGCACGTCAACGTCGGCACCATCGGTCACGTGGACCACGGCAAGACGACCCTGACGGCTGCCATCGCTACCGTTCTGTCCAAGAAGTTCGGCGGCGAAGCCAAGGCTTACGA
>JAIRVR010000015.1 GCA_031253795.1 Burkholderiaceae bacterium
CAGAAGTAGGCCGAGGACACGGGGTGGCGGCCCGGGCCCAGCTGGGTGTCCCAGCCGCAGCGCGAGATGTGCATGCCGCCGCCGAAGACCTCGTGGATGTCGCGCACCGTGAAGGCCACATGGTTCAGGCCCGCGTCCCTGGCCGGGCGTTGCAGCAGGAAGATGTCGTGGTGGCCGCCGTCGGGCGCGCAGCGCAGGAAGGCGCCGCGCTCGGGGTAGCGGTCCGAGGCCGCGAAGCCGAAGTTCTCCACATAGAAGCGCTCGCAGGCCTGCACATCCTTGACGAAGAAAACCACATGGCCGACCTCGATGGGCTGGGCGCGCTCGTAGGCCGGGCTGGCCTGGTCGATGCGGTCCTTGCGGCTCCAGGTGTTGTAGGCCGCGCTGTCCACCTGCACATCGCGCTTTTGCGTGACCTGCAGGCGCACCGACAGGCCGTTGGGGTCGGTGCAGCCAATGCGGCCCTGGCCCTGCGTGAAGCCCGGCAGCGCGGTGATGCGGCTGGCGTACAGCGCGAGGTCGGCCTCGCTCTCCACGCCCCAGACCACTTCGCGCAGCGTGGGGCCGGCCTCGATGGCGGGCGGCAGGCCGGCATGGTCCATGGCGGCCACGATGACGCGGCAGCCGTTGAGGGTTTCGAACACCAGCCGATCGGCCTCCTCCTGCACCAGCGCCAGGCCCCAGTCGAGGAAGAAGCGGCGGCAGGTCGCCAGGTCGTCCGCGCCGTAGGTGATTTCGTCTATGCCCAGTACGCTCATGATCGCTCCTTAATTGGCCCAGGCCAGCGGGTGTTCGTTCAAGCCCCAGTACATGCTCTTTTGCTCCATGTACTGCTGTATGCCCATGCGGCCCTTCTCGCGGCCCAGGCCGCTGTCGCGCCAGCCGCCGAAGGGCGTGGAGATGGAGAACTGCTTGTAGGTGTTGATCCAGACCGTGCCGGCCTGTACGGCGCGGCCCAGGCGCCAGGCGGCCTTGTAGTCGCGTGTCCAGATGCCGGCGGCCAGCGCATAGACGCTGTCGTTGGCCTGGGCGATGAGATCGTCCTCGTCGTCGAAGGGCATGGCCACGAGCACGGGACCGAAGATCT
Organism: Burkholderiaceae bacterium; assembly: GCA_031253795.1. GTDB lineage: Bacteria > Pseudomonadota > Gammaproteobacteria > Burkholderiales > Burkholderiaceae_C > Comamonas. The sequence goes on from JAIRVR010000015.1 coordinate 1,088, forward strand.
CCTGCTGGCAGATCTGCCAGTCGTTGCGCACGCCGTCGATGATGGTCGGGCGGTAGTAGTAGCCGCGCTCGTAGTCGGCGCCCTCGGGCCGGTGGCCGCCCGTGAGCAGGCGCCCCCCCTCGGACAGGCCCAGCTGCACGTAGCGCTCGATGGATTCGCGGTGCCGGGCCGTGATCAGCGGCCCCATCTGCGTGCGCTCGTCGGCCGGATCGCCCACGCGCAGCGCGGCGGCCCTGGCCGTGAGACGCTCCATGAATTCGGCATGCAGGCTGCGCGCCACGAACAGGCGCGAGCCCGCGATGCACGACTCGCCCGAGGAACTGAAGATGCCGTAGAGCACGCCGTTGACGGCATGGTCGATGTCGGCATCGGCCAGTACCATGGTGGCCGACTTGCCGCCCAGCTCCAGCGAGACCGGCATCATCTTGTCGGCCGCGATGCGCGCAATGTGCTTGCCGGTGGAGGTGCCGCCCGTGAACGACACGCGCTTGACCAGCGGGTGCTGGGTGATGGCGTCGCCGATCACCGAGCCACGACCCGGCAGCACGCTGACCATGCCCCGGGGCACGCCGGCCTCCTCGCAGATCTTCGCCAGCTCCAGCGCCAGCAGGGGCGTGGCCTCGGCGGGCTTGACGACCACGGCATTGCCGGCCGCCAGGGCGGGCGCCAGCTTCTGGGCCTCGCTGGCGATGGGCGAATTCCATGGCGTGATGGCCGCGACCACGCCCATGGGCTCATAGACGCTCATGGTCATGAAGTCGCCGCGCGAGGGGGTCAGTGCCTCCTCCATGGTCTCGCAGGCCGCGGCAAAGAACTGGAAGGTGCCGGCGGCGCTGGCCACCAGGGCCCGCGTCTCGTTGATGGGCTTGCCGTTGTCCAGGCGCTGCAGCTGGGCCAGGGGCTCGGCCCGCTCGCGGATCAGCTGGGCCACGCGGTGCAGCACGGCGGCGCGCTCATGGGGCTTTTTCCGGGCCCAGCCGCTGGTGCGAAAGGCCTGGTCGGCCTTGCGGATGGCCTCGTCCACATCGGACAGGCTGGGCGCGCGCAGGCGGCCCACCACTTCGCCTGTGGCGGGGTAGAGCGTGGCGGATTCATCGCCACCGCCCAGGCGCCATTCGCCGGCGATATTGATGGGAAGCAGTTCGGGTTGGGACATGTGGGCTCTCCGTTCTTGCGGTGCGGCGCGCTCAGCGTTGCGTGGTGGTGGCCGGGATCTGGTCCAGCCTGTTCACGGGCGGCCCCGAGAACGTGGCCTTGAATCCGCCGATGGCGCGCATGTCGATCTCCAGCAGGAACGGCCCCTTCCTGGCCCAGGCTGCCTGCAGTACGGCCGGCAGTTCCGACAGGTCCTGCACGCGGGCATGGGGCAGGTGCAGGGAAGCGCACAGCTGGGCGTAGTCGGGCGTGTGCAGTTCCACATAGCAGCGGCGCCCGCCGTAGGAAGCGTCCTGGATGTTCTGGATGACGCCGTAGCGCTGGTCGTTCATCAGCACGATCAGGGTGTCGCACTCCTCCTGCACCAGGGTGGCGAGTTCGCCCAGGTTCAGGATGAAGCCGCCGTCACCGGCCAGGCCCAGGGTCTTGCGGCCCGACCCCGTCACCGCCGCACCCACGGCCGCGCCGATGGCCATGGGCATGCCCATGCCGATGCCGCCACCCGTGGCGTGCACCCCGGCGTCGGGCGCGAACACGCGCAGCTCGCGGTTGCCCCAGGTGCTGTTGGAGACGGTCACGTCGCGCACCCAGTTGAAGTTGCGGCCCACCGTCTTTTGCAGTTCCTGCACCAGGGCGCTGTACGGGCCCAGGCCGTCGCGCATGGTGGCCACCGCCTCGTCGTGCACCTGGCGCAGATCGGCCAGCAGCTCGGGGTCGGCCCTGTAGCCGCGCGCCTCCAGCCGGTCGGCCAGGCCCGTGAGCGCCAGGGCCGCGTCGCCGCAGACAAAACCGTCGTCCGCATAGCAGCGGCCCTGCTGGGCGGCATCGATGTCGATGCGCAGCAGCGGACGCGGCAGCTTGAGCTCGTACTTCAGCGTTTCGTTGCTGCGCAGTCGCGTGCCCACGGCCAGCATGGCGTCGCAGCGCTGGTAGAAGGCCTCGACGGGCTTCTGGATGTTGTAGGCACCCAGCGAGGCCGGATCGTCCTCGGCCACGATGCCGCGGCCCTGGCCGGTGCTGACGATGCCAAAGCCCAGGGCCTTGAGCCGCTGCACGGCCGCACCCGCGTGGCGCGCCCCGCCGCCCAGCCACAGCAGCGGCCTGCGGGAGCGGGCCAGGGTGTCGGCCAGCGCGTCGAGCGCAGCCCCATTGGGGGCCAGCACGGCCACGGGCAGCGGCGACAGGTCGGCCGGCATGGGGATCACGCTTTGCTGGATGTCGATGGGAATCTCGACGCTGACCGGCCCCGTGGGCGCCGTCATCGCCGCCTGCACGGCGGCCTTGAGCGTGGACAGGCAGGTCTCGGCGCTGCGCACGCGAAAGGCCGCCTTGGACACGGCGCCCAGCATGGTCAGCTGGTCGGGCGCCTCGTGGATGTACGACAGCTTCTGGTCCAGGTACTGCGTTTCGATCTGGCCCGTGATGTGCAGCAGGGGCGTGCCGGCCGTGTAGGCCTCCACCAGGCTGCCCGCGATGTTGCCGGCGGCCGGTCCCGTGCTGGTGATGCACACACCCAGGCTGGAGGTGGAGCGGGCGCAGGCATCGGCCATGTTGCCGGCACCGGCCTCGCCGCGCGCCATCACGAAGCGCACCCGGCCCCGCGCGTTCATCGCGTCGAGGATGGGCATGTTGTGGATGGAGATCACACCGAAGGCGGCCTGGACGCCGCAGTGCTCGAGGAACTCGGCAACGACGGCGCCGACGGTGATGTGGGATGCGGAAGATGTCATGTTCTGCGGGGAATCGTCTGGTGATCGGAGGCGTTACGCGTGCCGGGACAGGCCGCCGGACACGTCGATGTGGCTGCCTGTGGTGTAGGAGGACAGGGGCGTGGCGAGATAGAAGATGGCGCGCGCGGCTTCGTCCGGCGAGCCCAGGCGGCCCAGGGGAATGGATTTCTTGCGCGCCAGTTCGGCGCTCCAGGCATCCCAATCCTGGCTGCGGTCCTCGCGCGCCTCGAAGCGGCGACGCCACTGGCCAGACTCGATGAGGCCGACCAGGATGCCGTTGACGCGCACGCCCTTGGGCGCGAATTCGGTGGCCATGGAACGCACCAGGTTCTTGAGGCCGGCGCGCGCGGCCGAGGTCGCGACCATATGGGGCTCGGGCTGGGAGGCCAGCAGGGAGTTCACGCAGACGATGGCCGGCCGGTCCGTGCGTTCGAGCTGGGGCAGGAAGGCCCGCGTGGGGTGCAGCACGGAGAAGAACTTCAGGTGCAGCTCCTCGGTCCAGGCCGCATCGTCGGTGGAGGCAAAGGTCGAGACCCGGCCCTGGCCCGCGTTGTTGACCAGGATGGAAGCCGGACCCAGTGCGGCCTCGCTGTCCTGCGCGAAGCGCTGAACCTGGCCGGCGTCGAGCACGTCGCACGCCTGGGCGAACAGGCGGGCTTGCGGATGGCGCTCGCGCAGCTGGCGCACGGCCTGCTCCAGGCGTTCGGCGCTGCGCCCGCACAGGGCCACGCGCATGCCCTGCGACAGCAGCAGGTCCACCGTGGCCAGGCCTATGCCCGAGGAGCCGCCGGTGACGACGGCCGTGCCGTCCTTGAGATGAAGATCAAACATGGCCGCCTCCTGCGCGCCGGGATGTGATGGAAAGCAGCGTGGCGGTCTGCGGCCGGTAGTTCAGCAGGCCCGACAGCTCGGCCGCCGCAGCGCGCACGCCATCGATCAGTGCCTGGGCCCGGCCCTCTTCCACATGGGGAGCGGGCACGGTCGTGCCCAGGGCCGCGATGACGCGGCCGCTGTGGTCGCGCACAGGCGCGGCAATGGTGCAGATCGAGCTTTCATAGAAGCCTTCGCTGAACACATGGCCACGCTCACGGTCGGCCTCGACCAGATCGAACAGCTCCAGCACGGTGCCGGGGGTCCTGGGCGAATGCGCCTCCAGGTGTTCTTCGGGATAGAGGGCGCGCAACTCGGGCAGGGACAGGTCGCCCAGCAGCACGCGGCCCAGGGCCGTGGCATGGGCCGGCAGCCGCGTGCCCACGCGCACCGAACTGGTCAGCGGCGTGGGCGGCGTGACCTTGGCCACGTAGACGATGGAGCGCCCGTCGCGCACGACGATGTTGCAGGGGAAGCGGATCTCCTCGCACAGCCTTGCGATCACGGGCTGGCCCAGCTCGGTCAGGTCCAGCGAGGACAGGAATTCAAAGCCCAGGCGCAGCACGGACAGGCCCAGGCGGTAGTCGTTTGCGCCATCGGCCCGCTGCAGAAAGCCCATGGCCTCCAGCGTGTTGAGCATGCGGAACACCGTGGCGCGCGGCAGCTGCAGGCGCCGTGCCAGTTCGGGTGCGCCCAGCGTGGCATTGCCGCGGCCGAACTCCTGCAGCAGGCGCAGGCCGCGCTCCAGCGCGGGCACCATGTATTTGTCGGCGTTGCCGTCGGTGTTGTCGGAAGGGATGAGATCGGACATGGCCGTCGCCCTCAGTTCATGACGAAGCCGCCGTTGACGGGGAGCACCTGGCCGGTGACGAAGCGCGCGCCATCGGACAGCGCATAGGCCACGGCACCCGACACGTCCTCGGGACGCTGCTCGCGCTGCAGTGCGCGCTGGTCGATGTACAGGCGGTGGCGGTGCTCGGGCACGTACTCCGTGGCCTCCACCAGCACCAGGCCCGGGGCCACGGCATTGATGGTGATGCCGTCGGCGCCCAGCTCGCGCGCCATGGAGCGCGTCATGGCCATCACGGCGCCCTTGCTGGCCACGTAGGCCATCAGATTGGGGGCGCCCCACAGGGCCGTGTCGGACGCCAGGTTGACGATGGCGCCCCGGCCGCTGTCGCGCAGCGCGGCACGGCAGGCGCGCGTCATCAGCCACACGCCGCGCACGTTCACGTTCATCACCTGGTCCCACTTGTCCAGGGAGATGTCATCCATGCCCTTGCCGCCCGAATCGGTCACGGCCGCGTTGTTGACCAGGCCGTCCAGGCCTCCCAGCGCCTGCACGGCCGATTGGGCGCAGCGCTCGATCGATGCCGGATCACCGGCATCCAGACCGAAGCCATGGGCCTCGAAGCCCTGCTCGCGCAGCCGGGCCACGGACTGGGCCAGCAGTGGCTCGCGCAGATCGGCCATGGCCACGCGGGCGCCCTGCTCGCAAAAGGACCGGGCAAACGCAAAGCCCAGTCCGCGCGCAGCGCCTGTGACCAGAATGCGGCGGCCGGCGAGCAGGCCTGTGGGGGGCGTGGTGTTCATGGCTTTCCTCAATCGAAGGGGTCCAGCGTCTGTTTCATACTTGAAATGACACTTTTTTCTTGAAACAGACATGAGTTTAGGACCGATAGGGTGGCGAGCTATCAGGGAAAACACGGGGCTTGTCGGAAATGGGTGACCGAGGTGTGTCGGGGTGTGTTTTGGGGTGGGGTCTTTTTGGGATGGCCTTTGGGCTCTATGGATGAGCTCGAGGACTTGTTTGATGGCATGCTCGCCCCCGCGGGCAGAGGCCGGGTCTCGGCCCGGCAGCCGACCTACTTTCTTATCGCGCGATAAGAAAGTAGGCAAAGAAACGCGCCCGAATGCCCGCGACCCCTGCGCTTCGCTCCGGGGCAACCTGCGTCGTGGCGCTTGCGGGGTTGCCGCAGAACTCGCTGCGCGCTGGCGCGCTCCGCTCAGACATGCTGCGGCTAGTCAGATGACGAAGCAGTCCTGTCCTTCGGCAGGACTGCAACCCCGCAACCACCACGCCGCAGGCGCGTTCATACGGGGAGTTGGTGCGGGCCGTCGCTTCGCTCGGCCCCGGTTTGAAAGCGAGCGCAGCGATGCTTTGGCTGTTGGCTGTTGGCTGTTGGCTGTTGGCTGTTGGCTGTTGGCTGTCCAGCAGCCTTCCCCTTCTGCCCACGCCTGCGTTGGGCGGGATGCGGGGTGGCAAGCCTGCCGAAGGACAGGCTTGCTTCGTCATCTGACTCGCCGTGACTGTTTGAGTGGAGCGCGCAACGAGTTTCACGGCACACCCCGCATCCCGCCCAGCGCAGGTCGCCCGTAGCGAAGCGAAGGGTCGTGGGCAGTGGGGTCGCCTTTTCTTGGCCTACTTTTCTTCGGCCGGCGTACTGGTGGCGAAGCAAAAGAAAACAGGTCGGCCGCCGGGCCGAAACCCGGCCTCGAAAAACAACCACCCGGCAGGGTCAAAAACCCGTCAAGGCAAGGGCAAGATCAAAAATCAGACAGCAAGCCGCCGCAGGAACCCATCCACCACCCGCACCGCATACCGGCTCGCCACCACCCGCACGAACTCCGCGAAGTCCACATGCGCGCTGTCATCCGCCCGGTCCGAAATCGTGCGCATGGCCGCGAATGGCACGCCATAGTCCAGGCATGCCTGGGCCACGGCAGCGCCCTCCATCTCCACGGCCAGCACTTCATGCCCGCCCGCGCGCAGGCCCTGCGCCAGGGCCTGCGAGGCCTGGGCCGTCCCCACGAACTGGTCGCCGCTGGCGATCAGGCCCCGATGGGTACGCGGCGCCGTGGTGGCATGGACGGCGCGCAGCTCCTCGCCCGCACCGTCCACGCAGTCCCGGGCGGAAGCCAGCAGGGCTTCGGTCATGGCGGTGTCGCAGGCCAGGCGTGTGCGGCCGTAGCCAGGCATTTCCCAGCGCGGGAAAATGGGCGAGGCGTCCAGGTCATGCTGCAGGTATTCGCTGGCGATCACCACATCGCCCACCTGCACGCCCTCGCCCAGGCCGCCGGCCACGCCCGTGAAGGCGATGCGGCGCACGCCGAAACGCTCGATCAGCGCCGTGGCCGTGGTGGCGGCCGCCACCTTGCCAATGCCAGACAGCGCGCAGACCACGTCATGGCCATGCAGGCGCCCGCGCCAGAACATGCGGCCCGCGTGGGCCGTGGCCTGGGCGTCGGACAGGGCATGGACCAGGCCTTCCTGCTCCTGCGGCAGGGCACTGAGGATGGCAATGGTCATGGGGCGGGCTTTCCTGGCAAGGACTCGGGACACAAAGCAAAGGCGGCCCATGGGCCGCCTGCGGGGGGCGAAGGCGCCCATTGTGCCTGCTGTGCCGTGGCCGCCAGCGGCCCGTGCCCACCCTCAGATGGCCACGGGCGATGCCTGGTTGAGCACGGCGCGCACCACGCTGTAGACGGTGAGGGCCGAGGTCTTGGGATTGGCGGCCAGCGGCTTGCCGCGCATGGTCAGCTCCATGGCTCCGAAGGCGCCGCGCGCCGCCACATGGTGGACGTTCTCGTCCACGGCCGGGTCGGCATACAGCCGCACCAGGGTGCGGTCCAGGCCCATGCCGGCGAGCGACAGGGTGGCGGCCACGTTGGCGTTCTTGGGATAGCGCTGGGCGGCCTCGCGTGCGCTGCCTTCGAAGATGCAGAAGGCCTCCTTCAGGCTGGCCAGGTCGCAGAGTTCTTCTGCAGGCGTGCCGGTCCAGGCCAGGGGCGGCTTGCGGCCGGTGTAGACCACTTCGTCCAGCCCGCCGATGCGGGCCGCGGCCAGCGCGTCCACGCCGCCGATGGCGCCCGACAGCAGCTGCACCCGCGTGCCGCCCGCCTCGGCCGCCGTCTGAATGCGCTCGGCCATGCCGGGCGCGCTCAGCGCGCCTATCGAGGCCACGACGGCCGCAATGCCACGCTCCAGGGCCGGCAGCACGTGCTGCTCCATGGCGGCATGGCCTGCGCACTCCACGACCAGGTCGGGGCGGTCTTCGGCCGTCAGTGCCGTGAGCGCGCGCGCCTGGGGCGCATGCCGTGCCAGGGTGGCGCGAACGGCGTCCGTCACCTCCGGAACCAGCACCCATGCCACCTGCACGCCGGCATGGCCTTGCAGCAGTTCGATCACGCTGGCGCCGATCGCACCGCAGCCAATCACAGCAATCTTCATCGTCATTTCTTTCTGGAGGGAAGGCCGGGGCGAAGGCGCATGCCAGGGCCTCAGCGCAGGAAACCGGGGTGCTGGGCACGCAAATGGCCGGCCAGCTCGTCGGCCGCCGCACGCACCTGCTCCACCCATTCGGCCATGCGGCCGGGTGCGATCTCGGTAAAGGCGATGGCCATGCCCAGGCCGGCCACGATGCGGCCCTGGCCGTCGCGCACAGGCGCGGCGATGCTGGACACGCCGGGCTCGTAAAAGCCCTCGCCCATGGCATAGCCACGTTCATGGTCCTGGCGCAGCAGCTGCAGCAACTGCTCCACGCTGCGCGGCGTGCTTTCCGAGAACTGGGGCAGCTCGCTGCCGCCGAAAATCTGGCGCAGCTGCTCCGTGTCCATGTCCTGCAGCAGGGCCCGGCCCAGCACGGTGGCATGGGCCGGCAGACGCGATCCCACGCGCACGGCACCCTGGAAGGCGCCGGCCGGCGCGACGCGTGCCACATAGACCACCGAGGTGCCGTCCAGCAGGGCCAGGTTGGTGGTGAAGCCCAGGCGCTCGCACAGCGACTGCAGCACGGGCTCGGCCAGTTGGGCCAGCGGCTGGGTGGACAGGTAGTCGTAGCCCAGGCGCAGCACGGACAGGCCCAGGCGGTACTCGGTGCCCGAGCGCTGCAGATAGCCCATGCCCTCCAGCGTCGTCAGCATCCGGAACACGGTGGAGCGCGGCAGGGCCAGGGTGCGCGCCAGATCGGGTGCGCTCCAGACGGGCTGCGAAGGCGTGAAGCAGGCCAGAAGGCGCAGGCCGCGTTCCAGCGCGGGTACGGTGTAGCGGTCGTTGTCGTTGGACAGGGTATCGGAGGTGTCGCTCATCGCAAATCGGGCGCGTAGGCCATCAGGTCAGCAGGGCGGCCAGCCTCTGTGCGATCTGCGCGGGTTGCTCGACGACACTGGCATGGCCGGATGCCGCAAGCGTAACGCACGGCGCCCCCAGCCTCTGCGCCCAGGTCGCACAGGCCGCAGGGGGCGTGACCTGGTCGTGCTCGCCCACCCAGACCTCGACGGGCATGGACAGCCGGCCTGCGGCCTGGCCCAGGTCGCTGCCGCACAGCAGCTCCACGGCCTGGGCATAGCCCGCGGCATGCATGCGCGACGTGTTCCAGCGCACCCACTGGCGCACGGCCTCGGGGGCAGCCGGCGACACCAGGCGCTGGTCGATGGTGGCTGCCAGGCCGGCGACACCCTTCTCCTGCAAGGCCGCCAGGCGGCCCTGGCGCACCCGGGCCTGCTGCTCGCCCATGCCGGGCGCGCCATATCCACCGGCGGGACTGATCAGCACCAGTCCCTGCACGCGGCTGGCGCCGGCCTGCAGGGCCCAGGGCGTGGCCATGAGGGCTCCCAGCGAGTGGCCCACCAGCAGGCAGCGCCGCACACCCAGGGCCTGCAGCGACTGCTCCAGCACGAGGGCATAGTCTGCGCCCTTGGGCACGGGCGGCGCCAGAGGCGTGGAGCGGCCATAGCCAGGTGCGTCCCAGGCCAGCATGCGCGCGCGCGGCGCCAGCACCAGGGCCACGTCCATCCAGGACGCAGCGCCCGAGCTGATGCCGTGCAGCATGACCACGGCGAAGTCCGAGGCCGTGTCGCCGGCCTCGCGCCAGGCGACCTGGCCGCCGCCCGGCAGGGCAACGAGGTGCTCGGGAAGCTGGGCGTCAATGCGCTGCACCCTGTGCGCCAACGTTTGCTGCATCACGATGGGTTCCATTTCAGTCGTCCATGGTGCCGAGCCTGCCGCAATGCATGCTGCGGGCACGGCCCGGGCGGTACGCCATGCTCAGCGCTTGATCTTGGCCAGGGGATGCTCGGGCGGGTAGGTGGGCGTGATGGGCTTCCTGGCACCCAGCATCACGCACATCAGCGCATCCTCGTCGCCGATGTTGATCTCTTCGCGGTAGACGCCGGGGGGCACGGAGACCACATCGCGGTCGGTCAGGATGGTCTCGAAGCGTTCACCGTCCTTTTCGAGCACCAGCTTGAGCTTGCCGCGGATCAGGAAGAAGACTTCCTCCACATCGACATGCAGGTGCGAGGGGCCCTCATGGCCGGCCGGGATGACCATGGTCGAGAACGTGAAGTGCTCGGACGGGATGGTGTTGCTGTCCGAGGCCACGCCCGTGCCGCCCGTGCCGATGTAGCGCATCTGGCCACGGCGGTATTTGGGATCGAAGTCGGCCTGGAACTTCAGCGCGTCGAAGTCGTATTTGCGCGTGGAAAAGCGCGCCACGCGCGACTGCATCCACGCCTCGAAGCTGGCGCCCTCGGGACGGTCCCAGCTGCGGGCAACGGGTTGGGCGGATTCGGTCATAGGTCTCTCCATCAGGTCGGTGGGCATGGCGGCCGTGCGCCATTTTGTTTTATCCATGAATCATAGTTCATGTGATGAAACAATTATAGAAAAACTGCGCCCATGCAACAAGGGCCGCATGCCCTGCGGCATGCGGCCCCTGCCCCTGCCCCTGGGCGGTTTGACCGCACGGTTTCAGTTCACCACGGCGCGCCTGCCTGGACGAAAGCCTGCGCCGCGGGCAGGCTTTCGTCCAGGCAGGCCAGGGCCAGCAAGGCCAGGGCCCACGGCAGGGCCGGCGCTCCCAGCCAGCCCAGCAGCCATCCGCCCGCCACGCCACCCCCGGCCACGGCGAGGTTGAAGACCGTCACCAGCATGGACTGCGCCACGTCGGCGCCCTCGCCCGCCGCATCGGCCAGGGCGGTCTGCAGCAGCGTGGGTGCGCCGCCGAAGCCGAGGCCCCATGCGGCCACGCCGGCCAGCAAGGCCGGGGTCGACTGCCCGGCCAGCCCCAGCACCACGGCCGACAGGGCGAACAGGCCCAGGCTGAGCACGGTCAGCGCGCGCAGCCAGCAGTCCACGAGCAGCCCCGTGAACCAGATGCCGGCCATGGCGGCCAGGCCGAAGAGCAGCAGCACGGCATCGACGCGCGGCCCCCATCCCACGGACGCCAGATAGGGGGCGATGAAGGTGTAGAGGATGTTGTGGGCCAGGATCCAGGCGAACAGCACCGCCAGCACGGGGCGCACGCCCGGCGTCGCCAGGATGCGCGCCACGGGCGGGCGCTGGCGCGCAGGCTGGCCGGCGCAGTCGGGCAGGCCCAGCCGGATCCAGGCCAGCAGCAGCAGGCACAGCGCCGACAGGGCCCAGAACACGCCTCGCCAGTCGAACAGGCCGCCCAGCCAGGCGCCCAGAGGCAGTCCGGCGGCCAGCGCCAGCGGCTGGCCCACGCCCGCCACGGCCAGGGCGCGCCCCTGCAGTTGCGGTGCCACCATGCGCCGCGCATAGCCGGCCAGCAGCCCCCAGACCACGCCAGCCGCCATGCCAGCCGCAAAGCGCGCCACCAGGGTCAGCCCGTAGTGGCCGGACAGCGCCGTGAGGCTGTTGAACACCAGCAGGGTGCCGATGGCCGCCATGAGCAGCGGCCGCCGCCGCATGCTGCGCGTGGCCGCCACGACAGGAATCGCCGCCAGCACGGAGCCCAGCGCATACAGCGTCACCATCTGGCCGGCCATGGATTCGGAAATGGCCAGCCCTGCGCCGATCTGCGGCAGCAGGCCGGCTGGCAGGGTTTCGGTCATGATGGCCAGAAAGCCCGCCATGGCCAGGGCGAGCAGCCTGCCCAGCGGCAGGCGCGCGTGGACGGAGGTGTTCTCCGTGGGCATGTGCCTGTCCCCCATCTCAGGACTCTTGCCGTGGCCGACCGGCAGCCCGGTGAGGCGCCAGGTGGGACGCGGCCATGTCCTTGTCGCCATGGCCGGCGGCCAGCACGCGCTCGAAGCGCTGCAGTCCGGCCTCCGCCCCTTCCAGCCACAGGCCCGCGCCGGCTGCGGCCTCGGCCACCAGCCGCGCATCCTTGACCGCGTTGGCCACCGTGAAACTGGCGCCATAGTCACCCGAGAGCATGGCAGCGGCCTTGGCCTGGAAAAAGCCGCTGTCCATGGGCCCGCCCGCCACGGCCTGGACCACCAGGGCGGGATCGACATCCAGTCCCCTGGCCAGCGCCAGGCTTTCGGCCAGGCCATGGGTGAGGGAGAAGGCCCAATGGTTGAGCGCCAGTTTGAGCCGGCTCGCGGCCCCGGCCTGCGGTGCGATCCAGAGGCTGCGCCGGCCTATGGCGTCGAACACCGGCTGCACCTGGTCGCGATGTTCCAGCGGGCCGGCAGCCAGGACGACCAACTGGCCCTGCTCGGCCGGCTGGCGCGTTCCCTGCACCGGGCAGTCGTAGAAGACCAGGCCGTGCTGCTGCGCGAACTGCGCCAGTGTGGCGATGGCCTGCACGCCCACCGTGCCCATCTGCAGCCAGAGCGCGCCGCGCTGCAGGCCAGGGGCTGCCGCCTGCATGGCCTGCAGTACGGCCGGCCCGTCCTTGAGCACGGTGACGATGATGGCTGCGCCGCGCACGGCCTCGGCCGCATCGGCGGCAATGGCCACGCCATCGGCCGCCAGTGCCCTGGCCTTGCCAGCCGTGCGGTTCCAGGCATGGACCGCGAAGCCATGCCGCTGCAGGTTGCGCGCGACAGGCGCGCCGATGAGGCCGGTGCCGAGGACGGCCAGCCGAGGAAGAGAGGGGGTGCTCATGGGAACTCCTGGGAGCGAGGGTGGATGAAGATATATTGGAATGATCATTCCAATTCAAGGCAAATGAAAGCCCGGCACCCCTGCGGGATGCCGGGCCAGGGGATTCAGAGTGCGGTGAGCGCCACGTCGATCACGTCCTGAAGGCACTGCCGGCGCTGGCGTGGCGCGCTGCCCTTGCCCAGCACGCGCAGCCCCTGCATGGTGCCGACGATGAAGCGTGCCAGGGCCCGCGGCTTGTGCGCCTGCGCGATATCGCCCTCCTGTTGGCCGCGCACGATAAGTGCTTCCAGCGCCTTTTGCAGCCGCTGGAAGTTGTGCGCCACCAGGGCCGCAACGGCCTCATCGTGGCCGGCCAGCTCCAGCGTGGCATTGGCGACCAGGCAGCCGCGGTGCCGCGGATCGCCGATCTCGTCCTCGGCCACGCGCTCCAGCAGCCGGCGCATCAGTGCCGGGGCGGGTCCGGGGCCTGCCAGCAGCTGCACATTGGCCGTGGTCACCGCCTCATAGCGCCGCAGCGCCTGCTGGTACAGGCCCTGCTTGCTTTCGAAAGTTCCGTAGAGGCTGCTGCGCGACAGGCCCGTGCCATCCACCAGGTCCTGCACCGAGGTGGCGGCGTAGCCACGCTGCCAGAAGACCTGCATGGCCGCATCGGCGATGTCGTCAGGGTCGAAATCCTTGGTACGCATACGGCCTCATCGAATTGGAATGATCATTCCATTAAATGTAGGCCAGCGCCGGAAAGGTGTCAAGAACCGGTCCCAAGGTCTTCACTCGCAGGGAATTTCCATACCCACCTTCACGCGGTCCAGCGCCACGATGGTCTTGAACCATTTGACGTTGGGATTTTCGGCGAACAGCCGCCGCGCCAGGGCCTCGTACTCCTGCATGGTGGCCACGGTGAGCACGAGCACGAAATCCACCTCGCCCGTGACGTAGTAGCACTGCTGGACCTCGGGCACGGCGAAATGCGACTTCATGGCATTGAGCGCATCGATGCTGGTGCGCTCGGTCATGACCTCCACGATGATGGTGATGGGCCGGCCCACGCGCGTGGGATCGACCTGGGCCGCCTGTCCCGTGATCACGCCTTCGGCCTGCATGCGCTTGAGCCGGCGCTGCACGGCCGCCGTGGACAGGTGGACCTGCTCGGCCAGCAGGCGCAGGGGGATGGCGCTGTCGCGCTGGACGATGGCGAGGATGGCACGGTCGAAGCCGTCCAGGTCGGCCAGATGGGCAATGGGGCTGGGCATGGAAGTCCTTGGCGGTGGCGAGAAATTTTCTCGGAAACACAGCGAATTCAGAGAACAAAAACCTGGTTCCACGAAATAGTATTTCGGCGTTTTCCGCAAGGCGCAGATGCCTGCGACTTTTTTTGAAAAGGCCCTCCATGGCAGTCCTGCTGCACCTTTCCCCCGTTGTTCTCGTCATGGCCATGCTGGTGCTGCTGCGTCGCCCGCCCGTGCAGGCGGCCCTGGCCGGAGTGGCCGGCGTGGCCCTGCTGTGGCTGGCCGATGCCGGTGCCCCGGGCCTGGCCGCCTTCTCCACGGCCCTGGCCGACACGGCCGTGCTGTTCCTGAGCACGGCCTTCGTCATCGTGCCGGGCCTGGGCTTCGTCATCCTCATCGAACGCATGGGCGTGAACCAGGCCCTGAGCCAGTGGGTGCGCGCGCTGGGCCTGGGGCCGGCCGACCAGGTGGTCTTCATCGTGCTGGGCCTGGCGCCGCTGCTGGAGGCGATGACGGGCTTTGGCGTGTCGCTGATCGCCACCGTGCCCCTGCTGCTGAGCCTGTTCGAGCGCCGTGCCGCGCTGCGCATGGCGCTGGCGGGCATGGCCATCATGCCCTGGGGCACGCTGGGCCTGGCGACGGTGATTGGTGCCTCGCTGGCCCATGTGGACGCTGCAGCCATGGCCTCGGTTTCCGCGCTGACCAGCGCCCCCGTCTTCCTGGTCCTGGGCGCCCTGTCCCTGCACCTGGCCGGCGAGCGCGGCACGCGCGCCTGGGCCCTGCTGATCGGCTTCTGGCTGCTGTTCGTGGCCGTGCTCCACAGCATCAGCCGCTGGCTGGGCCCCGAGGTCGCGGGGGTAGGCGCGGGCCTTGCCGTGGTGCTGTGCATGCTGGCGCGCGCCCTGCGCATGCGCCGGGACATGCAGGGCGCCGCACGCTGGCCGCGCCAGGCCTGGCCCTATCCGGCGCTGGCCCTGGCCATCGTGCTGCTCAAGCTGCTGACCCTGGCCACGCAATGGGACCAGCGCTGGATCGTGCAGGGTGCCCAGGTGGCCTGGAAGCCGCTGGCCTCGCCGGGCCTGGCGCTGGCCCTGGTACTGGGCCTGCTGCTGGTGCGCGGAGTCGGCAACGGCGTCCCGCTGGCAGGCGCGCTGGCCAACCGTGCCAGGCGCCCGCTGCTGACGATTTTCTTTTTCCTGGCCATGTCCCAGATGATGGTCAAGGCCGGCTTTCTCGACGGACTGGTGCAGTTGCTGTCCGAGCTGGCACCGTCGGCCCTGGCGCCCATCGTGGCGTTGTTCGGCGCACTGGCGGGCTATATGACGGGCTCCAATGTGGGCGGCAATGCGATCTTCATGCCCGCCATCGCGCTGCTGCCAGAGTCCTCGCGCCTGCTGCTGGCCGCCGTGCACAACAGCGCCGCCGGGCATGCGGCCCTGGGTTCGCTGTCCATCGTGATGCTGGTGCTGGGCCTGGCACGGACCACGGCGCAGGAAGAAGGCGAGCTGGTGCGCTTCGGCTTTGCGCTGGCCTGCATCAATGCGGCGTTGGTGGCGCTGGCGGCCCTGGTGCTGGGCGGGGTGGGGCTGGTTTGAGAAAACCTCCACCCCAACGCAAAGAGGCGCCGAAGCGCCTCTTTTCAAACACTGCAAGCCGCCCGCACTACTTGTTGTCGCGCAGCTCGCGGCGCAGGATCTTGCCCACCGGGGTCTTGGGCAGTTCGGTGCGGAACTCGATCACGCGGGGCCGCTTGTAGCCCGTGAGGTTGTCGTGGCAGAAGTCGCGCACGGCCTGTTCGGTCAGGCTGTCGTCCTTGCGCACGATGACCAGCTTGACGGCCTCGCCGGTCTTCTCGTCGGGCACGCCGACCACGGCGCATTCGAGCACGCCGGGGCAGTTGGAGACCACGTCCTCGACCTCGTTGGGATAGACGTTGAAGCCGCTGACCAGGACCATGTCCTTCTTGCGGTCCACGATCTTGAAGTAGCCGCGCTCGTCCATGGTGCCGATGTCGCCCGTGCGGAAGTAGCCGTCGGCGGTGAAGACCTTGGCGGTCTCGTCGGGGCGCTGCCAGTAGGCGGCCATGACCTGCGGGCCCTTGATGGCCAGTTCGCCGCGTGCGCCCAGTTCGGCCACGTCGTTGCCCTCGTCATCGACCAGCTTGAGATAGGTGCTCGGCAGGGGCACGCCGATGGTGCCCGAGAACTCGGTGGAGGTGACCGGGTTGCAGCTGACCGTGGGGCTGGTCTCCGACAGGCCATAGCCTTCGCAGATGGGGCAGCCGGTCTTTTGCAGCCACAGCTGGGCCACGGCGCTTTGCACGGCCATGCCGCCGCCCACCGAGACCTTGAGGTGGGACCAGTCCACGGTGTTGAAGTCCGGATGGTTGGCCAGGCCGTTGAACAGCGTGCTCACGGCCGGGAAGCTGTGAAAGCGCTGCGTGGACAGGTCCTTGAGCGTGGACTTGAGATCGCGCGGATTGGGAATGAGGATGGTCTTGCCGCCCGTGCGCATGGACAGCATCATGTTCACCGTGAAGGCGAAGATGTGGTACAGCGGCAGCGCGCAGATGCAGGTAGGCTGCTCCCCCTGGGGCACCTTGGCCATGGCCGGCAGGTTCCAGGCCTCGGACTGCAGCACGTTGGCGATGATGTTGCGGTGCAGGAGCACGGCGCCCTTGCTCACGCCCGTGGTGCCGCCCGTGTACTGCAGCAGGGCCATGTCATCGGGCTGGATCTGCACAGGCTCGAAGGGCAGGCGCATGCCCTTGGACATGGCGTCATTGAAGCGCACCGCACCCGGCAGCGAGAAGGCCGGCACCAGCTTCTTGACCTTGCGCACCACGTAGTTGACGATGGCGCCCTTGACCAGACCCAGCTCGTCGCCCATGGCGCACAGCACCATGTGGCGCACGGGCGTGCTGGCAAGGCAGGCCTGCAGCGTATGGGCGAAGTTCTCGATGATGACGATGGCCTTGGCGCCCGAATCCTTGAGCTGGTGCTCCAGCTCGCGCGCCGTGTACAGCGGATTGACGTTGACCACCACGAAGCCCGCGCGCAGCACGGCGGCCACGGCCACCGGGTACTGGGGCACGTTGGGCATCATCAGCGCCACGCGGTCGCCACGCGCCAGGCCCAGGCTTTGCAGATAGGCGGCAAAGGCGCGGCTCTGGGCATCGACCTGGGCATAGGTCAGTTCCTTGCCCATGAAGGTATATGCGACGCGGTCTGCGTAGCGGCTGAAGGCTTCCTCCATCAGCGCCACCAGCGACGGGTATTGAGAGGGATCGATGTCGGCGGGCACACCTGCCGGGTACGCGGCCAGCCATGGACGGTCACTCATGCTGCTCGTCTCCTTTGCTTTTCTGGGTTGATCTTCCATTCTCCATAAAAAGCACGACCGTTCGATACTGTGGTTACCCTAGGTTTACCCTGAGGCTCCTCAGGCAGCTGCGCGAAATCAATAAAAAAGCCCGCTGGCGAAGCCAGCGGGCTTGTAGACGTCGACGCAGCGCGATCAGTTCACGACCTGCTGGAGCGAACCGGCTGCGTACTTGGCGGCCATCTGCTCCAGGGTATAGCCCTTGATCTTGGCGGCCTGACCTTCACAGCCGAACTCCAGGTAGCGGGCCTTGCAGATCTGCTTGGCGGCTTCGCGTGCGGGCTTGAGCCATTCGCGGGCATCGAACTTCTCGGGGTTCTCGGCCATGAACTTGCGCACGGCGCCGGTCATGGCCAGGCGGATGTCGGTGTCGATGTTGATCTTGCGCACGCCATGCTTGATGGCTTCCTGGATTTCCTCGACGGGAACGCCATAGGTTTCCTTCATGGCGCCGCCGTACTTGCGGATGATTTCCAGCAGTTCCTGGGGCACGGAGGACGAGCCGTGCATGACCAGGTGGGTGTTGGGCAGGCGGGCGTGGATTTCCTTGACACGCTGGATGGACAGGATGTCGCCCGTGGGCTTGCGCGTGAACTTGTAGGCTCCGTGGCTGGTGCCGATGGCGATGGCCAGCGCGTCCAGCTGGGTGGCCTTGACGAACTGGGCGGCTTCCTCGGGGTCGGTCAGCAGGGCCGAGTGGTCGAGCACGCCCTCGGCGCCCACGCCGTCTTCCTCACCGGCCATGCCGGTTTCCAGCGAGCCCAGGCAGCCGAGTTCGCCTTCCACGGTGGCGCCCAGCTTGTGCGCCATTTCCACGACCTTGCGGGTCACGTCCACGTTGTATTCGAAGGACGAGGGCGTCTTGCCGTCTTCCATCAGCGAGCCGTCCATCATCACCGAGCCGAAACCCAGGTTCAGCGCGCCCTGGCAGATGGCCGGCGAGGTGCCGTGGTCCTGGTGCATGACCAGGGGAATATGGGGGTATTGCTCGGCGGCAGCCTGGATCAGGTGCTTGATGAAGGGCTCGCCGGCATACTTGCGGGCGCCGGCGCTGGCCTGCAGGATGACGGGCGCGCCCACTTCATCGGCCGCCGACATCACGGCTTGCACCTGCTCCAGGTTGTTGACGTTGAAGGCGGGAAGGCCATAGCTGTTTTCGGCAGCGTGGTCCAGCAGTTCGCGCATCGAAACGAGAGGCATGGGTAGGGTCCGTTCAAATTGTGGAGGGGGTGCCCCTGCCGGGGTCGCCTTCGCTGCGCCGGGTGGGCGCCGCGGGGCTGCGGCCTGGGGTGGCGGCAGTAACCGCTTCGTAACCGCCGATTTTAACCAGCTGCCGCCGACCCTGGGTCTGCGGGGATTCCCAAGCGGTAGCAGGTGGTAAAGCCCTCGGGGGCGGGGACCTCGGCGAAATGGCCCTGGTGGGCACGCAGCACGCGGGCCACGATCTCATGGCCCAGGTGCAGGCTGTCCACGGGCGCAGCCACGCCGCCGGGCCCGTCTGCCCCGAGGCCGTCTGCCCCGAGGCCGTCTGCACGGCGCCCGTTTGCACGGCGCCCGTCGTCACAGACCTGCAGCCAGACCTCGCCCTGCTCCGACTGCCCGGCCTGCACCTCGATCTGCGTGCCCGGCGGCGTGTGCTTGAGCGCGTTTTCCACGAGGTTGCGCAGCGCCAGCTCCAGCAGCACGGCATTGCCCATGACGCGCAGTGTCTCGGGCGCCTGCACGGACAGCACGCAGTCGCGCTGCCAGGCCACCTGGGCATGGGCGGCGACCACCTGGCGCGCCAGCGCCGCCAGGTCCACGGGGACCGGCGGCTCGGCCAGCATGGCGCGGCCGGCGCGCGCCAGCGCCAGCAGCTGGCTCAGCACATGGCCGGCATGCAGGGCATCCTGGCCGATGCGCACCAGCGCCTGGCGCTGGGCTGCGTCGTCGAGCGCGCCCGCGGGCGCATCCACCAGGGCCCGGGCCTGCAGGCTGATCGATGTCAGCGGCGTGCGCAGCTCATGCGCGACTTCGTTGGCCAGGCTGCGCTCGCGCTCCAGCGCCTCCTGCTGGCGATCCAGCAAGGTGTTGATGGAGTTCACCACGGGCAGGAACTCGCGCAGCGCATGGCGATGGGAGACGCGTTCCGCCTGGGCCAGGTCCAGCCGCTCCACCTCCTGCGACAGTTCGTTGAGCGGCCGCATGCCGCGGCGTATGGCCAGGCCCAGGGCCAGGGCCACCACCGGCAGCAGCCACAGGCCGGGCTCGATCATCTGGCCGGCGATGTCGTCGGCCAGATCGTCGCGCTCCTGCAGCTCGATCATCACGCAGACCTTGCGCGCCCGGTCGCGGCTCCACTGCGTGAAGCTGCGCCACACGCGCCGGTCCGGCCCCAGGTGCAGGATGGCGAATCCCTGCTCGGTGTCGAAGGCCGGCACGGGCGCGTCGCCCGTGCGCGAGATCAGCCGCCCCGCCCCGTCCCACAGCGCCACGCTCAGCGACTGCTGATAGTCATGGGCCATGAGGCCGGGCGGCTCGTGCACGGGCGTGGAATCGCCATGGGCCACGGCGCCTTCCACATGCAGGTTGAGCACCAGGGCCGCGACGCCGGCCAGATGGCCGTCGGTGAGCTCGTCGGCCTCGTGCACCCCCGTCTGATAGCCCAGGCCCACGAAGCTGCCCCAGACGACGACCAGGGCGCCCAGCGTCCAGGCCATGAGATGCCATATCAGCGACGGCCTGCGTGCCGCCCTGGCGCTCATGTGTTCTCCGTGGGCAGGAAGTAGCCCACGCCGCGCATGGTGACGATGGCCGCATTGCCGAGCTTCTTGCGCAGGTGGTGGATGTGCACCTCGACCGCATTGCTTTCCACGGCCGAGCCCCAGCTGTAGAGGTGCTCTTCGATCTGCTGGCGCGAGAGCACGCGCCCGCGCGCCTGCAGCAGCACCCAGAGCACGGAGAATTCGCGCGGCGACATGTCCACCAATTGGCCCAGGCGGCGCACCGTGCGCGCGGCCGGGTCCACCTCCAGCTCGCCATGGCGGATCACGGGCGAGGCCTGGCCGCCGGCGCGGCGCAGCATGGCGCGCAGCCGGGCTTCCAGCTCGTCCATGTCGAAGGGCTTGACCAGGTAGTCGTCGGCACCCAGGTTGAGGCCTGCCACGCGCTCCTGCACCTGATCGCGCGCCGTGAGGATGAGCACCGGCGTGGCCGGGTCGGGCAGGGTCTGGCCTTCGCGGCGCGGCCCGCGCAGCCGACGCAGGATCTCGCTGCCGTCGCCGTCGGGCAGGCCCAGGTCCAGCAGCACGGCGTCGAAGCGTTCCAGTCCCAGCGCATGCCAGGCATCGGCCACGTGGCTGCAGACATCGACGGCATAGCGGCGCTGCTCCAGATTGGCCTGCAGGCCTGCGGCAATGCCCGGGTTGTCCTCAACGACCAGTATTCGCATGGGCGCATTGTGCACGTTAAGACCGCTTTAAGACGCGGTTTCTAAGGTGCGAGCCATGCCGAATTCCGCTCCCGCCCTTGCTGAACGCCCGTCCCGCTCCCCCTTTTTTTGGCGCACCCTGCTGTGGACCTGGCTGTCCCTGGCCGTGGTCCTGGCCTGGGACGTGTTCGCGATGGACCGTGGCTTCGCCCACTGGTTCGGCGACGCCGGCGGCTTTGCGCTGCGCTCGGACTGGTTTCTGGTCAACATCGTCCACGAAGGCGGTCGCCGCCTGGCGTGGCTCGTGGTGCTGGGCCTGACGCTGTGCGTCTGGCGACCCGTGGGCGTGCTGCGCCATCTGCCGCACGGCCGGCGCGTGCAACTGGTCAGCGGCATCCTGCTGTCGCTGGCCGCGATCTCGGTGCTCAAGTACACCAGCACCACCAGCTGCCCCTGGGACCTGGCCGAGTTCGGTGGCGTGGCGCGCTATGTATCGCACTGGTCGGTGGGCCTGATCGACGGCGGTCCGGGCCGCTGCTTTCCGGCCGGTCATGCGTCCACGGGGTTCGCCTTCCTGGCCGGCTACTTTGCGCTGCGCCACCACGCACCGCGCGCCGCACGCCTGTGGCTGGCCACCGCCCTGGGTGCCGGCCTGCTGATGGGCCTGGCCCAGCAGATGCGTGGTGCCCACTTCATGAGCCACACGCTGTGGACCGGCTGGCTGTGCTGGACCACGGGCTGGATCTGGGACCTGGCGGCGACGGCCTGGCTGCGCAGGCACGCTGACCAGGACACCGATTCCCTGCTGCCCGCGGACTCGCCAGCGGCCACCGCCTGACACATTTCGCGCCGATTTATGCTGTTCTTCGATCCCGCGCTGTTCGCGCTGTTCAATGCCGACGCCCAGACGCCGGCCGCCTCGGTCGCCGTGGCGCGTGCCATTTCGTCCTGGCTGCCCACGCTGTGCGCGGCCCCCTTGCTGCTGGGCCTGTGGCGCGGCTCGCCGGCCCTGCGCCGTACCCTGGTACTGGCCATGTGCTCCATGCTCGCCGCCTGGGCCGTGGCCCGGTTGATCCGCTGGGGCTTTCCGTCCCCGCGGCCCATGGAGCTGGGTCTGGGCATGCAATGGGTGGACCACGCGCTGCGCTCCAGTTTTCCCAGCATGCACGCCACGGGCGCCTTCGCCCTGGCCCAGGCGCTGACCCTGGGCTGCACGCGCCACCGCCGCTGGGTCATGGCCTCGGCCTGGGGCCTGGCCCTGGCCATGGCCTGGAGCCGCGTCCACCTGGGCGTGCACCTGCCTTCGGACGTGATCGGCGGTGCCATCGTGGGCATTTGCAGCGCCACCCTGGTGTGGCGCGGCGCGCTGTGGCTGCGCCGCACAGGCATGCCCTGGCTGGCCATGCGCAGCGCGTGAAGGCAAGGCACCCCCTGAGGCGCTGACGCGCCGTCCCCCTCTCTATTTGCTTCGCAAGAAAGGGGGGTATACGGGCAGCCGGCGACACGCTCGCTGCGGGGCGGCGCGGCCGGCTTGAGGCGCGGCCGGCCTAGGCCCTTGCTCGGTGTCCCTGGCTTTGGGGCGCGCCGGTTTTATGCAGCGCGTATCTTGCCAAATGCTGCAAAGCCTGTGTCCGGGTGCTTAGCTCACCCGGCAGATCTTCAGCATGTTGGTGCCGCCGGGCTGGCCCATGGGCTCGCCGCAGGTGATGGCGTAGACATCGCCGCTTTGCACGATGTTGCGCGCGCGCAGATGGCCTTCGGCCTGGTCCAGGGCCGTGTCGCGGTCGGCGCTGGTGTCCATGAGCAGAGGGCGCACATTGCGGTACAGGGCCATCTTGCGCTGGGTGGCGATCTTGGGCGTGAGTGCGTAGATGGGGATGTGGATGCGGTGGCGGCTCATCCACAGCGCCGTGGAGCCGCTGTCGGTCATGGCCACGATGGCCTTGGCGCCCACATGGTGGGCCGTGAACAGGGCCCCGATGGCGATGGACTGGTCGATGCGCGTGAAGTGGCGCGAAGTGAACTCGGCGTCGCTGTCCGGGTCTTCGGCGGCTTCTGCGGCGGCACAGATCTTGGCCATTTCCTGCACGGTTTCCAGCGGGTATTTGCCTGCCGCCGTCTCGGCGCTGAGCATCACGGCGTCCGTGCCGTCGAGCACGGCATTGGCCACGTCGCTGACCTCGGCGCGCGTGGGCACGGGGTTGGTGATCATGCTTTCCATCATCTGCGTGGCGGTGATCACGACCTTGTCCATGTCGCGCGCCATGCGGATCATCTTCTTTTGCAGGGCAGGCACGGCGGCATTGCCCACCTCCACGGCCAGATCGCCACGGGCCACCATGATGCCGTCGGACACGTGCAGGATTTCCTCCAGGCGCGGAATCGCCTCGGCGCGCTCGATCTTGGCGATCAGGCCGGGTTTGTGGCCGTACTGTGCCGCCGCCACATTGCACAGCTGGCGCGCCATTTCCATGTCGGTGGCATTCTTGGGAAAGCTCACGGCCACATAGTCGGCCTGGAAGCTCATGGCGGTCTTGATGTCCTCCATGTCCTTGGCGGTCAGCGCGGGAGCCGTCAGGCCGCCGCCCTGCTTGTTGATGCCCTTGTTGTTGGACAGCTCGCCGCCCAGCTTGACCGTGGTGTGCACCTCGTCGCCGCGCACCTGGGACACGGTGAGCACGATCAGCCCGTCATTGAGCAACAGCACATCGCCCGCCTTGACGTCGCGGGGCAGCTCCTTGTAATCCAGGCCCACGCCGTTGATGTCGCCCGGCTCGGTGCGCGAAGCGTCGAGCACGAAGCGCGCACCGGGTTCGAGCATGACCTTGCCTTCGGCGAACTTGCCCACGCGGATCTTGGGGCCCTGCAGGTCGGCCATGATGGCCACTTCGCGGCCCGCGCGCTGGGCCGCCTCGCGCACCATGGCGGCACGGTCGATATGGTCCTGGGCCTTGCCGTGGCTGAAATTCAGGCGCACCACGTTGACGCCCTCCCGCACCATCTGCTCCAGCAGCTGCGGATCGCTGGAGGCGGGACCCAAGGTGGCGACGATCTTGGTAGCACGGCGGACTTGCATGAATGTCTCTCTCGCTGAGGGTTTGTAATCGGGTTTCAATTTTCACACGAATGCGGTTACATGCCGGGAACATTCGCCCCCGGTGCTCCAGGGTCTGCCGGGGCCGCCGCCACCGTGCATGCCGGCCAGGCATTCTCCTTCCTCGGCGCCAGGCCTGGCATGGAGTCTCGATACCGCGCTCTTGTTTTTGAGTTCCCATGCGCGGTCGACGGCAGATCTTCCGCCCTTGCGCCCTGCCCTGTGAAAGCAGTTTTGCGCACCGCGTGCGCAATGCCATGGCGCGCGGATGTCGAGCCGGCGACAGGCTGGCGCCGTCCAAGGCGTTTGAATGCACTGCGCTCGCCTTGTTCGACAACCAACGACAGGAGACAGGCATGGGACATGCACACGACCATGGACACACGCACCACGACGCCCCCCAGATGGAGGAACTGCTGCGCGACTGCCCCAGCAACTGGGGACGCTGGGGTCCCGACGACGAGGTGGGTTCGCTCAACTTCCTGACGCCCGCCGAGGTGCTGCGCGGGGCCGCCCACATCCGCTCGGGCGAGACCTTCACGCTGCAGCGCCTGATCGGCGATCCGCGCGGCGATCCGGTGTGGCCCGGCCGCACGCCGGCCGAGCGCACCATGGTGTTCGACGAATCGAGCTGGGACGGTCCCGACGCACCCCAGTTCCCTGGCGGGCTGCACTATGCCGACGACAAGCTCGACGCCTTCCTGCAGGGATCCACCCAGTACGACGCCCTGGGCCATGTCTGGTACGGCGGGCGCATCTGGAACGGCTACGACGCGCGCACCACCATCGGCGGCCTGGACCGGGCCAGCGTGGAAGCCCTGGGCGCGCGCGGCATCGTGGGCCGCGGCGTGCTGCTGGACATGGCGCGCCACCGCGGCAAGGCCGCCCTGGAGCGGGCCGAGACCTTTACCCACGAGGACCTGATGGCCTGTGCCCGGGCCCAGGGCCACACCATAGAAAAGCACGACATCCTCATCGTGCGCACCAACTTCCTGTCGGGCTTCCACGCGGACAAGGAGCACTTCTACGACGACTTCTGCGAGCCCGGCCTGACCTACTCGCCCGAGCTGGTGCGCTGGTTCCACGACATGGAGATCCCCAACCTGGTGACCGACACCATCGCCAACGAAGTGACCATGGACCCCGTGCACGGCGTGGCCCTGCCCCTGCACTGCGCGCTGATGCGCAACCTGGGCGTGACCCTGACCGAGATCTGCGATCTCGAAAAGCTGGCGGACAGCTGCGCCGGCGATGGCCGCTACACCTTCCTGTATGTGGCGGCACCGCTCAAGATCCACCGTGCCACGGGCTCGCCGGTCAATCCCGTGGTGATCAAATGAGCGGCCGCGATACGCCCTGGCTGGCCCTGTACGCGCCGCACCGGCCAACCGGGATGGTGCCGGAGTTCACGGACATGCTCACGCTGTTCGAGTCGGCGCTGGAGGCTGCACCCGGCCTGCCCCTGCTGCGCTATTTCGACGGTGGCCTGAGCCTGCACGAACTCGACCAGGCGGCAGACGCCCTGGCCCGGGCGCTGCAGGCAGGCGGTTTTTCCCCCGGCGACCGGCTGGCCCTGTACACCCAGAACAACCCGGCCTTCGTCATCGGCCTGGTGGCCGCCTGGAAGCTCGGCGGCATCGCCGTTCCCATCAACCCCATGAACCGCCAGCGCGAGCTGCGCTACATCCTCGAGGATTCGGGTGCCCAGGCCCTGCTGTGCCTGGACCAGCTGTACCGGGACGTGGCGCACGAGGTGCGCGAGGCGGGCGGCCTGCCGCTGGCCACCGTGGTCACCAGCTCCGCCCTGGACTGGCAGACGCGCAACGACGAGCGCGTGCTGGGTCCGGGTCCCCGCCTGGCCGTGGCTGCAGGCACGCTGGACCTGCTCGCGCTGACCCAGGCCGGCGGCCGGCCCGCACCGCTGGCGCGCCGACCCTCGGCCGGCGACACGGCCGTGCTGACCTATACCTCGGGCACCACGGGCCAGCCCAAGGGCGCCATGAACACGCATGGCAACCTGGCCTTCAACGCCCAGACCTACCGCGACTGGATAGGCATCACGCGCGAGGACAGCGTGCTGGGCCTGGCGCCTCTGTTCCACATCACGGGCCTGGTCGGCCACGTGGCCCTGGCCCTGCTCGTGCCCTGCCCCCTGGTGCTCAGCCACCGCTTCCACCCGGCCGTGATGCTGGAGTCCGTGCGCGAGCACCGTCCCAGCTTCACCATCGGCGCCATCACGGCCTTCCTGGCCCTCATGCACCACCCCGGCGTGGCGCGCGAGGATTTCGCCAGCTTCAAGGCCCTGTACTCCGGCGGCGCTCCCATTGCGCCGGCCGTCATCGAAGCCTTCGAGCAGCTGTCGGGCCTGGTCATACACAACGCCTTCGGCATGACCGAGACCTGTTCGCCCACCCATTTCGTGCCGCTGGGCGCACGCGCTCCCGTGGACCCCGCCTCGGGCGCCCTGTCCATCGGCGTGCCCGTCTATGGCACGCAGGTGCGCATCATCAATGACGGCAACCGCGATGCCGCGCCCGGCGAGATTGGCGAAATCGTCTCGTCCGGCCCGCAGGTCATGGCCGGCTACTGGAACATGGCCGAGGCCACGGAGGCCGCCCTGTTCGAAGGCGGTCTGCGCACGGGCGACGTGGGCTTCATGGACGCGCAGGGCTGGTTCTACCTGGTGGACCGCAAGAAGGACATGATCAATGCGGGCGGCTACAAGGTGTGGCCGCGCGAGGTCGAGGACGTGCTCTACACCCACCCCGCCGTGCGCGAGGCCGCCGTGATCGGCGTGCCCGACGACTACCGCGGCGAAACCGTCAAGGCCGTGGTCTCGCTCAAGCCCGGCCGCCAGGCCACGGCCGAGGAACTGATCGCCCACTGCCGCCAGGCCATGGCCGCCTACAAGTACCCGCGCATCGTGGAGCTGCGCGACGAACTGCCCAAGACCGTGACCGGCAAGATCCTGCGGCGCGAGCTGCGTTAGCCAGCCGCTGCGCCGATCGGCAGCGCCCGACAGCCGCAAGAATCAGACAAGTCGCATTGCCTGCTGCGTGGGCGGTCCCTAGCATGGACCGTCCGCGCCGCCCATGCCATGGGCGGCCGCCCTCCAGCCAGGCCTTCTGCGTCCACCTGCCGGTGCTTCGCATGCTCAGCCAACCTCCCCCGCTGTGCACGCTTTCAGGAAGCCGCCATGCCCGACAGAAGACAACTCATCCTCGCCACCCTCGGTGCCATCGCGGCCCCGGCGCTGACCGCCTGCGGCGGTGGCGGCAGCACCCAGGCCCCCAACCGCTACCGCCAGAGCGACCTGCTGGCCAGCCACGCGCGCTACGGCGCCCGCTTCACCGAGCCCGAGTTCATCAACGGCTGGGGCATCGCCATCCGCCCGGCCGGTGCAGGCGGGCATTTCTGGGTGAGCGGCGGCGGCATCTCCTGGCAGTACCTGGGCGATGTCACTCGCTCGCCCGACCCGGCCCTGCGCGTGCTGCACCAGGACGGGCTGCGCGAGGTGGCCGTGCCGGGCGCGGATGCGCTGACCAGCGAGGACAGCGCCGGCAAGATCACGGGCGTGGTCTACCACGGCGCGCCGCTCGACTCGGCCCTGTTCCGCGTGCGCGGCCAGCCGGCCGGCGACCGCGTGCTCGACGGTTCGGCACGTTTCGTCTTCGTGACCGACAGCGGCAGCGTCAGCGGCTGGACCGAGCGAGACGCGCGCACCGGCGCCATCGTGCGCATGGACGGCCCTGCCGTGGAGGTCTTCAACGGCGCCGCGCAGGGCATGGCCTTCTTCGGTGCGGCCCTGCACACGCAGCGCTGGGACCGGCTGTGGCTGGCCGACTTCGGCGAACAGCCGCAGATCCGCACGCTGAATGCGCAATGGCAACTGGTGCCCACCCAGGGCTTCGCCAACCCCTTCGCCAGCGGGCCGAGCGGCACCGCCCGGCCCGGCGATCCCGTGCCGTTCAACATCCAGGTCCTCAACGACGGCACGCGCGACCGCGTCTTCGTGCTCTATGCCATGAGCCAGCCGGATCCGCAGGATGCCGGCGCCTTCCATGCCGGCGAGGAAGACGCCATGGATGCCGCGGCCGAAGCCGCCGGCGGCAACCGCCCCGCGCGCGGCAAGCTGGCCGAGTTCGATCTCGAAGGGCGGCTGGTGCGCAGCTATGCCGATGACAACCGGCTCAATGCGCCCTGGGGCGTGGCCATCGCGCCGGCCGATTTCGGCCCGCTTTCCGGCCGGCTGCTGGTGGGCAACTTCGGTGGCGCAGGCCGCATCTGTGCCTTCGACCTGGACAGCGGGCGCTACGTCGATGACCTGCGCGACAGCCAGGACCGGCCCGTCGCCATCGCCGGCCTGTGGGCCCTTCAGTTCGGCAACGGCGTGGCCCTGGGCGACAGCAACGCCCTGTACTTCGCGGCCGGCCCCGCCGACGAAACCGAGGGCCTGTTCGGCTCGCTACGGCTGCTGTAGTGCCGGGCATGTGCCGCGTGCCGTCGCAGCAGGCGGGGCGCAGCGGCGCAGCGACTCAGGGGGAGGCGCCGTCAGACCAGGCCGTGGGACAGCAGGTAGGTGATGGCATGGGCCAGCATGGCAGCCTCCAGCCCGTAGCGCCAGAACAGAAAGCCTGCCACGGCGCCATGGACGACCTCGAACAGCAGCAGCTGCACCAGCAGAGCATCCGACAGGCCGCCCCACATATGCCAGGCCAGGACCAGCTGCAGCCCCGCCCACAGCAGAGAGGACAGCATCACCGACCACCAGCCCAGCAGCCAGCCGGGGCGCCGGTCCGTGCGTCCGCTCCAGCGCCAGAGCAGCCACATGACCAGGGTCATGCCTCCCAGGCGCATGACCAGCTCGGCCGTGATGCCCGCGTACAGCAGCTTGGCGCCCAGCGGCATGACGTAGACGGGGTCGATCTGCGCCAGGTTGTCGGGCCAGACCAGGGCCAGGGTCACCAGCCAGGCCGCACCCACCACACCGCCCGCCACCCCCGGCAGCAGCAGGTAGCGCACGGCGCGCTGTGGAGAGCGGCCCGCGATCCAGGTGGTCAGCAGCGGCGCCGACAGCCCCACGCTGGGCCCCAGGCGCACGCCCAGGGCCACGGGCAGTGTCAGCAGCAGCGACATCACGGCAATGCCGGTCAGCGGCGTGGACATCAGGCCCACCGGCAGGCCCAGCTCCTGCATCCAGCCGGGAAGCACCAGCCAGGCCACGGCCGCCACGCCGGGCAGGCCCAGCAGCCACAGCACGGCGAAGATGCGCCAGCTCAGGCGGGGCAGGCCCGGAGGCGGCACGGCAGTGACCGGAACGGGGGACATGGGTGTGGAAGTCAGGTCAATGGTTCGTGCCGCGCCGGGACTCAGCCGCGCATCAGCGCTTCGATCTCGTCGGGCTCCACGGGCACGCCGCGCGTGATCAGCTCGCAGCCGGTGTCGGTGACGATGGCGTCGTCCTCGATGCGTATGCCGATATTGTGGAAGCGCTCGGGCACGCCGGGCGCGGGCCGCACATAGATGCCGGGCTCGATGGTCGTGACCATGCCGGGCCGCAGGATGCGGCTGGGCCGATTCGTGATGGTCTCGCCCGAAAGCGGGTCCTTGCGTTCATGGGACTGGCCCAGCTCCGAGGGCTCCACGTAGCTGCCGCAGTCGTGCACGTCCATGCCCAGCCAGTGGCCGGTGCGGTGCATGTAGAACTGGAAGAAGGCACGCTGCTCGATCACATCCTGTGCCGTGCCATGGACGCCGGCATCCAGCAGGCCCAGGTCCAGCATGCCCTGGGCCAGCACGGCCACGGTGGCGTCATGCGGGTCGTTGAAGCGCGCACCCGCGCGCGTGGCCGCGATGGCGGCCTTCTGGCTTTCCAGCACCAGCTCGTACAGCGCCCGCTGCGGGCCGCTGAAGCGGCCGTCCGCAGGGAAGGTGCGCGTGATGTCGCTGGCATAGCCGTCGAGCTCGCAGCCCGCGTCGATCAGCACCAGCTCGCCCGCGCGCACGGGCGCCTTGTCGGCCTGGTAATGCAGCACGCAGGCGTTGGCGCCCGCCGCCACGATGGAGCCGTAGGCCACATACTGGGAGCCATGCTGGCGGAATTCGTGCAGCAGTTCGGCATCGAGGTGGTACTCGCGCACTTCCTCGCCCGCGCGCAGCATGCGTGCCGAGCGCTGCATGGCACGCACATGGGCCCGGGCGCTGATGGCCGAGGCACGGCGCATGATGTCCTGCTCGTGCGCGTCCTTGACCAGGCGCATTTCGTCGAGCAGCGTGCACAGGTCGCCCTGCTCCGACGGGCACAGGGCGCCGTAGCGCACTCGGGCGCGCACGGGATTGAGCCAGGCATCGATGCGCAGGGCCAGGCCTTCGTGCGTGGCGAACGGATACCAGAGGCGGCTGCGGTTTTCGAGCAGGCGCGGCAGGCGGCTGTCGATCTCGGCGCTGGAAAAGGCCTGGGTCACGCCCAGCGTGGCCACGGCGGCCTCGGGGCCCAGACGTATGCCGTCCCAGACCTCGCGTTCCAGGTCCTTGGGCTGGCAGAACAGCACGCTGCTGCCGTCGGCGGCC
The DNA here is from genome assembly GCA_031253795.1 of Burkholderiaceae bacterium. GTDB lineage: Bacteria > Pseudomonadota > Gammaproteobacteria > Burkholderiales > Burkholderiaceae_C > Comamonas. Next base: position 31,380 of record JAIRVR010000015.1, read on the forward strand.
AGCACCAGGCACGCATTGGGCTCGGAAAACCCGGTCAGGTAGTAGAAATAGCTGTCATGGCGGTACAGATAGCCGGTATCCCGGTTGCGCTGGCGCTCGGGAGCCGTGGGAATGATGGCGATGCCGCCGGCGCCCAACTGGGCGGCCAAGCGTGCGCGGCGTTGGGCATAAACAGTGGTCATGCGGCTATCGTACTGCCGTCCGGCCCCTCCCACAGTCCCTCGAACAAGGGATCTGCGGTCGCCGTTGCAGGCGACCCTCAGCGCGGCGGCCCCGCCAGGGCCATTTCGTCGTCGGGCACCACGGGCCGGGCTCGCGTGGCGGACCAGCCCGAGGCCAGCAGGCTGGCGCCCGACAGCACCAGCAGCAGGCAGACCATCCACTCCACCAGGCGCCTCGGCAGCCGGGGCGGATGGCGCATGTGCAGCCAGGTCACCAGGGTCACCACGGGAAAGGCCAGGGCCGCGGCCAGCAGCACGCTGCCCGTGATCTGGCCCTCGGCCGCCACCATCACCAGGCGCAACAGGGCGCAGCTGATGAACATCACGAAAAGGCACTGGCGCACCAGCAGCCGGTCCAGAGGCTGGCGGTACAGGTGGTAGACCATGGGCGGGCCCGGCGTGGCGAACAGGCCGCCCAGCAGGCCCGAAGCCACGCCCGCCACCCACAGCGGCACGGGCCCCGACATCTGTGCATTGACCTGCTTTTGCAACAGCAGCAGCATGGCGCAGGCCACGATGGCCAGGCCCAGCAGCATGCGCAGCACGCTGAGCGCGTTGCCGCTGAGCCAGTGCAGCAGCAGCACGCCACCCAGCACGCCGATGACGCTGCTGATCAGCATGGGCCGCAGCAGGCTCCACTGGGGCACGGTGCGGTGGGTGCGCAGGTAGGTGATGCCGTTGACCAGGGACAGCAGGCAGGCCACATTGGCCGCGTCGCCGATGCCCATGAGCTGCGTGGCGCCGGCCACGCCCACGAAGATGAGGCCGAAGGCGAAGCCGGTCAGGTTCTGGCAAAAGGTGGCCAGGCCCACCAGGGCCAGAAACAAAAGGGTCTGGATCACAGTCATGGACAGGGCAGGAAAGGCCGGCATGCGCCGCGGGGTGGCCGAAGGGCACGGCCGCGGCAGGCCGGGGACACCGGTCAGGACGCGTTGAGTCGCTCCAGGCGTTCGGGCGTGCCCACATCGGTCCAGCGGCCCACGTACAGGGTGGCGCCCACCTGGCCGGCCGCCATGGCACGGCGCAGCAACGGGGCCAGGGGGGCACGCACGCCCTCGGGGTTGCCGGGAGCGATATCGCACCAGGGTTCGGAAAACAGCTCGGCACGCAGCAGTGCGATGGTCCCATAGGTATGACGCGGCTGCGCATCGCCCTCGGGCCAGTCGCGGGCCAGGCCCTGCGCATCCAGGCCGAAGTCGCCACGCGGATGGTGCGCGGGATTGGGCACCAGCCACAGATGGGCCAGGCGGCCGCTGGCCGCGAAGTCGCGTGCCGCCTCGAAGGGAAAGCCGAAATCGGGCGCGTACACGTCGCCGGCCGCCAGCCAGAATACCGGGCCCAGCAGCGGCAGGGCGCGTGCGATGCCGCCGGCCGTCTCCAGCGCCTGTTCGGGCTCGGCCGAATAGGCCAGCGACAGGGCCGGACCGCCCTGGCCAGGCCGGTACTGGTTGCCGAAGCGCGCCGGGATCTGCGCACCGAGCCAGCCCGTATTGACCACGGCGCGGCGCACCCCCGCCTGGGCCAGGGCCTGCAGGTGGTGCTCCAGCAGCGGCCGGCCCTTGACGGCCAGCAGCGGCTTGGGGCAGATGTCGGTCAGCGGGCGCATGCGCTCGCCGCGGCCGGCGGCCAGCAGCATGGCCGCCGGCTGCCCGGACAGGGACAGAGGTTGGGCCGCGGGAGAAGGGGTCGGCAAATCGGTCATGAGGCAAGACTGTAGACCATTGCCCCCGGCCATTGACCCGTGCGACTGCCCCTGAAACCCGCCTCCTTTAAAATGACGGGCTTACTCTGATTACCCCCTCCTTTACGGAGCGCCCTGATGGCCAACACTCAACAAATGGCGAATGCGATCCGCGCACTCGCAATGGATGCCGTTCAACAAGCCAACTCCGGCCACCCCGGCGCCCCCATGGGCATGGCCGACA
>JAIRVR010000071.1 GCA_031253795.1 Burkholderiaceae bacterium
GGGGGGGGGGGGGGGGGGGGGGGGGGGGGGGGGGGGGGGGGGGGGGGGGGGGGGGGGGGGGGGGGGGGGGGGGGGGGGGGGGGGGGGGGGGGCGGGGGGGGGGGCGGTGGTGGTGGCGCGTTGTAGTCGGAGCGCAAGTACCAGTTGCCATCCTGGGTCCCACCGGGCAGGCCAGCATGCAGTGTGTAGTCATAGGCGCCCGCAGCGATGCGGCCTTCCTGCACGAAGGCGCCCTGGTCCGCCCTGGGCGCTTCGATGACGTGAATGCCATCGCCCTGGGTCTTCGCCCCCAGGCCGCCCGCATTGGCCACGGCAACCCTGGTGACACCCTGGACATCCCCCTTGAAGATGGCCCTGTCGGTAGGTGATCCATCGCCGCCCAGGCGCGTGCTGAGCTGCAGCCTTCCGTTGTTGCTGGCGTAGTCGCCCTCGACGGTCAGCGTCTTGAAATCGCCAGTTGCAGGCGCCACGAACTCGATGCTGCCGTCGTTGAACAGTTCGTTCACGGTCGAGTCGCCGCGCAGCTTCCAGATGCTGCTGTCGTCAATGGTGATGCGGTGGGCGATGGTGGAGCCGTTCTGGCCACGGCCATCTCGCGCCGCGCCCGTGAACTCCGAGCGATCGCGCAATTCGAGCACAAAGCGTTCAGCGGGGCCGGCCTTCAGGTCCAGGTCGCCACTCAGGCGGGATCTCTCGGCCAGCACCGTGAGGTTTCCATCCAGCGTGCGGTCCAGTTGCAGGAACACGCCTTGCGGAGCCGTGCTCTGCAGCGTGGAGTCGCTCAGGCTCAGGGTGTCGATGCCGCCTGCCACATAGACGGCCGCCGACTGCTCGCTGAGGACCTCTGATCCGGAGATGCGCGATGTCCCGGCCCGGGGCTGCTCGCTCCGTGAACCGTAGGCCAGCCCCGCCGCATTCTTGCCTTTCACCTGGATAGCCGAATCGGTGAGATCCAGCGTGCCTTCCCCGATGAGAACCGCTCCATGGCTGCTCTCTCCCGAAGTCAGGATCGTGGCCCCCGTCAACGAGACGGAAGAATTCTCCCTCAGCACGGTCCTTCCCGACGATTCGACGGTGCGTGAAGAGTTGGCCAGCACACCATAGGCCGTGTTTCCCGACGTGGTGATGGACACATTCCTGGCATCTATCGCCCCGCCATGTGCGACCAGCCCGTAGCCGCGCTGGCCCTGCGTAGTGATCCTGGTTGCGTTCACGCTGACCTGCGAGGCCTGCCAACGGCTGATGCTGCCGTCTTTCTCGACGAAGGTGATCCCGCCTCCCGAGGTCACACCGTGGCTACGGGCTCCCATGGTCAGAATGCTTCCCCCGGTGATTTCCGAATGCGCGGAACTATTCTCTATGCCCGAAGCGCCAGCGCCTTTCGAAACAATGTCCACATCTCGGACCCGCAGGGAGACCGGACCCCGCGTTTGAGAATCGCCCGTTGCCCAGATCCCATGCGCATAGTCGCCATGGGTCTGCACCCGGCCGCCGGACAACAAGGTGTCGGCATACTTGCCCGCATGGATGCCATAGGAGCCAGCATTTCCCAAGAGTTGCCCGGTGTCGGGGTCCACTCCGGTCACGATGTCGAAATCGCGCACCTCGACCTGGGAAGGCGTGTTGTTGATCACCTGCCCGCCGGCGCCTATGAACATGCCGAAGCCATTGCCGGAAGCGATCCGCACCCGCTCCAGGAGCGCCGAGTCCAGGCTGAAGAGATCGATGCCGCTGCTGGCGCGCACCGTGGTGTCCAGAAGCGTCAAGCGGCCACGTGCATTGATGGAAATGCCAAGACCACTTGCTCCAGGCCCGGCCCCCGTCACCACCAGGTCGACCCCTTGCAGATGCATGTCAACTGCACTGCTGCTGCTCCCCGTCGGCACGTATATTCCCAACGCATTGGAACCCGTCACACGAATGCGTGCGGCCTCTCCCGGCGCTGCGACCAATCTGAGCGTGGCGACGGAATTTGAACCCCCGTCCACCACCACGCCTCTGGCCTGGTTGCCAGAAGCGGTGATGTCGATCCGCCCGCCTTCCACGCTGAGCACGCCCTGGTCCACCACAACGGCCGCACCGCCTCCTGTCTGGTTGGCAATGAAGGAGACACCGTCCCCCGTCAGGGTACTGCCGGGACCGACCTCGACCTGCTGCGGCCATGCGGCGCCCGGCGCCAGAAGCACAAGGCCTGCGCCACCGAGCGTTGCGGCGCCATGCGCGCGCATGGTTTCGGCCACGGCCACCCAGGCACCGAGAGCCGCATTCCAGACGCTGCGAAAAATCCTGTTCATGGTGGAACCTTCCCTGTCTGCGGGGAAGGCTGTCGCCGATGCCAGGCGCCTTGCTTCCCCGGCCTGCGAGCGCAGGCCTGTTGATTCGAGCCAAGCGCGAATCTAGGAAGAAGTCAGCCGGTTGTATCTAGGACGCATCTGGTTTTGGCGCCCGAAAGCTAGGACGCAGGCCAGCCGCCATGAAAGAAAAACACTGCCAGGCCGGCAGGCGCGCCACTGGGCGGGCGTGCAAAAAATCAGACGACCGAACGCACCCACCGCACGATCTCGCCGGCCGGCAGGGCGCCGGAGACGCGGGCGATCTCGCGCCCTTCCTTGAACACCACCATGGTCGGGATGCTGCGGATGTTGTAGGGCGCGGCAGCCTGGGGATGGGCTTCGGTATCGAGCTTGGCCAGTTGCACGCCGGGCGCCAGCGCCTGCGCCGCCTGCTCGAAGGCCGGCGCCATCATGCGGCAGGGGCCGCACCAGGGCGCCCAGAAATCCACCACCACGGGCACCTGGCTGCGCCCCACATGCCTGGCAAAGCTCTGCGCATCCAGCGCCACGGGCTGGCCGGTGACCAGCGGCTGGTGGCAGCTGCCGCAGTCAGGCGCGCTGCCGAGCTGGTCGGCCGCAATGCGGTTGGTGGTGTGGCAATGGGGGCAGACGAAATGCAGCTTGTCGGACATGGGCGGCCTCTTGTTCGGAAGTCATGGGGCAATGCCTGCATATGCGGACGGCGCGCCCGTGCTTCAAGCCATGCTCAGACCAGCCTGGCGATCAGGGCGGCAATCAGGCTGAGAACCACGGTGCTGGCAATCGGCAGGAAGATCTCGCGGCCGAACAGGCGAAAGCGGAAGTCGCCCGGCAGGCGGCCCAGGCCTATGCGCTCCAGCCAGGCGTGCAGGCCATTGAACAGCAGCAGGGCCAGGAAGATGACGAGGAGCCAGCGGATCATGGCGCCGAGTGTACGGCGGCGGCGCGTCATGGGCGGGACACATGGGCGTCCTACATTGGGAAAGTCCCGTGGCGGGAGGCTTCGGGACAAGCCCCTTCTTCCATGGCTCCATGCCGCAACAAGACGACCCACCATGCAACGCACATCCAGGCGCCTTCTGCTCGCCATCCTGCCTGCCGCCCTGCTGACGGCCTGCGCCAGCGCTCCGGCCCCCACGACCGCAGCCGCCGCGTCGGGCGCCATCGACAACAGCGCCCTGCAGCGCAGCGATTTCCGCGCCCACCAGGCCACCTATGGCCTGGTCTACCGCCTGCCGGCCGATGCCACGGCCATCATGGACAGCCAGGTCACGCCCTTGGTGCAGGAGCAGCTGCTGCGCCTGAAGCTGGTGGCCGAGGCCAACACCTTCAACCTGCCCCATGTCACCGTGGTGCATATCCACAGCGCCGACCCGTCCACGCCGCGCAAGATGCTGGCCGCCCTGCCGGCATTGCCGCCCGTGCTGCAGGACGTGCACCTGAAGAACTTCTACACCACCGAGGCCGCCAAGGGTGCCGGCAAGCCATGGTGGCTGGACCTGGGCATCGTCAAGTCCGGCCCGGCCTACGAGGCCATGATGGACTTCAACACCCGCGCCACCGCCGCCATGGCACCGCTGCGCTACGGCCCGCTGCCGCGCGTGACGGGACCCGTCTATGCCCGCATGAACGATTCGGCCAAGGCCATGGTGCAAAGCGTGGGCGTCAGCGGCATCAACCAGGTGCAGGCCGGCAAGGAGGTGCGCAGCCACAACCCGCACAACACCCTGGTCTACAGCGAAGCCACCTTCACACCCGAGATCGAGCGCGCCATGGGCGAGACCGCCGCGCGCCTGAACCGCATCCTGCCCGGCGGCTTCATGACCACGTTCGAGAACCTGTCCATCGTGGAGCTGGGTTTCTCGGGCAACGTCACGCGCGAGATCTACCGCATCAACCTCAGGGACCAGACGGCCTACGACGTGAGCAACGGCCGCAGCGTCCCGCGCTGAGGCCGGGGAGAGGCTCTGGCCGGCGGCTACAGGCGGTGCGTGCGGTCGCCGCGCACAAAGCCCATGGCGTCCCAGGGCTCCACGCCCTTGGCCAGGCCGATGACCTTGAACAGCTCGCCCATCTCGTGCTCCATCATCAGCTTGGTGGCCATGGCGCGCGGCCCCGGGGCCAGCGCGTCGAGCTTGGGGCCCAGGCCGCAGTTGATGAGGAAGTGGGCCTGCGAGGTATAGCCCAGCACCTCGAAGCCCGCCTCCTGCGCGGCCACGGCCGTACCCGTGAAGTTCACGTGGGCCGTGATGTCCTTGAGGCCGACCTCGGCCAGCGGGTCGTCGTCCACCTTGTGCAGGCGGTGGCAGACCAGGGTGCCCATGTGGCGCTGCGGATGGAAGTACTCGGACTCGCCGAAGCCGTAGTCGATGAAGAAGGCCGCGCCGCGCGCCATGCGCTCGCCCAGCGTGCGGATGAAGGCCTCGCCCTGCAGATGGATCTCGGTCAGGTAGTCGTGCTCGCCCTCGATCTCCATGGGCGGGCGCAGCTGCGTGGGCCGGTCTTCCCAGCCCAGGCTGCCGTCCGGCTGCAGCACCACGCCGCGCTCGTGCCAGACACCTGCCTTGCGCACCAGCAGCTGCACGGGCATGGCGTCCAGCACCTCGTTGCCGATGACCACGCCTTGGAGCCGATCGGGCAGGGCATCGGCCCAGTGCACGAGTCCTTCGTACTTCACCAGCCTGAGCTGCTGGCGCGCGCGCAGCGTGCCCGACAGATCGACGATGGTGTAGCGGTCCGGCCGCACGCCCAGCGCGGCCAGCTCGTCCAGCACCTGCAGCGCCAGCGCGCCCGTGCCGGCACCAAATTCCCAGACTTCGCGGGTATGCGTGCGCTGCAGCGCCTCGGCCACCTGGGCGGCCAGCAGCTGGCCGAAGACCGGGGACATCTCGGGCGCGGTCACGAAATCGCTGCCCGACGATGGCATCAGCCCGAACTTGGCGGTGTCGTTGGCGTAGTAGCCCAGGCCCGGCTCGTACAGCGCCAGGGCCATGAAACGGTCGAAAGCCAGCCAGCCTCCAGAGGACGCAATCTCTTGCGCAACACGGGATTGCAGGGCGGCCGTTAAAATTGAGGGTTCTGTCGTCACGATCCGTACATTGTCCTCGAATGTCCACACCTGCCCGAACACGCACCGTTTTGGTGACCGGCGCGGCCCGCCGCCTGGGGCGCGACATCGCGCTCGCGCTTGCCAGCGCCGGCTGGCAAGTGGCCGTGCACTACCGCGACTCGCACGACGAGGCGCTGGAGACGGCTGCCGCCTGCGCTGAACTGGCCGGCGACAGCGCCGCCCTGGATGCCGATTTCTTCAACGAGGACTCGGTGCGCTCCCTGGTGCCGCGCGCCGTGGCGCACTTCGGCCACCTGGATGCCGTGGTCAACAACGCCTCGCTGTTCGAGCACGACGATGCCGGCAGCTTCAGCTACGTGGCGCTGGAAGCCCACCTGCGCAGCAACACCGGCGCGCCCATCCTGCTGGCCCAGGCGCTGCATGCCCATATCGAGGATCGCGTGGCGTCCGGCGAGGAGCATGCCAGCGGCGCCGTGATCAACATGCTGGACCAGAAGCTCTGGAACCAGAACCCCGATTTCCTCAGCTACACGCTGTCCAAGGCGGCTCTCGAAGCCGCCGGCACCATGCTGGCGCTGGCGCTGGCCCCGCGCGTGCGCGTCGTCGGCGTGGCCCCGGGCCTGACGCTGACCAGCCACATGCTGAGCCAGGAGCGCTTCGAGTCGCTGCACCGCCTCAGCCCGCTGGGCCGCTCGTCCAGCGCGGCCGACGTGGCCGCCACCGTGTGCTTTGCACTGGACAACCAGTCCATCACCGGCACCACCTTGCTGGTCGATGGCGGCCAGCACCTGCAGCGCTTCGAGCGCGACTTTTCCATGATGTAGGCGCCTGCGCGCGCCACCCCAAACACTCCACGGCTTTTCCCCATGCACTCCGCCACCGGACAACAGATCCTGACGCTCACGGGTTTGCGCTTCGACGCCAACCTGGGCATCCTCGCCCACGAAAAACAGACGCCCCAGCCCATCCAGGTCGATGCCGAGCTGAGCCTGGGCACCCAGCCGCTGGCGCCGCGCGACGACGACATCCTGCATGTGCTGGACTACCGCAAGGTGCGCCAGATCATCATCGATGAATGCACGGCCGAGCATGTGAACCTGCTGGAGAGCCTGATCGGCAAGCTGGCCCAGCGCCTGATGCAGCTGCCCGGCGTGCTGGGCGTGCGCGTGAAAATCGCCAAGCTGGAAATCTTTGAAGACTGCGAAGTGGCCATTCGCATAGAAACCGGACAATGGTGAACCCCATGAATGCAGTGACCGACAACCCCTGGCTGGCCGAAGAAGCCGCCCCCGAAACCGCCGCCGATGCGGATGCCCAAGCCCATGCCGCAAACGGCAACCGCATCAAGATCGAGCGCGAGCAGGTCAAGCTGGAAAAGCGTCTGTGCCGCGAGGTGGGCCGCGCCATCACCGACTTCAACATGATCGAGGAAGGCGACAAGATCATGGTCTGCATGTCGGGCGGCAAGGACAGCTACACGATGCTGGACGTGCTGCGCAAGCTGCAAAAGCGCGCGCCCGTGAAGTTCGAGCTGGTGGCCGTGAACCTCGACCAGAAGCAGCCCGGCTTTCCCGACCATGTGCTGCCCGAGTACTTCAAGAGCATTGGCGTGGACTACCACATCGAAACGCAGGACACCTACAGCGTGGTCAAGCGCGTGGTGCCCGAGGGCAAGACCACCTGCGGCCTGTGCTCGCGCCTGCGCCGCGCCATCCTGTACAAGGTGGCCGACGAGCTGGGCTGCACCAAGGTGGCCCTGGGCCACCACCGCGACGACATCGTGCAGACGCTGATGCTCAACATGTTCTACGGCGGCCGCATGAAGGG
>JAIRVR010000004.1 GCA_031253795.1 Burkholderiaceae bacterium
TCCGCGCGCATCTTGCCCGCGTCCTTGGCGCCCTGCTCGCCCTTGAAGGCGATGAAGTCGTCGAAGGCGATGGTCTGGGCGCGGATGAAGCCGCGCTCGAAGTCGCCGTGGATGACGCCGGCGGCCTGGGGAGCGGTGTCGCCGACCTTGATGGTCCAGGCGCGCACTTCCTTGACGCCGGCCGTGAAGTAGGTCTGCAGGCCCAGCAGGCCGAAGCCGGCGCGGATCAGGCGGTTCAGGCCGGGTTCTTCCAGGCCCAGTTCCTCCAGGAACATGTCGCGGTCCTCGTCGCTCATCTCGGCCATTTCGGCCTCGATCTTGGCGCAGATGGCGACCACGGGGGCACCCTGGGCCTGGGCATAGGCCTTGAGGCTGTCGAGCAGGGGGTTGTTCTCGAAGCCGTCCTCGCTGACGTTGCCGACGAACATGGCGGGCTTGGCCGTGATCAGGCAGAACTGCTTGAGCAGGGGCGCATCTTCCTTGGAAACCGGCACGGTGCGGGCGGGCTTGCCCTGGTCCAGCGCGGCCTGGATGGGCGTGAGCAGGGACACCAGCTTGGCGGCTTCCTTGTCATTGCCCGACTTGGCAGCCTTGCTGTAGCGGTTCAGGGCCTTTTCGACGGTGGCCAGGTCGGCCAGGCACAGTTCGGTCTGGATGACCTCGATGTCGGCGATGGGGTCGACCTTGTTGGCGACGTGGATCACGTTGGGATCCTCGAAGCAGCGCACGACGTTGACGATGGCATCGGTTTCGCGGATGTGGGCCAGGAACTGGTTGCCCAGGCCCTCACCCTTGGAGGCGCCCGCCACTAGGCCGGCGATGTCCACGAATTCCACGATGGCCGGGACGATGCGCTCGGGCGTGATGATGTCGGCCAGCTGCTGCAGGCGCGGATCGGGCACTTCCACCACGCCGGTATTGGGCTCGATGGTGCAGAAGGGATAGTTCTCGGCGGCGATGCCGGCCTTCGTCAGCGCGTTGAAGAGGGTGGACTTGCCCACGTTGGGCAGGCCCACGATGCCGCATTTGAGGCTCATGGCAGGGCTTTCTACAGGGATTCTGGGGACAAACCCCGTATTTTAGTCGCCCGGCCATTTTCCGGCCACGGCCGGGTCAGGCGAAGTGCCAGTCCCCGGCCAGGGCCTGGCCCACGGCCAGTTCGGCGCCCGGAGCCAGACCCAGAGGGACGGCATGCATGCCGAAGGTGATGGCGCCGTCCACACGCTCGTCCTGGCGGTAGGCGCGCATGGCGTCGCCCACGGCCGTGCCCTGCACGGCGGTGACGGGGTCGATGTCGGGGATGGGGCAGCGCGTGCAGGGCTTGGCCATGCGCAGTCGCAGGCCGCCCGGCTCCTGCCCGGTCCCCTGCCCGGACCCCTGCACGTCCAGGGCCTCGACCCGGTCCTCGTCATGGGCCTCCAGGCCCGCGATGACGATGTTGGGGCGAAAGCGCCGCGCATCGACGGCCTCATGGCCGCCGGCCTGCAGGCGCTGGTTGAGGTCGTCGATGGCCGCCTGGCTGAGCACCATCAGCGGATAGCTGTCGGCAAAGTGCACGGGCACGCGCTCGCCGCCGGTCCAGCGGCCGCTGGTCTGGCGCGGGGCAGCAGGGTCGAAGCGCACCAGGGCGCAGTCCGTGCCCAGGGCCTGGCCGAGCCAGCGCGCGGCCTCGGTACCCATGTCCCAGGCCTGGACCTGGTCGGACCAGACGCGGGCCTGGCGCAGAGGCCCCCGGTCCTGGAGGCCGACCTGCAGCGGCGCCAGCCCCGGGTAGTGCAGCACCAGGTGCCGGTCACCGATCTCGGGGCGTATCCAGGCCATGCGCGGATGGCTGCGCTGGGTCAGGAACTCGCCCTGGGCATCCACCACCATCCAGTGGCGGTCCCAGGCCAGGCCCGAGGCCTGCAGCCCGGCCTTTTGCAGCGGCACGCCGGCACAGGACTTGACGGGATAGACCCAGAGTTCGGCAATGCGCCCTTGCACGTCTCGTTCTTCAGCGGACATCCATCTCTCTTTGTTTTGCAATGCGGAAAAGGCTGCCATGTCCCTGCCCGCCCGGGGGCGAAGGCCGTGGCTGCCCGGTTCGAAGGCCATAGTTTGCGCCAGTTGGAATGCCCTGGCATGCATGGGCTCCTACAATGCCGGCCATGGCGCAATCCTTTGACGTATGTATCCGCGGGGCCGGCATCGCAGGCCGGACCCTGGCTCTTTTGCTGGCGCGCGAGCGGCTGCGCGTGGCCCTGGTGGTGGAGCCACCGGCCGGCAAGCCCGCCGACGTGCGCGCCTATGCGCTCAATGCCAGCTCACGGTCGGTGCTTGAAGCCCTGCGCTGCTGGCCCGATGAGGAACACGCCACGGCCGTCACCCGCATGGAGGTGTTCGGCGACCTGGACGGCCGCGTGCTGTTCGACGCGGCCAGCCAGGATGTCGAGGCCCTGACCTGGATCGTCGACGTGCCCGCGCTGGAGCAGCGGCTGGCCGAGGCCGTGCGCTACCAGCCCATGGTGGAGGTGGTGTCCGAACCCGTGGCCGCGCCGCTGACGGCGATCTGCGAAGGCCGGGCCAGCCGCACGCGCAGCGAGTTCGGCGTGGATTTTTCCGTCACCCCCTATTCCCAGCATGCGATCGCCACGCGGCTGCACTGCGAACGTCCGCATGGCCAGGTGGCGCGCCAGTGGTTCACGGCCGAGGGCATCCTGGCCCTGCTGCCGCTGGACGGCCCCGACGGCCACAGCGTGGCCGTGGTCTGGTCGATCGCACGCGAGCTGGCGGACGGCTGGCTGGCGGCCGACACCCAGGATTTCACGCAGCGGCTGGAAACCATCAGCCAGGGGGCCCTGGGCCGGCTGGAACTGAGTGCGCCGCGCATGGCCTGGCCGCTGCAGCAGGCCGTGGCCGACCACTGGTGCGGCTCCATGCCCGACGGCCAGGCCCGCTCGGCGCGCAGCTGGGTGCTGGTGGGCGATGCCGCCCACAATGTGCATCCGCTGGCCGGCCAGGGCCTGAACCTGGGCCTGGGCGACGTACAGGCACTGGCGCGCATCCTGCAGGAACGCGGCTACTGGCGCAGCACCGGCGACCTGCGCCTGCTGCGACGCTACGAGCGCGAGCGCAAGGCCGCCCTCGCCCCCATGGGCCTGGCCATGGACGGATTGCAGCAGCTGTTCAGCCGCTCCGAAGTGCCGGTGCAAATGCTGCGCAACTGGGGCATGAAAGGCTTCGAGCGCCTGGGTCCGCTCAAGGACTGGACAGCGCGCCAGGCCATGGGCCTTGCGCCGAGAAGCTGAAGATCAGCGCCCCGGAATGAACCCTTTGGCGTTTTGCGACTCGTACCCCTGTTGCGTGGCAGCCGCCACGCCCTGCTCTTCAACCACGGCCCTGCCGGCAAGCCTGCCCGCACGCCCCTGAACCGCTTTGCCATGAAATTCTTCGCCTGCCTGCTGACCGCCGCCAGCCTGACCTGGAGCCTGGGAGCCCATGCCCAGGACGCCAACCTGCGCAAGACGCTGTCCGAGCGCATTCCCCAGCTCGAGAAGATCGACGAAGTGCGCCCCACGCCCATGCCCGGCCTGTTCGAGGTGCGCATCGGCACGGACCTGTTCTACACCGACGCCAAGGGCAACTACCTGATCCAGGGCGAGCTCATCGACACCAAGGCGCGCCGCAACCTCACCGAAGACCGCATGAACCAGCTGACGGCGGTGGACTTCAAGCAACTGCCGCTCAAGGACGCCATCACCATCGTCCATGGCAAGGGCGAGCGCAAGATGGCCGTCTTCGAAGACCCGAACTGCGGCTACTGCAAGCGTTTCGAGCGCGATCTGCAGAATGTGGACAACGTCACCGTCTACCTGTTCCTGTACCCCATCCTCAGCCCCGACTCGGCCGAGAAGTCGCGCAACATCTGGTGCGCCAAGGACCAGGCCGGTGCCTGGGCCGACCACATGCAGCGTGACAAGGCGCCCGCAGCCGCGCAGTGCGACACATCGGCCCTGCAGCGCAACCTGGCCTTCGGCCGCAAGTACAAGATCACGGGCACGCCCACCATCATCTTCTCCAACAACACCCGCGTTCCCGGCGCCATCAGCGCCCAGGAAGTGGAAAAGAACCTGGCCGCAGCCGCCCGCTGACGCCCTTGGCGGCACGCGGCCCGCGCTTGCGGGCCCTGCCGCCCCTCCCCCGGCCGGAGCCTCCGGCGCCAGCCCGCGGCAGCGGGTGCGGTCCGCCTCCTGGCCACTGCCACAGGAGCCCGAATGACTGCTGCCCCTCCCACCGCCGACATCCACTACCGCGTCCAGCCCCTGGATGTCGATGCCCACCTCTTCAGCGTCGAGCTGCACATCGCCCGCCCGGCCGCAGGCCAGACCCTGTCCCTGCCGGTCTGGATACCGGGCAGCTACCTGGTGCGCGAGTTCTCCAAGAACCTCCAGGGCCTGGCGGCCACGCAGGACGGCCGGCCGGTGGCCCTGGTCCAGCACAGCAAGAACCGCTGGACGGCCGACTGCGCCGCCGGCAGCCCGCTGGTACTGAGCTACCAGTTCTGCGCCTACGACAGCTCGGTGCGCGCGGCCTGGCTGGACCGGCGCCGCGGCTTTTTCAACGGCACCAGCCTGTGCCTGCGCGTGCATGGCCAGGAAGACGCACCCCACAGCCTGCAACTCCAGCCCACCGAAGCCACGGCCGGCTGGCAGGTGGCCACGGGCCTGACGGCCGTGGACACGGACGAGCGCGGCTGGGGCCTGTACCGCGCCGACCACTACGACGAACTGGTGGACTGCCCCGTGGAAATGGGCCGGCTGTGGCGCGGCGACTTCGTGGCCGCAGGCGTGCCGCACAGCTTCGTGGTGGCGGGCGCCGCGCCCAGCTTCGACGGCGCGCGCCTGATTGCCGATGCGCGCCGCATCTGCGAGACCGTGCTGGCGTTCTGGCATGGCCTGGGCCCCCAGGCCACGCCCGCCCCCATGCAGCGCTACGTGTTCATGCTCAACGTGGTGGACGACGGCTACGGTGGCCTGGAGCACCGCAACTCCACGGCCCTGATCTGCGGCCGCCGCGACCTGCCCCGCCTGGGCGAGCGCAAGCCATCGGACGGCTACACCACCCTGCTGGGCCTGATCAGCCATGAATACTTCCACACCTGGAACGTCAAGCGGCTGCGCCCCGCGGAATTCACGCGCTACGACTACGAGCAGGAGAACTACACCGAACTGCTGTGGTTCTTCGAAGGCTTCACCAGCTACTACGACGACCTGCTGCTGCGCCGTGCCGGCCTGATCGACGACGCCCAATACCTCAAGCTGGTCACACGCACCATCAACCAGGTGCTGCAGACCCCGGGCCGCCAGCTGCAGTCCGTGGCCCAGGCCAGCTTCGACGCCTGGGTCAAGTACTACCGCCAGGACGAGAACACGCCCAACCAGACCGTCAGCTACTACACCAAGGGCAGCCTGGTCGCCCTGTCCCTCGACCTGCTGCTGCGCCGGGAAGGCCGCACCACGCTGGACGACGTGATGCGCGCCCTGTGGCTGCGCTGCGAAGGCGGCCCCCTGCGCGAGGCCGATGTGCTGGCCGTGCTGCAGGAACTGGGTGGCCGCAGCTTCGCGGCCGAGATCGCCCGGTGGGTACATGGCACGGACGACCTGCCGCTGGCCGAACTGCTGAGTGCCCACGGCGTACAGGCCAGGGCCGAGCCCGCGCAACTGGCCCAGCGCCTGGGCCTGCGCGTGCAGGAGAGCCATGCCATCACCATCAAGACCGTGCTGCGCGGCTCGGTGGCCGAGCGCGCAGGTTTCATGGCCGGTGACGAATGGCTGGCCATCGAGCGGCCCGGCGAGGGCTCGGAGCTGGCGCCCGAGCGCTGGCGCGTGCAGCGCCTGGACGACCTGGCGCTGTACGCGGGCACGGCCGCCGACATCCTGGCCTGGGTGGCGCGCGACCGCCAGCTCATGGCCCTGCCCCTGCCCTGGGCCTCGATCTGGGTGCCTCAGGTCGTAGCGGCAGCCGGCGACAAAGCAGACAACGGCGATGCAAAAACTGCCAGCGGCGCGTCGGCGGACATGTCCGCGCCCAGCAACCTGGGTCTGGAAATCAGCGACGCCGAGGCCGCGCGGCGCTGGCTGGCAGGCCCGGAGGGCAGCGGCGAGGCGGCCACCACCCCCTGATCCACGGGCCGGCCGCCCCGGTCCCGCGGACTGTGCCGGCGGCCGTTGGCCGGTTATTCTTGGGTTTTGCGACCACAACCCCAGCAGGAGACACTCTTGGCCTATGAAATGATTGAAGTCCGGGTGGAGGCCGACAAGGTCGGCATCATCACGCTCAACCGCCCCAAGCAGCTCAATGCGCTGAACGACCAGCTCATGAACGAGCTGGGCCAGGCCCTGCAGGCCTTCGACGCCGACGAGGCCATAGGCTGCATGGTCATCACCGGCAGCGAAAAGGCCTTCGCGGCCGGCGCCGACATCGGCGCCATGGCCAAGTACAGCTTTGCCGACGCCTACAAGGGCGACTACATCACGCGCAACTGGGAAGCCATACGCTCCATCCGCAAGCCCGTGATCGCGGCCGTCAGCGGCTTCGCCCTGGGCGGCGGCTGCGAGCTGGCCATGATGTGCGACTTCATCATCGCCGCCGACAACGCCAGGTTCGGCCAGCCCGAGATCAAGCTGGGCGTGATCCCCGGTGCAGGCGGCACCCAGCGCCTGCCCCGCGCCGTGGGCAAGTCCAAGGCCATGGACATGGCCTTGACCGCCCGCATGATGGATGCCGCCGAAGCCGAACGCGCGGGCCTGGTCAGCCGCGTCGTCCCCTTCGACAAGCTCATGGACGAAGCCCTGGGTGCCGCCATCGTCATCAGCGGCTTTTCCCAGATCGCCGTCATGGCGGCCAAGGAATCCGTCAACCGGGCCTTCGAAGGCTCGCTGTCCGACGGCGTCATGTTCGAGCGCCGCCTGTTCCACGCCCTGTTCGCCACCCAGGACCAGAAGGAAGGCATGGACGCCTTCGTCAACAAGCGCCCCGCGGCCTTCAAGAACCTCTGAAACCCCTTTCGCAGGCGCTACAATGCAGGTCTTCCGGCAGATCGCGCAGACCTCTCGCAAAAAATTTTCGAGAAATTTGCACAACTTGCCGGACAGACCCAAAATTCTGCATATAATTTAGGTCTTACGGCGCTTTAGCTCAGTCGGTTAGAGCGATGGAATCATAATCCACAGGTCCGCGGTTCGAGTCCGTGAAGCGCCACCAAATACAAAGGGTCTACGTGCAAGCGTAGGCCCTTTTTCTTTGCCTTCGCACCAGGTGCGGCCACCGCCCGCAGGCGGATGGTGGCCGTGGCTCCTAGCCGCGTGACAGCGCAATCCAGTGGTTGTCCAGCGCCATGCCGGGCACGGAGGCCGTGTGCCGCACCCGGGCGCGCTGGCGCAGTTCGGCCTGCCGCGTGCCACCCATCCACAGTGCAGGATCGGCAGGCAGGGAGCGGCCCCGGGCATCGAGCGAGACGCTGGCATTGGCCACGCTGTAGACACCGGCCATGGCATCGCCGCGCAACCAGCGGCCATGGCCTTCGCGGTGGTCGGGCACGGCCCACCAGCTGATGGTGTTCACGCGCGGGCAGCTCACGGCAAAGAGTTCGCCGTCGCAGCCTATGTCGCCGCCGTAACCCGCCAGGGGCTCGTGCCCCGCAGGCAGGGGCACGGCATGCAGGCGCTCGCCATCGAACAGGGCCAGCACGGGGGCGGCGGCACGGGCCTGGGCATCACGGTGCTCGGCCTGCAGCGCAATGCCCAGCCAGCGGCGGCGGGGCGCATGGGCGACCCGGGGGCCCCAGGCCAGGTGGCGCAGGCTCAGGCGGTTGTCGTCGAGCTTCCACAGCCCGCCGATGGCGCCGCCCTCGGCAGGCAGCAGCCGCGCGATGCAGGAATCCATGTGGTCCAGCTGCAGCTTGCGCCGGCCGGTTTCGGACTGGGTGGGAATGCCGCCGTTGGCGACCATGAGCGTGCCGTCCGCATCCATCAGCAACTGGTGCGGGTCCATGCCGCCGGTGCGCCATTCGGCGATCTTTTCCAACGTACCGGCGTCGCGCACACCGATCAGTCCCTGGGCATCCTCCAGGTCGGTTTCGGTGGTGTAGACATGGCGGCCATCGGCGCTTTCGATCACATGGCCGTTGAAGACACGGTCGGGCTCTATCCACAGCCATTGCGCAGCGTCGGCCGCCTGGCCGGGGCGCAGGCGCACCAGCCAGTCACCGGGCCGGCGGCTGGCAAAGACCACGGAGCCGTCGCGCAGCGCGGCCATGCCATGGGCGCGCGTGGGCACGTCCAGGGCCTGGCGTATGCGCAGCGGCTGGCCGGCGTGGGCCGCGGGCTGAACGATCCCCACGCGCATCTGCTCGCCCTGCATCCAGGCGGCGGCCAGGGATTGCGTGGCCTGCGAAGACGCCCCCCCGGCCGCCGCACGGGCAGTGGCCGGGACCAGGGGCACGGTGGCCAGCATGGCCATGGCCTGCAGCCACTGGCGGCGCTGCACCGGCAAAGGGCGGTCAGTCTCCATCGGCATCCGAGAACCCGATGTTGACTTCGAGGGCCGGAGCCACCTCGGCCTCCATGAGGCGCTTGAGGCGCGACAGCGGCTTGGCCGCCGCATCCACGGCCTGGGGCGTGAGGGCGGTCATGGCACGCAGGCCTGCGTCGGCCTCGTTGACGGCCTTGAGCCAGCGGTCGGCCAGGGGGTTGAGGCCGCGCCCGCGCAGATAGGACTCGATGGGCACGATGTCCGCACCGGGCCGGGGCACGCTGCGGTCCACGCTGATGGCCAGCGCACGCAGGCCCTGCCAATGCGCACGCCAGACCTGCAGCGTGCTGGCGCTGGCCAGGTGCTCCCAGGCCGGCGGCTTGCTGCCCGCACTGCGCAGCGGCTTTTCCATGTCCGCCCAGCGCAGGCGCTCCAGGCCGCCCACCCACTGGTTGATGAATTCGGCCATGGCCTCGGTGGTGGCATCGCCATCCTCGGACCAGTCCTGGCCGGCAAGCTGGCCAAAGCCCTTGGCAAGCGTGGCCAGTTCGGCGCCGATCTCCTCGGACACCAGGACGGCATAGCCGCAGGCCGGCGCCCCCGGGGCCACGGGCTGGGTCCACAGCAGCTGCTCCAGCGCCGGATAGCCCTTGGCGGGCGCACCGATGCGCTCCATGGCCGCCAGATCGGCAGGCGCCGACTGGATGGCCTTTTTGAGCAGGGCGGGCCGCATGGGCCGGAAGTCCACCAGGCGCGCCGAGCGGCGCTCGACCAGGGGCCCCAGGGCCACGGCCGACAGCGCGCTCCAGCGCTCGGCCGACTGCACATAGGCCTGGCGCGCGGCCTTCAGCGTATCCGCCGCGCCCGCAGCGTCGGCCGCGCAATGCGCCTGCAGGGCCTGTTGCAGCGCCCGGGCCGAGACCTGAGCGGCCTGGGCCCGTGGGGCAAACCACTGGCCGTACAGGCCTTGCACGGCATGGGCGGTGTTGTAGAAGGGAATGGCCATGTTGGCATCCACCTCCTGGGACAGGGCCGGCGTGGCCGCCAGCAGCGCCAGGGCGGCGGCCAGGACGGGGCGATGGAACTTGGACAGGCTTGGCATCACAGGGACTCCACAAATTTGACCAGGGCGTCGCGCTCCTCGGCGCTGAGCTTTTTCACCTGCTCGCGCGAGGCCTCGGCCTCACCGCCATGCCACAGGATGGCTTCGAGCACACCGCGTGCCCGGCCGTCGTGCAGCAGGCGCTGGTGGTTGTTGACGTCGGGCAGCAGGCCTATGCCCCACAGCGGCGGCGTGCGCCATTGGCGGCCCGAGGCGCGGAAGTCGGGCCGGCCGTCGGCCAGTTCCTCGCCCATGTCGTGCAGCAGCAGGTCGGTATACGGGGCGATGGTCTGTCCCAACAGCGCCTTGCTGCTGAGGGACGGCGACAGCGCGGGGAACAGTTCACCGCCCGTCTTGTACGAAGGCCGGTGGCATTGCGCGCACTGTGCCGCATGGAACAGGGCCTCGCCGCGGCGCACCACGGGATCATCGGCATTGCGCCGTGCGGGCGGCGCCAGCGTGGCCTGGTAGAAGATCACGTCGTCGAGTACGCGGTCCTCGATTTCCACACCCTCCTCGCCATTGCCATTGGGCGCTGCCAGACAGTCCTTTTGCGCGGGCGTGCAGGTCTGATGGGGGAAACGCTTCGAGGTAATTCCTATGTCGCCCAGAAAGGCCGAGGCCGTCTGGTGGGCCAGCGAGGCCACGTTGGCCTTCCAGCCGAAGCGGCCCAGCATCATGCGATCGCCATAGGCATCCCAGACGTAGTTGGGCTGGCCCTTGATGGGCCCGGCCATGGCGGCCTGTGCCGCGGCATTGGCCAGGATGTCCGCTTCGGAAATGTGCTCGAGCAGACCCAGGCCTATGACCTGGGGCGCGATGCGCGGGCTGGTCATCACCTGGGCGGCCATGGGGCCGTAGTTCAGGCCGGTGAATTCATAGACGGGCCTTTCCAGCGTATAGGCCGTGCCATCGGCGAAGCGGCCATGCACGGTCTCGTAGCGTATGCGCAGATCGCCCTCCCCCTTGACGCCCAGCACGCCCTGGGTATTGAACTGGTCACCATAGACAGGGTCGGGCAGGGGGCTGCCATGCGGCCCCTCGCCGGGGATGGACAGGCGCATCAGCAGGCCCGCAAAGGGCTGGGGCTTGAGCGGGTTGTGGAAGTCGGGCGGCTGGGCGCGGCCATCCTGCACATGGCAGCCACCGCAGGAGCGCGCCAGGAAATGCGGACCCAGGCCGTCGCGCGCCGTGGTCGAGGCCGGGGCCTGGACCCAGTTGCGCTTGAAAAAGGAGTTGCCGATCACGAAGCGCGTGCGCTCGGCGTCATCGAGGTTGGCCGCGGGCAGGGAAAAGGCGTTGCGGCCCGTGGCATGGACCGTGGTCTGGCCGCCGGGCGCCAGCGGCTCGGCCGGCGCGGCGAACAGCAGCCCGGGGTCAGTGGCCGGGGCCGGACTGGAGGCCGGGGCCGCCGCGGCCTGCGGGGCCTGGCGCTCGGCCGAGCAGCCCAGCAGGCCCAGGGCGGCCGCGGTCAGCAAAAGGGGGGAAACTTGCATGGTGAAGACGTCCCTGTAAAAGCCAGGGCCGCCGGACCCTTGCGGGGGCGGCGGCCTGGGCACATGGGCGCGGGGATTCAAACGCGGGGTGGAATGGGCTCTTGTGTTCAGTTGGCCTTTGGGTCCACCAGGTTCAGCTGGGTGATGCCGACGGCGTTGGCGGACTCGACCAGGTCCTTGCTCTGCTGGACCAGGCTGTCGATGGTGGCCTGGATCTTGGCGCGCGATGCAGAGTCGCGCGCGCCCTGGATGGCCTGGTCGAACGGCGCGGGAATGGCTTCGGCCGCAGCCACCGACTGCGTGATCTGGCGCGTGGTCTTGTCGGCCAGGGCGCTGTCCCTGGCGGCCACCCAGTCGCGGATGCCCGGGCCCTGCAGCACGCTGCCGTCCAGGCGCTGGTAGCGGCCCAGCCAGACATTGGCAATGCCCTGGGCATTGGTCACGGCATCACGGTGGGTGTTGTCCGAAAAGCAGGAATGCTCGTCTTCCTGGTCGCGGCTGGCCAGGGCCACTTCCAGGCGCTCGCCGGCCAGTTCGCCGCGGGACAGCGATCCCAGGCCCACGAAGATGCGGCGCAGTGCGTCCTCGGGCTTTTTCTCGAACTGGGCGCGGAAGTTCTTGGGCGTGCCGGGCTTCCACTGGTCGGCGACGGACTGCAGGTCGTCGATCAGCAGCTCCGTCACCACCTTGAGGTACTGGCGGCGGCGGTCGGCATTGGGCTTCTTGCCGTCCACGTAGTCGAGGTAGGGACGGTTGCCCGGCCCCTTGTCGCTGAGGTCCTGGCCCCAGAGCATGAACTCGATGGCATGCCAGCCCGTGGAAACGTTTTCCTCGCCGTCATGCTCGTTGAGCTCGGCCAGGCGCTTCTTGGTGATGGCTTCCTTGCGGTTGTTGATGATGCCGGCCGTGGGATTGCCTTCGACATAGTCCACATAGGACTCGTCCATGGGCCAGGCATTGATCTGGCCTTCGGGGCCTTCATCGTTGTCTATGGGACCGGCGTAGAAGCGGAAGGCCTCGGTCTGGCCATAGTATTCGCGGGCATCCAGCCAGGCCTTGCGCGCGCGCTCCAGGCCCTGTTCGCTGGGAGCCGCCAGAAAGGCCGTGATCGCCTTCTGCATGGTTTTGGCCGACGTGATCGAATCCGAGTAATTGGCATGGACCAGATTGCCGTAGTGCTTGACCACGTCGGCAACGGACAGGTTCTTCTTCACAGGCTGTTGAACAGGGCCGGCGGCGACGGCCTGGCTCATCGGGGCGGCCGCACCCAAAGCCAGGGCGGCCGCAATCAGGATGGATTGCATGGCAGAAAGAATCAGGGATTGAACAACTCGGAATGCCAAAATGTAATGAGAATTGTTTTTATTGGCAAAAAAGACGAGATATCGCCGCAGCGCCGAGCAAGGTCATAGACAACCGGGGCGACGGGACGGCCTGTTCGAGCCGGCCCGAACGAAACGTGCAGGCAGTCGACAGGCCCCAGAGCCTAGCATGGCCGCCAGCCCCTGCCTGGCGCTTGCCTCACAAGCCGTCCTGGCATACAATTTTGGCCGTCCGGACACACCGGCCAAGCTTGCCGACCACACACCCAGGCCCTGACAGCGCGTCGCTTTCAGGGCTTTCGCTTTTTTGCAGAAGCGGTCTTTTTCTGCGCCCCGGCTGTACCGTCAGCCGCCCGCCCCCTGCCAGCCCCCGCAAGGCGGGCGCGGCAGCCGGCCCCGGCCAGTCCACAGGACCGCCCACCCCCTTCCATCAGGATTTTCCGTGCCCATCGCAAGCTTTGGATGCCGCACGCGCGCAGCGTGCCCGCACGCCGGCCCCGCCGGTGGCGGGTCCGCCTTTTGCGCCGTGCGGCCCGCAGCCTGCCGGCGCCGGTCCTGCCTCTCAAGGATTCTCACGTGACCACCACCACCTCCGGGACGCTCGCGGCCGATGCCGCCAGCGCCAGCGCCCCTGCGCACGTCAATGGATACAGCTGGAAGGCCCTGGCCGGCTCGGCCGTCGGCTATGCCATGGACGGCTTCGACCTGCTCATCCTGGGCTTCATGCTGTTGGCGATTTCGGCCGACCTGCACCTGACTCCGGGCCAGGCCGGCTCCCTGGTCACCTGGACCCTGATCGGGGCCGTGTTCGGCGGCATTTTCTTCGGCATGCTCAGCGACCGCTATGGACGCATCCGCGTGCTGACCTGGACCATCATGCTGTTCGCCGTCTTCACCGGCCTGTGCGCCTTCGCCCAGGGTTACTGGGACCTGCTGGCCTACCGCACCATCGCGGGCATCGGCCTGGGCGGCGAGTTCGGCATCGGCATGGCCCTGGCGGCCGAGGCCTGGCCCGCGCGGCACCGCGCCCGCGTCTCCTCCTACGTGGCCCTGGGCTGGCAGTTGGGCGTGCTGGGCGCCGCCCTGCTGACGCCGCTGCTGCTGCCGGTCATCGGCTGGCGCGGCATGTTCCTGGTGGGCGTGATTCCGGCCGTCGTGGCCTGGGTGATCCGCAACAAGCTGCATGAGCCCGAGGTCTTCGTGAAGCGCCAGAAATCCGAGCGCATGCCGGCCCTGCAAAGCCTGAAGCTGCTGGTCAAGGACCGCGCCACGACCAAGGTCAGCCTGGGCGTGATCGTGCTGACATCGGTGCAGAACTTCGGCTACTACGGCATCATGATCTGGATGCCCAGCTTCCTGTCCAAGCAGCTGGGCTTCAGCCTGACCAAGTCCTCGCTGTGGACTGCCGTGACGGTGATCGGCATGATGGCCGGCATCTGGGTCTTCGGCCAGTTGGCCGACCGCATAGGCCGCAAACCCAGCTTTCTGATCTTCCAGCTGGGCTCGGTGGTCATGGTGCTGCTGTACTCCCAGCTCAGCGACCCCATGGCCATGCTCTGGGCCGGCGCGCTCATGGGCCTGTTCGTCAACGGCATGATGGGTGGCTACGGTGCCGTCATGAGCGAAGCCTATCCCACGCAGGCGCGAGCCACCGCACAGAACGTGCTGTTCAACATCGGCCGCGCGGTGGGCGGCCTGGGCCCGGTGGTGATCGGGTCCCTGGCCATGGGCTATTCCTTCCAGGTGGCCATCGCCCTGCTGGCGGCCATCTATGTGCTGGACATGCTGGCCACGGCGTTTCTGATCCCCGAACTCAAAGGACAGGAGCTGTCCTGAGCGGTATCCCGCCCTTGCGAGCAAGAGCTGCCCCCGGCAGCTCTTTTTTTTGCGTCGGCGGCGTGTGTTCAGCCGCCTTCGTCGCACTGCTGGGTTTCTATGCGCTCGGCCACCTGGCCCACGCTTTCGACGAGCAACTGGTCGCCGGACAGGACCGGCACCTGGCCATCGGTGCCGCGCAGCCGGTCCAGTGCGGCGCCGTAGCCGCCGCTGCCGAGGCGCTTGAGGCCGCACAGCGCATACAGCTTGGCCACGGCAGAGCGCCGCGGGTCGTCGATCACCGACAGCAGGATGGCATTGGCCTCGGGGCGCCTGAGCAGGTCGTCGAGGTGCGCCTCGGCCGGCGAAATCTGGCCCGCCAGACCCTCCAGACCCAGATGGAACTGCTGGGCATCCAGCGGCGTGGCATCGAACAGGCTGGCCTGACCGAGAAGGGGAAGGCACAGCAGGGGTGCCAGCAGGAGGGTGCGCAAACGGACTTTCATGAGAACCATGGACCGCCGCGCCGCGCCCAGGTTCCCAACGCTTGCGTAAAGCTACAGTTTGGCGCTTGCGGGGTTCAGCCCGCGATGGCCAGCACCACTGAGGATTCGGGCACCTGCAGCCAGACCTTGCGGCCCGCACGCAGACCCTCGCCAGACATGGCGTAGCCCACGCCGCTGCCGCCCCAGGGCAAACGTGCCACCACCTCGCGGGCGGCCTCCACCCCGCCACGTGCCAGGCGCTGCACGGTGGCCGGCCAGCGGTTTTCACCGTCCGCGGGCGCTGACGCCAGCACCTGCACGGCCGTCGCCTTGCACAGCGCCATCACAGGCACGCCGGGCGCCAGCGCCAGCAGCTGCACGCTTTCCTGGGTGATGCGCGCCGCGATGCGCACACCGTCCGCACCGCTGCCGTCAGGCAAGAGCCAGGCACGGACCTGGGCGCCCTGGGCCTGCAGGGATTCGATGCGGCAGGGCCAGAGGTTGCGCATGCTGATGCGCAGGCCCAGGCGCGCCGCCGGCGCCAGGGACTGCGCGTCGCGTTCCGCAAAGCGCCGCAGTACCTGGGCCCTGGCGTCCTCCAGCGCATCGGCCATGGCCAGCAGGGACAGGCCAGCCTCGGTGATGCGCGCGCCGCCACCGCCTGCGCCGCCCACCGTGCGTTCTACCAGGGCGCGGCCGGCCAGGTTGGTGAGCACGTCCAGGGCCTGCCACGCAGCCTTGTAGCTGATGCCGGCCTCTCGCGCGGCCTGGGAGATGGAGTGGCCTGCAGCGATATGGCGCAGTATGGCCATGCGCCTATCGGCAAGGTCATGGCCCAGGGCAGGCACCAGGTCGTACAGGGACGGAGGGGATTCGGCGTTCATGGACCGATCATGCATGGCAAGCGCTATTTCCCGGCAAGCAAAACGCCTGCACCTTGGAAGCGCATTATCAGCTCGTTACACTGCGCTATTCACCAACGGAATAGCGAGAGACCCATGAACATGAAGACGCCCCTGCGCGCCACCGCCTTCGCAGCCTTTGCCCTGTTCAGCCTGTCGGCCGCCCAGGCCGCCGAAGTGTCGGTCGCCGTGGCTGCCAACTTCACGGCGCCCATGCAGAAGATCGCCGCCGAATTCGAAAAGGACACCGGCCACAAGGCCCAGCTGTCCTTCGGCGCCACGGGCAAGTTCTATGCGCAGATCGTCAATGGCGCGCCTTTCCAGATCCTGCTGTCCGCCGATGACACCACGCCCGAGAAGATCGCCAAGGAAGGCCGCGGCCTGCCCGATTCGCGCTTCACCTACGCCATCGGCCAGCTGGTGCTGTGGAGCCCCAAGGCCGGCTACGTGGACGACAAGGGCGAGGTGCTCAAGACCGGTGACTTCAAGCACATCGCCGTGGCCAACCCCAAGCTCGCGCCCTATGGCACGGCCGCCATGGAAGTGCTGAACAAGCTGGGCCTCACGGCCCAGGTGCAGCCGCGCATCGTCATGGGCGAGAACATCGCCCAGACCTACCAGTTCGCGGCCACGGGCAATGCCCAGCTGGGCTTCGTGGCCCTGTCCCAGGTGATGGAAAACGGCAAGCTGCGCGAAGGCTCGGCCTGGCAGGTGCCCGGCAGCATGCACGAGCCCATCCGCCAGGACGCCATCGTGCTCAACAGCGGCAAGGACAACGAGGCCGTCACCGAAATGATGAAGTATCTGCGTGGCGACAAGGCCCGCGCCATCATCCGGTCCTACGGATACGGCCTCTGAGCATTCCCTGAGCGGCCGCGCCGCCTGCCTCCGAAGGGGGGCGACAGCCTCGCTGCGGGGCGGTGCGGCCGGCCCGGGCCCGTGCCTGCCGCCTCTGGCCTGGGCTGCGCCGGTTGCCAGGGGCTGCGCCTGCCTGCGGACACCTGTTATTTTCCCCATGATTCTTACCGCCGACGACTACGCCGCCATACGGCTGACGCTGGAGCTGGCCAGCGTGACCACGGTACTGCTGCTGACGCTGTGCACCCCGCTGGCCTGGTGGCTGGCCCATACGCATTCCCGGTGGCGCGGGCCGATTGGCGCCGTCGTGGCCCTGCCCCTGGTGCTGCCGCCCACCGTGATCGGCTTTTACCTGCTGGTGACCATGGGCCCCCATGGCCCCGTGGGCCAGCTGACCCAAAGCCTGGGCCTGGGCACGCTGCCGTTCACGTTTCCAGGTCTGGTCATCGGCTCCCTGGTCTATTCCATGCCCTTCACGGTGCAGCCCCTGCAGCGCGCCTTCGAGTCGCTGGGAACGCGCCCCATGGAAGCCGCGGCCAGCCTGGGAGCAGGCCCTCTGGACCGTTTCTTCACCGTGGCCCTGCCGCTGGCACGCCCGGGCTTCATCACGGCAGCCGTTCTCACCTTCGCCCATACCGTGGGCGAATTCGGCGTGGTGCTGATGCTGGGTGGCAATATCCCCGGTGTGACACGCGTGGTCTCGGTGCAGATCTATGACCACGTGGAAGCCATGGAGTACTCCCACGCCCACTGGCTGGCCGGCGGGATGGTGGTGTTCTCCTTCCTGGTGCTGCTGGCCCTGCACCTGCTGCAGCCGCGCGAGGACCGCCGCGCATGATGACCGCCTTCTCCCCTTCGCGCATGTCCGACGACGACCGCTCCTCCTCCGAAATCCTGGCCGCGCTGTCGCTGGCGCGCGCCGACTTCCGCCTGGACGTGCGCCTGCACCTTCCGGGCCGTGGCGTGACCGCCCTGTTCGGCCCCTCGGGCTGCGGCAAGACCACCTGCCTGCGCAGCCTGGCCGGCCTGGAGCGCGCCCAGGGCCAGGTGGTGGTCAATGGCGAAGTCTGGCAGGACGATGCCCAGGGCCGATGGCTGCCCACGCACCGGCGCGCCCTGGGCTATGTCTTTCAGGAGGCCAGCCTGTTTGCCCACCTCAGCGTGCGCCGCAACATCGATTACGGCCTGCGGCGCACGCCGCCCGCACGGCGCAAGGTGTCCCAGGACCAGGCCGTGGCCTTGCTGGGCATAGGCCATCTCATGGACCGCATGCCCGCCACGCTGTCGGGCGGGGAGCGCCAGCGCGTGGCCATTGCGCGCGCCCTGGCCACCAGCCCCCGGGTCCTGCTGATGGACGAGCCCCTGGCCGCGCTGGATGCCCAGCGCAAGGCCGAGGTCCTGCCCTACCTGGACCAGTTGCGGCGCGAACTGGACATCCCCGTGGTCTATGTCAGCCACTCGCTGGACGAGGTGGCACGCCTGGCACAGCACATGGTGCTGCTGCGCACCGGCAGCGTGGTCGCCGCCGGCCCCACCCAGGAACTGCTGTCGCGCCTGGACCTGCCGCTGAGCGCGGGCGACACGGCGGCGGCCGTGGTCCATGCCCGGGTGCGGCAGCATGAACCAGGCACCCACCTGAGCACGCTGGACTTCGACGGCGGCCGGCTGCGCATGGTCATGGCCACGCCGCGACCCGCTGGCGAGGCGGTGCAGCTGCGCGTACAGGCCCGCGACGTGAGCCTGAGCCTGCGGCATCCCGAAGACAGCAGCATCCTCAACATCCTGCCGGCCACCGTGCAGGACATGCGCGAGGACGGACCGGGCCAGGTCATGGTCTCGCTGCAGCTGGGCCAGTTCCGGCTGCTGGCGCGCGTCACGGCGCACTCCGCCCGGCAACTGGCCCTGGAACCCGGCCTGCCGGTCTTCGCCCAGATCAAGGGCATGGCGCTGCTGGACTGAGCAGTCGCCCGCGTGGCGCAGGCCCTGGGGCGCGCGGGGTTCACGCGGCCTGCCGGGCACCCGGTGCCAGGGACCACTATCATGGTCCCACCGCACCAGCGGCCTCCGCCATGAATTCCCACTCCGCCCCCCTCGTCTGCGCCATGCCCATGGCCGCGCCACCCGCCCTGCTCAGCCTGGACGTCACCCGCCTGCGGCTGCAGGACGGCGGGCAGGCGCAGGCCCTGAGCGAAACCCAGGTGCTGGCCAGCGAAGTGCCCGTGGCCCTGGTCTTCAACGGCATCTCCCATGCCGTGATGATGGGCACGCCCCTGGATGCGGAGGATTTCGCACTGGGCTTCGCCCTGACCGAGGGCATCGTGGACAGCGCCGCCGACTGCTATGGCATCGAGGTGCGTCCCGTCGCGGCCGAGGCCGCGGGCCTGCCGGCCGGCATGGATGGACTGGAGGTGCAGCTGGACATCGCCTCGCGCTGCTTCGCCCGCCTCAAGGACCGGCGCCGCAGCATGAGCGGCCGCACGGGCTGTGGCGTCTGCGGCGTGGAAAGCTTTGCAGCCCTGGACCTTTCCTTCGACCCCCTGCCCCCGCGCGACTGGATCGCCGCCGTGGATGCGGCCACGGTGTCGACCGCCATTGCGGCCCTGCCGCCCCTGCAGGTCCTCAATGCCCAGGCCGGCGCCATCCATGCGGCCGGCTGGGCACGCCTGGACGGCCAATTGACCGACGTGCTCGAGGACGTGGGCCGCCACAATGCGCTCGACAAGCTGGTGGGACGGCTGGCGCGCGCGGGGCGCCTGGGCGAGCCCGGCTTCGTTGTGCTGTCCAGCCGCGGCAGCCATGAGCTGGTGCGCAAATGTGCCAAGGTCGGCATCTCGGCCCTGGCCACGATTTCCGCGCCCACGGCCATGGGCGTGCAGATGGCCGAGCTCACGGGCCTGCGCTTTTGGGGCCTGTGCCGCCCGCCCAGGGCTGTCCTGTACGCGCCGGGCCGTGGCTGAGGCAATGCCCGAGTGCCGCGCCCTGCACGCGCAACTTCGTAAAATCGCGGGTTCAGCCCCTGGATGTACACCATGAACCGCTGCAACGCCCCTCATACGCCCCGCCGCCGCATTCTGGCCGGCGCCCTGTGCGCTGCCCTGGCCTGCGCCAGCCTGGGCGCCACCGCGCAAGGCCTGCCGTCCAACGACACGCGCAACTTCCCCCCCCAGGCCCAGTTCGGCGAACTGGTCGTGACCCAGTTTCCCGTGGTCGAGATCGATGGCAAGGCCATACGCACCACACCGGGTTTTCGCCTGTTCAGCCCCGAGCGCACCCTGGTCCAGGCCGCGAACTACCAGGGCCGCAAGCTGGTCGTGGGCTACCTGATCGAGCCCCAGACGCTGTGGCTGCACCAGGCCTGGATACTGACGCCGGCCGAGGCTGAAAAGCACTACAAGCCCCGGTCGTCGCTGCTGCGCATCTTCCACTGAGGCCGGCCGTACCGGCCGTCCGCTGCCTGCCCCCGGCGCTGGTGGCGCGGCAGCCCATGCACGACGGCGCCCACGGCGATGGCAGCGCCCGTGCCGCACCACCCCATGATCCGCAGACCACGGCCCCTACGGACCGAGGCTGCCTACCGAAACCCCACCATGTCCAAAAAAGTCTTTATCAAAACCTTCGGCTGCCAGATGAACGAGTACGACTCGGACAAGATGGCCGACGTGCTGGGCGCGGCCCAGGGTTACGAGTCCACCGACGATCCCGAACAGGCCGACCTGATCCTGTTCAACACCTGCTCGGTGCGCGAGAAGGCCCAGGAAAAGGTGTTCAGCGACCTCGGCCGCTACAAGCATCTGAAGGAGCGAGGCGTGCTCATCGGCGTGGGCGGCTGCGTGGCCAGCCAGGAAGGCGAGGAAATCATCAAGCGCGCACCCTTCGTGGACGTGGTCTTCGGCCCCCAGACCCTGCACCGTCTGCCCGAGCTGCTCAATGCGCGCGCCAGCAAGCGCAAGCCCCAGGTGGACATCAGCTTCCCCGAGATCGAAAAGTTCGACCACCTGCCGCCCGCGCGCGTGGAAGGCTCCTCGGCCTTCGTCTCCATCATGGAAGGCTGCTCCAAGTACTGCAGCTACTGCGTCGTCCCCTATACGCGCGGAGAGGAAGTCAGCCGCCCCTTCGAGGATGTGCTGGTCGAGGTGGCGGGCCTGGCCGACCAGGGTGTCAAGGAAGTTACGCTGCTGGGCCAGAACGTCAACGCCTATCTGGGCCGCATGGGGGACACGGCCGAGATCGCCGACTTCGCCCTGCTGCTGGAATATGTGTCCGAAATCCCCGGCATCGAGCGCATCCGCTACACCACCAGCCACCCCAACGAATTCACGCCGCGCCTGATCGAGGCCTACGAGAAGCTGCCCAAGCTGGTCTCCCACCTGCACCTGCCCGTGCAGCATGGCAGCGACAAGATCCTCATGGCCATGAAGCGCGGCTACACCGCCATGGAGTACAAGAGCACCATCCGCAAGCTGCGCGCCATCCGGCCCGACATGGCCATGAGCAGCGACTTCATCGTGGGCTTTCCCGGCGAGACCGAGGAGGACTTCCAGAAGATGATGAAGCTCATCCGCGACGTGCGCTTCGACAACAGCTTCAGCTTCATCTTCAGCCCGCGCCCCGGAACACCGGCCGCCAACCTGCACGACGACACGCCCCACGACGTCAAGCTGCGGCGCCTGCAGGAACTGCAGGCCGTGATCAACCACCACATCAAGGACATCAGCGAGGAGCGCGTGGGCACGGTGCAGCGCCTGCTGGTCGAAGGCCTGTCCAAGCGCGACGGCAGCGAGCTCATGGGCCGCACCGAGTGCAACCGCGTGGTCAACTTCCCCGGCAACGAGCGCCTGATCGGCCAGATGATCGATGTGAAGATCACCGAGGCGCGCACCTTCACGCTGCGCGGCGAGGTGGTGGTGCGCGGCTGAAGCCCATCCCCGGGGGCAGCTGCGCCCCTGTCCGCGGCACAAGGAGCCGGCCGCCGATTCGTCGGCCGCCGCCCTCTCAGACCACGAAAATGCTGCGTGCCTCCGTGAAGCGCTTGGCGAAATAGACGTTGTCCATGCGCACGCGCTGCACCGTGCCGCCACTGGACGGTGCGTGCACGAACTGCCCGTTGCCCACGAAGATGCCCATGTGGGAATAGCGCGAGCCCAGGGTGTTGAAGAACACGAAGTCGCCCCGCTGCAGGCCACGGCCATCGACGGGGTTGCTGTACTGGGCCCATTGCGAGGTGGTGCGCGGCAGGCGCAGCTCGGTGATGCCGCCCACGGCCCACTGGATCAGTCCGCTGCAGTCGAAGCCGCCATCGGGCGAATTGCCCCCGTAGGTATAGGGCGTGTTGACCACGAGCATGGTGCGCGCCAGCAGGGCCTCGCGCAGCTCGCCGCCCAGGTTGAGCGCCTGGGGCGCAGGCGGCGCGCCAGGCCCCGGGGCACGGCGCGGCGCCGACGAACAACCGGCCAGCAGCACGGCCGCGGCCAGCAGGCCCCAGTCACGGCGCGAGAGCCGCGGTGCGGCGAGGGGAATCGAAACACCAGCCTTCATGGCCGTGCATGTTCTCACAAAGGCCTGCTGCGGCCAAAGAAAAGCCGCAGTCTGCGCTGCGGCTTGGTGGAACGGAACAGGCGGCGCCGGTCAGAACGGCAGCTTGGGCATGCCGCCGCCGCCGCCCATCATGCCCTTCATCGCCTTCATGCCGCCCATGCGCTTCATCATCTTCATGAGGCCGCCGCCCTTCATCTTCTTCATCATTTCCTGCATCTGCTCGAATTCCTTGAGCAGGCGGTTGACTTCCTGGACCTGCACGCCCGCGCCATCGGCGATGCGCTTCTTGCGGGTGGCCTTGATGATTTCTGGCTTTTTGCGCTCCTTGGCCGTCATGGAGCAGATGATGCCTTCCTTGCGGCGGATCTCGCGCTCGGCCTTGTCCATGTCCACCTGGCCAGCCTTGGCCGTGAGCTGGGTGGGCAGCTTGTCCATCAGGGTGGACAGGCCACCCATCTGCTTCATCTGCTGGATCTGGGCCAGGAAGTCGTTGAGGTCGAAGCCGTCACCGCTCTTGACCTTCTCGGCCAGCTTCTGCGCGGCCTCCAGGTCCACGCCCTTGGTGACCTGTTCGACCAGGGCCACGATGTCGCCCATGCCCAGCACACGCTGCGCGTGGCGGTCGGCATCGAAGACTTCCAGGCCGTCGAGCTTTTCGGACACGCCCGCGAACTTGATGGGTGCGCCCGTGATCTGCCGCACCGACAGCGCCGCACCGCCGCGCGAATCACCGTCCAGCTTGGTCAGCACGATGCCGGTCAGCGGCAGCGCTTCCTTGAAGGCCTTGGCCGTGTTGATCGCATCCTGGCCCTGCATGGCATCGACCACGAACAGCGTTTCCACGGGCTTGAGCGTGGCATGCAGGTCCTTGATTTCTGCCATCAGCAGCTCGTCGATGGCCAGGCGGCCGGCCGTGTCCACCAGGAGCACGTCGAAGAAATGCCGCTTGGCGTAGTCCAGCGCGGCCACGGCAATGTCATGGGGCTTCTGGTCAGGCGTGGAGGCGAACCACTCGGCGCCGGCCTGGGCCGTCACCGTCTTGAGCTGTTCGATCGCCGCGGGGCGGTAGACGTCGCCCGACACCGTGAGCACCTTTTTCTTGCGCTTTTCGATCAGGTGCTTGGCCAGCTTGGCCGTGGTCGTGGTCTTGCCCGCGCCCTGCAGGCCGGCCATCAGGATCACGGCCGGCGGCTGTGCATTGAGGTTGATGTCGGCCACGCCCTCGCCCATGGTGGCGGCGAGTTCCTTGTTGACGATGGACACCAGCACCTGGCCCGGCTGCAGCGAGCCCAGCACTTCCTGGCCCAACGCCTTTTCCTTGACGCGGGCCACGAAGTCGCGCACCACGGGAAGGGCCACGTCGGCCTCCAGCAAGGCCATGCGCACTTCACGCAGCATGTCCTGGACATTGGATTCGGTGATGCGGGCCTGGCCACGCATCTCCTTGACGAGGCGCGAGAGTTTGTCGGTCAGAGCGGAGGCCATAGGCGGGGTGCTGGAGTCGTCAGAAAGAAAAGCCCTGCGGCGCCACGGCGCATGGCAGGGCACAGGAGCGGGGCCGCAGCCGGCGGCCCGCCATCAGCCCCGATTCTACCCGCTGCCCCTGCGGCAGGCCGGTGGCAGCCGCGCAAGGCCATGGCCTTTGAACGGGCTGCCGCCTGTGCACCTGCAGCAGGCGAAGCCTCTGCTTGTGCGCTGGCGCAGGCCAGGGCAGCAAACACGCCAGCTATCATAGAAACATGCTCTCCGTCCCCCTGATTTCCGCCAACGCCTCGCCCCTGGGCTGGATGCTGGCGATTGCCGCTGCCGCCGCCTATGCCGTGCCGGCCGCCGCTTCCCGCCGCATCAGCCAGGCCGGCACCCAGGCCGCCCTGCGCCTGGCCTGGGTGCTGCACGCCCTGGCATTGGCCTGGGGCCTGCTGGGGGAGCTGCCGCGTTTCGGCTTCGCGCCCGCCCTGTCCATGACGGCCTGGCTGGTGCTGACCGTCTATGCCGTGGAGCAGCAGCTGTTCCCGCAGATGCGCGCACGTCTGGCCCTGTCCGCGCTGGGCGCGGCCGCCGTGCTGCTGGCTGCCCTGATTCCCGGCACCCCCTTGCATGTGAATGCCTCGCCCTGGCTGCCGCTGCACCTGGCCCTGGGCATTGCCTCCTACGGCCTGTTCGCGGCGGCCGTGGTCCATGCCGCCCTGATGACGCGCGCCGAACAGCACATGCGCCAGGGCGGCGGCCACGACAGCGGCGTTCCCCTGCTGACCCTGGAGCGTCTGACCTTCCGGTTCGTGGCCGCGGGCTTCGTGCTGCTCACGGCCACGCTGGCGGCCGGCTGGCTGTTCGGGGAACAGCTCTATGGCAAGGCCTGGGTCTGGAACCACAAGTCCGTGTTCTCCCTCCTGTCCTGGATAACCTTCGCCGTGCTGCTCATAGGCCGTGCACGCTTCGGCTGGCGCGGGCGCAGCGCGGTGCGCATGCTGTACGCAGGCGCCCTGCTGCTGTTGCTGGCCTATGCGGGATCGCGCTTTGTGATGGAAGTGCTGCTGGAGCGTGCCGCATGAAATACCTGCTGGTCCTGATCGTGATCGCCATCGCCATCGGCGTGTGGCGCAGCCAGCGCCGCGACGAGAAAGGGCAGCGCCAACAGGCCGCTCCCCGGCGCGGTCCCGCCGTGGCCGCACCGCAGGACATGGTGGAATGCGCGCACTGCGGCCTGCACCTGCCGCGCAGCGAGGCCATCGAAGCCGGCGGCCGCAGCTACTGCAGCGCCGAGCACCGGGCGCTGGCGCAGCGGCGCTGAACGCCATGCAGGACACGGCCCCTGCCCCCGTCCCCGGCGCGCCCGAGGCCTGGCCGGACCAGGGGCCGAACTCGCCCTTCATCCGCCTGTGGCAGGGCTTTCTCACCGGCCGGGTGCTGATCGCCGCAGCCTTGCTGGTGCTGCAACTGGCCCTGGTGCGCATGCAGCCCCTGGGCAGCCCCCTGGCCTGGCTGGTCTGCCTGGGCTACCTGGGCCTGACCCTGCTGGTGCGCATGACGGCCAGTGCCCATCCGCCCTCGCCACGGGCCGGCGTGCACTGGCTGCCCGTGATCGGCGTGGACATCGCGGCCATCAGCATGATGCAGATGCTGCAGACGGGGCCGCTGAATTATTCGGCACTGCTG
The DNA here is from genome assembly GCA_031253795.1 of Burkholderiaceae bacterium. Lineage (GTDB taxonomy): Bacteria > Pseudomonadota > Gammaproteobacteria > Burkholderiales > Burkholderiaceae_C > Comamonas. Next base: position 25,183 of record JAIRVR010000004.1, read on the forward strand.
GCCATTCCCATCCTCATCTCGGCCGTGCTCGGCAGCCTGACGCTGGCCCTGGCCACCACGGCCAGCGTCACCCTGCTGACGCTGGGCTGGGTGGTCTGGCAGGACTTCGCCGGCGGCATCGATACCACCCAGGCCTACTATCAGGCCGGCTTTGCCTGCGCGGGCTATTTCGCCGTGGCCTACCTGACCCACGAGCTGGCCCGCCGCGTGCGCCGCGAACGCGTGCTGGCACAGCACAGCCGCCGCAAGGCCCAGACCCAGGAGCAGGTCAACGCCCTGGTAATACGCCACCTGGGCGAGGGCGTGCTGGTGCTGGACGCGCAATTCCATGTACAGCAGGCCAATCCCGCGGCCCTGCGCCTGCTGGGCCTGCGCGAAAACCATGGCCTGCCCTTCGCCCTCGAGGACCATGCGGGATGGCAGCGGCTGCAGGACGCCGTGGCCCAGAGCTTCGCCCAGGAACAGCCCGTGTCCTCGGCCGTCCACCTGCAGGCCGTGGGCCAGGAAGGCACGACCGGCCTGCACCTGCGCACCTGGCTGACCGAAGTGGCCGCCGCCCGGCCACAGGCCCATGACGCGGACGAGCCCGTACAGCTGCAGCAGCTGTGCGTGGTCTTCCTCCACGACCTGCGCGAGATGGAGGCCAGGCTGCGCACCGAAAAGCTGGCCTCCATGGGCCGCATGTCGGCCGCCGTGGCCCACGAGATCCGCAATCCGCTGGCAGCCATCACCCAGGCCAACGCCCTGCTGGCCGAGGACCTGGCCACCGACCCGGCCCAGCAGCAGTTGTGCCGCATCGTCGGCCAGAACGCCGAGCGCCTGGCGCGCATCGTCGAGGACGTGCTCAACATCTCGCGGGCCCAGCAGCATATCGGCGAAGCCCCGGCCGCCCTGCTCGATCTGGACCAGCAGGTGGCCCAGTTCTGCCAGGAGTGGCAGGCCCAGGGCCAGCCTGGGCGCCAGGCCCAACTGCTGCTGGACGCCAAGGGCAAGAGCGTGGTCTTCGACCACGAGCACCTGCGCCGCATCCTGGTCAACCTGCTGGACAATGCCCAGCGCTACCGCAGCAGCCCGGCCGACCCCCATGCGCTGCAGATCTTGACGGGGGCGCCCGTGGGAGGCCAGGCCTGGCTGCAGGTCTGGAGCGATGGTGCTGCGCTGGAGCCCACGGTGCAACGCCACCTGTTCGAGCCCTTTTTCTCCTCCGAAAGCCGCTCCAGCGGTCTGGGCCTTTATATCTGCCGCGAGCTGTGCCAGCGCTACGATGCCGGCATCAGCTACCAGCGCCTGACGCGTCCCACGCCGGGCGGCCCCGTCGAGGGCAATGCCTTCAGCATCGTCTTTCGCGTCGGCACGGCCTCGGCCCTGCCGGCTTCCCTGTTTGACCAGATTGTGGTGTGATGCCCCTGAATTCCCAGTCCGCTGCGACCTCCATCCTCGTCGTGGACGACGAGCCCGATCTGCGCACGCTCTATGAACTGACGCTGCTGCGCGAAGGCTACCGCGTCGAGACCGCCGCCAGCGTGGGCGAGGCCCGCGACCAGTTGCAGACCCAGCGCTTCGACGTGGTCATCACCGACATGCGCCTGCCCGATGGCATGGGCATGGAGCTGCTGCAGGATCTGCGCGGCCAGCAGCGGCGCGAGCGCTGCGTGGTCATGACCGCCTATGGCTCGGCCGAGAACGCCGTGGAGGCGCTGCGCTGCGGCGCCTTCGACTATCTGACCAAGCCCGTGGACCTCAAGCAGTTCCGCCAGGTCATCGCCTCGGCGGCCCAGGGCGTGGGCGCCGTGCCGCCGCCCGGTGTCATGCCGACCCGCAGCGCCCCGCCGCCGCCGGGTGCCGCACCGGTGCTCAGTGCCAGTGGAGCCCTCGACGCCCTGGTCGGCGACTCCAGCGCCATGCAGGCCGTCAAGCAGCGCATCGCCAAGGTGGCGCGCGGCATGGCGCCCGTGCTGGTGCACGGGGAATCGGGCACGGGCAAGGAACTGGTGGCCCGCGCCCTGCATGCCTGCAGCCAGCGCGCCCATGGCCCCATGGTGGCCGTCAATTGCGGAGCCATCCCCGAAAACCTGCTCGAGGCCGAGTTTTTCGGCGCACGCAAGGGCTCCTATACAGGCGCCACCCAGGACCGCGACGGCTACTTCCAGGCCGCACGTGGAGGCACGCTGTTTCTCGATGAGATCGGCGACCTGCCCCTGCCCATGCAGGCCAAGCTGCTGCGCGCCATCCAGGAACGCCGCGTGCGCGCCCTGGGCTCGACCCAGGAAGAGGCGGTCGATGTGCGCATCGTCAGCGCCACCCACCGCGACCTGGCCGCCGACGTACAGCAGGGGCGTTTCCGCCAGGACCTGTACTACCGGCTCAATGTGATCGAGGTGCTGCTGCCGCCCCTGCGCGAGCGGCGCGGTGACCTTCCGGCCCTGTGCCGTGCCCTGCTGTCCCGCCTGGCGCACGAGTCGGGCCTGCCCCTGCCCGAGCTCGACGCCGAGGCACTGGCCCAAATCGCGCAGCTGCCGCTGCCCGGCAATGTGCGCGAACTCGAGAACCTGCTGCACCGCGCCATCACTCTGGGCGATGGCGAGGCACTGCAGATCGCGTCCGAAGTACGCCCCCCTCCCACGCCGCCCATCCCTGGCCTGGCACAGGATGGGTCCGCGGGCCGGACCGAATCAGCCCTGCCGAGCGACCTGCAGGGCTGGCTCGACGATCAGGAGCGCGCCATCCTGGTCCAGGCGCTCAGGGACAACGGCTTCAACCGCACGGCGACGGCGGCCCGCCTGGGGCTGAGCCTGCGCCAGATCCGATACCGCATCGACCGGCTGCGCATCAGCCTGCCCGGAGACAGCCAGGGTGACGGTGGCGATGGAAACGAACATGGACCGGCCTGACCCGGGTACCGCCCCGGCGCAGGCCGTGGACCAGCCTGCCTGGGACCAGGGCTGGCTGCGTCAGGCACGCCACCTGCCTTCTCCCAACTTCGGCCCCCGCCCCGCGGCGGCCTGCATCGATCTGGTCGTCGTGCACTCCATCAGCCTGCCACCGGGGGAGTTCGGCACCGGCGCCGTGCAGCAGCTGTTCACCAACCAGCTCGACTGGGATGCCCATCCCTATTACCAGGGCATACGCGGCATCGAGGTGTCGTCGCACTTCTTCATTACGCGTGCGGGTGAGATCTGGCAGTTCGTGGACTGCGATGCGCGCGCCTGGCATGCGGGTGCCTCCCGCTGGCGCGGCCGCGAGCGCTGCAACGACGACTCCATCGGCATCGAGCTCGAAGGACTGGAGGGCCTGCGCTTCGAGCCAGCCCAATACGCTGCGCTGAACGGGCTGTGCGAAGCCATTGCCCAGCGCTACCCCATCGGCTTCCTGGCAGGCCACGAACATATCGCACCGGGCCGCAAGCAGGACCCGGGTCCGGGCTTCGACTGGCCGGCGCTGGCCCGGCTGCTGGCCTCGCACGCGGCCACGGCGGCCTGGCAGCTGCCCACGACCACCGCCGACACCCCAAAGTAAGCGGACACCTTCGCGCCAGAACCGATCAAGCAACGCTTGTCCACAGGCAACGGCTGCGGCGGCCGTCCATCCAGGTTTCGATCCATGTCGCATCCAGGCCGGGCCTGAACTTTTTTTACAAATTCCAGCATCTGTGCCAGCCCCACTGTCCATGGGGCTTTCAGCCAGCCGATGGCCGCCAGCGCCCGGCTGGCGTGGCTTTGCGGCACACATGCCCTGCAAGTGGCGATTTGGCGTGCTTTCGCTGCTATGGCTTGCGCTAGCAGCACCGTTTTGGCACGGCGAAAACTGCCCAATCCGGCATGTCAGGGACCCATGTCCGCCAGACAGCGATACACTACCGGTAGTGCTCAACAGCACCTCGGACCCCATATCTAGTGTGTATTAGTTGTGCACACCCTGTGAAAACGGTGTGCACATCAGGTCCCGGATCCCTTCCAGCAAGCCTGCCCCGAGTGCAGGCCCGCGTCTGTCTTTTCCACAAACACCCGTAGAGGAAACTCATGCAAGAAGCACTGAATTCTTTGTCGCCCGCTGCGCACGGTGATGCTGCCAACCCTTCCTCCCCCCAGTCCCTTTCCGTCCAGGACGGCTACCAGATCATCCGCCGCAGCGGTGACGTGGTGCCGTTCACGCCGCAAAAGATCGCCGTTGCACTGACCAAGGCCTTCCTGGCCGTGCGCGGTGCCCAGGGCGCGGCATCGGCCAGCGTGCGCGAGACCGTGGACGAGCTGACCCAGGCCGTGGTGCGCGCCCTGCTGCGCTCGCGCCCGGGCGGTGGCACCTTCCATATCGAGGACGTGCAGGACCAGGTCGAGCTGGGCCTGATGCGCGGCGGCCACCATGACGTGGCTCGCGCCTATGTGCTGTACCGCGAGCGCCGCAACCAGGAGCGTGCCGAGCAGAAGAAGGCCGCCGAGGCCGCCGCCGCCGCGGCCATGGCGCCCGCCCCCGTGCTGCATGTGACCGACAAGGGCCAGCGCGTGCCCCTGGACCAGGCCCGCATGCGCGCCCTGATCGAGGCATCCTGCCAAAACCTGAACGCCGACATCCAGGCCGCGCCCATCGTCGCCGAGACGCTGCGCAACCTCTATGACGGCGTGCCCATCGAGGAAGTGTTCAAGGCCTCCATCCTGGCCGCGCGCACGCTGATCGAAAAGGACCCCGACTACACCTACGTCACCGCCCGCCTGCTGCTGCACACCATCGTGCGCGAAGTCATGGGCCGCGACGTGCAGCCCGCCGACATCCAGGCCGCCTACGCCGACTATTTCCCCGGCTTCATCCAGAAGGGCGTGGACAACGAGCTGCTCAACCCCGAGCTGCTGCAGTTCGACCTGCCCCGCCTGGGCGCCGCCCTCAAGGCCGAGCGCGACCAGCAGTTCGACTACCTGGGCCTGCAGACCCTGTACGACCGCTACTTCCTGCACGTGCGCAAGACGCGCATCGAACTGCCCCAGTCCTTCTTCATGCGCGTGGCCATGGGCCTGGCGCTGCAGGAAGACGACCGCAATGCGCGCGCCATCGAGTTCTACGAGCTGCTGTCGTCCTTCGACTTCATGAGCAGCACGCCCACGCTGTTCAACAGCGGCACGCTGCGCTCGCAGCTGTCCTCGTGCTACCTGACCACGGTGCCCGACGATCTGGACGGCATCTACGAATCCATCAAGGAAAACGCCCTGCTGTCCAAGTTCGCTGGCGGCCTGGGCAATGACTGGACGCGCGTGCGCGCCCTGGGTTCGCGCATCAAGGGCACGAACGGAGAGTCGCAGGGCGTGGTGCCCTTCCTCAAGGTGGTCAATGACACGGCCGTGGCCGTCAACCAGGGCGGCAAGCGCAAGGGCGCTGTCTGCACGTACCTGGAAACCTGGCACCTGGACATCGAGGAATTCCTCGAGCTGCGCAAGAACACGGGCGACGACCGCCGCCGCACGCACGACATGAACACGGCGAACTGGATTCCCGACCTGTTCATGAAGCGCGTCATGGAAAAGGGCCAGTGGACCCTGTTCTCGCCCTCCGATGTGGGCGACCTGCACGACCTCTATGGCGAAAGCTTCGAACGCGCCTATACGGCCTATGAGGCAAAGACCGAAAGCGGCGAACTCAAGCTGTTCAAGCGCATTCCCGCCGTGGACCTGTGGCGCAAGATGCTGTCCATGCTGTTCGAGACCGGCCACCCCTGGGTCACCTTCAAGGATCCCTGCAACGTGCGCTCGCCCCAGCAGCACGCCGGCGTGGTGCACTCGTCCAACCTGTGCACCGAGATCACGCTGAACACCAGCGACACCGAAACCGCGGTCTGCAACCTGGGCTCGGTCAACCTGGCGCGCCACATCAAGGACGGTGCCATCGACCACGACAAGCTGCGCAAGACCGTGAACACGGCCATGCGCATGCTCGACAACGTGATCGATATCAACTACTACGCCGTGCAGAAGGCCAAGGACTCCAACCTGCGCCACCGCCCCGTGGGCCTGGGCCTGATGGGCTTCCAGGATGCGCTGTACGAGATGCGCATCGCCTACGCCAGCCAGCCGGCCGTGGAGTTCGCCGACCAATCGATGGAAGCCATCTGCTACTACGCCTACTGGGCCTCGACCGAGCTGGCCAGGGAACGCGGCCAGTACTCCAGCTACAAGGGCTCGCTGTGGGACCAGGGCATCCTGCCGCTGGACACGCTGAACCTGCTGGAAAAGGCCCGTGGCGGCTATGTGGAAGTGGACCGCTCGGCACGCCTGGACTGGGATGCGCTGCGCGGCAAGATCGCCCAGCACGGCATGCGCAACTCCAACTGCGTGGCCATCGCGCCCACGGCGACGATCTCCAACATCGTGGGTGTCGATGCCTCCATCGAGCCCTCGTTCGGCAACCTGTCGGTCAAGTCCA
>JAIRVR010000030.1 GCA_031253795.1 Burkholderiaceae bacterium
CTTGCGAGCGCGGCACGGCGAACATGCCGAAGGGGTAGTTCTCGCGCAGGTCCTTCTTGGTGGTGAAGGGAAAGCGCGACAGGTCGGCCAGCGTGCGCAGGTCCGAGGGGTGCACGCCCTGGTCGTCGAACGCTCGCCGGTAGTGCGGCACGTTGTCGTAGGCGTGCTGCAGCGACCAGCGCAGGCGCTGCAGCTGCAGGGCGCAGATCTCGTCGCGGCTGGCGGTTTCGATGGGCTCGAGGTCGCCGGGTGCGGGGCGCTGTACAGGCATGGTGGCACCTCGTCAGGAGGATTCTGCGGGGCCGGGCACGGTGGAGCGGCCCTTGAAGCTGTGCGAACGGCCGCGGAACAGTGCAATCACCTCGCCCCGCTGGTTGCTGACCTGCACGTCGTAGACGCCCGTGCGCCCCGCACGCGAGACCTCGTGCGCCTGGGCCGTCAGCAGGTCGCCGGGCCGCCCTGGCGCAACGAAGTCCACGCCCAGACCCGAGGCGACGGTCATCTCGTTGCGCGCATTGCAGGCATAGGCGAAGGCCGTATCGGCCAGGGCCGTGATGAAACCGCCATGGCAGATGTCGAAACCGTTGAGCATGTCGTCACGCACGGCCATCTCGATGCGTGCCGCACCCGGTGCGATGTCCACGATGCGCAGGCCCAGGCCCTGGGCCGCCCTGTCGCGCGCCAGCATGCCATCGCGCACATGTTCGGCCAGGCGCTGCGCGTCTTCGGCCGTATGGGTTGTCTCCTGCATGACGGCCTCCTCAACGGTCCGAGAACACGGGGGCGCGCTTGCCCAGGAAGGCGGCCACGCCTTCCTGGTAGTCATGGGCCGCACCCAGCTGGCCCTGCTGGCGCGCCTCGCGCGCCAGCGCATGTTCGTAGTCGAGCAGTTGGGCCGAGTCCATGGCCTCGCGCGTGCGCGCCAGGGCCCGCACTGGCATGGCGGCCAGGCGCTGCGCCAGGGCCATGGCCTGGCTGCGCAGTTCGCCATCGTCCACGCAGCGCCAGATCAGGCCCATGCGCTCGGCTTCCTCGGCAGGCAGTTTGTCGCCCAGCAGGGCCAGGCCCAGGGCACGGGCACGGCCCACCAGCCGTGGCAGCAGCCAGGTGCCGCCACAGTCGGGCACCAGGCCGATCTTCGCAAAGGCCTGGATGAAGCTGGCCGAACGCGCGGCCAGCACCAGGTCACAGGCCAGGGCGATGTTGGCGCCGGCACCGGCGGCCACGCCGTTGACGGCGGCCACCACGGGAATGGGCATGGATCTGAGCCGCAGGCACAGGGGCTGGTAGCGGCGCTCGATGAGATCCCCCAGATTCTGGTCGGCGGCCGCTTCAGGGTCGGCCAGGTCCTGGCCCGCGCAAAAACCGCGCCCCGCGCCCGTGAGCACCACGCAACGCACCGATGCATCGCAGGCCGCCTGTTCCAGGGCCGAAAGCAGCTGCTCATGCAACTGCGCATTGAAGCTGTTGAGCGCCTCGGGCCGGTTCAGCACCAGGGTGCGGACGGCGTCTTGCTGCTCCACCAGAACCAGAGATGGGGGCATGGGGTCTCCGTGGCCTGTCTGCCATCTTTATGCGGCAGATCAAACATAATTTACCGAATGGTCGGTAGATGTTAGTCGCCGGACCGCCCCCACCACAAGCGCCCGTGCACCGAGAAAAACCCTAGGGTCGGCGCACGGGGTGGCTCCCCCTCCCCGGGATCGTCAGGGCTTGAAGCCCGAACCCTGGACCACGGGCGCCCACTGCGCGCGATAGGCCTTGAGCATGGCCGCCGTCTGGCCGCTGCCGCTGGAGACCGGTATCAGCCGGTTGGCCTCGAACTTCTGGCGCGTGTCGGGCTCGTTCATGATCTCCTGGACCAGTTGGGACAGTCGCTCCACCACGGCGGGGGCCATGCTGGAGGGCGCAAACAGCGTATTCCAGCCCGTGCCCGACAGGTTCAGGCCCGACTCCTTGAGCGTGGGGATTTCGGGCGCCATGGCGCTGCGGCGCTCGCTGGAGACGGCCAGCACGCGGATCTTGCCGGCCTCGTGCTGGGGCAGCAGCACATCGAAGGTATCGATGGCCACGGGCACCTGGCCTCCCACCAGGTCGGTCAGCAGCGGGGCCGAACCCTTGTAGCCCACCACCTCGGCCTGGACCTTGGCGGCCTCGCCCAGCATCAGCGAGAAGAAATGCGGCAGGCTGCCCGTGGCCGGCACGCCCACATTGGCCTGCTGGGGATTGGCGCGCAACCAGGCCAGCAGGTGCGACAACTGCCTGACCGGCACGGCGCTGGCGACAGCCACGCCGAACTCGTAGCGGTTGACCTCGGCAACAGGGCGGAAATCCTTGTCGGGGTCATAGCCCGAGTCGGGAAATACCAGGGGCGCCACCAGCATCACGGCCGGATTGGCCAGCAGCAGGGCGGGCTGGGAGGCCGGCGCGTTCTTCACGTACTGGGCCGACAATCGGCCGCCTGCTCCGGGCTTGTTATCGACCACCACGGGGGAGCCCAGGCGGGCCTGCAGCTTGTCGGCCACGATGCGCGCCACGCGGTCCGTGGCGCCACCGGGCGGATAGCCGACGACGATGCGCAGCGGCTGCTTGCCCGCGAACAGCGGCTCGGGGGCGGCCAGGGCACCTGTGGCCCACCAGCTGGCGGCCGACAGGGCCAGGGCCCGGGTCAGGGTTCTTCGCTGCATCGCAAACTCTCTCCTCGTCATGGGAATGGATTCCGTGCCGAACGCACGACCGCACAATGTAGCGGCCGCGGCGTGCCCGCGGCCATCGGCATTGACGGAGGTTAACCCCGCGCAAGACGCCCTGCACCGCTCGGACATCGCGGTCACGCCGCGCGCGCGACTCGGCGACAATCGCTGCCATGAGCTTCGCCCCCCTGACCAACGACACCTTCCTGCGCGCCTGCCGGCGCCAGGCCACCGACTACACGCCGCTGTGGCTGATGCGCCAGGCGGGCCGCTATCTTCCCGAATACAAGGCCACGCGCGCCCGGGCCGGCAGCTTCATGGGCCTGGCCACCCATGTGGACTACGCCACCGAAGTCACGCTGCAGCCGCTGGAGCGTTTTCCGCTGGACGCGGCCATCCTGTTTTCCGACATCCTGACCGTGCCCGATGCCATGGGCCTGGGCCTGTCGTTTGCCGAAGGCGAAGGTCCGCGTTTTGCCAAGGTGGTGCGCGACGAGGCCGCCGTGGCCGCGCTGGCCGTGCCCGACATGGACCGGCTGCGCTATGTTTTCGACGCCGTGACCAGCATCCGGCGGGCCCTGGACGGCCGCGTTCCGCTGATCGGCTTTTCGGGCAGCCCCTGGACCCTGGCCTGCTACATGGTCGAAGGCAAGGGCAGCGATGACTACCGGCTGGTCAAGAGCCTGATGTATGCACGCCCCGACCTGATGCACCGCATCCTGGCCATCAATGCCGACAGCGTGGCCGCCTATCTCAACGCCCAGATCGATGCCGGAGCCCAGGCCGTGATGGTGTTCGACAGCTGGGGCGGCGTGCTCGCCGATGGCGCCTTCCAGGAATTCAGCCTGGCCTATACTAGGCGCGTACTCGCCCGCCTCCGGCGCACGGGCCCTGATGGCCAGGATGTGCCGCGCATCGTCTTCACCAAGGGCGGTGGCATCTGGCTGCCCGACATGAAGGACCTGGACTGCGAAGTCCTGGGCCTGGACTGGACCGCCAACCTGGCCCACGCCCGCGCCATCGTCGGTGGCGAAGCGGGCGGCCCCGGCAAGGCCTTGCAGGGCAATATCGATCCCAATGTGCTGTTCGCCCCGCCCGAGCGCATTGCCGAGCAGGCCCGTGCCGTGCTGGACAGCTTCGGCAGGCCCCACACCGACAGGACCACCACGGGCCCCACCCACATCTTCAACCTGGGCCATGGCATCAGCCAATTCACGCCCCCCGAGCATGTGGCCGCCCTGGTGGAAACCGTGCACAGCCATTCGCGCGCCCAGCGCCAGAACCTGAAGGCCTGACCTGCGTGGCGGGCGCCAGGTCAGGCGTCCCCACAAATTCGCCCCAGAGATTTCGAATACTGTATTTATTCACAGTATCCGCAAAGCACCAGCGCCTGGATCGCAGAGCGCCACACTGCGGACGACGGTGCTGCCAAGTCCTTGATGCAGCAAGAAAATCTACGCCAGCCTGGGTGAACGGGTCCGGCTTCGGACAAGCTGTCCCACGCCCTTCCCGCTGCTGCCAGCGTGTTTTGCGCACAAAGTTATCCACAGCGTTCGACGCCAGCGGCCCATTGACCGGCCTCGCCATGGCGTTTTGATGGCTGCAGGCCGTTTCCAGGCCGAAAAACGTCGGATGGCGGCTTGAGACAAGGCGTTTACCCCAAAGGGCAGCAGCATCTTATGCACAGAACAACCGCAGCGAATGTCGCCCGTCCCCGTGCAAAAAACGCATTGCAACATCGGTGTCATATACATATAAGCCATTGTTTTGCATGAATATTTTCAACAGAAAAACAAGGCACTGCCGCTGAACCACGCCGTCAGACTGACAGCATGCAGCGATAGAGCCGGATAATCCCCACAAAGTTATCCACAGAAATTAACGATCTACTCAGAAACCCGCATCACCGGCCTGTCGGTTCGGGTGTACAAGCCGGGCCGGCACCTTTGCCACCGCCCGGACATGAAGCGCTTATGCTTGGCGGCCTGACCGCCCCGCATGCCCTTGGGGCAGCACCCGTTCCTTCCGCATGTCCGTTTCCACCCTGACCGTCCATGTCGCCGTCCACACACCGGCGCACAGCGCCGTTGGCGAGCTGCTGAGCTACGCCAGCACGCACCCGCTGGCCCCCGGCACCCTGGTGCGCGTGCCGCTGGGACGCAGGGAGCTGCTGGGCGTGGTCTGGGACACACCGCCCCAGCCTGGCGACATGCCCGAGGGCATGGAACTGCGCCCTGTATCGGCCGTACTGGAAGGCATCGAGCCCCTGGCGCCGGCCTGGCGCAGGCTGGTGGCCTTCGCCGCCTATTACTACCAGCGCAGCATTGGTGAAATCGCCGTCACCGCCCTGCCCCCCCAGCTGCGCGACATGTCGGCCGAACAGCTGGCACGCCGGCTCAAGCCCCCCAGGAAGACCAAGGCTGCAGCCGCCAACGCGACCACCGATACCGTGCCGGCGGCTGCGCCAGAAGCGGCGGAGACGGTCGCTCTCAGTGCCGAGCAGGCCCAGGTGTTTGCGCAAATGCAGGAGCATCCCGGCCCCTTCCTGCTGTACGGCAGCACGGGCAGCGGCAAGACCGAGGTCTATCTGCGCGCCGTGCAGGCCGTGCTCGAAGCCGACCCTCAGGCCCAGGCCCTGGTCATGGTGCCCGAGATCAATCTCACGCCCCAGCTGGAGCAGCGCTTCATGGCGCGCTTCGCGCCGCGCTACGGCCAGGCCTCCGTGGTCAGCATGCACAGCGGGATGACGAATCCGCAGCGCCTCAAAAGCTGGCTGGCAGCGCATACGGGCCGTGCGCGCATCGTGCTGGGCACCCGCATGTCGGTGTTCGCCAGCCTTCCGGGCCTGGCCCTGGTCGTGGTCGACGAAGAGCACGACGCCAGCTACAAGCAACAGGAAGGCGCGCGTTACTCCGCGCGCGACCTGGCCATCTGGCGCGCGCGCGATGTGGGCGCCAAGGTCATCCTGGGCAGTGCCACGCCCTCGCTGGAAACCTGGCATGCCAGCCGCCCGCCGGCGAAGGACGATCCCCAGGGCGGCCGCTATCTGCGCCTGCACATGCCCAGCCGCATCGGCGCGGCCTCCCTGCCGCGCGTGCGGCTGGTGGACATGACCCAGCAGCCGCGCAAGACCGTGTTCTCGCCCCCGCTGATCGCCGCCATCACCGAGCGTGTCCAGCGTGGCGAGCAAAGCCTGGTCCTGCTCAACCGCCGTGGCTTTGCCCCTGTGCTGTTTTGCGCCGACTGCGGCTGGAAAAGCGACTGCCCGCACTGCAGCGCCCACCAGGTCTTCCACAAGGCCGACCGCACGCTGCGCTGCCACCACTGCGGCTTCACGCGCCGCGTGCCCCTGGCCTGCCCGGACTGCGGCAATCCCGACATCCTGCCCCTGGGCAAGGGCACCGAGCAGCTGGAGGAGGAGCTGGCGCGGCTGCTGCGCAATGTCCAGCGTCCCGACAGCGAACCCGCGCGCGTGGCACGCATCGATGCCGACACCACGCGCGCCAAGGGCGCTCTGGAGCAGCAGCTGGCCCAGGTCCATGCCGGCGATGTGGACGTGCTGGTGGGCACGCAAATGGTGGCCAAGGGCCATGACTTCCGCCGCATCACCCTGGTCGCGGCGGTGCAGCCCGACGGCGCCTTGTTCTCCAGCGACTACCGCGCGCCCGAACGCCTGTTCTGCCTGCTGATGCAGGCCGCGGGCCGCGCGGGCCGCGACGCGCAGTACGTGGCGGCCCAGGCGAGCCGGCCCGAGATGTGGATACAGAGCTACGACGCCCAGCACCCTGTCTACACGGCGCTGCGCGCCCACGATTACCCGGCCTTTGCGGCGCGCCAGCTGCAGGAGCGGCGCGAGGCGGGCCTGCCACCCTTCGCCTACCAGGCCATCGTGCGCGCCGACGCGCGCAGCCAGCAGGAAGCCCAGGCCTTTTTGCAGGTTGCCGCCCAGGCCGCGCGCGACGCCCGCCTGCCCCATGTGGACGAGATCTTCCTCTACCCACCGATTCCCATGGCCGTACAGCGCGTGGCCAATGTGGAGCGCGCCCAGATGCTGATCGAGTCGGCCCAGCGCCCGGCCCTTCTGCGTTTCCTCTGGGCCTGGCAAGGGCATTTGCACTGGATCAGGGCGCAGCCTGAGCACCGCGCCCTGGTGCGCTGGCTGGTGGACGTGGACCCCCTGGCCATCTGAAGTGCTGCAAGCCCGCGAAAGCACAGGCTTTTACGGCTTCCATGCCATGGCAGCAATGGATTGCATGCTATTCATTCGGAAGCGCTTTTAGCGCAAACCCTCCACAGCTCCCATCGGGATTTGCGCCAATGCGGGCAAGGCATGTTTATTGCATCGTGCCGGACTTCAGCCCACAAGGCTGGAATATCCCAATGCAATCCCAGGAGCGATACATGCCGTTCACCCCTTTCCGTATGACCCTCGTGGCCGTCGCGCTGGCACTGGCCGGCTGCGCCTCCCAGCCCGGCGCCAGCCAGGCCCAGGCCCAGACTGCCGCGCCGGCTCCGGCTGCCGCCCCTGCTGCCCCCGCTCCTGCCACCGCGCAGGCGGGCAAGCCCCATGTCGTCGTGCTCGCCACGGGCGGCACGATCGCCGGTGCCGGCGCCAGCGCCGTCAACAGCGCCACCTACACGGCCGCCAAGGTCCCCGTGGACAAGCTGCTGGCCGGCCTGCCCGAACTGGGCAACATCGCCAATGTCTCGGGCGAACAGGTCTTCCAGATCGCTTCGGAAAGCTTCACCAACAAGGAACTGCTGATCCTGGCGCGGCGCGTCAATGAACTGGCCAAGCAGCCCAACGTGGACGGCATCGTCGTCACCCACGGCACGGACACGCTGGAGGAAACCGGCTTCTTCCTGAACCTGGTCGTGCCCACCGACAAGCCCATCGTCGTGGTCGGCTCCATGCGCCCCGGCACGGCCATCTCGGCCGACGGCGCGCTGAACCTGCTGGGTGCCGTGGCCACGGCCGCCTCCAAGGACTCGGCTGGCAAGGGCGTGCTGGTCAGCATGAACGACAACATCGACTCCGCGCGCGATGTCTCCAAGCTCACCAACATCAAGACCAATGCCTTCGCCAGCCAGTGGGGCCCCCTGGGCATGGTGGTCGAAGGCAAGACCTACTGGTTCCGCGCACCCGTCAAGCGCCACACCAAGGGCAGCGAGTTCAACATCGAGCAGATCACCGACCTGCCCGCCGTGGACATCGTCTATGGCTACGGCAACGTGCCCGCCACGGCCATCGACGCGCTGGGCAAGGCCGGCGTGAAGGCCATCGTGCATGCCGGCACGGGCAATGGCTCGGTGGCCGACCGCATCGTGCCCAAGCTCAACGAACTGCGCCAGAAGGGCGTGGTCATCGTGCGCAGCTCGCGCGTGCCGGCCGGTTTCGTGCTGCGCAATGCCGAGCAGCCCGATGACAAGTACGACTGGGTCGTGGCCCACGACCTGAACCCGCAAAAAGCCCGCCTGCTGACCGCCGTGGCCCTGACCAAGACCCAGGACACCAAGCAGCTGCAGCGTATTTTCTGGGAATACTGATAGGCCCCCCCTGAGGCGCTGACGCGCCTTCCCCCTCTCTGCTTGCTTCGCAAGGGAGGGGGACGACAGCCTCGCTGCGGGGCGGCCCTTGCTTGCTGTCCCTGATCTTGGGGCAGCGCCAGTGTTTACGGCTCCGCTCAAAGCTCCGTTCGCGGAGCTTTTTCTTTTTGCCGCTTCAGTTCGATGTGAACAGCGGGGTGAGGGGGCCCTGGGCGATGTGGCAGTGGGCCTGGGCCAGGGCCTGGGCGAAGGCGTCGCTGGAGAGGTAGGCGTATTCGATGGCGCGCTGGGCGCCTATGGCGTCGCCCTGGACGGGGGCCGTGGCGGGGTGGCACATCATGAGGCTGCCGGGCGCGAGCTGGGCCAGCCATTGGGCCATGTGGCGGCCGTAGCCATCGGGCGTGGGGGCGTCGAAGCCGTAGACACCGCCGAAGCCATGGTTCACCGGAACGCCCTGGCGGCGCAGGCGGCGGGTGGTGGTCCAGCCGCCCAGCAGGGCGATGATGGCGGCCTTGGGGTCGCGCCAGAGCTGGCCGGCCGGTGCGGTGGAGCGGACCCAGGGCAGGCCGTCGGCGCTGGCGCCGTAGCGCTGGCGCAGTTCCTGCACGAGCGCCGCGCGCACGCCGGGCAGCTGGTGTACGTGCTGGTGGCCGTCGATGAAGTCGGGGGCCATGCCCAGCGCGTCCTCGAAGGCGTCGAGCTGGCGGCGCCATGCATCGCTCAGGACACGGCCGCCCAGCAGGCCGCCGTAGGCGCGCAGGATCACCGCGCCGATGCCCGCGCCCGCCTGCTCGCCATGGCCTTCGGTCAGGTTGAAGTGCAGGCCCAGCGACAGGCGCGGTCGCAGCGCGGGCAGGCGCCGGGCGGCCTGCTTCCAGTGCGGCGAAGTGGTCATGCAGCTGGTGGCCGACAGCCGGCCCTGCAGCGTGAGCTGCTCCACGGCGTCGTCAACCAGCGGATGCAGGGCATAGTCGTCGGCGCACAGGGCGATGGTCCTGGCAGGTACGGTGCTCATGAGGGCTCCTTGCGGGCGGGGGCCGCAAAGGCCCAGAACTTGGCGAAGACGAAGGTGCCCACCGCCACCAGCACCAGGACCAGGGCCAGGCTCCAGAAGTAATGCCAGCCCAGCCACTGCAGGGCCATCCAGTACAGCAGCTCGTTCGCCACGAAGGCCGCGCAGGCCACGGCAAAGTAGCGCGCCACCACACCCCAGCCGCGCGCCTGGGCGGAAGCGAAGGTGAGCAGCGCATGGCCGTTGTAGCTGACCACGAAGGCCACCAGAAAGGCCAGCACATTGGCGGCCAGGGGCTCCATGCCCAGCCACGCCACCAGCAGGCCCACGACGGCCAGATGGGTGGCGGCCGCGCAGCCGCCCACGGCCACGAACTGCAGCCCCTGGGGCAGGCGGCGCAGCAGCGCCATCAAGCTGAGCATGGCCGGCTAGTCCCGCTGCGCCAGCGGGCTGCGGTCCTCGTCACGCGCCAGCAGGTAGGTGGGTCGGCGCTTGACCTCGTCGTAGATGCGACCGATGTACTCGCCCAGAATGCCGATGGACATCAGCTGCACGCCGGAGAACAGCATGATGCTGGCGGCCAGCGTGGGCCAGCCGTCGAGCGGGTTGCCGAAGATCAGTGTCTCCATCGTGATCCACAGGCCGTAGAGCAGGGCCACCAGCGAGATCAGGCCACCGATGACGCTCCAGACACGCAGCGGCAAGGTGGTGAAAGAGGTCAATCCCAGCAGGGCCAGCGAGCCCAGGCGCCGGAAGTTGAAGCTCGATGCACCGGCCGTTCGGTCGGCCGGCACGAAGGGCAGGGCCACGGACTTGAAGCCCACCCAGGCATACAGACCCTTCATGAACCGGTGGCTTTCGGGCAGCGCCCGCAGCGCGTCGGCCACGCGCCGGTCCAGCCAGCGGAAATCGCCGGCGTTGGGCGGGATCTTGACCAGGTTTCCCGCATTCATGAGCCGGTAGAACAGGTTGGTACCCATGCGCTTGGCACCGCTTTCGGCACCCCGGTCGGCGATCACGCCATAGACCATGTCATAGCCCGCAAGCCACAGATCGCACATCTGCGGCAACATGTCCAGCGGGTGCTGGAAGTCGGCATCGATCAGCAGAACGGCATTGCCGCGCGCATGGTCGATGCCTGCCGACAGCGCGGCTTCCTTGCCGAAGTTGCGCGACAGCGCCAGATAGCGCACGGGCAGTTCCTGGGCCATGCGCAGGGCGATGTCATGCGTGCCGTCGCGGCTGCCATCGTTGACCACGATGAGTTCGTAGTCGGGTGTCAGCGTGCGCACCTGGGCGTCGAGCGCGCGGAGGAAGGCCTCCAGATTGCCTTCCTCATTGTGGGCGGGCACCACGCAGCTCAGCCGCAGCGGAGCGCGCGGCAGCATGCCCTTGGGAGCGGCCGGAGCAATGTCAGCGTGCAGTTCGGTCATAGGCCTCCATTGTCCAGTCCCCGACCCGCCGGCTCCGCCGGTAGCACCTCAAAGAACGCATAGACATAGGGTTGTGGCCGCAGAAAACGCCACCCCGAGCGCTGCACCGTGATGACCCGGGGCTCCTGCGGCAGTCCCAGGCCCGCCAGCCAGCCGCGCGCCTGCTGCTCGCAGGAGCGTGACTGGGGCGTGGGTCCTGGCGTGCCCGTGGCCGGGCCGCGCGGGCACAGCAGCAGACCGGCCTGGTGGCGCCAGTCCAACGGAGCCAGCACACGCGCGTATTCGCCATCGGGCAGATTGGGCACGGTACGCAGATGGGGCTGGGCATAGAAGGACAGCATGGCGCTTTCCGCCCAGTCTCCTCCCACCCACTGCAGGGGCTGGCCCGGATGGCGCTGCTCCCAGGACTGGACGATGGCCCGGGCCGCCTCGGGGGCCGGACGGTAATAGTCGGAGTTGCGGTTGCGCGCATTGCCCACGCCCACCGCCAGGCCGATCACGAGGACCAAGGCCAGGCTGGGCCACCAGGCCCGGCCCAGCGCCGCCAGAACGGCTTCGGTGGCTGCGGGTGCCTCGGCATCGAGGTTGCGCAGCCACAGCAGCGCAAAGGCATAGCCGATGGGAATGGCCCAGGGCGTGGACAGCTCGACCACGCCCGTGGCGCCAAAGGCCAGCGTCGTCAGCCAGGGCATCAGGGCCAGCCAGAACAGCACGTCGCCCCGCCCCTGCCAAGCCCAGCTGAGGCGCAGAAAGCGCATGCAGGCACGCGGCCAAGACATGCCGGTCTGCCGTGCGTGCACGAAGCCATAGACCAGGCAGACGGCCAGCCAGGCCGGCAGCCAATAGAAGATGGGCGACAGCGCAAAGCGCAGCACATAGCCCCAGACCACCCTGCCACCGCCCTGGTCCATGGCATAGCCCAGGGTCACCCAGTCGTGGTGGGCGATCCATGCCACATGCGGTGCCAGACCCAGCCCGAAGGCCGCCAGCGCCACATAGGGCTTCGGCGTCAGCAGCCACTGCCGGCCCTGGGATGTCAGGAAGATGGGCAGCAGAAAGCCGGCCAGGAACACACCGCTGTAGTACTTGCTCAGCATGCAGGCGGCCGACACCAGGCCCAGGCCCACGCTGCAGGCCAGTCCGCGGCCGCCCTTTTCCTGCCAGCTGGCCATCAGCAGAGCCGCGGCCCAGGGCCACAGGGACAGCAACTGGCTGTTGGCATTGAACTTGCCCGCCAGCGTCGTATAGGGAAAGCACCAGAGCAGCAGGGCCGCACCCAGCGGCGCCAGGCGCTGCAGGCCCAGGCGCCGGCCCAGCACATAGACACCCCAGATGCCCACGCCCACATTGGCATAGGACAGCAGGCGATAAAAGCCGTCCGTCTGGGGAAAGACCATGAACCACAGGCCCACGACCCAGGCAAAGAAAGGCGGATGCTTTTGCGTGCCGAGCTGCAGCGGCTGCGACCAGGCATAGTTCTCCAGCATGTCGTGGTAGCCGTCGAGGTTGCCGTTGGCCAGCCAGGACACCAGGGTCCAGGCCAGGCAGGCCAGGGTCACCATCCAGAGCGTGCGTACGCCTGCTGTGGCAGCTGGAGGGGAAGAGGGGTTCATGCGGGCCGTTCGCTGCAGCAAAACATGGCCGGCATTGTAGAGAGCGCTAGCTGTTCATACGCTTAACTGCAATATCAATGCGATGGACAGCCCGGTGCTCGATATTTCATGTCATGAGCGCCACGGCGGCGGAAAAACTCAAAAAGGCCAGCGCCGTGGACACCAGGATGATGCGGGCCACACGCCCGCCATGGGCGCCAAAGCGCTCGGTAAGCAGTGAGACATTGCTGGCGCTGGGCAGGGCGGCCACCAGGACCAGCACCACCAGGGCCTCCTCTTCCAGGCCCATGCCGCAGGCAATGGCCAGCCGTCCCACCGCCCAGACCAGCAGGGGATGGACCAGCAGCTTGGCCAGGGCCACGGGCACATAGTCGCGCGCGGCCACGCGCTCGTGGCTGTTCATCTGCGAGCGTGCCAATACCGCACCGATGGTGAACAAGGCCACGGGCGAGGCGGCTGCGGCCAGCATGGCCACCGTCCTGTCCAGCGGGCCGGGCAGGGCCCAGCCCGCGGCCGATGCCAGGCCGCCCAGCACGATGGACCACGGCATGGGATTGGCCACCATGCCCGCGAACGCGCGCCGCAGGGTGACGGCCACGCCATGGGCCCCTGCCACGCCCAGACGCGACAGGCCTATGCACAGCGAGGTGGTGACCACCATGTCGATGGCCATGGTCACGATGACGGGCCCCGCGCTTTGCGCGCCCAGCAGAGCCACGAGCATAGGCACGCCCATGAAGCCCGTATTGGGAAAGGCCGCCACCAGGGCGCCGAAGGCTGCATCGTTCCAGCCCACGCGCCGCAGGGTGAGCGCCACCGTGGCCGCCACCATGAGCAGGGCGCACAGCAGGTAAACCGCCGTCACTCGGCCATCCAGCAACTGGGCAATCGGCGTTTGCGCCCCGAAGCGGAACAGCATGCAGGGCAGGGCGAAATACAGGACGAAGGCATTGAGCCCCGGAATCGCCCCCTGTGGAAGCACGCCGCGCCAGGTGGCGAGGAAGCCGCAGGCCACGAGGGCGAAAAAGGGAAAGGTGATGGACAGGATGGACAGCACGCCGGCGATTCTGGCAGCAAGCGGGCCACCAGGTGCATGACGGGACTCCGCCGGCCCCGGCGGCTATCCGCGCAACTGGCTCGCCACCTCGGCTGCTGCCCACAAGGCGCGCCCCAGCAGCATGTTGTCGTCGATCACCAAACAGATGATGGCCGGCTGGTCGCCCCCCACCGCCTGGAAAAGCAGGGTGCCCATTTCGGTTTCGCAGCGCAGGCGCCGGCACGCGCCGTGCCCGGTTTCCAGCGCCGCGGACCCGGCCAGGGCCATCAGTGACGCGGTCAGGGCCGGCAGGCGCTCGGCCAGCCAGGCGCTGCGCCCGTGCAGGGAGGCGATCTCGCGGCCATCGGGCGTGCACAGCAAGGCCAGGTGCACACCGTCCATCGGTTCCACCACGCGCTTCAGGGCCTCGGTCGCCCTGCGGACCAGGCTGTCGGGAATCAAGGGAGGCGTCGATGTCTTCATGTCAGGCTCCATCGGGCAAGCGATTTCGTTCCCGCATCAATTCATAGTCAAATTGAATTGAAATTTTTCAATCAATAGTTGATGCTACATGTTGAAAATAGTTTGTGCATATTGATCCGGCAAGAAAAATGTGAATTTTTATGACGCCACGCCTCGAGCAAGGCCGCGGCATGGTTGCCGGCCCCAGGGACGCCGCAGCCCTTTGTCACTGAATCCCTGAGGCGTTTACATGCGCTCCATCGCGCTGCGCCCTGAGGCTGTATGCTCGCGCTTCCTCAGACTTACCCGCTTTTTCGCGCAACTGCCCCATGTCCGCAGGACTCAATCTGGCCCAGCTCCAGGCCGTCCACTACACCGAAGGTCCCTGCCTGGTCCTGGCGGGAGCGGGCTCGGGCAAGACACGCGTGATCACGCACAAGATCGCGCGATTGATCGAGACCGGCATGGCTCCGCGGCGCATCGCGGCCATCACCTTCACCAACAAGGCAGCGGCCGAAATGCGCGAGCGCGCGGCGGGGCTGATCGGGCGCCAGGCCAGGGACGTGCTGGTCTGCACCTTCCACGCCCTGGGCGTGCGCATGGTGCGCGAGGATGGCCATGTGCTGGGCCTCAAGCCCCAGTTCAGCATCCTCGACGCCGATGACGTGACCGGCATCCTCAAGGACTGCTCGGGCGGCACCACCGACCTGGCCACGGCGCGCCAGTGGCAATGGACCATCAGCAACTGGAAGAACGCGGGCTGGGACAGCCGCAAGGCCCTGGCCATGGCCCAGGACGACCACGAGCGCAGCACGGCCCTGATCATGCAGCGCTACGAGGAACGGCTCACGGCCTACCAGAGCGTGGACTTCGACGACCTGATCGGCATGCCCATGCGCCTGCTGAAAAACCATGCCGAAGTGCGCGAGAAATGGCAGCGCATCCTGGGCCATGTGCTGGTGGACGAATACCAGGACACCAATGCCACGCAGTACGAGCTGCTCAAGATGCTGGTCGGCAGCCGCGCCCACTTCACTGCCGTGGGCGATGACGACCAGAGCATCTATGGCTGGCGCGGCGCCACGCTGGACAACCTCAAGAAGCTGCCGCTGGAGTTTCCCCAGCTCAAGGTCATCAAGCTGGAGCAGAACTACCGCTCGACCTCGGCCATCCTGCGCGCCGCCAACAATGTGATCCAGCCCAACCCCAAGCTGTATCCCAAGACGCTGTTTTCCGAGCTCGGCGAAGGTGAGCCCGTGCGCATCGTGGATTGCGATACCGAGGAGCACGAGGCCGAGCGTGCCGTGGCACGCATCCAGAGCCTGCGCGCGGCCAGCAACCCGCCGCCGGACTGGAAGGATTTCGCCATCCTCTACCGCGCCAACCACCAGGCCAAGCCCTTCGAGAAGGCCTTGCGCAAGGCCAGCATCCCCTACAAGGTCTCGGGCGGCACCAGCTTCTTCGACCGCGCCGAGATCAAGGACCTGTGCGCCTGGTTCCGGCTGTGGATCAACAACGACGACGACCCGGCGTTCCTGCGCGCCATCGGCACGCCGCGCCGCGGCATAGGCCACACCACCCTGGGCAAGCTCGGCGAGTTCTCGGGCCAGCACAAGCTCAGCATGTTCGGCGCACTGTTCGCCCACATGCTCGAAGCCGCCCTGCCCAAGAAGGCGCATGACAGCCTGCTGGAGTTCGGCCGCTACATCAACGACCTCGAATACCGCGCGCGCCACACGCTGGGCGCAGAGCAGTCGCGCGGCTTTCTGCTCGACTGGCTCAAGGAAATCGGCTACGAGCAGTACCTCTACGACAGCGAGGACAGCGAGTCCGTTGCCGCCGCGCGCTGGAGCAATGTGCTGGAGTTTTGCGACTGGATGGCCCAGCGCGCCGGCGGCCAGATCGAGGACGCGGCGGGCACGACCACGCAGGCCGAGATCAAGAGCCTGCTCGAGGTGGCACAGAACATCGCCCTGCTGTCCACCATCAGCGAGCGCGAGAAAGAGCAGGACATGGTCATCCTGTCCACGCTGCACGCCTCCAAGGGCCTGGAGTGGCCCCATGTCATGCTGGTCGGCGTGACCGAGGGCATGCTGCCTTTCAAGCTGGACGACGACGATGGCCGGCAGCAGAAGGTCAGCGATGAGACCGCCCAGCGCCTGCAGGAAGAGCGCCGCCTCATGTATGTAGGCATCACACGCGCGCGTCGCACCCTGGCCGTGAGCTGGACCAAGCGCCGCAAGAAGGGCCGCGAAATGGTGGCCACCCAGCCCAGCCGCTTCATCAAGGAAATGGGGCTGGATGCATCCACCTCGCGCGAGGACCCGCGCGAAAAGCTGCGCCAGCTGCGCGCCGAATTCGCGCGCAAGGCCCAGCAGTCCCCGCCCGCCGAACCCTGAATTCAGAAAGACAAGCCCATGCGTTTTCACCGCACCGCTATCGGCCTGGCCCTGCTGGCAGCCTCTGCGGCCTTCGCCGACACCACCACCGCCAGCAAGACTGCGCCGGCCGCAGCCGCAACGACAACCGCTCCCGCCACCGCGCGCCCTGGCTGCCCTCAGGACAGCAGCATGGGTGACAGCCAGTTGCTGGGCGAGTGGACGGGCTCCATCGAAGGACTGGCCCAGACGGTTCGCCTGCAGCTGGACACCCATCCGCAATGGAAGGGCACGGTCAAGGGCACGATAGAGCGCGGCGCCAGCAAGCGCCCCATGGTCGGCGATGTGGCCGACGGCAGCGTGACGCTGGAGGAAAGCGCCGACGGCAAGCGCATCACCGCCACCTGGCTCGGCGATGTCGTCGAAGGCAGCTGCGCCCGCGAGATCCGCGGCGACTACATCGAGGGCGAATCCACGGCGCCCCGCCCCTTCGTGCTGCGCAAAACTAGCCCTTGAACCTCGGCCCACCGACCGGACCCTTTCGCATGACGAATCCTGCACACCTGGATCGCCGCAAGGCCCTGCCCTGCCATCCCACCTCCCTGCAATGGGCCCTGGCCCTGGGCCTGGGCGCAGCCCCCTGGATCGCCCAGGCCCAGACCCCGAATCCGGCCCGCCCCATGGCCGAGGATGCCTGGCGCCAGTGCGCCGCCACGACGGACAACCAGTCCCGCCTGGCCTGCTTCGATACCTGGGCACAGCAGCAGCAGCCCCTGGTCGCGCCGCCGGCCACGGGATGGAGTGCCCCGGCCGCCAGCGCAAGCACCGATCCCGGCGCCGCAACGGCCCCAGCCGCCCTGGCCGTCGCCGACAGCGGACAGGGCCTGGCCCTGCCCACCACGCCCACCAACGGCGGCTGTCGCGATCCGCGCTACAGCGAGATCTCGCGCTTTTACGAACTGGAGCCCGGCAGCGACTGCGGCACCTTCAGCTTCCGCGGCTACCGGCCCATGTCGGTGTCCGTGGTCACGGCCGACCATGTCAACCAGCAGCCCTCGTCTCCTGGCAAGCAGGCTTCGCAGTACCAGCCCTACAAGACCGAGGAAATGCGCGTGCAGCTGTCGGTGCGCACCAAGGTCGCCCAGGGCCTGCTGACCGGCGACACCTCGGCCGGCAAGGACTCGCTGTGGTTCGGCTACACCCAGCAGTCGTACTGGCAGCTGTTCAGCCCCGCCATCTCGCGCCCCTTCCGCAACACGGACCACGAGCCAGAGATCTTCTACGTCTACCCCACGGACGCCCAGTTGCCCTTTGGCTGGCGCTGGCGCTACAGCGGCGTCGGCCTGGCCCACCAGTCCAACGGCCAGAGCGACCCGCTGTCGCGCAGCTGGAACCGCTGGTATGTGATGACAGGCTTCGAGCTGGGCAACCGCTGGCAGCTGCATGCCAAGGCCTGGCAGCGCATCCGCGAAAGCGCCGAGAACGACGACAACCCGCACATCCAGGACTACATCGGCCGGGGCGAGGTACGCCTGGGCTGGAATATGGACCAGCACAACTACCTGGGCTTCACGGCGCGCGGCTCGCTGGGCCAGGGTCGGGGCTCGGGCCGCCTCGAATGGCTGCGCACCCTAGGCGAAGGCTGGAACGGTGGCAAGAGCAATTTGCGGCTGCATGTCCAGCTTTTCAGCGGATACGGCGACAGCCTGATCGATTACAACTACAAGCGCACCGTGCTCAGCGTGGGCCTGAGTCTGCTGGACTTCTAGCAGCGGCCGCCTGGGCGGCTTCCCCGCGAAGCGACTCTTGCCCGGCGTTCCTGTCAAGGGAACGCGCCGGCTCGCCGTGCCGCGCCCCGCAGGCGCGGCCATTGCCAGCGCCGAGGGCCATGCGTCAGAATGCACCCACGCCCGGCTGCGGCCGGGCTCCGCCCCATCACGAGCCCCAAGGACCGCCATGGATCTGCAATACCAGCTCAAGGCCGGCAGCTACTGCCTGTATGACATGCGCGAGACGCCCAGCGCCATCACCGGCGAGCGCCGCTGCAGGCTGCGGACCGAGCTGGTGGCCATCGCCTTCGATCTGGTCACCGGCCAGGTCCATGAACATGGCTCGCCCACGCGCATCCACTCCTGGGCCCTGAGCACGCGCCGGCGGCTGCGCGCGGCCGGCGACTGGGAGCAGGCCGACAGCATCGTGGTCGTATCCGGCCCCCTGCCTGTGGATGAAATCAACAAATGCCTGGGCATCCGCGGCTACTGCCGCCGCATGTTCCAGCGCCTGTCCACCCTGCCCCACGGCAAGCTGCAGCCGCATGCGCACGGCGCCGGCGCCCATGGGGGCCGCTACCAGGACCGCCAGCAGCGCCGCGCCGCCTGAGTGCGGCCCGCCCAGGGCCTTGAGTTCACTCGGACGCCTCGGCCTGCAGCAGATCCTCTTCCTCCTCGTCCAGCGGCTCGGCATGCTTGACGATGGTCACGGGCAGCCGGCTGTTGCGCGCCACCTCGCGCGAGACCGAGCCGATCAGCACGCGACGCAGGCCGCCCTGGCCCAGGGCGCCGATGATGATCTGCTCGCAGCCCGTGCTCTCGGCGATGTCGGCCAGCGTGGCGGCCGGCTCGCCCAGGCCGATCTCCACCTCGTGGGAAATGCCCGCCGCACGCACCAGGGCCACGGCCGGCGCCACCAGATGCGTGCCGGCCTCGACGCTGGCCGCGGCAATCATGTCCGAATCCTGCGTGGCCAGCTCGAACAGCGAGGCCTCCTGCTGCACATGGGCCAGCACGAAATGCGCCTGCAGCCCCTGGCGCACCAGGGAAATCGCATGGTGCACGGCGTCCAGCGAAGGCTCCGACCCGTCGACGGCAATCATGATCTTCAGCATTGCATACTCCTTGTCTGGCAATGCCTCAGTGTAGACGCGCGGCCCCGCCATGCCGCACGCTCCCAGGGGGCAGCCATGGCCGTCCGACACGCGAATGCGGCCATCTGGGACAATGGAGGGCTATGCTGCAATTCGAACTGCTCAAGACCGATCCCTCCAGCCATGCGCGCCGTGGCACGCTGACGCTCAACCATGGCGTGGTGCAGACGCCCATCTTCATGCCCGTGGGCACCTATGGCACCGTCAAGGGCGTGATGCCGCGCAGCCTCGAGGAAATGGGCGCGCAGATCATCCTGGGCAATACCTTCCACCTGTGGATGCGTCCGGGACTGGACATCATGAAGGGTTTCGGCGGACTGCACGGCTTCGAAAAATGGAACAAGCCCATCCTGACCGATTCGGGAGGCTTCCAGGTCTGGAGCCTGGGCGCCATGCGCAAGATCACCGAGGAAGGCGTGCACTTCGCCAGCCCGGTCAACGGCGACAAGCTGTTCATGTCGCCCGAGGTCAGCATGCAGATCCAGACGATCCTGAACTCGGACATCGTCATGCAGCTCGACGAGTGCACCCCCTACGAGACCCATGGCAAGAAGACCACCGAGGCCGAGGCACGCAAGAGCATGGAAATGAGCCGCCGCTGGGCCAAGCGCTCGCGCGATGAGTTCCAGCGCCTGGAAAATCCCAACGCACTGTTCGGCATCGTGCAGGGCGGCATGTACACCAATCTGCGCGAGGAATCGCTGCAGGCCCTGGTGGAAATGGACTTCCCCGGCTACGCCGTGGGTGGCGTCTCGGTGGGCGAGCCCAAGGACGAGATGCTGGAGATCATGGCCCACACGCCGCATCTGCTGCCGGCGAACAAGCCGCGCTACCTGATGGGCGTGGGCACTCCCGAGGACCTGGTCCAGGGCGTGGCCGACGGCGTGGACATGTTCGACTGCGTCATGCCGACGCGCAATGCGCGCAACGGCACCATCTTCACGCGCTATGGCGACCTGAAGATCCGCAACGCCCGCCACAAGAGCGACCACCAGCCCCTGGACCCCAGCTGCACCTGCCATGCCTGCGCGGGCGCCAGCGGCGTGAGCTGGGAAGACGGTGGGCGCGAAGGCTTTTCGCGCGCCTACCTGCACCATCTGGACCGTTGCGGCGAGATGCTGGGCCCCATGCTCACCACCATCCACAACCTGCACTACTACCTGAACCTGATGCAGGAAGTGCGCAACGCGCTGGATGCCGGCACCTACACGGAGTTCCGGGCGCGCTTCAAGGCCGACCGCGCACGCGGCGTCTGAGGTCAGGCCCGGCGGCTCAGGTCGCCAGGTCCTTGAGGGACCAGGACACGCCGGTCTCGAAGCCGGCGCGCATCTCGTCGGCCATGCGCTCCAGTTCATCGAGGAACAGCCGCATGGCCTCCGCCTTGGCGTATCCCGTGCGCTGGTACAGACAGCTGGGCAGCTGGGCACCCGCGTCGTGCAGGGCGCGCCAGACCAGGCGGCCAGCTGCCACATCCTCGGCCACGTTGTCGGGCACCAGAAAGCCCAGGGCCAGGCTGCCAGCCACCAGGCGCCGAACCATGGGCACCGAGCCGGTTTCCACCAGCGGCCGCTGCTGGTGCAGGGCCGTTCCGTCCACCTGCTCCAGCATGCTGCGCAGCTCCATGCCGGGCGCCATCAGGATCAGCGGATAGTCCACGCAGTCGCGCAGCCGCAGCAGGCGCGGCCGGGTGCTCAGCGGATGGCCGGGGGCCATCACCGCCCCCAGGGGCTGGGGCCAGGCACGTACCTCCTGAACGCCGGGCGGCGGCGGCCGGCGCAGGCAATAGGCCACATCGATTTCACCCTGGGCCACACCGCGCAGCAGTTCCTCGCCCGTGCCCGAACGCACGCTGAAGCTGATGCCCGGATAGCGCGCATGCAGACTGGCGATCACCAGGGGAAGCAGGTATTCCGCCGTGGCATGCGACACGCCCACGCGCACATGGCCACGGCGCAGCGCACGCAGGTCCTCGACCTGGGCCAGCGCGTTGTCCACATCGCGCTGGCTGCGCCGCACGGCGGCCAGCATGATCTCGCCAGCCGTCGTCAGCTGCATGCCGCGTGGCAGGCGGTCGAACAGGGGCACACCGACCTGGGCTTCCAGATTGAGAATCTGCTGGTTCACGGCCGCTGCCGTCAGGTGCAGGGTCACGGCGGCCTTGCGCACCGAGCCACGGCGTGCCACCTCGTCGAAACAGCGAAAGGCCTGGGAGATTGCCGGCATGGGTATGAGTGTAAATTTTTCTCTGACACCCAGTCCAAAACAAACAGCTATTCCTGACGCTTGCGACTGCCTAGAGTGGCGCCTGCCCTCTCATCCTGGAAAGCAGCCCATGGCCAGCACCGTAGACCAAGTCACCCAGCGCCGGCGCGGCGCGGGACTCATCGCCCACGACCCGACCCTGTCGGCCGGGGGTTACACCCTCATCGCACCCCAGACGGCCGACGGCCATGTCTATCTGGTGGACATCGAAGGCCGCGTGGCCCACGAATGGAAACTGCCCGTGCGCGCGGGCCGCCATGCCGTCATCCTGCCCAACGGCAACCTGGGCTACAACGGCAACCATCCGCGCTCGCCCGACCGCTATGCGCCGTGGTCCATGTGGCATGGCGGCGACTTCTACGAGGTCACGCCGCAGGGCGACATCGTCTGGCGCCATGAGGACCCCGACCACCACCACGACGCACAGTGGCTGCCCAACGGCCACCTGCTCTATGCCGCCTGCGCGCCCGTGCCCGCTGGCTTCGCCGAGCGCGTGCCCGGTGGCACGGCGCATGGCGAAGGCGAGGTGATGTACGGCGACGTGGTCCGCGAGGTGGACCGCGCCGGCCGCCTGGTCTGGGAGTGGAGGGCCTGGGAGCATCTTGATCCTGCCGCCTTTCCCATCCACCCCGGCTTTGGCCGCTACCACTGGCCGCTGGTCAACGGACTGGGCGTGACGGCCGACGGCAGCGTGCTGATGAGCCTGCGCACCACCTCCGGCATCATCGGCGTGGACAGGGCGACCGGAGCCGTGCGGCTGCACATTCCGCCCTCGGTGGTCTCGCACCAGCATGCGCCGGTGGCACTGGACAACGGCCACATCCTGGCCTTCGACAACGGCAATTTCCGCGAAGGCGCCCATGTGGCCTTCTCGCGCGTGGTCGAGATCGACCCCGCCGATCACCGCATCGTCTGGAGCTACCAGGACGAGATGGTCAACGCCTTCTACACGGCCTTCATGGGCAATGCCCAGCGCCTGTGGAACGGCAACACCCACATCACCGAATCGGCCACGGGCAGGCTGTTCGAGGTCACGCCCGAAGGCGAGGTGGTCTGGGAATACGTCCTGCCCTGGTTTGCCGAATACCCCGATGCCGCCGCCCGCCGTACGGGCCCCGGCCGGCTCAACAGCGTATTCCAGACCTGGCGCTACCAGGCCAGCCAGTTGCCCTGGCTGCAGCGCGGCCGGAGGACGGCATGAACCTGCGCCGCCGGCAACTGAACGCCTGGATGCTGGGCGCCCCGCTGCTGCCCCTGCCGTTGCGTGCCGCCACGGCACCGGCCGCCGTGGCGCCAGCCCCCGCCTGGCCCAGCCAGCCGCTGACCGTGGTCGTGCCCTTTTCGCCGGGCGGCAGCGTGGACGTGGCCGCGCGCCTGGTCATGCCACGCCTGGCCGAACGCCTGGGCCAGCCCGTGGTCATCGAGAACACCGTCGGCGCCTCGGGCACCATCGCGGCCCAACGCGTGATCAAGGCCCGGCCCGATGGCCACACCCTGCTGTTCGGTGTGGCCAGTGCCGTGGTCATTGCCCCCCTGGTCTCTCCGGCGCTGCACCGCTACGACGGGCTCAGGGATCTGCTGCCCGTGGCGCCTGTCGCCTCGTCCGCCTTTGTGCTCGCGGCCCGCCCCGGCCTGCCCGTGGCCGACGCGGCCCAGCTGGTGCAGCTGGCACGCCAGCAGCCAGGCCGGCTGAGCCTGGGCACCGATGGCGTGGGCACGGGCCTGCACCTGACGGCCGAGCTGATCCAGCAAATGGCGGGCATGGCCTTGATGCACGTGCCCTACAAATCGGGCCCCCAGGCGCTGGCCGAGCTGGCGGGCGGCCAGATCGACCTGGCCGTGCTGCCCGTGGCCCTGGTCCAATCCTTTGTGCGCGAAGGCAAGGTCAAAGGGCTGGGCGTGACCTCGCGCCAGCGCATCGCCAGCCTGCCGCAGACACCCAGCCTGTCCGAAACACCGGCTCTGCAGGCCCTGGATGTCGAGGCCTGGCAGGGCCTGCTGCTGCCGGCACGCACGGATGCGCGCATTGCCGAACGCCTGGCACAGGATGTGGCGGCCGTGCTGGCCGAGCCCGCCACGGCCCTGCGGCTGACCGAGGCGGGTTTCAAGCCCATGTCCATGCCCCAGGACCGGTTCATCGCCTACCTGGAGCAGGAACGCCAATGGCTGGAGGCCACGGTCCGCAAGGCGGGCATACGGGTCGATTAAGGCCGGTCTTCGGCCTCCAGGACCACGCGGTTGCGCCCTGCCGCCTTGCCGCCATACATGGCGGCGTCGGCACGCGCAATCGTTGCCTCCACGGACTCACCCGGCCGATACTGGGCCGCGCCAAAGGTGGCGGTCACGCGGGCACCCGCGCCCACGGTCTGCGCCCAGGGGGCCTGCGCGATGCGCTGGCGCAGGCGCTCGAGCAGCTCGCCAGCCCGGGCCAGATCGGTGTCGGGCAGCACCAGCAGGAACTCCTCGCCACCATAGCGACCTATGCCGTCGCTGGCGCGCAACTGCGACGTCAGCAACGTGCCGAAAGCCCGCAGCACGCGATCGCCGCCCTCGTGGCCGAAGCTGTCGTTGATCCGCTTGAAGTGATCGATATCGAGCAGGGCCACGCACAGCGGCCCCTGCTGGCGCAGCGCGACCGCGCGGCACTGCTGCAGCCGCTCCATGACGCCACGGCGGTTGGCCACGCCCGTCACCTCGTCCTGGCGCACCAGAACCTCGATCTGGGCCAGGGCCGTGGCCAGCTTCTCGTTGGCCACGGCGATGCGGTACTGCATGCTGCGGAAAAACGTGACCAGCACGCTGCACCGCACGACGGCACCCAGCACGACGGCAATGGCCAGCAGCTGGCCGGCCTGCGTGTCCGTGGTCATCCGCATGCGCGGCCCCAACCAGCAGATGAGGGCAGTCACGGCCGCGAGCGTGGCAATCCAGGTCAGCCAGAAACTGGTCCGGCTGCGCGCGAGGAAGCCGTCGGCGCTGAAGACGATGAGCATGACCAGGGCCTGGAAGGCCACCTGGGGCGCGGCCACCAGCATGCCCAGCACGCCGAAGATGGACACCAGTTGGTGGGTGAGGAACATGCCGGGATCGCGCCGCGTATGGCACCAGCCGCTGGCATAGGCCCAGGTGATGAAGCCCATGCCGCACAGCAGCCACAAGCCGTAGACCCACACGGCGGGCCATGGCGCATAGCCGGCCCCGGCATGGCCGGCAAACAGGGCAAAGGCATACAGGTGGCTGAGCAGCACGGAACCATGCAACTGCCAGGTGCGGCGACGCCAGCGCTCGAGATGCTGCGCGCCATCGACCAGGGGAGAGGCAGGCGTCGGCCCCCACAGGAGGCGGTCCGGGACTTTCCGGGAAGAGGTGGACAACTCGGGCATGCGAAAAAGCGCGGGGCCGGCGGCCCCGATTGCCAGCCATTGTGACCGCAAGCGCACAACGGCGGGGGCGGCGGCTTGACCCAGGTCAGCCGTGTGGCGGCGGCATCACATCCTCTGCCACCACGATCTGATTGCGCCCGCCGGAACGGCCGCGCAGCAAGGCGGTTTCAGCACGCTGGACCAGGCGCTCCGAGGTCTCGCCCACCTGGAATTCAGCCACGGCCAGGGTCAGGGTCAGCGCATCGGCATGGGCATGAGGGGGCGGCGCCTCGCCCCAATGGCGCTGGTGCACGCCGTCACGCACGCGCTGCAGGGCCCAGACGGCCTGGGCCGAGGCGGTGTCGGGCATGACCAGCATGAAGGTATCGTCGCGGTAGCGGCCTATGCCATCGACCGCCCGCAGGTGCGTGATCAGCAGGCCGCTGAGCATGAGCAGGACGCGATCCTCCAGCGACGGCCCCTTGTCGGGCTGGGGAATGCCGCTGCGGGCCACCCAGGGGTCGAGTTCGAGCAGGACCACGCAAAACGGTTCGGCCTTGCGCGCATGGCGTTCGCGCAGGCCGTCGACGGCGTCCATGAGGCGCGCAAAGCTGGCCACGCCCGTCAGCACATCACGGCCCGTGGACAGCTGCAGCGTACCCACGCGCGCCTGCAGCTGACGCATGTCTTCGCCCAGCCGCTCGCACTGGCGCTCCAGTGCCGCCAGCTCGGCGCCCTTGCGCCGCTGCCAGCACCTCAGGGCCTGCCACATGGCCAGGCCATGGATGGCGAAGGGCTGCAGCAGACTGGCCAGCCACAGCATGCGCACGAAAACCGATCCCGCGCCGGTCTGGGGCATGGGCCGCGCCACCACCACCGAGGCCACCACGGCCAGCATGGCACACAGCAGGGCGGCCTGTCCGGCCGGCAGGTGGAGCACCGGCTCGTGTTCGCCATCCCAGGGCAGCCAGGCGACGGCCCCCAGCCACAGCAGGGCCGCAGCCCAGGCCAGCGAAGGCTGCCAGGCGGCCAGCAACAGTGCGCACGAGGCCTGGATCCAGCCATGGCCGCGTGCCACCTGCGCCAGACGGCGCTGGCCGGCATGGCTGTATGCGGCCCAGGCCAGGCCGGCCGAACCCGACACCACGGCATACAGGGCCCAGGCAGCCCAGCCGGCCGCACCGGCAGCCACCTGGCCTGCCAGCAGGGCCAGGCCCGTGGCCCAGGCCAGCAGCGGCAAAAGGCGCCAGCCGGTCTGCTGCGCCTGTGGGTCTCTTCCAACTTCGGGTACCAGGCCTGGCATGGCATTCCTCGCTGAATACAGGCGGCGCCTGCGGGGACGGACAGGGATGGCGCCGCAGGCATGCCACGGCGCACAGGCCATGGTGTACCACAAGCCGTTACAGACCGCCGTCAGCCGGCGTCGGCGGTCCCAGGCGCGGTGTCCGGGGGGCCTGGCAGCTGTTTGCCGGCCGGCGCGCCACAGGCGTGGCAAAAGCGCGAGAACGCGCTCTTGCGCGTGCCGCACTGGCCGCAGCGATCGAACAGGCCTATGCCGCAATGCGGACAGAAGTCGATGCTGCCGTCCTTGAGATCCACCGCGCGCTCGCAGCCCGGGCACACACCCTTGGCCTGGCGCGCCAGGGCCACGTCATAGCCCAGTTCCTCGCGACGCTGGGTCTCTGGCAGGGACTCCTGCTGTCTTTGCCGCTCCAGGTAGCGGTTCAGGCCCAGAATGGCCGCGCGCCCCAGGAGCACCGTGACCACGATGCCGACGATGTAGCGCACATAGCCGCCATAGTCGGGCAGATAGGGCACCAGTTCCACGAAGAAGGCGAACAGCGCAAAGAAGATGAAGCCCCAGACGAAGGGCCACCAGGTGCTCTTGCGCTGCCTGGCGAACAGCCATCCCGCCAGCAGCAGCAGGGGCAGGGTCAGGGCCAGGCGGTAGAGGAAGACACGCAGCTCGATGGCCCGCATCTCCTTGCGCCAGTCCTCCATGGCTCCCTCGCGCAGGCCCTCCCACTGCCGGTTGGCGGCCTCCAGCCGCTGGCGGGCCTGCAGGCTCGCGCCCTGCAGGCGCTCCACCGTGGAGCGCGCGGCATTTTCCTGCTGCTTGAGCCCATCCAGCGCCCGGCTGCGCGAGATCAGCTCGGTGTCCTGGTCGGGCCGCGCCGTGGCGCTTCGCGTGGCCACCCAGTTGTCGAAGGTCTCGCGCGCCGAACGGTAGCGCGCCTGGGCTGCCTGGTGCTGCAGGCGCGCATTCTCCAGGGCCGCTTCGGCCTGGTCATGTGCGGCATCGGCGGCACGGATTTGCGCCTTCACGGGCGCTGCAGCGCCGGGTGCGATGAAATCCTCCACGGTGCGCGCGGACTCGACGCGCGGCAGATCGCCGACCACCAGCCCACCCAGGCCGATCAGGAAGGAGGCGAAGACCACGGCCACCAGCCACAGGGCGCGGCGGAACCATTTCTCGGGCAATCTCAGGGCTTTGCTCATGGCTTGTCCTCGGTTCAGGGCAGGGTCCGCAGCGGACCCGCCAGCTGGCTGCGCTGCAGCCAGGCGGCGACCGACTCCACGGTCACGGTTTCGATGCGGCTGGCGTAGCGCTTGTCGCCCGGATGGTCATCGAAGGCGATGTTGGCCGCCGTCATGCGGCCGCCCAGGCGGGTCAGCGCGCGGATGGTCAGCACGCCGGGCTCATAGCCCTTGAACTGCAGCCAGTCCTGGGCCTGTTCACGGCGCTGCACCGTGGCAGGTTCCATGGCCGCGGCCAGGGTCTCGGTGGCCCACTGGTTGGACTGCTGGTAGCGCTGGCCCCAGGCATAGCTGACCATGCTGTAGGGCTCGTGCTGCAGGCGCACGATGCTGCGCTGCTGGGTCAGGAAACCCCAAAGCGCCTGCTGTACGGCAGGCGTGGGCACCTGGATACCGGCCTCGTAGCGCCACAGGTCATCGAGGAAGAATTCCCCGAGTCCCTGGCGGTAGACATGGCCGCTGGCCGTGCCGCATTCGTTGAGCTTGTGCGCCACGCGCCAGAGGCCTTCGGCGGTTCTGTAGGCCCAGCCATAGTGCGAGTAGTGCAGGCCGTACTTGCTCAAGTCCTGGCCCACACGTGCCAGCAGCACCACGCGCGTGCCGTTTTTCGCATGTTCGGCCTCCAGCGCCTCGGCGGTGCGCTGTGCCAGCTCCAGGCCTTGCTGCAGGGACTGCGTGGTCAGCGGCCGGTCCTCGCAGCTGCGGCCCGCATGGGCGCTGCCCATGGCCGCGGCCAGCAGCAGGCCCAGACAGGCCGTGCGCATCCTGGGAGAAATGGTTTGCATGGCGGTCATCACAGGCGTTCGTTGTGAAGCAGGGCCTTGCCCATTTCGTTGGGAATGAAGGCCAGCACCCTGCCCGCGGCCGACACCATGACACCCGCACCGATGACGCTGCAGGTCACGACCGTGCCCACGGCATGGACCGATGCCGATGCGCCACGGCCTAGCACTTCCACGCTGGCCTGGGCGCCATCGGAGGCACGCTCCAGCAGATAGACCGTGCCCGTGGCCGAGGCCTGCACCGCCTTGACGGTCAGCACCGCCCCACCCACGGACAGGGCAGCAGGCACGGCCACGACGGCCCCAGCGGCGGCCGAGCCCACCGAGGCCGTTCCCACCACCGAGGCAACAGGGAGCATGGAAAGCGCGGCCGAGGCCTCGCTCTGGGCGTGTGCCGGGGACAGGGCCAGCGACGCGCACAGGACGGCAGCGGACAGCAACTGGCGCCGAGCGATAGACAAAAAGTTCATGATGGATTCCTCAAGCTGCTTCACACCCTGCCATGGATGCAGGGCGCGGTGGAAAAGGTTCACTCGAAATCGATGGCCCGCCCGGCTTCGCCGCGTCCCTGCAACCGGGCCTGGGCCAGATCGGCTTCATGGCGGTCGCGCAGCATCTTGGCCAGGGTGAAGGCGGTGGTGATGAGGTACAGCCAGCTCACGCCCAGGAAGGCCTTGTAGCTTGCATGGATTGTCATGCCCAGCAGGCCCCAGCCGGTCAGGCCCATGGCCACGGCAAAGCCGCCCCAGACCACCAGCCCCCACATCGGCGTGTCCCCGCCGTTGCGGCGCTCGCCCTCGTTGTCGCGCACGAATTTGGCCAGGACAAAGGCCGCCGACAGGCAGAACACATAGCCCATCACCATGAAGGCCTGCTCCAGCCGTTGGCCAGGCAGCCATGCCAGGCCGATGGCGCACAGGCCGAGCGCGATGCCGAAGGACACCCAGACCTGCAGTTGCCAGGCCCGGGTATCACGCTGAATGACGGAGGAGGATGAAGACATTTTCCGGGTGCCCTCGGAGGGCCTTGGTTGAACACGGAACGCATGGTGCCCAGACGTGACAGGCGTGTCTGCATCGGACCGCCACAGTGGCCGGGCGCAGGCCAATCGGTATTGCCATCCGATACTTTGCGCGGAGAGTCATGTGATTTTCGGCATGCTGCGTAGCGTGAGCAGCTGCTTTGCAGCAGGGCACCTGGGCGACAGGATCTGCCCGCGCCACCGCTGACAATGCGCCCGAACGCCCCACGCACCGGGTCCGCGCCTGCGGACCATCCCTGCCCTATGGAGACAACCGATGACCAAACCCTTTGACCTCGTCGTCCACGGCGCCACCGGTTTTACCGGCCGGCTGGTGGTCGAGTACCTGCTTCAGCGCTACGGCGCGGACAGCGGCCTGCGCTGGGCCATGGGCGGGCGCAATGCCGAGAAGCTGGCGGCCGTGCGCGATGCCCTGGGTGCGCCCGCCGACACGCCTCTGGTGGTGACCGATGCCAATGACCCCTCCAGCCTGCAGGCACTGATGGAGCAGACCCGGCTGGTGTTGACGACGGTCGGCCCCTACCAGCTGTACGGCAGTGCACTGGTGGCCGCCTGCGCAGGTGCCGGCGTGGACTATGTGGACCTGTGCGGCGAGCCCGCATGGATGCGCCAGATGATCGATGCCCATGAGACACAGGCCCGGGCCAGTGGCGCGCGCATCGTGTTTTCCTGCGGCTTCGATTCCATTCCGTTCGATCTGGGCGTGTTCATGCTGCAGCGCGAAATGAAGGCGCGCTTCGGCCGCCCGGCATCGCGCGTGCGCGGCCGTGTTCGCAAGATGAAGGGCACGTTCTCGGGAGGCACGGCCGCCAGCCTGAAGGCGACCATGGCGGCAGCGGCGCGCGACCCGGGTGTGCTGGACCTGCTGCGCAACCCCTTTTCGCTCACGCCCGGGTTCGAGGGCCCGCGCCAGCCTTCGGGCAACAAGCCCATGGTGGACGAGGCACTGGGCCTGTGGGTGGCCCCCTTTGTGATGGCGGCCATCAACACGCGCAACGTGCACCGGTCCAACTTCCTCATGGACCATGCCTACGGAGCGGATTTCGTCTACGACGAAATGATGGTGACGGGTGCCGGCGACAAGGGCGAGGCCCTGGCACAGGCCGTGGCGGCCGACAAATCACTGGGCTCGGACGATGGCCCCCGGCCCGGCGAAGGCCCTTCGCGAGAGGAGCGTGAATCGGGCTTCTACGACGTGCTGTTCCTCGGCACGGATGCGGCGGGCCACAGCCTGCGCGTAGGTGTCACGGGCGATCGTGACCCCGGCTACGGCTCCACCTCGAAGATGATCACCGAGGCCGCCGTCTGCCTGCTGCAGGACGCCCGGGACACGCCCGGCGGCATCTGGACCCCGGCGCCCGCCATGGGCGATCGGCTCATCGCGCGGCTTCAGGCCCATGCGGGCCTGGGCTTTGCCGTGGAAGACTAGCCTGCCAGCAGCCGCTGCACGCGCTCGCGCAGCAGGGCCGGCTGGACCTGGTCCCGGGCCAGGGGCTGGCCCACGTTCAGGCCCACGCGGTTGAACAGTCCGCGGCGGAAGGGCCTCACCATCGCGCCGCCCTGTTCAACGCGGCTGAAGTACGAGCCCCAGAGATTGGTCAGCGCCATGGGGATGACCGGCACCTGCAGGCCCTCGGCCCGGGCGCGCTCGATGATCTTCATGATGCCGCCCCGGAACTCCTGCAGTTGGCCATCGCGCGTGATGCCGCCCTCGGGGAAGATGGCGAGCAGGTCGCCCTCCCGCAATACCTGGGCGGCGCGGTCGAAGGCGGCCTCGTAGGTGGCAGGATCCTCTTTCTGCGGTGCCACGGGAATCGCCTTGGCCAGCCGGAACAGCCAGCCCAGCACCGGCACGCGGAAGATGCGGTGGTCCATGAGGAAGTAGATGGGCCGCGGGCTGGCGGCCATGAGCAGCACGGCGTCGACGAAGCTCACATGGTTGCAGGCCAGGATGGCCGCACCCGCGGTGGGCACATGCTCGTCCCCCTGCACCTTGAAGCGGTAGACGAAGCGCGAGGCTACCCAGGCCACGAAGCGCAGCAGGTACTCGGGCACCAGCAGGAAGATGTAGGCCGCCACGACGGCATTGGCGATGCCCGTGACCAGGAATACCTGGGGAATGCTCAGCCCCGCCGCCAGCAGGGCGCCGGCCAGAAGGCTGGAGGCGATCATGAACAAGGCGTTGAGGATGTTGTTGGCCGCGATGATGCGCGCACGGTGCGTGGGCTGGCTGCGCAACTGGATCAGCGCGTACATGGGCACGCTGTAGAGGCCGGCCGACAGCGCCAGCAGACCGAGGTCGGCCATCACGCGCCAGTGCGCGGGCTGGGTACAGAAGGCACCCACGCCCATCAGGCCGGACGGCGGCAGGGCGCGCGAGGCGAAGAACAGGTCGATGGCGAACACGCTCATGCCGATGGCCCCCAGGGGCACGAGGCCGATTTCCACATGGCGGCGGCTGAACACCTCGCACAGCAGCGAGCCCGCGCCGATGCCTACGGAAAACACCACCAGCAGCAGGGAGGCCACATGTTCGTCGCCGTGCAGCACCTCCTTCGCGAAGCTGGGAAACTGGGCCAGGAACACGGCACCGAAGAACCACATCCAGCTGATGCCGAGCAGCGACCGGAACACGGCGGGCTGCTCGCGCGCCAGCCGCAGGTTGCGCCAGGTTTCGGTGAAGGGATTCCAGTTGATGACCAGATGGGGATCCGTGGCCGGCGCATTGGGGATGAACTGTGCGCACAGCCGCCCGATCACGGCCAGCGCCACGCAGGCCACGGCCACCTGCAGGTGCCCGACCTCGGGCACGGCCACAAGC
The DNA here is from genome assembly GCA_031253795.1 of Burkholderiaceae bacterium. Classification (GTDB taxonomy): domain Bacteria; phylum Pseudomonadota; class Gammaproteobacteria; order Burkholderiales; family Burkholderiaceae_C; genus Comamonas. Next base: position 31,905 of record JAIRVR010000030.1, read on the forward strand.
AGACCGCCGGCCACATTGCCCAGCAAGATGGCCACGAAGGTGCCCATTTCCACCATGCCGTTGCCGCCCGTGAGTTCGCGCTCGTCGAGCACCTGGGGCAGGTAGGCGAACTTCACGGGCCCGAACAGTGTGGAATGCAGGCCCATGAGGAACACGCAGACCAGCAGCACCGGCACATGGACCTGCACAAAACCCCAGGCGGCCAGCGCCATGATGGCGATCTCCAGGTTCTTGACCAGGCGGAACATGCGCCGCTTGTCCCATTTGTCGGTCAGTTGGCCCGAGGTCGCCGAAAACAGCAGAAAGGGCAGGATGAAGAGCGCACCGATCACCAGCCCCGCCATGGCCGGCGGGAGCCAGGATACGCTGAGCTGGTAGGTCACCATCACGGTGAGCGCGAACTTGAACAGGTTGTCGTTGGCCGCTCCCGAGAACTGGGTCCAGAAAAAGGGCGCGAAGCGCCTCTGCCCCAGCAGGGCGAACTGGTTGGGGTGGGCATGAACGGCTGGCGCCGCCTCCGGGGCGGCGGCCTGGCCGCCGGTTTCTGGCTGGTACATCTTGCAGTCCCTCAAAGCTGGCAGGCGTCCCGGCGGGCGCCTGCATCGGTGGCCATTGTGCCCGCGGCACGGGCACGCAGGGCGTGGAGCACGGGCCAGGCGGCACCGGCGGCCAACACATGCTTGAGGCTGTGACCGGACACCCAGCCCGCCGTGGCATCGAACACGGCCGCATCACCCCACTCCAGCAGCTTGGCAGCGCCATACCATGCCATCACCACACCCAGCCGCAGGGCCAGGCCGCCACGCCGTGGCGCCAGCAGCGACAGTCCCAGCACGGCCAGCATGCCGCTGCCCTGGGCCAGGGCCCAGGGCAGCACATTGCCCGTCCACAGCCAGGCCAGGACGGCGCTCACGGATGCCAGCAACATGGCCAGGGCCGCCCACCGGCCCGCGCCATCCGAGATGCGTGACTGCGCGGCCAGCCCCAGCATGCCGGCAAAGGCCATGGACATGGCCAGGCGGTCGCCTGCAAGGCCGATGTCGTCAGGTGCCCAGTGGTAGATCGCCGATCCGATGGCCGAACAGGCCAGGCCCGAGAAGAACAGCGCCGCCAGCGCGCGCACCGTCACCGGCTGGGCATCGCCGCGCCGCCCCATCAGCAGCCAGGAGCCGAAGGCCGCCGCCACGGCGAAGCCCAGATTGCTCAGCACATCGAGCGCATGGGGCAGGCCGGCCCAGGCGCGCTGGTCCGCAAAATGGTGCTGGGCCGCTGGCTGGGCCAACGGCGGCAGGAACAGGGCCAGCAGGCACAGCAGTACAAAGCCTGCCGCCAGGGTGGGCTCGGCCAGGTGGCGCAAGGGTGACGGGGACGGTCCGTGCATGGTGTTCTCCTTGGAACAGGCAGTGAAGGTGGCGGCAGTGTGTTGAAGCCCACCGGTTCGCGGGCCGGATTTCTGTACCGGCTGCGCGCTGCAGCACTGGCGGTATCGATAATCGCTACCCATGAGCACCACCGCCGACCTCGTCACCGCCTTGAAGAAAGAACTCAAGGCCGTGCAAATGACCTATGCCGACCTGGCCCGCGCCCTGGGCATGGCCGAGTCCAGCGTCAAGCGCATGCTGGCCAAGGGCGACATGCCGCTGTCGCGCATAGACGCCATCTGCCGCGCCCTGAGCCTGGACTTCGCCGACCTGGCGCGCCGCGTGGCCGACAGCCAGCCCCTGCTGCAGGAGATGACGCCCGAGCAGGAGAACGCCGTGGTCGCCGACCGCAAGCTGCTGCTCATGGCCATCTGCGTGCTCAGCCAGTGGACGCTGGAGCAGATCGTCGCCACCTACCGCATGAGCGAGGCCGAGGGCATACGCTACCTGGCCCAGCTGGACCGCATCGGCATCATCGAGCTGCGCCCCGCCAACCGCTACCGGCTGCGCCTGGCCAAGACCTTCCGCTGGCGCGCGCGCGGCCCCGTGATGGAGTACTTCCGCGAGAACGCCGTGCTCGACTACTTCGGCGGCGGGTTCGATCAGCCCGGCGAAGGCATGCTCATGGTCCATGGCTCGATCGCACGCCATCTGGCGCCCAGCTTTGTGGAGCGCATACAGCGGCTGGCCCATGATTTTTCGCAGCAGCACCTGCAGGACCAGCGCCTGCCGCCAGGCCAGCGTGAAGGCTATACCCTGGTGCTGGCCATGCGCAGCTGGGAGTTCTCGGCCTTCACGGCGCTGCGGCGCAGCCCGCTGTGAACGCCGGCGCTTGCAGCGCCTCGCAACAGGGCTTCACGCAAGCGATACACAAGATTGCAAGACTTCGCGGGGCGGCAACCGCGGCTTGACGCAGTCCCTGCAGCATGAAGCCATGGACCAGCGCAAGCCGTCCTGACCCATGCAACCCAGACAAGGAGCCGCCATGATTTCCCTTCGCACACCGCTGATCGCCGCCACCCTGGCCCTGGCCGGCTGGGCAGGCACCGCCCAGGCACAGGCCAGCGTGACCTATGCGGCACCGGGCGCAGCCGTCTCCGTCCAGTTCGGCGCACCGCCCCCGCTGCGCTACGAGGCCGTTCCCGCGCCGCGCCGTGGCTACGTGTGGGCCCCGGGCTACTGGCGTCCCCAGGGCCCGCGCCATGCGTGGGTGGCCGGCCACTGGGTCAAGGCCCGCCCGGGCTATGTCTATCGCCAGCCCGTGTGGAACCAGCATGGCGGCCGATGGGACTATGCGCCCGGACGCTGGGACCGGGACCGCGACGGCGTGCCCAATCGCTATGACCGCCGCCCCAACAATCCCTACCGCCATTGAGACGCCGGCACACCGGCCGCACAGCCCGCCCCATCGGCGGGCTTTTTGCTGGGGAAGGCCGCCATGCCCCCACTGGCTTCATACCAACATATGCATATAAAAGTGAATCATTAAGTTACCAGGAAAATATGGGCCATTGATTCACCGGATGTCCTGCATACCATGCGCCCCTCGTTTTTCCGCACCTGGATCCCCGCCGCCGCCGCGGCACTGACCGTCTTCGGCGCCGCTGCGGCGGGTGCCGCCGAGTCCGCGGCGTCGTGGCCGCACCAGCCCGTGACCATGATCCTGGGCTTTCCCGCAGGCTCGGGCGTGGACGTGATCGCACGCGGCGTGCAGGAGCCCCTGTCCCAGCGCCTGGGCCAGCCGCTGATCATCGATTACAAGTCGGGTGCGGCCGGCAACATCGCCAGCGAAATCGTGGCGCGCGCCAAACCCGACGGCTATACGTTGGCCTTCGGCACAGCCGCCACCCATGGCAGCAATGCGGCGCTGTACAAGAAGCTGCCCTTCGACGTGGAAACCGACTTCGTGCCCGTGGCGCCGCTGATCGATGTGTCCAATGTGCTGACCATCAATCCCAACGTCATCAACGTCAAGAACCTCAAGGAGTTCGTGGACGAGGTCAAGGCCCATCCCGGCAAGTACAACTACGCCTCCACGGGGAACGGCGCCGGCACGCACATGGCCTTTGCCGAGTTCAACGCCCGCCTGGGCCTGGACATGGTGCACGTACCCTACAAGGGCGGCCCCGAGGCCATCACCTCGGTGCTGCGCGGCGAGACCTGCTGCATCATGAACCAGGTCCAGACCGTGCTGCCCCACTACAAGTCGGGCAAGGTGCGCCTGCTGGGCGTGACCACGGCCAAGCCCGTGGACGTGGTCAAGGAAGTGCCCACCATCGCCTCCAGCGGCCTGCCGGGCACCAAGGGCTTCGACAGCTCGATCTGGTTCGGCATCTTCGCGCCCAAGGGCACGGACCCGGCCATCGTGGCCAAGCTGAGCCAGGCCGTGCGCGAAGTGCTGGAACTGCCCGAGGTGCGCGCGCGCTTCGAGTCCCAGGGCAATGCCATCCGCATCGAAACTCCTGAACAATTCAAGAAAACCGTGCACAACGATCGCCTGAAGTGGGCGCAGGTAGTCAAAGACGCGAAAATCAGCATCGATTGATGCCATGCGTGTCCGGCCGCCGCCTGCGGCCGGCACGCCTTCCATGCCGAGTTTCCTGGTGAGTTTATGTCCCTGAACGACACGGCAGCCACGGCCCCTGCGGGCCTGGCCGCCTTAGAAGAACGCCTGCGCGACGACCTGGTCGCACTGGGCTGGCCTGCCAAGGCCTGGATCCCCCCCACCCTCCGCGACGGCCAGCCCGTGCACGATGTCCTGGTCATCGGCGCCGGCCAGGCCGGCCTGGCCCTGTCGGCCGCGCTGTCCCAGTTGGGCATCGCGGCCGTTTTGCTGGACAAGGCGGCGCAGGACCTCGAAGGCCCCTGGGCCACGACGGCGCGCATGGAAACCCTGCGCTCGCCCAAGGAGCTTACCGGACCGGCCCTGGGCCTGCCGTCGCTGACCTTCCGCGCCTGGTTCATCGCCCAATGGGGCCGCGAAGCCTGGACCGCACTGGACAAGATCCCGCGCCTTCAGTGGATGGACTATCTGCGCTGGTACCGGCGCGTGATGCGCTGCGACGTGCGCAATGGCCACCAGGTCACGGCCCTGCGCCCGCGCGCCGATGGTGTCGTCGAGGTCGATGTGACAGCCGACGGCGCCTCGCGCACCTGGCTGGCGCGCCGCGTGGTCCTGGCCACGGGCCGCGATGGCCTGGGTGGCCCGCAGATCCCCGCCTTCATGCAGGGCGTGGACCGCAGCCGCTGGGCCCATTCCTCCGACGCCATGGACTACGGCCGGTTGGCCGGCCTGCATGTGGGCGTGGTCGGCGCTGGCTCCTCGGCCATGGACAGTGCCGCCACGGCCCTGGAAAACGGTGCGGCCAGCGTGGACCTGCTGGTGCGCCGCCAGGACCTGCCGCGCATCAACAAGTCCAAGGGCTCGGGCACGCCCGGCCTCACGCATGGCCAGTTCCTTTTGCCCGATGTCTGGAAATGGCGCATACGCCACTACATCAACGTACAGCAGGTGCCGCCGCCCCATGGCAGCACGCTGCGCGTCTCGCGCCATGCCAACGCCCATTTCAACCTGGGCTGTGCCGTGCAAAAGGTCGAACAGGCCGGCGACAGGCTGCGGGTGACCACGCCGCGCGGCGTCTTCGTCCTGGACTTTCTCATCGTCTCCACGGGCTTTGCCATCGACTGGAGCCAGCGCCCCGAATTCGCGGACATCGCATCCCGGGTGCGCCTGTGGAGCGACCGCTTCGCGCCCGAAGCCGGGACCGAGGACCAGGAGCTGTCGGACTCGCCCGATCTGGGCCCGCTGTTCGAGTTCCAGGAAAAAACCCCTGGCGCCCTGCCCGGCCTGGACCACGTGCACTGCTTTTGCTATCCGGCCGCGCTGTCGCACGGCACGGTATCCGGTGATATCCCGGCCATCAGCGATGGCGCTCGCAAGCTGGCACAGGGCCTGGCCTCGCTGTTCTACCGCGAGGACATGGAGCACCATTTCGCCCAGCTGCAGGCCTATGCCGAGCCTGAACTCGACGGCGGCGAATGGACGCCCGCCGACCCCGAGGCCCGCGTGCGGGCCCTGGCAAATCCGAACTGATACACCATGACCACAGCCAACGACACCATCGACCGCCTGGCCGGCCTGACCGACGCCTCTCCCGTTTTCGCCACGCGCCGCCAGCGCGACAAGGTGGCCATCGCCACCCAGGCATGCGAAGACCTGCTGCTGGGCAACGGGCTGGCCGACAGCCTGTCCCAGGCTGAGCGCCTGGTGCTGGCCAGCGAACAGTGCCGCGTCAGCGGCGTGCCGGCCCTGGCCGACGAGTACCGCCGTCGCGCCGAAGCGCTGGCGCTGACACCCGCCCTGCAGGCCGTTCTGGCCACGCCCGATGCGCAGGCCGGCGACGCACGCCTGGATGCGGCCCTGCACTTCGTGCGCACCCTGGCACTGCATCCGGCCGAAAGCGACCGCGAAGCCCTGCTGGCCCTGCCCGCCTCCGGCCTGTCCATCGATGACACCGTGCTGCTCGCCCAGTTGGTGGGTTTCATCGCCTACCAGTTGCGCCTGTTCGCCGGCGTCAAGGCCATGGCCGAACTGGGTGGCCAGACCGGCGCGCCCACCGCAGAACCCGTGGCAGCAGCGCCCTTCGTGCACCCGGCCAACCTGCCCGCCCCCGGCGAGCCCCTGCGCCGCAACGGCTATACCAGCGAAACCCTGGACTGGAAGTCCTGGCTGCCGGTGCTCGACCCCGCGGCGGCCACGGCCGAACAACAGGCCGTGCTGGACCTGAGCCATCCCAAGGCCCGGACCTCGGACTTCTACCTGCTGCTGGCCCGCCAGCCGCGCGTGCTGTCGGAGCGCTCGCAGGCCTTCAACGCCATCATGTATGCGCCCGGCGGACTGTCGCGCCCGGAGCGCGAAGTCGCGGCCACGGCCGTGTCGCGCTCCAACGGCTGCATCTACTGCGCCTCGGTCCATGCCCAGCGCTTCGAGCAGCTGGCCAAGCGCAACGACGTCATGGCCCAGATGTTCGACGACCCCGACACGGCGGGCACCAATGCGCGTGAACGCGCCATCATCCAGTCCTCGCTGGCGCTGACGCGCGCGCCCGGCCAGTTCGGCGCGGCCGATCTGCAGCCGCTGCGCGATGCCGGCCTCACGGACCAGGAGATCCTGGACATGCTGCACTCGGCCGCCCTGTTCGGCTGGGCCAACCGCCTGATGCTGAATCTCGGCAAAGAGGTGTATCTGACGACTCCCTGAGCGGCTGCGCCGCTTCCCCCTCTCTCGCTAAGCGGGAGGGGGACGACGCCCTCGGCCGGGCGCCCCCGCCGCGAGGCGGCTCTTGCTCGGCGTCCCTGGCTTTTGGGACGCGCCGGTTTTATGCATCTCGCCAGGAATGGCGTAGCGCCTCAGTACACATCTCTTCGATAGCGGCCTTCGACGATCAGGTCTTCGACGGCGGTTGCGCCCAGCACTTCGGTCAGCGCGGTGTCCACGCCCGCGGCCATGCCGTCGGCACTGCCGCAGACATAGAGCACGGCGCCGTCGGCGATCCAGCGGCGCAGCGGCTCGGCCGCTTCGCGCAGGGCATCCTGTACATAGCGGCGCTCGGCCTGGTCGCGCGAATAGACGAAGTCCGCACGCTCCACCTGGCCCGAGGACAGCCAGCCAGCCACCTCGGCCTCGCAAAAGCCGTCGTGGGCACGCTGGCGTTCGCCGAACAGCAGCCAGTTGCGGTGGCTGCCTGCGCGCACGCGCGCCAGCAGATGGCCGCGCAGGCCCGCATAACCCGAACCATTGCCGATGAAGATGGCCGGCGTGTCGCCGCTGCCGTCACCGCCGTCGCGCGCCTCGAAAGCCTTGTTGTTCACCAGGCGCAGCGACAGCGTCGTGCCCAGCGGCGCATGGACGGTGAGCCAGCCCGAGGCCAGGCCCAGCCCCCCGTCATGGCGCGCCTGGCGCACCAGCAGCTGCACATGGCCATCCTGCGGCAGCGAAGCCACCGAATAGCTGCGCGGCGCCAGCGGCATGAGCGCATCGGCCACGGCCTGGGGCGGACTGCCTGCCGCCAGCTCGCCGGGCAGGAGCAGCACGCTGGCTGCCAGCGCCTCGCGCAGCGCCACGGACTGCCGCTGCCAGCGCACCAGGGCAGCGCCGTCGCAGGCCTGGCGCCGCAGCCAGGCGTCGATGACCTCGTCTGCATGGCGCGGCAGGATCTCGACCAGGGCACCGGCCTTCCACGACGGCACCACGCCTTCGGGCGGCAGCAGCTGCAGCGCATACAGACCGGCGCCCTGGCTGCCGGCATTGCACAGGCTGCGTGCCTGCAACCGCCAGGGGGCGAAGGCCGGTGCCACGGCTTCGGGCGGACAGGACACCGCAGCCGCCACGCCGAAATGCCCGGCCAGCGCCTGCTGCCAGGCCGTCCAGGCCGGCGCGTCCTCGCCATCCATTTCGATCAGCGGAAACACCGGCTGTGCACCCAGACGGCGCAGTTGGTGGTCCAGCGCATGGCCGAAGCCGCAAAAGGCCTGGTACTGCCGGTCGCCCAGCGCCAGGAGGCCGTATTGCAGGTGCGGCAGGGCCGGTCCCGAGGCCGCGCCCAGCAGACGGGCAAAGCGGCGTGCGGCGTCGGGCGGATCGCCCTCGCCAAAGCTGCTGGCCACAAAAAGCACACGGGCATGGTGGCGCAACTGTTCGGCATCGAGCCCGGCCACGGAACGCAGCGTCGCGGCCAGGCCCGCGCCGCGCAGGGCCGCCACCGTGGCCACGGCCAGGCGCTCGGCACGTCCGGCCTGGCTGGCGAAGGCCACGAGCACGGACTCCCGGCCCGGGACCGGCTCTCCCCCCTCGCCAGCCAGTGCCTGGCGCTCGCGCGCCACGGCGCGGGCCTTGCGGCGGCGGTCCAGGTACAGCATCCAGCCGGTGATGGCGAACAGCGGCATGATCAGCGAGGCCAGGGTCATGAAGATGCGCCCCGGCATTCCGAAATAGGTCCCCATGTGCAGCGGATAGATCGCGCCCACGGCACGGCGTCCCGCGGGCAGGTCGGCGTAGCGCTCGTCGCGCTCCACCCTGCCATCGCCCTGCACGGCCATCTGGTTGCGCGCGCGCTCGTGGGCCGCCCCGGCATCCAGCCAGCTGATCTGCAACGGCTGGCCGGCGCGCTCGGGCAGGCGCAGCTGCGCCAGCGTCCATCCCTGGGCCACGCGCTCGAAACCGGACCAGCCGGCTGCGAAGTCCACGGCCTGCGCCACCGACGGTTCAGGCCTGGCGCCACCAGTCCGTGCGGCAGGCGCCGCGGCGGCCGCGCGCGGCGGCACGCCGGCCCAGCCGTCCACGGTGCTGCGTACCACGCCAAAGGCCCAGTACATGCCCGTGAACGTGAACACCACATAGGCGACCAGGGCCCAGGTGCCCAGCACCGAATGCAGACCCCACAGAAAGGAACGGCCCTTGAGCGCGGGGTCGAAGGTCAGCCAGGTGCGCCAGGACAGGGGGCGGCGCGGCCAGCGCAGGTACAGGCCCGACAGCGACAGCATCAGCAGCAGGCCGGCCAGGGTTCCGGTGACGGGCTTGCCATCGTCACGCGGCAGCAGCAGCCAGCGGTGCAGGCGCTCCACCCATTCGAAGAATTCCGAGCCATGCTGCTCGGGCAGTTGCGCGCCCGTGTAGGGATCGACGAAGACGGTCTCGCCCCGGCGCTGGCCGGGTGGCGGCTTGAAGCCCACCTGGGCCGAACGGCCGGGCTCGGCATGAACGGTGATGCGCTGGATGGCGCGCTGCTCGCCAGCATCGCGCAGGGCCGCCGCGATCTGCGGCGGTGCCAGCAGCGCGGCATCGCGCACGGGCACCGAGGCCGTGCCGGGATTGAGCCAACCCAGGATTTCCTCGTGAAAAGAGAACACCGCACCCGACAGGCCGATGACCATGAGCACGGTGCCGGCCGTGATGCCGACGAACCAGTGCAGCTGGAACCAGATTTTCTTGAAGCTCATCATCCCGCCATCAGAAGTCCATGCTCATGCGCAGCAGGGCCTGGCGGCGCTCACCCAGCGTGACATAGATGGGACTGCCCGAGGAGGCCACGTAGTTCTTGTCGAACAGATTCTTGAGGTTGAGCTGCAGCTTGACCAGGCGGCCGTTCCAAGGGACCTCGTAGGCCACGAAGGCATCGACCACTTCGTAGCCATCGTTGTAGAAGGAGTTGGCGGCATCGCCCGCGCGCTTGCCCACATGGCGCAGGCCAGCGCCCGCGCGCCACTGGCCGGCCGCCGTGCGCGGGAAATCATAGGCCGCGAACACCGAGGCAGACTGGCGCGCCACATTGGCCAGCTGGTTGCCACGGTACTGGGGGTCGTTGGTGACCTGGGCATCGGTGTAGGCATAGCTGCCGATCACGCGCCAATGGCGGCCGATCTGGCCGGCCACGTCCAGTTCCAGTCCGCGCGAGCGGGCGCCGCCCACGGCGCGCGCATAGCTCTGGCCGTCAATGGTCTCGCTGACCACCACGTTGCGCTTGCGTATGTCGAACAGGGCGGCCGTGGCCGTGACGCCGCGCGCCAGTTCCAGCTTGGCACCCAGCTCCCAGGACTTGCCTTCCTCGGGCGGCAGCGTGCCGATCACGTTGCCGATGCTGCTCTGGGGCTTGAAGGACTGGCTGTAGCTGCCGTACACGGACCAGACGGAATCGGGCTGCCAGACCAGGCCGACGCGCGGAATGAATTGGGTGCCATCGGACTCGCTGCCCACCACGAAGGGCCGGCCCTTGCCCGCCACCTGGTCGTAGCGCAGCCAGCGGCCGCCAGCCTGCACGATCCACTGGTCGGACAGGCGTATGGAGTCCTGCACGAACAAGGCCTGCTGGCGGATCTGGTCGCTCTGGTCGCTCTGGGCCGGATCCACGTTGGTGGAGTTGGGCAACCGTCCGTAGACGGGATCGTAGACATTGAAGCCGCCGGCATTGGCGCCGCGGATCAGGTCGCGGCGGTAGATGTTGCTGTCCTCGGCATCGAAGCCGGCCAGGATGTCGTGGCGCAGCCCGCCCCACTGCACCTGGCCCTGCAGGTTCAGCTGCAGCACATGCTGCTGGCTGAGCGCGCCACGCGTGCCGTCGGGCCGGCGCGTGAGCACGCCCGTGACGGGGTTGAGCGACACGGGACGGGCCTGGTAGTCGTCATAGCGGTTGCGGTTGTAGCTGTAGGTGCCGCCCAGCTTCCAGTCCGCCCCCAGGTTGTGGCGGGCCTGGACGGTGAAGAAATCCGAATCGCCGATGGTGCGGTTGTAGGCCTCGTCCAGGCGCCGGCGCGGATCGATGGCCACGGGCTTGCCCGTGCGCGAGTCGATGACGGTGCCACGGTCGAAGGGCTGCTCATATTCGGTGTGCTCGTAGGACACGCGCACATAGGTGTCGCGGCCATACCAGGCCAGCGAGGGAGCGACCACGCTCTGCTTGTTCACGCCGAAGTTGCGCCAGTAGTCGACATTGCTGGTGTCGGCGATCAGGCGGTAGGCCAGGCCATTGCTGCCGATGGGCCCGGTCAGGTCCACCGAGGCCCCGCCACCGCCCAGGCTGGACACGCTGGCCGCGGCCTGGCCCGCGAATTCAAGCTGGGGCTTCTTGGTGACCATGTTGACCACTCCGCCCGGGTCCATGCTGCCGTAGAGGATGGAGGACGGGCCCTTGAGCACCTCCACACGCTCGGTCGTATACGTCAGGTTGCGCGCCAGCACGGTACGCACGCCATCGCGCAGGATGGATCCGTCGCGGTTGAAGCCGAAGCCGCGCTTGATCAGCGCATCCTGGGTGCCGCCCAGCGTATTGGCCTGGGTGATGCCGCTGACGTAGTACAGCGCCTCGTCGATATTGCGCACCTGCTGGTCCTGCAGCACCTGGGCCGGCACCACGGCCACGGCCTGGGGCAGGTCGCGCAGCGCGGCGTCGGTGCGCGTGGCCGTGGTTGCGCGCTTGGGCTGATAGCCGATTTCCTGGGCCTTCTCCTGGATGATGACCTCGGGCAGCACGGGCTTGTCCGTTCCGGAGGGAGGCTGCTGTGCGGCGGGGGCATCGGCGGGCTGCGCCATGGCCGAAGCGGCAGCGCAAAGGGCCAGGCCGCAAAGGCTTGGCGATAAACGGACAGGGCGGTTCATGGAAGGCGGGAGCTGGAATGGAGGGCAGGACACCGCGCCCCCTTCCCGGGCGGCGCCGGCCAGGCAGGGGATTGACGGCATCAATCAGGGCGCGATTCTAAATTGTTCTCATTTACCATGTGTTGCATGCATGCGATTGGCCCGGAGCACGACCTGGGGTTTATGCCGAGCATCACGGTGCGGGCCCCGGGCCTAGAATCGCCGGCAGCAGGAGAGCAGGTGGACGCCCCGGGCGCCCGCCTCACCGAAGGCGCAAACTCCCATACACGCTCAGGTACCGTACTGCGAACACACCATGCCGTCTGGAGAGCCGCCGCGCGCAATGCGCGGCGCACCGAAGGAGCAAGCCCCGTTCACTTGAGCGGTGGTGAATCTCTCAGGTACCAAGGACAGGGGGAGCGGCAGCTGCGTCACGCGACGCCGGCTGCTTGCTATTGAATCCATAGCTTCAGCCCCGCGTGGCCGGCACATGCCTTGGAAAGGGCACCGTCATGCGCGTCATCGTTCTCGGAGCCGGCCTGATCGGCACGGCCTCGGCCTACTATCTTCAATCCCTGGGCCACGAAGTGACCGTGGTCGACCGCCAGGCCGCGCCTGGCGCCGAAACCAGCTTCGCCAACGGCGGCCAGATCTCGGTCAGCCATGCCGAGCCCTGGGCCAACCCCGGGGCCCCGCTCAAGCTGCTGGCCTGGCTGGGCCGCGCGGATGCCCCCCTGCTGTTCCGGCCGCGCGCCGATGTGCGCCAGTGGCTGTGGGGCCTATCCTTTCTGCGCAATTGCACGCCTTCGCGCACGCGCCACCACATCGCACAGATCGTGCGCCTGGGTACGTACAGCCGCACCGCACTGCAGCAGCTGCGCGCCGACACCGGCATCCAGTATGAGCAGCGCACCCAGGGCATCCTGCACTTCTACACCAGCGCCCGAGAGTTCGAGGCGGCGCTGCGGCCCACCGAACACATGCAGGCCCTGGGCTGCGACCGCCGCCTCATCGACGCCGACGAGGCCGTGCGCCTGGAGCCCGCACTGGCCGGCGTGCGCGACCGCATTGCGGGCGCCACCTACACGGCCGAGGATGAATCGGGCGACGCCCAGCTGTTCACGCGCGCGCTGGCGCGCATAGCGGCCCACACGGGCGTTCAGTTCCGCCTGGGCCACCACATCACGGCGCTGCGCACCACCGGCGCGGGGGCCAGCGAGCACATCGACCATGTGGAGCTCACCAATGCCGATGGCCGCTACGAGCGCCTGCGCGGCGATGCCTATGTGCTGGCCCTGGGATCCTTCAGCCCGCTGCTGGTGCAGCCCCTGGGCCTGCGCCTGCCGATCTACCCGGCCAAGGGCTATTCCGTGACCCTGCCCGTGCTCGACCCTGCCAGGGCCTACCAGGTCAGCCTGACGGATGACGAATTCAAGCTGGTCTTCTCGCGCTACACCGGGCCCCAGGGCGACCGCCTGCGCATCGCGGGAACGGCCGAGTTCAACGGCTACGACCGCCGCCTCGACCCCGTGCGCTGCGAGGCCATCGTGCGGCGTGTGCAGCAGCTGTTTCCCGGTGCCGGCGACACGGAGGCGGCCCAGTACTGGAGCGGCCTGCGGCCGGCCACGCCCAGCAATGTGCCGCTGATAGGCCGCTCGCGCATTGCCAATCTGTTTCTCAACACGGGCCACGGCACCCTGGGCTGGACCCATGCCTGCGGGTCGGGCAAGGCCCTCGCCGACCTGGTCAGCGGCCGGCAGCCCGCCGTGGATTTCGACTTCCTGGGCCAGGAGAGGGCGGGAACAGGCCGCCCTGGCACGGCACCCCGCGCCCATGCTTCCCCGACAGGAGCGCAACGCCTCAGGCCGTGAACACCGTCAGCACGCCGGCGAAGCGGTGCAGGCGCGCGTCCATGATCTCGGCATCGGCCACGAAGCCGATCAGCGGCACCTCTCCCAGCGCGTGGCGCAGGGTGCGCAGCTCGGCATCGGGACCGCCGAACAGCGCGCCCCCACGTCCACGGCAGCTGATGTACAGGGCGCCACGGATGCGGGGCTCGCCCTCCGGCACCGGTTCGGCATCCTCGGCTTCGGCCGCGTCGCGCAGGGCTGCGCCCAACTGCATGAGCTCCTGGCGCGCGGCCTGGGCCTGGCGGCGGCAGAAGATCACCGAATGCCCGGCTTCGACGGCCGAGGACAGGGCCACACCCTGGCGCAGCGGGTCCAGGCCGACCAGGGTCAGCACCTGGGCCTCTTCGGTCAGCACGCCATGGGCCACGCCACGGCCCGGCGGTGCGATCGCGGCCAGCGTGGAACGCACCGTGGTCAGCGCGGGCTGCCAGTCGCCGCCATCGAGCTCCACGCCCAGCAACTGCAGCAGGCGCTCCAGGGCAGGATCACCGTCAAGCCCGGTCACCAGGGCGCCACGCGCCTCGGTGATTTCCAGGCCCGCGCCCAGGGGCACGCAGCCCTGGGCCATGCCCGTGGCACAGGCCACGTCGGCGGAAAAGGCCACGCCCGAAAATCCGCCGCTGAACACGCCCGCCGTGCCCCCGGAACGCAGCTCAGCCAGGTCTTCGGCGCGGCAGGCGATCTGCACACCGTCCACCTCCTCCTCACCCGCACTGCCCAGGCCGCCGAACAGCAGGCCCGAGGAGGTGCGTTCGGACAGCTCGTACAGCAGCTCGGCCATTTCCGGCTGGCCGCCTTCGGCATGGACCAGGGCCGAGTGGGCGACGAAACCCGCCTCGCCGCCGGGCGCCGGCAGCGGGGCCAGGCCCGAGTACAGCCGGTAGTGCGAGGCCGGCACGTCCAGCAGCATCACGGCCAGCGCGGGCTCCGACAGGTATTCATGTCCCATGGCCAGTACGCCCGGGGCCGAGCAGCCGCACCAGTCCGTCACATGGGGCAGGGCCCGCGCCAGGTGCTGGAGCAGGGGCTGGGCATGGCGCGCATGCCCGTGGGAGAAATACACCAGGGCCAGCCGAGGCCTGGGTACGGGGTTAGGCCCGGCCAGGTTAGGTCCGGCCATCTGTGCACGCAGCTGCTGCAGCACCGCATCGGCTGCCGTGCGCCAGTCCGCATGACTGGCATGGCCTACGGGAAACAACGCCATTCCAACCTCTTTTCTGCGCAGGGCCGCCGCGGCGGCCCTCCATGTGCACGGATACGCGGAATTCAGCCAGCCGGCCGGCGCTTGGTCGCAGGCTTGACCGAAGCCGCCCTGGCAACCGTCTTGGCAGCTGCCTTGGGCGCCGCCTTGGGAGCGGCTGTGCCCGTGGTCCGGGCCGCAGCGGTCCGGGTGCCGCCGGCCTTTTTCGCGGCGGCTGCCGGGGCTTTTTTTGCAGCCTGATGGGTGGCGGGCGATGCAGGTGCCGCACGGGTCTTGGCGGCCTGGGCGGCGAAGGCTCCGGTCTGTGCGGCCACGCGGTCCATGGCGGCCTTGGCGAATTCACCGGCCATGCCCGTGGCGCGCTGGGCCGCGGCCACGGCTTCGGGGGCCAGGGGCTCGGCCAGGGCCTTGGCGGCAATCTGCTGGAATTGCTGGGTCAGCGCTCCCCACCACTGCATGGCCTGGCCCATGGCGGCCGCCTGGGCGGCAGGGGCTTCGCTGCCCTCACCGCTGCCCTGGCCTTCACCGTGGGGCTGCGGGGCGGCCGCCTGCGGGCCGGGCGCGGCCGCAGGCGGCTCCTGGGGGGCCGAGGCAGGGGTCGGAGCCGCCGCAGCGGCTGGCGCCGCGGCGCTCTTGCGCGTACGGGCAGCGCCCGCAGAGGACATGGGCCAGTCCGAATGATCGGAGCGCTGGGCCTCGGCCGCGCCCGATGTGGCGCCAGCAGAAGCGGCCGGGAACTGGAAGGCCTGGGCCAGCTCGCCCATGCTCACGTTCATGCCCTTCAGCGTGGACAGCGTCATGCGCTGCACTTCGAGGGCCTGGATGGTGGCCGCCAGTGCCTTGCCGTTTTGCTCCAGCCAGAACTGCACGGCCTTGAGTTCGGAGATACGCTTGTCCACCTCCTCGATGCTCACCGTGGGCGCCACCCATTCGGGCAGCCGCCCCAGCGGCCGGGCCGTGGCCGAACCCGCGCTCTGGGCCAGGCCCTGCAGGAAATCAAAGCCCGGGATGAACTTTCCGAAACCGAAAGAGGACGCGTCACTCATGGCAGCACTCGCTCAGGACAGGGATGGGAAGAACCGTCTGGCCGACCGTGGGCCGGCCATGGATGCAGCTTAACCCAGGCGCCGGCGAAGTCCACCAAAAAGCAGCTTGCCGCGGCGCATCCTGTCTCAGTGCGAGTGACCACCGTGGCCGGCATGGCCTGCCGGCGTAGCGGCGCCCGACGAGCCAACGCCCGGCGCCATGGCGCGCACGGGGACCTGCAGGCTCAGGCGCGATGTCTCGCCCTTGGCATCCTTGAAGACCAGGGTGATGGGCACCTGGCTGTCCTTGAGAAGCGGGCTCTTGAGCTGCTGCAGCATGACGTGGTAGCCACCGGGCTTGAGGTCCACGGCCACACCCTTGGGCAGGTCCAGGCCGTCGACGGCGCGCATGCGCATGACATCGCCTTCCATCTTCATCTCATGCACCTCGGCCACGGCAGCAGCCGGGGTTTCGACGCCGACCAGACGCAGCGGCTCCTCGGCCGTGAGGCGCATGAAGGCGCCCGTGGCCTGCTGGCCCGGCACGCTGGCGCGCGCCCAGGCGGCCTCGGCCTTGACATGGGCGGCATCGGCATGGGCATGGGCCAGGCCCGTGAACAGGCTGGCGGCGATCAGAACGGGGGCGCCCAGCAAAGAGGCGGTCCATTGGCGCAGTGTCATAACAGTTTCTCCAACAAAAATCAGGGGTGCGGGCACGCAAGCCGTGCCACGCGGATCGGTTCGGATGGATGTCGGATTCACTGCGGAGGCGCGCGCACGGGGGGCAGGGCCAGGGCCGCCATCACCACGGGCTGGGCATAGCCTGTCAGGGGCTGCGCGCTGGCGACCGGCGTACCGTCTCCAGCCCAGGCCGCAGCGGGCGGCGGTGCCAGGGGAGGCAGACACAGCGGGCAGTCCAGGCCATGGCCCGTGGCCCCGGCCGGTACGGCATCACCGCCCGGCGCGGGTACCCACAGCGTGTCGCCCGAGGCCGTGCACAGGCGCTCCCAGCCTCCCGCGCGCGCCAGTGGCGAAAACACGCCGGCCAGGGCCACGCACAGCCAGGCGCCCAGCACCCAGCGGGCACAGACGGACAGAACGGCGCGATGAGGCAAAGACATTGCGCCATTCTAGGGGTCCTGCCGCGGTCATCTGCGGGACGCCCCGGTGCCCTGCCCGCACCTAACATCGGAACGCCACAGCCCTTCAACAAATACCAGGAGACACCCATGCTCACCCTGTGCGGATTCTCGGCCAGCAATTACTACAACAAGGTCAAGCTGGCCCTGCTCGAAAAGCAGTTGCCCTTCACCGAGGAACTGGCCTGGATAGGCGAGACCGACATGGCGCTTTCGCCGCTGGGCAAGGTGCCCTATCTGCGCCTGCCCGATGGCCGCGGCCTGTGCGAATCGGCGGCCATGGTCGAGTATGTGGAAACCCTGTCGCCCACACCGTCCCTGCTGCCCGCCGATGCCTTCGAGGCCGCCAAGGTGCGCGAGCTGTGCGTGTTCCTGGACCTGCACCTGGAGCTGGTGGCGCGCAACCTCTACCCCCAGGCCTTTTTCGGTGGCAAGGTCAGCGACGGCACCCGCGAGCGCACGCTGGCTCAACTGGAGAAGAACGTCGCCGCCTTCGCCAGGCTGGCGCGCTTCGCCCCCTTTGTGGCGGGTGACCGCTTCACACTGGCCGACTGCTGTGCCATCGTCCACCTGCCCCTGGTCAGCGCCGCCAGCAAGATCGTCTGCGGCCGCGACGTGCTGGCCGAGCTGCCGGTGCGCGACTACCTGGCACGCATGGGCGAGCGGCCTACGGTGCAGCAGGTCAATGCCGACCGCAAGACCAATACGGCGCTGATGATGTCCCGCTACGCCAGCGACAAGGCCCCGGCCTGAGGCAGCGCATCAGTCCTGCAGCCAGCGCAGCAGCCCGCTGGCGCGCTGCGTGGGGCTGGCGACGGCCGAGGCCAGCAGGCCCGGCACTTCGGAGAACAGCGAAAAGGCCTGGCGTGCGCGCGTGATGCCGGTGTAGACCAGCTCGCGCCCCAGCACGCTGCCACCGCGCGAAGGCAGGACCAGGGCCGTGTGCTCGAACTCCGAACCCTGGCTTTTGTGCACGGTCATGGCGAAGGCCGTTTCCACATGGGCGAGCCGGCTGACGCCGACCGAGCGCAGCTCGTCGCCCTGCAGGAAATAGACGCGCAGCGGCTGGCTCGCCTGCCCCGACGGCCCTGGATGCGCGCCGGGCAGCGCGATGCCGATGTCGCCGTTGAACACGCCCAGCTGCGCATCGTTGCGCGTGACCATGACGGGCCGGCCCGCATACCATTCGCCGCTGCGGCGGATCACGCCCTGCGCCGCCAGCGCCTGCTCCACGGCCTGGTTGAGGCCGGACACGCCCCATTCGCCCTCGCGCACAGCGCACAGCAGCCGAAAGCGCTCGAAGGCCTGCAGCACATCGACCACCCAGGCGCGGTGCGCGGCTTCGCCGCCACCGTCCGCAGCCGGCCTGTTTTGCAGCGCCCTGGCATACAGCGCATAGCTGGCCAGGCCACCGCGCCCGCGCACGGCCAGCTCGGTCACGGCCTGCACGCCACCGCCGTGGCGCTCCCAGAGTTCGGAGCGCACCCCACCTTGTGTCGTACGCCGCGTGCCGGCGTCGAGCAAGGCCTGGGCCTGGGCCGCATCGCCCGCATTCACGGCCAGCGCCAGCTGGCCGATGGGGCCGCCAAAGCGCCGGCTTTCGCGCAGCATCACGGTGTGCTGCGCGAGAGCCGGCGAGCGATCGCCGGGCACCGCGGCGAACTGCGGCGGCAATGGCTGGCCTGCCACGCGCAGCGCGTAGTCCAGCGTGTCGGGCAGATAGCGCCCGGCCTGGGCATCGCGGCACAGGTCGCCGAGCACGGCACCGGCCTCCACCGAGGCCAGCTGGTCCTTGTCGCCCAGCAGCACCAGGCGTGCGCCGGCTGGCAGCGCCTCCAGGAGCGCGGCCATCATTTCCAGGTGGACCATGGAGGCCTCGTCGACGATGAGCACGTCCACGTCCAGCTGCCGCCCCGCATGGAATCCCCAGTGCCGCGTGTCGGGCCGCGCGCCCAGCATGGAGTGCAGGGTGCGTGCCGCGCCCATGCGCTGCACCAGGGCGGGCAGGTCGATCTCGCCGGCCATGCTGGCCTGCAGCTGCAGCAGGGCCGCGTCAATCGATTGCTTCAGGCGCGCGGCGGCCTTGCCCGTGGGCGCGGCCAGGGCCACGCGCAGCTGGCCCGCGTCGGGCGCGGTGGCGAACAGCAGGGCCAGCAGGCGCGCCGCCGTATAGGTCTTGCCCGTGCCGGGGCCGCCCGTGATGACCGACAGCCGGCCGCGCAACGCCAGCGCGCAGGCCAGCTTCTGCCAGTCCACGGCGCCGCTGTCCGGCGCAGGCGGAAACAGGCGGTCCAGCCAGCGGCGGGCCAGGGCTTCGTCCAGCGGCTGTTCGGCCGCCGCCTGCGGCGCCGTGCGCTGGATGACATGGACGGCCACGGCGCGCTCGTAGTCCCAATAGCGACGCAGGTAGAGCAGCGGCGCGGGGCCGTCGGCACCAGCCAGTACCAGGGGCTGGCCACGGTCTTCGCCGCCGCCATGCCCTGCGTCGCCGACTGTGCGCACCACGGGGCTGGCGCTCAGCGCCGCGACCCACCCAGACAGGCGCGCGGGCAGCATCTGCCACAGCGCCTGCTGTGCGGGCAGGGCCTCGGCCGGCCAGGCCAGCACCTCGTTGGGGCTGCCGGCCAGGGGCGCCAGGGGCAGACAGCTGTGGCCGCGCCCTTCCATCTGCGCCAGCAGCGCGGCCGCCACCAGCAGGGCGGGCTCGGCCTGCGCATCCTGCCCCGCGACGAAGGAGGCCAGGGCCGCATCCAGGCGCCGCAGCAGGCCGGCGTCGGCCCAGCGGCGCAGCAGGGCCAGCACTTCGCCGGTGCCGAGCTGTTCGTCGCGCTGCGCGGCGGCGCCCGGCGCATCGGCGCCCGGCGCATCGGCGCCCGGAGCTTCTTCTACCGGTGTTTCGCCGAACAGGTCCAGCGTGACCGTGTCCACGGCGCGTGAACGGGGGCGCGGGCTCATGGCGGGTCCTCCACGTCGGCCAAGCAGGGGCCCAGCAGTGCGTCCAGCGCGTCCAGCAAGGGCAGCTCGGGCGCCATGGCATGCAGGCCGCCGGCCGGCCCGTCGATGCCGCGCAGAAAGTAGTACAGCGCACCGCCCAGCTGGCGTTGCGGCTCGTAGGCCGCGCCCAGGCGGCTGCGCAGCAGGCGGTGCAGGGCCAGCAGGTAGAGGGCGGCCTGCACGTCATAGCGGTGGTGGAGCATGGCGCGGGCCAGGGCCTCCTGGCCGTAGGCCGCGCCGTCCGGCCCCAGATGATTGCTCTTGTAGTCCAGCACCCAGTAGCGGCCCTCATGGCAGAACACCAGGTCGGCAAAGCCCATGAGCATGCCGTGCAGCGAGCGCTGGGGCAATGCAGGCCGGTCCTGGCCCGGTTGGATGAACTGCCGGCACAGCTGGTCTATGCGCTCGGCCGGCAACTGGCGCGCCGGCAGCCAGAATTCCATTTCGGACAGCTGCGGGCCCACCGTGGCCAGCGTGACATCCAGCGGCGCCAGCGGCTGGTGGACCACGGCAGTGAGCCAGGCCAGCAGGTCGCGCGCCTGCTCGCCCCGGCCCGCGCGCTCGCAGCGGCGCACCAGGCGGTCGGCAAGCAGGCCCTGGCCATCCAGGGGCAGGGCAAAGTCCTCGCCTCCCAGCCATTCGAGCTGGTCGTGCACGAAGTT
Organism: Burkholderiaceae bacterium; assembly: GCA_031253795.1. GTDB lineage: Bacteria > Pseudomonadota > Gammaproteobacteria > Burkholderiales > Burkholderiaceae_C > Comamonas. Next base: position 52,386 of record JAIRVR010000030.1, read on the forward strand.
GCCGACCACAGGGCCGCGCAGAAAGCGGTGCCAGACGGCAGGGCCGCCGGCCATGCCGCCCGCTGCAGACTGCAGGCCCGCCATGCTGGCGAGGTCTGCCAACTGCGGTGAGGGCGCCAGCTCCAGCGCCTGCTCGTCTTCGGCCGATCGCTGCACGGCCACGGGCAGCACGGGCAGGCTGGGCGCAGCCATGGCACGCACCAGGGCCGAGAAGCTGCCGATGCCCCAGCGCGTGTCAAAGCTTGCGCCATAAGGCACGGCGTCCAGCAGCGCGGGGGCGTTGGCCGGTGGCTGCCAGCGCGTGCGCTGCAGCGGCGTGGCATCCAGGTCGCACAAGGCCATATCGGGTTCTTCGCCGCACAGCTGCCGCAGACCGTCGAGCCAGCCCTGGGCCGAGCGTGGCTCGGTGCCGCCCAGCAGGTAGCCGGCCGCACCCTGCTCGTTCACGCAGGCCTTGCCGTTGCCGCGCCTGAGCGGGGCCAGGCCCAGCCACAGCGCATGGCGCGGCCGGGTGAGCGCCACGTAGAACAGGCGCAGGTCTTCGCGCAGGCGCTCGCGGTCGGCCTGGGCCAGTTCCTCGTCGCTGAAGTCCAGTACCAGCCGGCGGGCCGGTGCGGCATCGTCTCCAGCCTCCGGGGCCGACAGGGTGAGAAAAGGGGTTCGCGCCCGCTCCATGGGGCGGAAGCTGCCCGCAAACGGCAGGCAGACCAGCGGGTACTCCAGGCCCTTGCTCTTGTGCACGGTGACCAGCTTGACCAGATCGGCATCGCTTTCCAGGCGCACGACCTGTTCTTCGCTGCCGCTGCCCGGCGCTTCGATCTGGGTGGCCAGCCAGCGGATCAGGGCCTGCTCGCCCTCCAGCTGGGCGCTGGCGGTCTGCAGGAGTTCGGCCAGGTGCAGGTAGTTGGTCAGGCGGCGTTCACCGCCCAGGGCCGGGTCCTGCAGCCAGCGCGCGGGCAGGTCCAGGCGGTACAGGGTCTGGCGCAGCATGGCCAGCACGCCCAGGCGCAGCCAGAGGCTGTGCAGCTCGCGCAGTTGCTCGCTGCGCGCGTCGAAGGCTTCCTCATCGGCGGCCAGCCAGGCCAGCTCGTCCAGCGACAGGCCGATGAGGCGCGTGGCCAGGCCTGCGCGCACGGCCTGGGCATCCAGCGGCGCGGCAACGGCGCGCAGCCAGTACAGCAGGTCATGGGCCTCGTCGCTGGCAAAGACCGAATCCTGGTCCGACAGGTAGACCGAGGCCACGGCGCGCGCCTGCAGCTCGCGGCGCACGGCGGCGGCCTCGCGGCCCGTGCGCACCAGCACGGCGATATCGGCGGGCCGCAGCCGCGCAAAGCGGCCATCGGCCTGGGCAAAGCCGGCCTGCGGATCGGCCAGCCACTGCACGATCTGCTCGGCGCAGCGGGCCGCGAAACGCTGGCGTACCTCGTCGGCCGACAGGGGCAGCGGCGCGCCGGTGTCCTCGTCGCGGCCCGCGCTCCAGGCCACGGTGAGGGCGGGCATGGCGCCGTCGCGCGTGCGCAGCTGCTCGCTGCGTCCCTGGGCGGCCACGGGCTCGAAGGGCAGCGGGTTGTGGCGGCCGTGCCGGAACATGAAGGCGGCCTCGCCCGGCCGCTGCTCGGCCTGCGTGAACCAGCGGTTGACGGCGCCCACCAGCGCTTCGGTGGAACGGTAGTTGGTGCCCAGCACGTAATGCCTGCCCTCGGTGGCGCGGCGCGCCTGCAGGTAGCTGTGGATGTCGGCGCCGCGAAAGCCGTAGATGGACTGCTTGGGATCGCCGATCAGCAGCAGGGCGCTGTGCCCATCGTTGGCGGCCGTGCGGTAGATCTGGTCGAACAATCGATACTGCAGCGGCGAGGTGTCCTGGAACTCGTCGATCAGTGCCACCGGGTACTGGGCCAGGATGCGTTCGCGCAGCACGGGGCCGTTGTCGCCGGCCAGGGCCGCGTCCAGGCGCTGCAGCATGTCGGCAAAGCCGAAGCTGCCGGCCTGGCGCTTGAGATGGGCCAGCCGCTGCGCCACGCGCGCGGCCGCATGCAGGCGCACGGCCACGCTGACGGGCGGCAGTTGCTCCAGCTGCAGCAGCAGCGCCTGCAGCTCGGCCAGTTCCAGCGGCATGAGCACATCGCCGGCCAAGCCCTTGAAGGCCTCGGCCAGGCCTTCGGGGCTGAGGCGGTGGCGCGCGGCCTCGGTCAGCACCAGGGAGCCGTCCAGCGGCGCACGCGACCAGTCGGCCAGCGCAGCCAGCCAGCCCGTGTAGCGCGCGGGCTGCAGCTTGCGCTTGTCCCACATCGCGCCCTGCCCGTCCAGCTGCGCATCCAGCCACTGCTGCAGGCGCTGGGCCTTGTCGTCCCAGCCGGCGGCCAGAGCCAGCAGGCGGTTGCGGTGCTGGTCCATGGCGCGCTGCAGGCAGTCGCCCAGGCTGCCCTCGCCCGCACCGGGCACGGGGGCTTCACGCAGCAGGGCGCGCATGTCATCGACCAGGGCATCGACATGGGGCCAGATCTTCAGCACCTCGTCCAGCAGTTCATCGGACAGCGGGTAGCACTGCTGGCGCCAGTAGTCCTGCGCGGCCTCGGTCTGGCGCAGGCTTTCGTCGGGCTCCAGCGTTTCGTCGAAGAGATTGCCGCTGTCGAAGGCGTGCTCGCGCAGCATGCGCTGGCACCAGGCGTCGATGGTGTGGATGGCCGCGTCGTCCATGCATTCGGCCGCCATGGCCAGGCGCCAGGCCGCGCGTTCGCGGGCCGCGCCTTCGGGGTAGGCCTGGCGCAGCGCGCGCAGAAAGCCGTCGTGGGGCGCGGGCTCGGCCTGGCCGCGAAAGCACTGCACGGCCTCGATCAGGCGCTTGCGGATGCGGTCGGACAGCTCGCGCGTGGCCGCGCGCGTGAAGGTCATGACGAGAATGTCGGGCGGCATCAGCGGGCGCTCGAAGGCCGTGGCGGCTTCTTCTCCCACGGCTTCGGCCCCCTCGCCATGGCCCAGCACCAGGCGCAGGTAAAGCGCGGCAATGGTCCAGGTCTTGCCGGTGCCGGCGCTGGCCTCGATCAGGCGACTGCCCCACAGCGGAAAGCGCTGGGCGTCGAGCACATGGCTGGTCACCTCGCCGGACACTTGGCCGGACACTGCGCGCTCGCTCATTGCGCCTCTCCCTGGTAGGGCAGGACCTGCACCTGCGCGGCCACCCAGTCGAGCAGCGGCGCGTGGGCGGCATGGGCCAGGGCCTCGAAGTGCCCGCCCTCGCTCAGGGCCTGGAAATCGGGATAGCAGCGCGCCCAGGACGGGTCCTGGCCTTCGCCAGCGACCAGATGCCCCCCTTCATAGGCCTGCTGGGCGGCGGCGGGAAAGCCTTCGGCCATGGCCAGGCCGCTGCGCAGCGGCAGGGGCAGCGGGCCGTTCTGGCCCCGGAGCCACAGGGCCATGAGTTCACGCAGCCGGGTCAGCGCCTCGGACGGGTCCATGGGCAGCGCCTGCACCAGGCCGTCGCGCGCCACCACGCGCAGCTGGGCCCGGGAGCCGCTGGCCGCCAGCGCCAGGCTGCGCAGGTAGATGGGCATGAGTTTGTCGGCATGGGGCCGCCCCTTGGCAGTGAGCAGGTTGCGCGGGTCCAGCAGCAGCCAGCACCGGGCGTCGTCCGCATCGGGGGAGTCCGGGAGATCGGGGGAATCGTCGGTTTCCGAGGTCTGGCGCAGCCCGTCTATCCAGTCGTCGAACACCAGGCCGTCCTGCTCGATCAGCAGCCGCCTGCGCGGCGCGGGATGGGTGTACAGGGCCAGTTGCTGGCGCCAGGCATGCAGCGAAGGCGTGACCGAGGATTGCAGCGCCCGCGCGCCGCGCGCGCCCAGCCCCGCCAGCGGCAGCCGGCCCGAGCGCGTGAGGCGCGCCACGGCGGCGCGCACGCTGTCCTCCATGGCCTGGGGTGCCGGTTCAGGCCCGGCCAGGCCGGCCGCCACCTGCTGCTGCAGCTGCTGCACCAGCAGGTATTCGGTCAGGCCGTCGAGCTGGAACAGCTCCTCGTCCACGACCGGGTTGTCCTCCTGCTCGAAGCGCACCTGCAGACGCTGGCGCAGATAGGCGCGCGCCGGATGGCGCAGGAAGTCGATGAGCTGGGCCAGCGTCAGCGGTGCCGATGCGTCGGGCACGAACAGCGGGCGGGGCGGGCTTTGCAGCGAAAACGACCCGCCCGCGCCATCTGGCTGCGCATGCGCGGCACGCCACTCGCGCGCGTAGGTGGTCCACGGCGATCCTTCTTCGAAATATCGGCGGCTGAAGGGCTGCAGCGGATGCTGCTGCGTACGCTGGGCCAGCAGCGACCGGCCGCCTTCGCCGCGCCAGCCCGCCTCCAGGTAGTCGCGCAATTGGGAGACCAGGACCGAGGGCGGCTGCTCGCTGTTGTCGCGCACATGATGGCCGGTCCAGCTGATGTAGAGAGCGCGGCGCGCGGACAGCAGGGCTTCGAGCATGAGCTGGCGGTCGTCGTCGCGGCGAGCGCGGTCGCCGGGGCGCTGCTGACCCGGCAGCGCCATCAGGTCGAAATCGCTGCGCGTGGCGCGGCGCGGATAGTCGCCGTCGTTCATGCCCAGCAGGCAGACCACCTCGAAGGGAATGGCGCGCATGGGCATCAGCGTGCAAAAGGTCACGCCGCCCGCGCGAAAGCGCTGCGACAGCGAGGGCTGCTCCAGCGCCTGCATCCAGGCCTCCTGGGCCACGGCCAGATCCACGGCGGCCGCGTAGCCGGCCTGCTCGCAGGCGCGCTGCCAGGCCGTGAGGGCGGCGTCCAGCGCGGCCAGCATGGCCTCGTCCTCGTCGTCCTGCGCGGTGAAGAAGTCCTGCACCAGCGCGCGAAAGCGCTGCGCCCAGACTTCGGGCGTGGCGGGCTGCTCGGCCTCGCGCCACCAGGCCAGCATGCGCTCCAGCAGCGCGGCCAGCACGCCGGCCAGTTCGGCCGACAGGCCACCCACCTCGTCATAGGGCTCGATGCCGCCGAAGGCCTGGCCGTCCTGCGCCACGCCGCTGGCATAGCCCAGCAGCATGCGCTGCAGGCCGAACCAGGCGCTGTTGTGCTCGCCGCAGGCCTGCAGCCCCAGCGACTGGCGCTGCGGCGCATTCAGCCCCCAGCGTATGCCGGCGCCCGCCATCCAGCGCGTGAGCTGGGGCAGGTCGTCGGCGGCCAGCCCCATGCGTGCAGCAATCGCCGGCACATCGAGCAGATCGCACAGTTCGCTGAGCCGGCAGCGCTGCTGGGGCAGGCGCAGCAGCCATTGCAGGGCCACGGCCAGCGGGCTGCTGGCGCGCGCGCCCAGGTCGGCAATATCGAAGGGAATGTGGCGCGGATCATGGCGGCCGTACTGGCCGAACACGGCACGTATCGAGGGCGCGGCCGTCTCTATGGACGGCAGCATGACCACCACGTCACGCGGGGCCAGCGGGGCCTGTCCGGCATCGGATGGCCGGGCCAGCATCTGCAGCAGCTGGTCGTGCAGCACTTCCAGCTCGCGCACCACGCTGTGGCCGCTGTGAAAGACGATGGAGCGGTCGGCCTGCGCCACCTCCAGCGGCGGGTGCTCGGCCAGCGGCACCAGGTCGCGTATGCGCTGCTGCACCTGGGTCAGCAGCGGCGCGGCGCGCAGGTCTTCGGCATCGCTTTCGTCGAACAGGTCCACGCGCGGCATCTGCAGCTGGGCGGCGGCGCCCGTGGTGTCGAAGGCATCGAGTTGGCGCACATAGTCGCGGCTTTGCCGGCCCCAGGCCGCCAGCAGCGGATGGGCGTGCGCGTGCATGGCCTCCAGCGGCAGCTGGGCCAGATCACGACCGCCGCGCATCGGCTGGCGGCGCCGCGCCATGCGCAGCAGCTCGCGCCCGTCAATGGCATCGGCCCAATGAAAGCGGCAGGGATTGGGCACGGCCAGCAGCACCTGGCTGTGGCGGGCGATGGCCGCCAGGAATTCCAGCAGGCTCAGCGGCAGCTGGCTGATGCCGAACACCACCACGCGGCGCGCCAGCGGCGCGGCCGGCGCCTCGCCCGACTGCAGCGCGGCCAGCACCCGGCCCTGCAGGTGCGCGCGCGTGGCGCCGCGCTGGTCTTCGTCCAGCTCGGCCAGCACGGCGCGCCACAGGCGCGGCTGCCACAGCTGGCCTTCGGGCACAGGCATCTCGGGAACGCCGGGACGCAAAGGCATGGGCAGCAGGTCGCGACCCGCCTCCCAGGCGTCCAGCCAGTCGGCGCGGTAGATCTGGTATTGGTCGAAAAGATCGGCCAGTCGCTGGGCCAGCTGCAGCAGGCGCTCGGGCTCGCCGGGGCGCAGAAAGCCCGCAATGGGCGCGAAGGCGGGATCATCCAGGCATTGCGGCAGCAGGCGCATCAGCCGCCAGGTCATGGGCGTCTTGTCCAGCGGCGACTCTCGCGGTACGGCCTGGCGGCCCAGCACCTGGCGGTAGCTGCGCCACACGAAGCGCGCCGGCAGCTCCACGCGCGCAGCGGCGCACACCCCCAGTTGCTCGGCCATTCGCATCTTGAACCACTCGGCCATGCCATTGCTCTGCACCAGCACCACCTCGGGTTCGAGCACATCGAGAGGGTGCGCAGCCAGCCAGGCCATGACCGTATCGGCCAGGACCTCCGTCTGGTTGCCATGCAGGGCGATCAAGCCCGGCTGCCAATGCGATGCCACCTCTGCCCTCCTGTGCCGCACGCTGCGCAAGCGGCGAGCTTAACGTGCCCCGGATATATGTGGGCACCTGCCCGCACATGGAAACGGGGCCACTGTCCGGGTGGCCCGATCGGCCGCGATTGCGCCATCATGTGCATGGGACGGCCTTTGCCGCCACCTCCGAACCCACTTCATGGGGAGCCACCATGGCACTCGAACACGCAAGCCCCCGGCAGGCCATCGATCTGCACGCCCACGACGGCCTGGCCATCAGCACCAGCCTGCTCAGGACGGATCACCTGCAGCTGTTGCGCCTGGTGCTGCCCGCAGGCCACACCCTGCCCCAGCACCATGTGCGCGGCGATCTCACCCTCCATTGCCTGGCAGGCGAAGCCGATGTGGCCACGGCAGCGGGCCATTGCAGCCTTGCACCCGGCATGCTGGTGATGCTGCCTGCCGGCGAGCCGCATGCCTTGCGCGCCCTGAGCGACTGCGTGGTGCTGGTGACCTTGACGGAACCGGGCCGGGCCGCCACCGCCACTTGAGACGCACAAAGAAAAACGGACCGCCCTTGAGGGGCAGTCCGCAATCTTTTTTACTGAATCTGGTGGCCTGGGACGGAATCGAACCGCCGACACAAGGATTTTCAATCCTCTGCTCTACCGACTGAGCTACCGGGCCGAGAACTAGATTATATGCAGGTTTTTTGGGCCCAAAAACGAAAAACCCAAAATTTCCAAAAAAGACCTATCCGCGCTTGTTGCGGCCCAGGTCCACACCCAGCTGGCGCAGCTTGCGGTAGAGGTGGGTACGCTCCAGGCCCGTCTTTTCGGCGACGCGCGTCATCGAACCGCCTTCGCGGGCCAGATGGAATTCGAAGTAGGCCTTCTCGAAACCGTCGCGCGCCTCGCGCAGCGGTCTGTCCAGGTCGAAGCCCTGGTGGGAATGCGGCATGTTGTCCGTGGGCATGCGGCTGGCGGCCGGTACCACCACGGCGCTGGTGTCGCCGCTGGGCACGGCTGCTGCCGCCGGCGCGGCAGCGGGTGCCTGGCTGCTGGCATTGCGGGCCAGACCCTGCTCCACGGCCTTGAGCAGCTTTTGCATGGTGATGGGCTTTTCGAGGAAGGACAGCGCACCGATGCGCGTCGCTTCCACGGCCGTCTCGATGGTGGCATGGCCGCTCATCATGATCACCGGCATGGTCAGCAGGCCCGATGACGCCCATTCCTTGAGCAGCGACACACCGTCGGTGTCGGGCATCCAGATGTCGAGCAGCACCAGGTCGTACATGTGCGCCGCGCGGGCTGCGCGGGCCTGGCCGGCGTTCTCGGCCACGTCCACACTATGACCTTCGTCGTTGAGGATTTCCGACAACAAATCCCGGATCCCCAGTTCGTCGTCGACCACCAGTATGTTTGCCATGTGTCTAAAGCCTATGTACTGCGGTGCGGGCGTCAGGACGTTCCCGCACGCTCAGGCGCAAATGATAGCGATACTTGCGCGCCTTGAACCACCCCGTCATCCACCCGATTGCCCAGGTCGATGCGGGCTCCGTGCTCGTCTGCAATTTTCTTGACCACGGCCAGGCCGAGCCCCGTGCCCCGCGCCTTGGTCGTCACATAGGGCTCGAAAGCCCGCTGCAGGATATTGGCAGCAAATCCCGTGCCACTGTCACTGATGCTCATGCGGACCCTGCGCGCAGTCTCGTTCCATCGAGTCTCTATGCGCACGGGTCCGGGAGGCTGGCCGCTTTCCTGCGCGCGCTGGTCCGTGGCGTCCTGGGCATTCTGCAAAAGATTGTGAATGACCTGGCGCAGCTGCTGGCTATCGCCCGAAATCGGCGGGCACTGGGGGTCCAGCGAGGCCTGCACGCGCACGGTGGCGTTTTCCTCGCCGTACAGCTGCAGCACATCGGCCACCAGGGCATTGAGGTCCAGCGGCTGCAGATTGGCCGCGGGCAGGCGCGCATATTCGCGGAACTCGTCCACCAGGCGCTTCATGGCCCCCACCTGGTCGACGATGGTTTTGACGGACTTGGCCAGCAGCGCCTGTTCCGGCGGCTGCAGCTTGTCGGTCAGGCGCATGGCCATGCGTTCGGCCGACAGCTGTATGGGCGTCAGCGGATTCTTGATCTCGTGCGCCACCCGGCGCGCCACTTCGCCCCAGGCCTGTGCACGCTGGGCCGAGACGATTTCCGAGATGTCGTCGAAGACCAGCAGGCGCTGGGCATCGGGCAGCTCGGCGCCGCGCATGACCAGGGTGGTGGTGTGCTGGACCACATCGCCTTCGGTGGTCGCATGCAGCTCGTGCACCTGCTGCCAGCGGTCGCGGCCCTGCTCGCCCAGAAAGAGAGCGAACTGCTCCTGCACGGCCGTGCCGAAGTGCTCCAATCCCGGCACCTGGGCCAGCGGCCGGCCTTCGTAGACGGCCATGGGAATGCGCAGGATGCGCGTGGCGCCAGGGTTGCTGAGCACGATGGCGCCCCGGGCATCGAGCACGATGACACCCGAGGTCAGGTTGTCCAGGATGGTCTGCAGGTTGCCGCGGGCCGCATCGAGCTGGCCCATGCTGCGGTTGGCCTCGGCGCGCGCATCGGCCAGTTGCTGGGTCATCAGCGCGAACGAGCGCGTGAGGCCACCGATCTCGTCCTTGCTCTGCAATGCGGGCTTGGGCCGCAGATCGCCGCGCGCCACGTCGCGCATGCCCTGGGCCAGCAGCAGCAATGGCCGGGCCAGCTGGTTGCCCAGCACGATGGCCAGGACCACGGCACCGAAGACGGCCAGGAACAGGCTCAGGGTCAGCGTGCCTATGTACATGCGCTGCAGGCCGCCGCGCGCCAGCGCTCGCTCCTGGTATTCCCGGTTGGCTGCCTGCACCGCCAGGGCATTGGTCACCAGGGCTGGCGGCAACGGGATGGTGGCCTGCAGATAGCGGGGCTCGGCCAGCAGGCCCACGCTGGGATTGGGCACCAGCGCCAGGGTGCGTACCTGGGCCGAGGGTGCGGTGGAGCCGGGCTCGGCCGTGCTGTCGTCATCCAGGCCCTCGATGTTGGCCACGGCGCGCTGCTCGCGCAGGGCACGCAGCATGATCAGGGACGGGCGCTCGGGCTGCAGGTTGAAGCGCGACAGGCCGGTGCTGGCGATGGCGCGCAGCCCCGCGAACTCGCTAGCGCGCGTGGGCTGCGAAGGACCGACCACGGGAATTTCGGCCGCGCTCCACAGCACCACGTCGGTGGCGCCCAGCTGGTCGCGTATGCGCTCCAGGATCAGGGCAGCGCCGGCATCCGAGGCCTGGGACAGCTGGGCACCCGCGGTGCGCGTGTTGTTGGCCATGTCATTGGCCACGGTCTCGAGGGTGGCGCTGGCCAGGCTGACGCCGGCCGACAGCGCGCCTTCGACCTTGAGGTCGAACCAGCTTTCGATGGAGCGCGAGACGAACTGGTAGGAAACGATATAGATCAGCAGGCCCGGCACCAGCCCCACCAGGGTGAAGATGCCCGCCAGCTTGAGCAGCAGCAGGCTGCCGAAGCGGCCGCGACGCAGCCGTATGGCCAGGCGCAACCCACCCCACAGCAGGATGGCCAGCAGCAGCCCCGCCACCACGACGTTGGCGGCAAACAGCCAGTTGTAGTTGCGTTCGTAGGCCAGGCGGTTGTTGGTGGCGAGGGTCAGCAGAAAGAGCAGCAGCACACCGACCACGCCCATCAGCGCCGCCCCCAGGCCCACGGCCCAGCGCGCGCCGCGCGACATGGCGGTCGAAGCGGGCAGGTCCATGCGCTCTTCGCCACCCAGGTCCGCACCAGGGGCCCGGCTCATGGCGCACTCTCCAGCACCTGGGAGCGCGACAGCTGCAGGTTCCAGCTGGAACGGCCCAGCGCCCCGATCTGCAGAGGCCTGGGCAATTGCGACAGATCGATCTTGAAGCGCAGCTGCACCGACACGCCGGACTGTGTGGGCGGCGTATCCATGATGCGCCAGCGCGAGATGCGCTGGATGGCAGCCAGTGCATCGTCCAGGTGTTCGAAGGTCTGCCCCAGCGCCAGGCCCTGGCCTGCGCTGGAAAACGGCGTGGTCGAGACATGCAGGCGCCAGCGGCGCGTCAGCGGCTGGTGGCTGAGACGGAAATAGCGGTAGGCCGTGGCCAGCTGCTGATCCGACCAGTACCAGCGCTCGCGCTGCACCTGGGCCTCGGCCACGAAGTACATGGGGATGCCCTGCCGCAGGGCATCGTCTATCTGCAGCGGCAGCTCGAACTGCAGGTTGGCCGACAGCAGCAGCCCGTCATCGCTGCGCTCCAGCTGCATGCTGGTGATGTCGGCCTGGCCGGAATCGGCCCGGGCCACGCCTTGGCCGAGAACCACCAGCAGGGCCGCCAGCACCAGGCCCAGGGCCAGGCGCAGCCAGGCCGCTGGCCACCGCCGAAGCCGGAGATCAGTGCGTCTTTTGCAGCAGGGCGTAGAAAAAGCCGTCGTGGTCACCCAATGCATTGTCAGCCACAGGGTCGGCTTTGTTGACTTCGCCGGGGATTAAATGCCCGGGCGCAGCCAGTGCAAGCGCCTCACTGTTGCGTGCAACAAACGCTTGTATCTGTGCCTCGCCCTCCGCCTTGAAGACCGAGCAGGTGCAATACAACAGCCGGCCACCGGGCGCCAGCAGGGGCCACAGCGTGTCCAGCAGCTGTGACTGGATCTGGGCCAGCTGCTGTATATCGCTCTCGCGGCGCAGCCAACGCACGTCGGGCTGGCGCCGCACGATGCCCGAGGCCGTGCAGGGCGCATCGAGCAAGATGGCGTCGAAAGGCCGGCCACCGCACTGGCTGGCGAACCACGCCGCGGGCCGGGAGGCATCGGCCACCAGCACCTGGGCCTGCAGCTGCAGGCGCTGCAGCGTGTCTTCGATGCGCAGGGCGCGCTCGGCATCGATTTCCAGCGCCGTCACCTCCAGCGTGCCGGGCGCGGCGTACTCCAGCAGGTGGGCGGTCTTGCCGCCGGGCGCAGCGCAGGCGTCGAGCACGCGCAACGGCCTGCCTGCAGCGGGCTCCAGGCCTTGCAGCAGCAGGGGTGCCGCCAATTGGGCGGCCGCGTCCTGGACCGAGACCTGCCCCTGGTCAAAGCCCGGCAGGGCCTGCACGGACTGGGCCCTGGCCAGCTGCAGCCCGGCATCGGCCACGGGCCGTGCCTGCAACCCCAGGGCCTGCAGGGACTGGAGATAGGCATCGCGGCTGCCCTGGCGGCGGTTGACGCGCAGCGTCATCGGCGGCTGGGCATTGTTGGCCCGCAGGATGTCCTGCCAGTGCGCGGGGTGGTCCTTTTTCAGGCGTGCAATCCACCAGGCCGGATGGTTCCACTGGGCCTGGGGCTGGGTTTCGGTGGCCGCGACCAGGGCATCGCGCTCGCGCAGAAAGCGGCGCAGGCAGGCATTGACAAAGCCGGCCTGCGCCGGAGCCGCGCCACGCTTGGCAGCTTCCACGGTCTGATTGACCAGGGTGAATGGCGGGTAAGGCGCCTGTGCCTCATCCCAGGCCAGAGCCAGCGCCGTGCTCAGCAGCGCCGCCACGCGCGGTGGCGGCGTGCGCGCGGCCAGCTGCTTTTGCAGGGCCTGCGCCCGGCCCAGTTGGCGCAGCACCTGGAACAAAAGGGCCTGTACACCAGGCCTCAGCGGCGTGGGCACGCGCGCCAGCACGCTGCGGCCCGACTGGCCTTCGAGCACGCCCTGCAGGCACTGGGCCACGGCATCGAGTTGCTGCCACAGCGCCGGGCCGGCCGGTGCGGGCGCAGCGGCCGCGGGGCGCGGCCGCGGGCCTGGAAAAGAAGAATGCTTGCGTTGGTTCATGTTGCACTTTCCTGCCCTTTCGGGGCGGCAGGCTCGACCTGCAGACAGCGCACCGGCCTGAAGCCCAGCAGCCAGCCCAGCAGGCTGGCCGGGAACTGGGCAATGGCGGCGTTGTGGCGTGTGGCCGCAGCATTGAACTGCTGCAGACCCAGGCGGGTGCGCACCTGGTGTTCGGTCCAGCGCTGCAGCCAGGGCTGCAGCATGGCCGTGCCGGAGGCCGCCGCACCTGGCGTCTCCGCGGGCGGCAGGGCCTCGGCCGCACTGCCATCGCCGGTCACCTTGACCATGGCCAGCCAGGCCACTTCCAGCACCGTGCAGGCATGTTCGAGCGAAGCGAGCGCCGTTTCGCGCAATGGCCGGCCGCGTGCATCGACCAGGGCCGCCTGCAGCTGCGCCGTCGTCTGCGTGAGCGCCGCGCGTGCGTGGGCCTGGGCCGTGGCACCTGCATCGGCCGCGGGCTGCTGCGCATCGAACTCCTGCAGCATGGCGTGCCATTGCCCCAGATGGGCATCGAGCACGCCGAACTGCTGCACGCAGCTGCTGCGCAGCTTGGCCAGCCGGTTGTAGGCACCCACGGCCCAGAACACGACCAGGGCCAGCAGCATCCATTCAAGAGACAAGGACCACATCGTCTGCGATGGTGGCGCCGAAACGGGTTCGGCGCCACCGGAAAATTCCAAAGAAAAACGCCCCCGCCTGCACAGGGCAGAACGGGAGCGTCACGTGGCGGGCCGGTTGTCGCGGCACGCCATGGGAAGCGTCACCCCCTCCGCTGGCGGAGGGGCAAGCGGCCGGGCCGCTCAGGACGCACATTCCATCAGTCGGCCGATGCGTCGCCGACGGTCTCGGCACCTTCATCGGCCGTCACGCCAGCGAGCTCGGCTGCTTCGGCTTCGGCGATGGCACGGCGCTCGGCGTCGTCCATGGCTTCCTTGGCCTTGCGCGCCTGGTGGTAGGCCAGACCCGTGCCAGCGGGGATCAGACGACCCACGATGACGTTTTCCTTCAGGCCACGCAGCTCGTCGCGCTTGCCCATGATGGCAGCCTCGGTGAGCACGCGGGTCGTTTCCTGGAACGACGCGGCCGAGATGAAGGAGTCCGTCGACAGCGAGGCCTTGGTGATGCCCAGCAGCACGTTGGAGTACGTGGCCGGCAGCTTGCCCTGCTTTTGCAGATCTTCGTTCGTGTTGAGAATTTCCGAACGCTCGACCTGCTCGCCAGCGATGTAGGTCGAATCGCCGGTGTTCTCGACCACGACGCGGCGCAGCATCTGGCGAACGATCACCTCGATGTGCTTGTCGTTGATCTTCACACCCTGCAGGCGGTAGACGTCCTGCACTTCGTCAACGATGTAGCGCGACAGTTCCTCGATGCCCAGCAGGCGCAGGATGTCCTGCGGATCGGCGGGGCCGTCGACGATGGATTCGCCCTTGTTGACCACCTGGCCTTCGTGCACCAGGATGTTCTTTTCCTTGGGCACCAGTTCTTCCCAGACCTTGCCGTCCAGATCAGTGATCTGCAGGCGCACCTTGCCCTTGGTTTCCTTGCCGAAGGAGATGGTGCCGGTCATTTCGGCCAGCGTGCCCTTGTCCTTGGGCGTACGGGCTTCGAACAGCTCGGCCACGCGGGGCAGACCACCGGTAATGTCGCGGGTCTTCTGGCCTTCGACCGGAATACGCGCCAGCACTTCGCCGGGGCCCACGTCCTGGCCGTCACGCACCTGGATCAGCGCGCCGACCTGGAAGCCGATGGTCACCGAGTGATCGGTGCCGGGGATCTTGACTTCCTGGTTGTTCGCATCGACCAGCTTGACCTGGGGACGCACGACCTTGGCGGAGCCACGACGCTTGGGATCGATCACCACCAGGGTGGACAGACCGGTCACTTCGTCGACCTGCTTGGCCACCGTCAGGCCCTCTTCCACATTCTCGAACTTCACCTGGCCGGCGTATTCGGTAATGATGGGTCGGGTCAGCGGATCCCAGTTGGCCAGGATCAGACCGGCCTTGACCTGCTGGTCGGGCTTGACCGTCAGCACGGCACCGTAGGGGACCTTGTGGCGTTCGCGCTCGCGGCCGTTGTCGCTGATGACGATCTCGCCGGAACGCGAAATCACGACCAGCTCACCCTTGGTGTTGCTGACGTAGCGCATCGTGCTGTTGAAGCTGATGGCACCGTTGGACTTGGCTTCCACGCTGGAGGCGATGGCAGCGCGCGAAGCGGCACCACCGATGTGGAAGGTACGCATGGTCAGCTGCGTGCCGGGTTCGCCGATGGACTGGGCGGCGATCACACCCACGGCTTCGCCGAGGTTGATCTGGCCGCCGCGGCCCAGGTCGCGGCCGTAGCACTTGGCGCACAGGCCATAGCGGGTTTCGCAGGTCAGCGCGGTGCGGACCTTGATTTCGTCCACGCCCTGGGCTTCCAGCTCGTCGATCACGTCTTCGTTGAGCAGCGTGCCTGCCGACAGCAGGACGGCCAGCGTCTCGGGGTGCGTGATGTCCTCGGCCGTGGTACGGCCCAGCACACGGTCGCGCAGCGACTCGATCACTTCACCGCCTTCGACGATGGCACGCATCACGGTACCGTTGGAGGTGCCGCAATCCTGCTCGTTCACCACGAGGTCCTGGGTCACGTCCACCAGACGGCGCGTCAGGTAACCCGAGTTCGCGGTCTTCAGTGCCGTGTCGGCCAGGCCCTTACGGGCACCGTGGGTCGAGATGAAGTACTGAAGCACGTTCAGGCCTTCACGGAAGTTCGCCGTGATGGGCGTCTCGATGATGGAGCCATCAGGCTTGGCCATCAGGCCACGCATGCCGGCCAGCTGGCGGATCTGGGCAGCGGAGCCGCGGGCGCCGGAGTCGGCCATCATGTAAATGGCGTTGAACGACTCCTGCTCGACTTCGTTGCCGTGGCGGTCGATGACCTTTTCCTTGGCCAACTGGGCCATCATGACCTTGGAGACTTCGTCACCGGCCTTGCCCCAGATGTCCACCACCTTGTTGTAGCGCTCGCCAGCCGTCACCAGACCGGAGACGTACTGCTGCTCGATCTCCTTCACCTCGGCTTCGGCACGGCCGATGATCTCGGCCTTTTGCGGCGGCACCAGCATATCGCCGATGGCAATCGAAATGCCGGCGTGCGTGGACAGGCGGAAGCCGTTTTGCAGCAGCTTGTCGGCGAAGACCACCGTGGCCTTGAGACCGCACTTGCGGAACGAGGCGTTGATGAGCTTGGAGATTTCCTTCTTCTTGAGCGCCTTGTTCATGTGGCTGAACGGCAGGCCCTTGGGCAGGATCTCGGACAGCAGGGCTCGGCCGACCGTCGTTTCCACGAGGCTGACCGACGGCTCGAATTCGCCGCTGGTCTTGTTCTTGGTCCACTCGGTCAGGCGCACGCTGATCTTGGCAGCCAGCTCGACCTGGTCGGAGTCCAGCGCGCGCTGCACTTCGCCGACGTCGGCGAAGATCATGCCTTCGCCCTTGCCGTTGATGCGCTCACGCGTGGCGTGGTACAGGCCCAGCACCACGTCCTGCGAAGGAACGATGGAGGGCTCGCCCGATGCCGGGAACAGCACGTTGTTGGACGCCAGCATCAGCGTGCGGGCTTCCATCTGAGCTTCCACCGACAGCGGAACGTGGACGGCCATCTGGTCGCCGTCGAAGTCGGCGTTGAAGGCCGCGCAAACCAGCGGGTGCAGCTGGATGGCCTTGCCTTCGATCAGGATGGGTTCGAAGGCCTGGATGCCCAGACGGTGCAGCGTGGGAGCACGGTTCAGCATGACCGGGTGCTCCTTGATGACCTCTTCCAGGATGTCCCAGACCACGGGCGTGCCCGATTCGACTTCCTTCTTGGCCGCCTTGATGGTCGTGGCAATGCCACGCTGTTCGAGCTGCGCAAAGATGAAGGGCTTGAACAGCTCCAGCGCCATCAGCTTGGGCAGACCGCACTGGTGCAGCTTGAGGTAAGGACCCACCGTGATCACGGAACGGCCCGAGTAGTCGACGCGCTTGCCCAGCAGATTCTGGCGGAAGCGACCGCTCTTGCCCTTGATCATGTCGGCCAGCGACTTCAGGGCACGCTTGTTGGCGCCCGTCATGGCCTTGCCACGGCGGCCGTTGTCCAGCAGCGAGTCCACGGCTTCCTGCAGCATGCGCTTTTCGTTGCGCGCAATGATTTCGGGAGCCTTGAGTTCCAGCAGTCGACGCAGACGCGAGTTGCGGTTGATGACGCGGCGGTACAGGTCGTTCAGGTCGGAGGTCGCGAAGCGGCCGCCGTCC
>JAIRVR010000031.1 GCA_031253795.1 Burkholderiaceae bacterium
CTTGCGAGCGCGGCACGGCGAACATGCCGAAGGGGTAGTTCTCGCGCAGGTCCTTCTTGGTGGTGAAGGGAAAGCGCGACAGGTCGGCCAGCGTGCGCAGGTCCGAGGGGTGCACGCCCCGGTCGTCGAACGCTCGCCGGTAGTGCGGCACGTTGTCGTAGGCGTGCTGCA
Source organism: Burkholderiaceae bacterium (assembly GCA_031253795.1). Taxonomy (GTDB): domain Bacteria; phylum Pseudomonadota; class Gammaproteobacteria; order Burkholderiales; family Burkholderiaceae_C; genus Comamonas. The sequence continues at coordinate 172 of JAIRVR010000031.1, forward strand.
GCGACCAGCGCAGGCGCTGCAGCTGCAGGGCGCAGATCTCGTCGCGGCTGGCGGTTTCGATGGGCTCCAGCCCGCCAGGGGCTGGGCGCGATACAGGGTTCATCGGGACCTCGGAGTGCGTGGGTGGGTGGTTGGAATAATTGACCGACCGGACGGTAGGATTATAAGATCCCACTTTCTTGAGCAACAAGGCTTGTCGTCCGGTACTAACCCTGATAGGGCCGGCGCACACACCATCCACCCAGGAGACATTCCGCATGACCGACCTGTTCGAACGCCACCGCAGTCTGCTGGACGGCGCCCTCCACGCCCTGTCCACTCGCGGCCACTGGTCGCCCTTCCCCGAAGCTCCCTCGCCCAAGGTCTACGGCGAAACCGCCCAGGCCGAAGGCCAGGCAGCGGTCCAGGCCCTGACGGGCCGCGACTATCCGCTGCGCCAGCCTGGCGAACGTGGCCGCGTGGCGACCGAGCGCTCGCCCTACGGCGTGGACCTGGGCATCCGCTATCCCGAATGCGATGCCCAGTCCCTGGTGGATGCCGCCCGGGCCGCCGAGCCGGCCTGGCAGGCCCTGGGCCCCCGGGGCCGCACGGGCGTGCTGCTGGAGGCGCTGCAGCGCATACACCGCCGCAGCTTCGAAATCGCCCACGCGGTGATGCTGACCACGGGCCAGGGCACCATGATGGCTTTCCAGGCCGGCGGCCCCCATGCCCAGGACCGCGCTCTGGAAGCCATTGCCGTGGCCTGGAAGGCCATGGCCGACGTGCCCGAGCAGGCGGTCTGGGAAAAGCCCCAGGGCAAGAACCCTCCGGTGGTGCTGAACAAGCGCTTCGAGGTCGTGGGCCGCGGCGTGGCCCTGGTCATAGGCTGCGCCACCTTTCCCACCTGGAACACCTATCCGGGGCTGTTCGCGGCCCTGGCCACGGGCAATCCCGTCATCGTCAAGCCCCACCCCCATGCCGTGCTGCCGGCCGCGCTGTCCGTGAGCGTGCTGCGCGATGTGCTGACCGAGCAGGGCATGGACCCCAATCTGGTGACGCTGGCCGTCAGCGCCGGCACGCAACTGGCCCAGGACCTGGCCACGCACCCGGCGGTGGCATCCATCGACTTCACGGGCGGCAATGCCTTCGGCCGATGGCTGCAGGCCCATGCGCCCCAGGCGCGCCTCTATGCCGAAATGGCCGGCGTCAACCTCGTGGTCATCGAGTCCACCGATGCCTATGCGGGCATGCTGCGCAATCTCGCCCTGTCGCTGTCCCTGTACAGCGGCCAGATGTGCACCACCACGCAGAACCTGCTGGTACCGGCGGCAGGCATAGACACCGACCAGGGCCACAAGAGCTTCGAGCAGGTCGGCGCCGACCTTGCCGCCGCCATCGACCAGCTGCTGGCCGAGCCCAAGGTCGCCTTCACCGTACTGGGTGCCCTGGGTTCGCCGCAGACCGTGGAACGTGTGGAGCAGGCTGCCGGCGTGGGCCGCACGGTGCGCGCCTCGCACAGGCTCGTCCACCCCGACTACCCCCTGGCCGAAGTGCGCACACCCGCGCTGCGCGCACTGGACGTGGACGATGCGGCCATCTATGAGCAGGAATGCTTCGGCCCCGTGTCCTACCTCGTGGCCGTGCCCTCGGCCCTGGCAGCCCGCGACCTGGTCGAGCGCAGCGTGCGCGCCCATGGCGCCATGACCCTGGGCCTGTACTCCACCGATGCGGCCTTCGTCGACCACATGGTAGCGGCCGCGCGGCGCGCCAAGGTGGCCCTGTCCATCAACCTCACCCAGGGCGTGATGGTCAACCAGTCCGCCGGCTTTTCGGACCTGCACGCCACAGGCGGCAATCCCGCAGCCAATGCCAGCTACACCACGCTGGCCTTCGTGGCCGACCGCTTCGTCGTCGTGCAGCGCCGGTGGTGATGCGCTGCCAGGGTCTGTTCACACTTGTTCGGGGGCCAGACAGACCCTAGGCCGCGCGCGGCTTGCGCGGCCTGGCGGTGGCCGGCAGGGAAACGGCGCCCACGCCGCCGAAGAACAGCTCGGAAACCATGGTGCCGATGGTGTCGTGGTCCAGCGCACCACCGGGCTTGAGCCAGGTGAAGGTCCAGTTGATCATGCCGAACAGCAGCATGGCCAGGGGCTTGCCCAGGGCGCTGTCGGGCGCCTCGCCCCGCACTTCGGCAATGGTGGCGGCAAAGGCCGCGACCACGCGGCGCTCCACGTCCAGGATGCGCTGCTGATCTTCCTCGCGCAGAAAGCGCACGTCCTCGGTGAGCACGCGGTGGGCGTTCTGCGCCTGGGCGTACTCGCGGCCGAAACCGCGGATCAGCGCCTGAAGCCGCTGCGCGGGATCGGCATGCCGGCCCAGGGTGTCGTTGACCAGGGCCTCCAGGCGCAGCACATGCTCTTCGGCGATGCGCACCGCCAGGTCGTGCTTGTCGCGCACATAGTGGTAGAGCGTGGCCTTGGACACGCCGCAGGCCGCGGCCACCTCGTTCATGGAGGTGCCCGCATAGCCGCGCTGGGCGAAGAGCGCGGCGGCATGGGAGAGAATCATCTCGCGCTGGCCGTCGTAGCCAGCGGGGTCACGTACGCGGGCCATGCGGCAGCGTCCTTTCGGTGTGGTTCGTTGCCGCTCCGGCATGGCGGCCATGGGGCGATTATCGGTGGCGCGGCGGCGATTGCCGGGCCGCGCATGGCGGGCCTGCGCCCCGGCGCAATTACCAGTTTTCGGGGATATGCAAAGATGGGTGCCTCACCCATAGTCGCACAGGCAATCTGGGGCGATTTCGCGCGCTCCAGGCACCTTCCCCCCGCCCTCCATGCACCCATCCATGCCTCTTCTCGAATCCACGCTTCCGGCACCGGTCCTGGTCGTGGAGGATGAGCCGCTGATACGCCAGCGGCTGAGCACCGTGCTGGCCCAGCTGGGCTACCAGGATGATGCCGTGCTGTTCGCCGCCTCGCTGGCCCAGGCCCGCGCCTGCCTGGCCGAGCAGCCCGTGGCCCTGGCCCTGGTGGACCTGGGCCTGCCCGATGGCAGCGGCATCGACCTGATCAACCAGATGCGCCAGGCCGATCCGGCCGTGGGCATCCTCGTGATCTCGGCCTGGAGCACCGAGGATGCCATCCTCGCGGCGCTGCGCGCCGGCGCCACGGGCTATGTGCTCAAGGAACGCGACGACCTGGAGGTCTCGCTGTCCATACGCAGCGTGCTGCGTGGCGGCGCGCCCATCGACCCCTTCATCGCGCGCCGCGTCATCGCCGAGCTGCAGCCCGCCGCGGCCTCGCCCACGGGCCTGGATGCGGAATCCATGCTCAGCGCGCGGGAAAGCCAGATCCTGCGCCTGGTGGCCGAAGGCCTGACCAACCGCGAGATCGCCGAGCAACTGCACCTGTCGCGCTACACGGTGGAGTGCCACATCAAGCACATCTACCGCAAGCTGTCCGTGTCCTCGCGCACCCGCGCCGTCAGCACGGCGCGATCGCGCGGCCTGCTGGGCTGAGCCAGGCCATGGCCTGGCTGCGGCACGCATCGCGGTGGCTGCTGGCCCTGGCGGTGCTGGCAGGCCTGCCGGCCTGGGCCCAGGATTGCACGCCGCGCATTCTGTCCACCCAGGCCCGGGCCTCCGACACGGCCGCCACGCCGGCAGCCGCCGCCCTGCTGCAGGGCTGGGAGGACGTCACCCTGCCGGACCGCTGGACGCGCCGCTGGCCCGGCCACAGCGGCGCCGTCTGGTACCGCCTGCAATGGCAGCCCACCTGCGCGGGCCAGCCCGTGGCGCTGGCGCTGCGGTCCATGGTCATGGCCGGCGAGGTCTATGCCAACGACGACCTGCTGTGGCGCGACCGCCATCTGTCCGAGCCGCTGTCGCGCAGCTGGAACCTGCCGCGCTACTGGCTGCTGCCCGGGTCGGCACTGCGGCCTGGCACCAATACGCTGTGGATCCGCGTGCACGGCATCGCCGAGCAGACGCCGGGCCTGGGCGAAGTCCGGCTGGGCGAGCCGCAGGCGCTGCGCCAGTGGTTCGAGGACAGCTGGTGGAACCAGCGCACGCTGTTCGCCATGAACCTCGTGGTCTCGCTGGTGCTGGCCCTGCTCTTCGCCTTTGCCTGGCTGCAGAGGCCCGCGAGCAAGGCCTTCGGCTGGTATGCGCTCAACGCCGGCTGCTGGGCCCTGTTCCTGACCAATGTGCTGATGACCGAGGCCTGGCCCTATTCCAGCACCCTCGCCGCAGCACGCGCCAACCTGCTGGTCTTCGAACTGTTCACCCTGAGTTTTTGCCTGTTCACCTGGCGCTTCGGCGGCCAGCGTTTCGCGCGCATGGAACGGCTGCTGTGGGCGTTCACCGCCATGGCCATGGCGGCCACGGTGCTGCTGCCCTGGCACTGGATCGACGGTGCCCTGCCCCTGGGCATGGTCTGTTTCGCCATCATCTGCGCCACGGCCCTGCAGTTTCCCGTGCATGCCTGGCGCACGCGCCAACCCCTGCACGCGGTCTACGCGGCCTGCCTGCTGGCCTTTCTCGCCGTCGGCGTGCACGACATGCTGCTCCTGCACCATGCCATCACCGGCACCGCTCCCCTGGTGCCCTACACGGCGCCGCTGACCATGATCGCCCTGTCCATGGTGCTGGGCCGGCAGTTCGTCCTCAACATGCGGCGCGTCGAGCACTTCAACCAGGAGCTCAGCGACAGCGTCGCCCGCGCCTGCGACGAACTCGCCGGCACACTGGAGCGCGAGCATGCGCTGGCCCTGAGCCATTCGCGCCTGCAGGAACGCATGCAGCTGGCCCATGACCTGCACGACAGCCTGGGAGGCGCCCTGGTGCGCTCCATCGCCATGGTGGAGCAGGCCGGCAGCCCCATGCACAACCGCCAGTTCCTGTCCATGCTCAAGCTGCTGCGCGACGACCTGCGCCAGATGATCGACAGCAGCACCAGCCTGTCCGTGGCCGTGCCGGCCTCGCCCCTGGAGTGGATGGCCCCGCTGCGCCACCGCTTCGCCAGCCTGTTCGACGAGCTGGACATACAGTCCGAGTGGCGGATTCCCCCGCAATGGCAGCAGCCGCCCGGCGCCCTGCAATGCCTGGCCCTGACGCGCGTGGTGGAGGAAGCCCTGACCAATGTGATCAAGCACAGCCGCGCCCAGCAGGTGTGCATCCAGCTGCAGTGGCCCGACCCCCAGTGGCTGATGCTGCGCATCACCGACGACGGTGTGGGCTTCGACGTGGCGGCCGTGCAGCGTGCCGGAATGGGCGTGGGCACGCGCAGCATGCAGGCGCGCATGGAACGCCTGGGCGGCATGCTGGACATGGACTCCGAACCGGGCCTGACCATGCTCGCCGCCTGGCTGCCCACGGATCTGGCCCCGCGCGGGCCGGCCACGGTGCGCGATATTTCGGCGGGCGCGCAGGTGCGTGTGGGCGCGCAGCCGCCGGAGCGGCAGGCCCCGTCGCCGCAGCCTGAGCCAGTCAGCGCACAAAGCGCCCCATGCCCGCGCTGATACCGGCCGGCGTCAGCACGCCATCGTAGTACTCCAGCGTGAGCTGGTTGCCGTCGAACACGGCCTTGGACAGGCTGCCCGGCGCATCGGCCGCGGGCACGAAGCTGAAGGTATTGCCGTCCCAGTGGCTGAGCGCGATGCGCTCCTGGCCCAGGCTGATCTGCAGGCCCGATCCGGCCAGCCCCACCTGGGCGGGCCCGTAGAAGCGGTTGGCATAGCTGCCCACATAGCTGCCCAGCGGCTGGGGCGGGCGTGGCAGCACGGGCCGGGGCACGCCCACCAGCTCGCCATGGGGGGCCATCAACGAGGCCATGCGCCGGGTCCAGATGTCCTCCCAGTCCTTGCGCTGGCGGCCCCATTCGACCAGGTCCAGGAACTGCGAGACCACGATCTCGGGCACGCCGATGGGCATGCCATTGGTCAGCACGACGATGCCCAGGCGCAGGTCGGGCACGATGGTGAAGGCCGTGGCGCTGCCCGCGCTGAAGGCGCCCGAATGCCCGTAGGTGGTGCGGCCGCCCTCGGACACGCCCACGTTGAAGCCATAGCCGTAGTAGCGCGCGGGTTCGCCATTGCCCGCGGGGCTTTGCAGCATCTGGGGCGACATGGCGGCTCGCAGTGCCTGCGCATCCACCACGCGACGGCCCTCGAAGCGGCCTTCGTCCAGCAGCATGAGCATCCAGCGCGCCATATCGCGCACCGTGGAGCTGACGCCGCCCGCGGCCGACTGGGCGTCGGGACGGCGCACGAGGCCCGGCTGCCAGCGGCCATCGACGCGCCGGTGGCCGGCAGCGCGATTGGGCCGGGCCTCGAAATCGGCAAAGCGCGAGCTGGTCTGCACCATGCCCAGCGGGCCGTACAGCGCCTGCTGCGACAGCGTGGCCCAGGGCTGACCCGCGAGGGCCGCCACAGCCTCGGCGCCTGCCGTCAGGCCGAAGTTACTGTACGCATACTGGGTGCCCACGGGGCGCAGCGGCAGGTAGCGCAGGCGGTCGAAGACCTGGCGCTGGTCATAGCCCAATTCTTCCAGCAGATCGCCGGCCTGGCCCGGCAGGCCGGACCGGTGGGCATACATGTCGCCCACGGTCAGGCGCCGGGCCTGGTCCGCATCGGCCAGCGTCCACCAGGGCAGGCCCTGCTGCACGCGCGTGTCCCAGGCCACCCGGCCCTGGCCCACCTGCTGGGCCACCACGGTGGCGCCCACGGGCTTGGACAGCGAGGCCAGCTGGAACACCGTATCGGCATCCACGGGCAGGGAGGCATCCGCACGACGCAGGCCATGGCCACGGGCATGGACCACGCGGCCCTCGCTGACCACGGCCACGGCCACGCCGGGCACGCCCGTGCGCCGCATCTGCTCCCGCACTAGGCCATCCAGCGCATCGAGAGCGCGCTGCACCCGTTCCGAGGTGGGCGGGTCGATGGGATCGCCCCAGGAAATCTCCCCGTTGCAGCCGGCCGTCGCCACGGCGCCCAGCGCCGCACCCAGCAAATGCCGGCGCGCAAGAATCGGTGAAGCCATGGAGTCTCCTCTGGTCCTGATGAAATTGGGGCGGCACTGCCGCCCTCTGACGATAAAAAGCCCCGATGCCCCGCGCCGCAATCGGGCACGGGGCTTCTTCGGGAATGAAATGAATGCCGCGCATTTGGGCAGGCATGGATTTACTCTGAGCCAGGACCCGGTTACGGGGTCGCTCAAGCATCCAAGGCGTTTATCATCGCCCGCGCATCCGTAACGATGTGTAAAAACACAGGAATTTCCATGAAAACATTCAGCCTCAACGCGTTGGCGTTGGGTATCGCCGTTTCTCTGAGTGGCTGCGCACCACTGCCTTTGACGCAATCCATCCAGGCCGAAACATTTACCGCGCTACAGCCGGTGGACGTCAAAATCGGAATCCGCCAGCCCGAACTCTATGCGAACTATGTGCGCTCCACCGCGGGGACGGCAGGGACGGCCGGCTGCGCAGCCATACCCGGACTGGGCGTCCTGCTGGCCGCTGCCTGCGGTGGCGCTTTCGGCGCCATGGATGCCAGCATCAATGCCGCACGTGCCCAGGAAGCCGATGAGAAAGTCCGGCCGCTCAAGGATTTGCGGGTGGATACCCATTTCGACCAATCGATGCGCAACGCACTGGTTGAATCGATGCAGGCAACACAGGCCGTGCGAATCGCCGACGTGGTGGTAACAAAGACGGTCACGGAAAAAGCCTATGAAGATATATTCAGTGCGTCCGTTTCCCCGTCCGTGATGTTTGTCAACATCGAATACTACCTGTCACCCGACTTCTCCATGCTCGAATTGACGTCGCGCAGCATGCTTTATCCGCGCAGCGCGGCAGCCAAGGAGGCTGCCAGACTGCCAACAGCCCCGGCCGCCGACAAGCCAGCCCCCGTGCTGGCGCAAGAGAACGCGTCCTATCGGGCCAACTTCTTCTACCGTGCCAGGCTTCCCGTTGCCAGCGCCGATACCGCCACGAACATCGAGGCCTGGCGGGCAGACGATGGACGTTTGCTGCGGGCAGCACTGCACCATGGCATCCAGCAAACCAGCCATGTGTTGCGCGAGGACCTGCACGCCCGGACCACGGCCGCCTCGGCCGCCACCGATATCGATCTCGGCAATGGCCAGCGCGGCAGCCTCGTCTTCAAAAGCGAGGCGGGGATGCTGGCACGCGATGCGGCGGGCAGCCTGTACTTCGAAGCCGACGTCGCCGATGCCCTGCGGACACATGAAGTGGCCCAGGCTTCCGCGCCGGTGGCCGGCGCCGCCTCGGCACATGCCGGGGACAGCGCCCCGCGTTAAACGCCCTCTCGCGGGTCCACGGCCGCGATGATGCCGCCGCCCAGGCAGACATCGCCGTCATAGAGCACGGCCGACTGGCCCGGCGTGACGGCCCACTGGGCCTCGGGGAAGTCCAGGCGAAAGCCCTGGTCCGTGGCCTGGGAGATATGGGCCGGCGAATCGGGCTGGCGGTAGCGCGTCTTGGAGCCGTAGGCGCGGCCCTCGGCCGGCGCGTGGCCGGCCACCCAGCTGACCTGGTCGGCCAGCAGGGCATGGGACAGCAGCCAGGGGTGGTCATGGCCCTGGACCACGCGCAAGGTGTTGGTGGCCAGCTCCTTGCGCGCCACGAACCAGGGTTCATGATCGCCACCGCCACGCGGCGCGCCCTTTTCCTTGATGCCGCCGATGCCCAGGCCCGAGCGCTGGCCCAGCGTGTAGAACGACAGGCCCACATGCTGACCCAGCTTGCGGTTGCGGTCGTCAAGGATGGGACCGGGCTCCTTGCTGATGTAGCGGTTGAGGAATTCGCGGAACGGGCGCTCGCCGATGAAGCAAATGCCCGTGGAATCCTTTTTCCGGGCATTGGGCAGGGCGATTTCCTCGGCAATGCGGCGCACCTCGGTCTTGTGCAGCTCGCCCACGGGAAACATGGCCTTGGACAGCTGGGCCTGGTTCAGGCGGTGCAGGAAATAGCTCTGGTCCTTGGCCGGGTCCAGGCCCTTGAGCAGCTCGAACAGCCGCGTCTCGGGGTTCTGCCGGACGCGCGCATAGTGGCCGGTGGCGATCCTGTCGGCGCCCAGGCGCATGGCATGGTCGAGAAAGGCCTTGAACTTGATCTCGGCATTGCACAGCACGTCGGGGTTGGGCGTGCGCCCGGCCTGGTACTCGCGCAGGAATTCGGCGAAGACGCGGTCCTTGTAGTCGGCCGCGAAGTTGACATGCTCGATCTCGATGCCGACCACGTCGGCCACGGCGGCGGCATCGACGAAGTCCACATTGGAGGAGCAGTACTCGCTGTCGTCGTCATCTTCCCAGTTCTTCATGAAGATGCCGACCACTTCGTGGCCTTGCTGCTTGAGGAGGTGGGCCGTGACGGCGGAATCCACGCCACCCGACAGGCCCACCACGACGCGGTGTTTAGTCATGCCCGCAATTATCCCCGTCCACCCCAAAGGCTGCGCGCCACAGGCTTTAAGGCATTCCCGGCCCGCGGCAGCCACCGGCACCCGCCGTGCTCGCGGCGCTGAAATAATGGCCCCACCCCAAAACCCGCACCGCCCGCCGCATGCGCTACGACCTGACCGATCTCAAGCTGTTCATGGCCATCGCCCAGGCCGGCAACCTCTCGCGCGCCAGCCAGGCCCGGTACCTGACGCCCTCGGCCGCCAGCCAGCGGCTGCGCAACCTCGAGCACGCCCTGGGCTGCCAGCTGTTCACGCGCGAGCACAAGGGCATGCGGCTGACCGACGAAGGCCATGCCATGCTGGAGCATGCACGCGGCATCTTCTCCGCCATCGACGCCATGGAGGCCGAGGCCGCCCTGCTGGGCAGCAGCCTGCAGGGCAAGGCGACGCTGGCGGCCAACAGCTCCTCGCTGCACGGCTTCATAGGCCCCCACATAGGCCGCTTCCTGACCGGTTTCCCCGAGGTGAACCTGACCCTGGTGGAGCAGGCCAGCGAGACCATCGCCGCCAGCGTGGCCGAGGGCGAGGCGGACCTGGGCATCTACGCGGGCGAGCCCATCGCGGGCGCCCTGGCCTGCGAAACCTTCGCCCTGGACCGCCTGGTGGTGATCGCGCCCCCCGGACATGCGCTGACGGTACTGGCCGGCGAGACACCGCGGGCAGGTCCGCCCTCCTGCCGCTTCCATGACACCCTGGCCCATGCCTTCGTGGGCATGGCGCTGACAAGCAGCAATTACGCCTTCCTGCGCGAGGTGGCCAAGCGCCACGGCCGGCCGCTGCGCTGCCGCATCCACGTGGACGATTTCACCTCCATCGTGCGCCTGGTCGCGCAGGGCGTCGGTCTGGCCATCGTGCCGCACAGCATCTACCGCAGGCTCAGCGGCGCCCACGCCGTCAGCTGCCTGGCGCTGGAGGAAACCTGGGCCCGGCGCCCGCTGCAGCTGGTGCGCTCCAGCGAACGGCCGCTGACCCCCACCGCCCAGCAATTGCGCAGCTTTCTCCAGGGACTGGCTCAGGAAGACCGCTAGGACTGCTTGCGGGCCAGGAACGCATTCATGTGATGCTGCGGCTCGCCGGTGTTGAAGGCCGCGCCGAACTCGGCCACGCTGTCGGTGATGGCGGAGTCCACGCCCATGCCCTCCCAGCGGCGCAGCAGTCGCTTTTGCTGGCGCAGCGCCTCCCTGCCGATACGGCCCAGGCCCTCGGCGATCTGCGCAATGCGCGCATCCAGCGATGCGCCGGGAACGCATTCATTGAGCAGCCCCCAGCGCTCGGCCTGCAAGGCACCTATGTTCTCGCCCGTGAGCAGCAGCCAGCTGGCGCGCGTGGCGCCGATCTGCGCGGGCATCATGGCCGCGTGGATCACCGAGGGAATGCCGACCTTGACCTCGGGCATGCCGACCACGGCGTCGTCGGCGGCGATGCGCAGGTCGGCCGCCATGGCCAGCTCCAGGCCACCGCCCAGGGTATGGCCCTGCAGCCGCGCGATCACGGGCACGGGGAAATGCCGCACCGCGTTGCACAGGTCGCGCAGCCCGCTGATGAAGGCGCGCGCCGAGGCAGCGTCCAGAGACGCCATCTCGCGGATGTCGGCTCCCGCGACGAAGGCGCGCGAGCCCGATCCGCGCAGCACCAGGCAGTGCAGGTCCGGGCGCTCGGCCAGCTCGGCCAGCTGCGCCGTCAGCGCATGGATCACGGGCGTGCCCAGGATATTCAGCGGGCCGCCACCGGTGATGGTGAGCACGGCGGTGCGGGGGTCGGGAAAGTTCACTTCTGCGTGCATGGCACATCTCCTCAGAGTTTTTCGAATCCGATATCGCGGATCAGCCGGGCCCAGTCGCGGTGGGATCTTTCCACGGTCTGCCGGAACTGCGCGGGATCCTGGAAGTCCACGACCGCGCCCTGCTGTTCGATGGTCCTGACCAGTTCCGGCTTCTGCAAGGTCTTGCGCATGGCCTCGCTGAGCCTGGCCAGGATGGCGGGATCGAGCCTGGCGGGCGCGCCCAGGCCGTACCAGGACATGTCGTTCATGGGCCTGAGCCCGGCCTCGGCATAGGTGGGTACGCCCGGCAAGGCGGGCAGGCGCGCGGGGCTGGACACGGCCAGGGCGCGCAGTTGGCCGCCGGCGATCAGGGCGCCCGACGAGGGCATGTTGTCGAACACCACGTCGAGCTGCCCGGCCATCAGGTCGTTGAGCGCCGGTCCCAGGCCCTTGTACGGCACATGGGTGATGGAGGTCCCGGTGGTGCTGCCGAACAGCGCGCCGCTGAGGTGGCTGAGGCCGCCATTGCCGGAAGAGCCGTAGTTCAGCCTGCCGGGCGCGGCGCGCGCGGCATCGATCACGTCCCGCGCGCTTTTGTAGGCCGATCCCGCGCTGACCACCATCACGCCGGGCACGTTGGCGATGTTGGTGATCGGCGTGAAATCCCTGAGCGGGTCATAGGCGGGCCGGGCATAGACGTTGGGATTCACCGCGTGCGAGCTCTCCACCATCATCACCAGCGTATAGCCGTCGGCAGGCTGCTTGGCCGCATAGGCCGAACCCGTGCTGCCACCCGCACCGGGCCGGTTCTCCACCACCACGGGCTGGCCCATGGTCTCGCCCAGGTAGCGTGCCGCCACGCGGGCGATCACGTCGGTGGCCCCGCCCACGGCGTACGGGACGATCAGGCGCAACGGCCTCTCTGGGTAGGCCTGCGGCCCCGAGGCCTGGGCGAGGGAAGCGGCCGCGCACAGGGCGAGCGCGGCAGCGGCATTGCGTTGGTTCATTGCTGTCTCCTTTTTGAATGGTGTGTCAGAGGGCCTGGGGCGCCGGGCCGAGCACGGGCGGTGGCGTGATGCCCCCGCCACCGGTGGCCGGCACCATGGGGTTGCGCACCAGCCGCAGCGGCCCCAGCTGCGGGTGGTCCACCGTCTGCAGCATCTGGCGGTGCCGGACCTGCGGATGGTCGAAAACCTGCTCCAGGCTGTTGATGCAGCCCCACGGCACCTGTGCGGCGTCCAGCGCCTCGGTCAGGGCGCGCAGGGACCGGCGGCCCAGGGCCTCGCGCAGCAGGGGGCGCAGCTGCGGCATGGCGGTCAGGCGCGCGGCATTGGTGGCAAAGCGTGCGTCGCGGTGCCAGGGCGTGCCCAGCACGGCGCACAGCGCGGCGAACTGCCCGTCATTGCCGATGGCCAGGATGAAATGGCCGTCGGCGCAGGCGAACACCTCGTAGGGTGCGCAATTGGGGTGGGCATTGCCCGTGCGGCGCGGGCTCTCTCCGCTGACCAGGTAGTTGGCCGCCTGGTTGGCGTTCATGGCCACGGCCACGTCCAGCAGCGCCAGGTCGATGTGCTGGCCGCGCCCCGTGCGCTGGCGCTGCGCCAGGGCCGCAAGCACGGCGCTGGTGGCATACATGCCCGTCATCAGGTCCACCACGGCCACGCCCGTGCGCAGCGGTCCCGCGCCTTCCTCGCCGTCGGCCGGTCCCGTGTATCCCATCAGGCCGCCCATGCCCTGGAACACATAGTCGTAGCCAGGCTTGTGCGCATACGGGCCGCTCTGGCCGAAGCCGGTGATGGACAGGTAGATCAGCCGGGGATTGATGGCGGCCAGCGCGGCATGGTCCAGCCCGTGGCGCACCAGCGTGCCGGCCTTGTAGTTCTCGACCAGCACATCGGCCTCGCGGATCTGGCCCAGCAGCCAGGCCAGGGAGGCCGGGTCGGTGAAATCCAGCGTCACCGACCGCTTGCCCCGGTTGCAGGACAGGAAGTAGGCCGACACGGCCTCGCCATCGGGCGTGGACACGAAAGGCGGCCCCCAGCCACGCGTATCGTCGCCCGTACCGGGCCGCTCGACCTTGAGCACCGTGGCGCCCAGGTCGGCGAGATTCTGCGTGCACCACGGTCCCGCCAGAATGCGGGACAGGTCCACCACGCGCAGGCCCTCGAGGGCGCTGCCCAATCCATTGTTTGCTTGCATGGCCTCCATGCTCGCGGCGGGGCGGCCGGCGGTCCATCGGTCTTTGCTACACGCGGCGTTCGTGAAAACTGCACGCATGGCGGAAACCCTGTCGCCAGTGCGCCGACAATCACCGCTGCCAACCCCACGAGCCAGGACCCCGATGGAACTCAGACAACTCCGCTACTTCGTGCGCATCGTCGAGCTCGGCTCCATGAGCCGTGCTGCCCTGGACCTGGACATGGTGCAGTCGGCGCTGAGCCAGCAGGTCAGCCGCCTGGAGAGCGAACTGTCCACGCGCCTGCTGCAGCGCACGCCGCGCGGCGTGGTGCCCACCGAGGCCGGTGTGGCCTTTTTCCGCGAAGCCCAGCTCACGCTGCGCCACGCCGAACAGGCCGTGCGCAGCGCCCAGCAGGCGCGGCTGTCGGGTTCGGTTAGCGTGGGGCTGGCGCCCACCACGGCCGCCATGCTGGGCCTGCCGCTGATGCAGGCCATGCGCGAACGCTATCCCGACGTGCGCCTGCACATGGTGGGCGGCATGTCGGGCCACCTGACCGACATGCTCAACGCCCGTGCGCTGGACATGGCCGTGCTCTTCGACTCGCGCCTGCACGGCGTGCAGACCCGGCCCGGCGGGCGCCGTTGGCAGGTGCACCCCCTGATCGAGGAGGAGCTGTTCCTGATCCGCAAGCGCGGCCCGCAGACCGAGGCCCTGGCGCCCCAGATGGCCCTGGCCGACCTGGCGGGAGAACCCCTGATCCTGCCCACGGGCCTGCATGGCCTGCGCAGCACGCTGGACACGGCCTTTGCCCAGGCGCGCGTCACGCCGCGCCTGGTGCTGGAAGTCGATTCGCTGTCCATGGTCATGGCCGCCGTGGATGCGGGCCTGGGCTCGACCCTGCAGCCCTGGGCGGCCATGGGCCGCTTCGCCGATGCGGCCGACCGCTTCGAATGGTCGCGCATCACGGACAAGGAAGCGCTGCGCACCAACCTGCTGTGCAGCCTGTCGGAGGATGAGCTTTCGCCCGCGGCCCTGGCCGCACGCGTGGTGCTCATCGACAGCATGCGCCAGCTGGTACGCGGCGGAACCTGGCCTGGCGCGGCCCTGATCCATCACGAAACCTGATACCCCCATGCCGGCGGGGCCCTGCCCGCTGCGCGGCGTTCTCCCTACATTCGCAATCCCCACGAATGCGAATGCTAGGAGAACCCATGGACACCGATGTCCTGGTCATCGGAGGCGGCAATGCCGCGCTCTGTGCCGCGCTGATGGCGCGCGAGGCCGGCCGCCGCGTGCTGCTGCTGGAGTCGGCGCCGCGCGAATGGCGCGGCGGCAACTCGGCCCACACGCGCAATCTGCGCTGCATGCACGACGCGCCTCAGGACGTGCTGGTCGAAGCCTATCCCGAGGAAGAGTTCTGGCAGGACCTGCTCAAGGTCACGGGCGGCCTGACCAACGAGCACCTTGCGCGCCTGGTGATACGCGCCTCCTCCACCTGCCGCGACTGGATGCGCCGCCATGGCGTGCACTTCCAGCCGCCACTGTCGGGCGCCCTGCACGTGGCGCGCACCAATGCCTTTTTCATGGGCGGCGGCAAGGCCCTGGTCAATGCCTACTACCGCAGCGCCGAGCGGCTGGGCGTCCAGGTGCGCTACGCATCGCCCGTGGACCGCCTGGAGATCGAGGGCGGCGAATTCAAGGCCGCCTGGGTGGGCGAGCGGCGCATCACAGCCAGGACCTGCGTGCTGGCCGCGGGCGGCTTCGAGTCCAACCGCGAATGGCTGCGCGAGGCCTGGGGCCGCAACGAGCGTGGTGAATGGCCGTCCGACAACTTCCTGATCCGCGGCACGGCCTTCAACCGCGGCGTGCTGCTGCGCCACCTGCTCGAAGACCATGGCGCCGACCGCACCGGCGACCCCACCCAGGCCCACATGGTGGCCATCGACGCGCGCGCCCCGCTCTACGACGGCGGCATCTGCACGCGCATCGACTGCGTGTCCCTGGGCGTGGTGGTCAACCGCGATGCCGAGCGCTTCTACGACGAGGGCGAGGACTTCTGGCCCAAGCGCTATGCGATCTGGGGCCGTCTCGTGGCCCAGCAACCGGGACAGACCGCGTGGTCCATCATCGACGCCAAGGCCATAGGCCGCTTCATGCCACCGGTGTTTCCGGGCGTCCGGGCCGATTCCCTGCCCGAGCTGGCGCGCAAGCTGGGCCTGGACGAGCACCGGTTCATGCAGACCCTGGACGGCTACAACCGCGCCTGCCGCGTCGGCAGCTTCGACCACACGGCCCTGGACGACTGCCATACCGAGGGCCTGGCCCCCGCCAAGACACACTGGGCGCGGCCCATCGACACGGCGCCCTTCTACGGCTACCAGCTGCGCCCCGGCGTGACCTTCACCTACCTGGGCCTGGAGACCGACGACACGGCGGCCGTGCGCTTCGCCGGGCAGCCCAGCGCCAACCTCTTCGTGGCCGGCGAAATGATGGCCGGCAACGTGCTGGGCAAGGGCTATACGGCCGGCGTGGGCATGTCCATAGGAACGGCCTTCGGCCGCATTGCGGGCCGCAACGCGGCCCTGGCCGCGGCAGGCCGAGGCGCCATCCGCGGCGCAGTCAACGACGAGGCTTGAGATGCAGACACTGAACGCCCTGACCCAAGAAGCCCAGGCCCTGGCCATGGGAAGAGTCATTCCCATCCTGCCGGCCTCCACCGGGACCGCCGCCGAGGCCGAGGTCGCCCGCGCCCTGCAGATCTGCAATGCCTGCCGCTACTGCGAAGGCTTTTGCGCGGTCTTCCCGGCCATGACGCGCCGCCTGGAGTTCGGCAAGGCCGATGTGCACTACCTGGCCAACCTGTGCCACAACTGCGGCGCCTGCCTGCATGCCTGCCAGTACGCGCCGCCCCACGAGTTCGCCATCAACATCCCCCGCGCCATGGCCGAGGTCCGCGGCCAGACCTATGCCGACTACGCCTGGCCGCCGGCCCTGGGGCGCCTGTACCAGCGCAACGGCCTGACCCTGTCCCTGGCCCTGGCCGCCGGCCTGTCGCTGTTCCTGATCCTGGCCGTGGCCCTGCAGGGCGGCCTGGGCCGGCTGTGGAGCGACAACCTGGGCGGCAACTTCTACCGCCTGTTCCCCCACAACCTGCTGGTGGGCATTTTCGCGCCCGTCTTCCTCTTCGTGGTACTGGCCCTGGCCATGGGCGTGCGCCGCTTCTGGAAAGACGTCAAGCCCGCCACCAGCGGAGTGCCCGTGAGCACGCCGGCCGCGGCCGAGGCCGCGCAGGACGTGCTGCGCCTCAGATACCTGGACGGTGGCCACGGCCAGGGCTGCCACAACGAGGACGACGCCCACACCCTGGCACGCCGGCGCTTCCATCACCTGACTTTCTACGGCTTCATGCTGTGCTTTGCCGCCACGGCCCTGGCCACGGTCTACCACTATGCGTTCGGCTGGGCCGCGCCCTATGACTTTCCCAGCCTGCCCAAGCTGCTGGGCGCACTGGGCGGCACCGGCCTGATGCTGGGCACGGCCGGCCTGTGGTGGCTGAACCGCCGCCGCCATCCCCAGCATGGCGACGTGCGCCAAAAGCCCATGGACCTGGGCTTCATCGCCCTGCTGTTCCTGGTCGCCGCCAGCGGCATGGCCCTGTGGCTGGGCCGGAGCACGCCAGCCCTGGCCCTGCTGCTGTGCCTGCACCTGGGCGCCGTGATCGCGCTGTTCGCCACCCTGCCCTACGGCAAGTTCGCGCACGGCGTGTTCCGCACCGCGTCCCTGCTGCGCCACAACGCCGAAAAGCGCGAACCCAGCCCCATCGGCCTGGGCGCGGATTGACCCGGACCCCGGCCGCCCCGCCCACACCTCCGTCCCATTCCACCAGAGAGAGTGCACATGCCCTACGAAGACATCCCCCAGCTCCAGATCTCCTCGATGAAAAACCGCTGCTCCGAGGCCGAGTGGAAGGCCCGCGTGGACCTTGCGGCCTGCTATCGGCTGGTGGACATCTACGGCATGTCCGACATGATGGCCAACCACATCTCGTCCCATGTGCCCGGCGAGGAGGGAGCCTTCCTCATCAACCCCTACGGAATGATGTACGAAGAGATCACCGCCTCCAGCCTCATCAAGGTGGACCTGGACGGCCGCATCCTGTCCAAGCCCGATTTCGGGCCGCTGGACTACGGCATCAACAAGGCCGGCTATGTGATCCACAGCGCCATCCATGCCGCCCGCCCCGAGGTGGCCTGCGTCATCCACACGCACAGCTGGGCCTCGATGGCCGTGTCCTCCCTGGAGTGCGGCCTGCTGCCGCTGACGCAGACGGCCATGCGCTTTCTGAAGATCGGCTACCACGACTACCAGGGCGTGGTGCTGGACACCGCCGAGCAGGCTTCGCTGCTGGCCGACCTGGGCGACGGCGAGGCCATGGTGCTGCGCAATCACGGCGCCCTGGTGGTGGGGCGCAGCGTGGGCGAGGCCTTCAACTGGATGCACCGCCTCGAACTGGCCTGCCGCGCGCAGATCGGTGCCATGTCCTGCAACTCGCCCCTGCGGCAGGTCCCCAGCCAGGTGCTGGAGGAAACCTGGAACAACTACCAGCCGTCCACGCGCCGCCCCTACGGACTCATGGAGTGGCCTGCCCTGCTGCGCAAGCTGCACCGCATGGACCCGGGCTTTTGCACCTGATCCGCGCCGCAGCGCACCTCCAGGGCTTCACGCCCTTGCCCCGCAAGACACAACGAGAACGACCACCAAGGAGACAGACATGACCCGCCCCACGCCTTCCCTCCATCGCCGCCAGCTCATGGGCATGACCGCCCTGCTGGCCAGCGGCCTGGCCGGCAGCCGCCCGGCCTTGGCGCAATCGGCCTACCCCTCCCGGCCCGTGCGCATCATCGTCGCGTTCACGGCCGGCGGCACGACCGACATCCTGGCGCGCGCCGTGGCCCAGAGGCTGGGGGAGAAGCTGGGCCAGCCCTTCGTCATCGACAACAAGCCCGGCGGCGGCGGCAACATCGGCACGGCCGAAGCGGTGCGTGCCGCACCGGACGGCTACACCCTCATCGTCAATTCCGTGGGCCCCATGGCCATCAATCAGACGCTGTACCCCAAGCTGCCCCATGACCCGCTCAGGGACCTGGCGGCCGTGGTGCAGATCGCCGACGTGCCCAACGTCCTGGTGGTCCATCCCTCCGTGCCTGCCCGCAGCTTCGAGGAATTCGTGGCCTATGTGCGGGCGCGGCCCGGCACGCTGAGCTATGGCTCCACCGGCGTGGGCACATCGTCCCATCTGTCGAGCTACATGCTGACCCAGCGCATAGGCAGCGAGACCCTGCACGTGCCCTACAAGGGCGCCAACGCCCTCAACGACCTGCTGGCGGGGCGCCTGCAGTTCATGTTCGCCACCATTCCCTCGGTGATATCGCACATCAAGGCCGGCAAGCTGCGCGCGCTGGCGGTGTCCAGCCCCCAGCCCTCGCGCTCGCTGCCCGGCGTTCCAGCGGTGGCGGACAAGGGTTTCCCAGGCTTTGCCGCCGGCTCCTGGTTTGGCGTGTTCGCACCCAGGGGCACGCCAGCGCCCGTAGTGGAGTCGCTGAACAAGGCCGTCAACGAACTGCTGCCCTCGCTGCACGAGCAAATGATTCGCGAAGGGGCCGATCCCGTGGGCGGCTCGCCCGAACAGTTCGCCCAGTTCACGCGCCAGGAGTACGACAAATGGAAGATCATCGTCCAGCAGTCGGGGGCCAGCGTCGAATGAAGCCCGGACAGGCCTTGCGCATTCTCCTGTCGGCCGAGGCCGGGCACCGGCTGGCGCCGGTGCTGGAGCAGGCGGCCCCTGGCCGGAATCTGCAAATCGTGCTGCCCGGCGATGGCGACGCGGACCTGGCCTTCGTATCGCGCGACGTCACCGGCCTGTCCACCAAGCACCGCGTGACGGCCGAGACCCAGCGCTTTTACGACGCACTGCGCGCAGCGCCGTCGCTGCAATGGCTGCATGTGCACTCGGCGGGTGCCGATCGGCCCATTTACCGCGAGCTGCTGGCACGCGGCGTGGCGCTGACCACCTCGGCGGGCGCCAATGCCGACGTGGTGGCCCAGACGGCCCTGGCCGGGCTGCTGGCGCTGGCCCGGCGCTTCCCCCAGTTGCAGGCGGCCCAGCGCGCCCGCCAGTGGACGCCCCTGATACAGACCGGCCTGCCGCGCGACCTGCGCGGCCAGACCGCCGTCATCGTCGGCTGGGGTGGCATAGGCCAGCAGCTGGGCGCCGTACTGCAGCTGCTGGGCCTGCAGGTCGTGGCGGTGCGCCGTGAGGCTGCCGCGCCGCGCGCGGGTCTGCAGACCGTGTCCTACGACGGACTCGACACCGTGCTGCCGCGCGCCGACTGGCTCATCCTCGCCTGCCCTCTCACCGAGCGCACCCAGCAACTGGTCGATGCCCGCGCCCTGGCCCTGCTGCCTGCCGGCGCCCACCTGGTCAATGTGTCGCGCGGCGAGGTCGTCGACGAGGCGGCGCTGATCGCGGCACTGCGCTCGGGCCATCTGGCCGGGGCCTATCTGGACGTGTTCGCCCACGAGCCCCTGCCGGCCGACTCGCCGCTGTGGGACATGGACCAGGTCATCGCCACGCCCCACAGCGCAGGCTTTTCGGACGCCAACGCACGGCGCGTGGACGAGGCCTTCGTGGACAACTTCCGCCGCTGGCTGGACCGCCAGCCGCTGCTGCACCGCATCTGAACCCTGCCCACCACCACAACGAGACAGACCGCCATGATGAACAAACGCCATTTCCTGCACGCCACGGCCACCGCCATGGCTGCTTCCCTGCTTGCCCTGGGCGCCAGCGCCCAGGCCCAGGACTTCCCGCCCCGCAAGACCGTGACCCTGGTCGTGGGCTTTGCAGCCGGAGGTGCCGCCGACGCGGCGGCACGCCTGATCGCCAAGAAGCTGGGCGAAAACATAGGCCAGAGCGTGGTCGTGGAAAACAAGGGCGGTGCCGGCGGCAACATCGCCCACCAGCAGGTGGCCAATGCCGCGGCCGATGGTTCGGTGCTGCTGTTCGGATCGGTGGGGCCGCTGACCATCGCGCCCCATCTGATGAAACTGCCCTACGACCCGTTCAAGGACCTGGCGCCCATTTCGGGCGGCGTCAACTTCCCCAACGTGCTGGTGGTGCACAAGGGCGTGGGCGTGAAGACACTGGCCGAATTCGTGGCCAAGGCCAAGGCCCATCCCGGCACCGTGGACTACGCCTCCACAGGCGCGGGATCGGCCTCCCACCTGGCCGGCGAACTGTTCAACCAGCGCGCCGGCATCGACATGGTCCATGTGCCCTACAAGGGCGGCGCGCCGGCCCTTCAGGACCTGCTGGGCGAGCGCGTGGCCAGCTACTTCGCCGCACCGCCCACGGCCCTGCCCCACATCGAGGCCGGCAAGCTCATACCGCTGGCCACCACGGGCCTGACGCGGCCCGCCTACATGCCCGGCATCCCCACCGTGGCCGAGGCCGGCTTCCCGGGCTTCGAGGCGCTGAACTGGTATGCCTTCGTCGCGCCGGGCAAAACGCCCAAGCCCTTGCTCGACCGCTGGAACACCGAAATCGTCAAGGTGCTGGGCGACCCCGGCGTCAGGGAGGCACTGAACAAGCATGGCCTCACGCCCCAGCCCACCACGCGCGCCGAGTTCGCGGCCTTCATGAAGAAGGAATACGAGCAATGGGGCAGGCTGGTCCGGGAGCGCAAGCTCACGGCCGAGTGACCCGGCGCATCAGGCGCCCGGGACGGCGATGGGCTTGCGCGCCACGGGCGCTGCGAACGCGGCGCACAGGCGGTTCCAGACGTTGATGGCGCCCACGGCATAGGTCAGTTCCACGATCTCGCGCTCGCTGAAATGCGGGCGCAGGGCCTCGAAGTCCTGCTGCTCGGGGTGGGCCTGGCTCAGGCGCGTGCAGCGTTCGGCCCAGTTCAGGGCCGCGCGCTCGCGGTCGTCGTAAAAGCCGACCTCGGGCCAGGTCACGATGCTGTTGATGCGCTGCAGGTCCTCGCCCTGGGCCAGCAGTTCGCGCGTGTGCATGTCCACGCAAAACGCGCAGCCGTTGATCTGCGACACGCGCAGGAACACCAGCTCCAGCAGGCCCAATCCCAGGCCGGACTGGCGCAGCAGGGCATTGATGCCGGCCTGGGCCTTGTACAGCTCCGGCGCCACGGCCTGGAAATTCAGGCGGGGACGGGGGGCGGCGAGCGGGCGGGCGGTGGTGGCGTGGTCCATGTGGAACTCCTTGCATCCATGGCGGGCCCGCCGACATGGCCGGCCCATACCCCTTAGACGCAGCACCATGCGCGCCTGTGACAGCCCGCCCGGAAAAAGTTCAGAACGCCACCACGCCCCCATCCTTGCGCGGGTCCGAGCCGCCGATGTAGTGCTGGCCGTCGCGCAGCACGAGCTGGGCGCCGCCGAAGGCGAACACGCCATGGCCTTCCTCGACCGTGACCTCGTGGCCGCGCTCGCGCAGCGCGGCCACGACCCGGGCGTCGAAGCCGGGCTCCACGGCCACGCCCTTGCCACCCGTCACGCGCCAGCGCGGCGCGTCGGCCGCGGCCTGCGGGTTCTGGCCATGGCACAGCACGCGCAAGGCCATTTGCAGATGGCCCTGGCTTTGCATGGGGCCGCCCATGACGCCGAAGGCCATTTGCGGCGAGCCGTCGGCATGCATGGCAAAGGCCGGGATGATGGTGTGGGAGGGGCGCTTGCGCGGGCCCACCTGGTTGGCATGGCCGGCCTCGGTGGTGAAGCCGTGGCCCCGGTTTTGCAGGCTGATGCCCGTTCCCGGCACGACCACGCCCGAGCCGAAGCCCATGTAGTTGGACTGGATGAAGGAAACCATCATGCCGTCGGCATCGGCCGCCGCCAGGTAGACCGTTCCGCCGGGGCGCGGCGCGCCGTAGGTGGGCAGGCTGGCGCGCTCGCTGTCGATCAGGCCGGCACGCTGGCGCAGGTAGCCGCCATCCAGCAGATGGGCGGGCTGCACGCGCATGTGCTCGCCATCGGCGTTGTATTCGTGCAGGTCGGCCAGGGCCAGCTTCATGGCCTCGATCTGCAGGTGCACGGATTGCACGCCGTCCAGCGGCTGCTCGCCGATCTGCAGGGCATCGAGCATGCCCAGGGCCATGAGCGCGGCAATGCCCTGGCCATTGGGGGGGATCTCGTGGATCACGGAGTCGCCAAAACGCCGGGACACCGTGCCCACCCAGTCGGCCTGGTGGGCGGCCAGGTCTTCCTCGGTCATCACGCCGCCGCAGGCCTGCGAATGCGCGGCCATCTGGCGCGCCAGCGCACCACGGTAAAAGGACTCGCCGCCCGTGGCAACGATGTTCTCCAGCGTGCGCGCATGGGCTTCGCTGCGGAACACCTCGCCGGCGCGGGGCGCCTGGCCACCGGGCATGAAGCACTCGGCAAAGCCGGGCTGGTCGCCGAGCTTGGCCGCGCCCAAAGCCCACAGCGTGGCGATGGTGGGCGAAACCGCAAAGCCCTGGCGCGCATAGCGGATGGCGGGCTGGGCCAGCTGTTCGAAGGGCAGCCTGCCGAAGCGCCGGGACAGCGCCACCCAGGCCGAGACGGCGCCAGGCACGGTGACGGCGTTCCAGCCCTTTTCCGGGATGCCGCCCAGGGCGGCGAAGTACTCGGGCGTCCATCCCCCGGGCGAACGGCCCGAGGCGTTGAGGCCATGCAGTTCCTTGCCGTCCCAGAGGATGCAGAAGGCATCGCTGCCCAGGCCGCAGCCCGTGGGTTCGACCACGGTCAGCGCCATGGCCGTGGCAATGGCCGCATCCACGGCATTGCCGCCCGCCAGCAGCATGGACAGCCCGGCCTGGGCGGCCAGGGGCTGCGAGGTGGAAACCATGTTGCGGCCCAGCACCGGCGAGCGCTGGGAGGCGTAGGGAAGGGTCCAGTCCTTGATCGTGCTTGTCATGTCGCGGCGTGGAAAGTTAGTCGAGGGTGATGCGATTGTCGTGAATGACCTGGGCCCAGCGGGCGCTGTCGGCCTGCACCATGGCTGCGAACTGCGCCGGCGTCCGGGGCGGGGACGCCTCCACGCCCTGCTTGGCCAGGCTGGCAACGACCTCGGGGCTTTGCAGGGCCTTGTTGAAGGCCTGGTTGATGCGCGCCACGAGTTCGGGCTTCATGCCGGCCGGGCCATAGACGCCGAACCAGGTCACCGAGGAATAGCCGGGCAGACCGGACTCGGCCACCGTGGGCAGGTCGGGCGCCAGCGCGCTGCGCTTGTCGCCGGTCACGGCCAGGGCACGCAGGCGGCCGCTGGCCACATGCGGCATGCCCGTGGGAATGGAGTCGAACAGCAGGTGCACCTGGCCCGCCGCCAGGTCGGTGATGGACTGGGCCGTACCCTTGTAGGGCACATGGGTCAACTGCACGCCGGCGCGCGCGGCAAAGGCCGCCGAGTTCAGGTGGACGATGGTGCCGTTGCCGCTGCTGGCGTAGTTGAGCTGGCCCGGATGGGCCTTGGCATAGGTGATCAGCTCCTGCACGCTGCGCGCGGGCAGCGAGGGCGTGACCAGCAGGATGCTGGCCGCGCCGCCGATCTGGGCGATGGGCGTGAAGTCCTTGTCGGCCTTGTAGGCCAGGCGCTGCAGGAGGTGGGGCGAGATGGCGTGGGTGCTGCTGGTGGTGAACAGCAGGGTATAGCCGTCGGCCGCTGCCTTGGCGGCCTCGGCCGTGCCGATGGTGCCGCCTGCGCCGGGCCGGTTGTCGATGACCAGTTGCTGACCCAGGTCCTGGGACACGCGCTGGGCGATGACACGCGCCACCAGGTCGGTGGCGCCGCTGGCCGGAAAAGGCACGAGCAGGCGCACGGGATGGGCGGGCCAGGCCGATTGGGCCAGGGCCGGCAGGCCGGCCAGGGCACAGGCCAGGCAGGCTGCCTGCCGCAGGGCCTGGCGGCGCGGAAATGAAACAGCAGGCCAGGCCTTCATGCTCGTACTCCTATCAACGCATGGGGTGAAACAGGCCATCTTAGAAAGAGCGACCCTTTGCCGCCATCAGCAAATTGGCAAACCTTCGTTGCCCTGGCGGCAAAACGGCCACAATGCGGCGGCATGACCGATACCCGCCATCTGCAGCTGCAGGACACCGCGCTGCGCTACTTCCACGAGGTGGCGCAATGCGGATCGCTGACCGAGGCCTCGGCCCGCCTGCATGTGGCGGCCTCGGCCATCAGCCGCCAGATCGCGGCGCTGGAGTCCTGGATGGGCACGCCGCTGTTCGAGCGCCATCCGCGCGGCATGGTGCTGAATGCGGCCGGTGAAATCCTGGCCGACCACGCCCGCCGCGCCGGCCTGGACGCCGAACGCGCCCTGGGCGAGATCGAGGCCTTGCAGGGCCTGCGCAGCGGCCGTGTGCGCATCGCCAGTTCGGACGCCTTCGCCAGCGAATTCCTGCCGCGCCTGTGCGCCGCCTTCCAGCGCGAGCACCAGGGCATCGTCTTCGAGGTCACGGTGCTGCCCACGCCCCAGGTGCCCGAGGCCGTGCGGGCAGGCCGTGCCGACATCGGCCTGTGCTTCAGCCGCGCCCCCGAAAAAGGCATTGCCGTGGCCTGCCGCCTGCCGGCCCCCCTGCTGGCCCTGGTGGCGCCCGGCCATGCCCTGGCCACGGCGCGGCGCATCTCGCTGGCTCAGCTGGTGCGCTACCCGCTGGCGCTGACGCCCCCCGACACCGCCGTGCGCCAGCTGCTGGACGCGGCCTGCGGCCGCCAGGGCCTGATGCTGGCCCCGGTGATGGAAAGCAACCACGGCAAGACCCTGCTGAACTTCGCGGCCCAGGGCGGCGCCGTCGCCGTGGCCAGCGAAATCGCCGCGCGCCACATGGTTGCCACGGGCGCCCTGGTGGCGGTGGCGCTCAGCGACCGCGGCATGGACCTGCGCGACATCGAGGTCCAGACCCTGGCCGGCCGCACCCTGCCCCACGCCGCCCAGCGCTTCCTGCAGCAGCTGCAGCTGCGCCTGCCCAGCTCCTGGTGAACCCGGCCCTCCTCAGAAGCGCAGGGCGCACAGCGCCTGCCACTGCAGGATGTCGATCTCGCCACGCTGCACGCGCACAATGCCGCGGGCCTGCAGGTCCTGCAGCAGCTGGTTGGCCGTCTGCCGCGAAATCGACAGCATGCGCGCCAGCTGCTCCTGGGTGACGCGCAACCTCGGCTGGGCCGGCAGGTCGTCCCGCCATTCGCCATAGCCGCGCGCCATGGCCACCAGTCGGCGCGCCAGGCGCTGCGGCGCCGGCAGCAGGGCCAGGTCCTCGAGAGCCGTGAAGGCCGCGCGCATGCGGCCCGACATCAGCACGCCCAGGTCATGCCAGTGAACGGGATGGCGGCCCAGCCAGTCCAGCAGCGGCTGGCGCGCCACCTGCAGCACCGTGCTGGGCTCCATGGCGTAGGCGTCGTGGGTGCGCGGCGAGCCGTCGAACAGGGCGATTTCGCCGAACCAGGTCGACGGCCCCATGCGCGTGAGCAAGGCCTCGCGCGCTTGCTCGCCCAGGCCGCCCACGCCCGAAAAGCCGATGCTGCCTTGCAGCACGGCGAACAGCCCGCCCTCCAGCGCATCGCCGCGCAGGAACAGGGCCTCGCCGGCATCGAGCGGGCGCGGCTGGCCCAGGGCCAGCAGTTGCTGGGCGAATGCGGGAGCCAGGCCGCTGAACCAGCGTCCGGCCAACAGCACCGGCAGATGGGGTGGGATGCAAGTCTCCATGGGACAACGGGATGCAGGGAAATGCCGGCTTCAACGTCGGCTGGCCGACAGACCAAGCCCGGCCATGGCCGTATTTTCGGCCGGTATCGCAGACATCCGCCAGGAGACCCGTTCCCATGCCCTTCATCACTCCTCTTTCCAGCGTGCTGGCCCCTCTGGCCGCCGCCGTTCTGCTGGGCGCCTGCGCGCACGGCGCCCTGCCCGCATCCGGCCAGGCCAGGCCCCAGCCCGCCAGCGCCGCCACGCAGGCGGCCCAGAGGGCCGCGCTGGACCGCCAGCCCCTGGACGATGCACAGGCACTGGCGGACGCGCAGCGCGGTCTGGTGGCATCGGCCGACAGCCTGGTCGTGCGCAATGCCGAAGGCCAGCCTTTGTGGGCCATGCAGGCCTATGGCTTTCTGGCCGCCGACCAGGCGCCGGACACCGTGCATCCTTCCTTGTGGCGCCAGGCCCAGCGCAACCGCATCAGCGGCCTGTTCCAGGTGGCCGAAGGCCTGTACCAGGTGCGCGGCCTGGATTTGTCGAACATGACCATCCTCGAAGGGGACACGGGCCTGATCGTGGTCGATCCGCTCATGTACACCGAGACCGCCCGGGCCGCCATGGACCTGTATTTCCAGCACCGGCCGCGCCGGCCGGTGCGGGCCGTCGTCTACTCCCACAGCCATGTGGACCATTTCGGCGGCGTGCGCGGCGTGGTGCGGCAGGAGGATGTGGACGCGGGCCGCGTGCAGGTCATCGCCCCCGCCGGCTTCATGGCCGAGGCCGTGGGCGAGAACGTGATCGCCGGCCCCGCCATGGGCCGGCGCGCGCTCTACCAGTTCGGCATGCTGCTGCCGCGCGACGCCCGGGGCCAGGTGGACGCGGGCCTTGGCAAGGCCGGCGCACCCGGCACCATGGGACTGATCCCGCCCACACGCCTGATCACGCAGGCGCGCGAACAGCTGCGCATCGATGGCGTGGACATGGAATTCGCGCTGACGCCCGGCGCCGAAGCCCCGGCCGAAATGATCATGTACTACCCCCGGTCCCGGGTGCTGAACATGGCCGAGATCGCCGTCCACACCCAGCACAACCTGCTGCCGCTGCGCGGTGCCCAGGTGCGTGACGCCCTGGCCTGGTCCCGCCACCTGAACGACGCCCTGCACCGCTATGGCGGCCAGGCCGACATCCTCATCGCCCAGCACCACTGGCCGGTCTGGGGCCAGGTGCGGCTGCAGCGCATGCTGGCCGGCCAGCGCGACACCTACAAGTTCCTGCACGACCAGACCGTGCGCCTGATGAACCACGGCTACGTGGGTTCGGAAATCGCGGACATGCTCCAGCTGCCCGAGTCCCTGGCGCAGCAGGGTGCCTCCCACGCCTTCTACGGCCATCTGCGGCACAACGTGCGCGCCATCTACCAGCACTACCTGGGCTACTACGAAGGCAACCCGGCCCAGCTCGAAGCCCTGCCGCCCGTGCCCGCGGCGCGCAAGACCGTGGAATACATGGGCGGCACCGAGGCCGTGCTGCGCCGCGCCCAGGCCGACTACGAACGCGGCGAATACCGCTGGGTGGCCCAGATCGCTTCGCAGCTGGTGTTCGCCGATCCGGGCCACGGCGCCGCGCGCCAGCTGGCCGCCGATGCCTACGAACAGCTGGGCTACCAGATGGAGTCGGCCACGGCGCGCAACGCCTTCCTGCAGGGCGCGGCCGAGCTGCGCCAGGGCGTGCCCCGGCTGTCACGCGCGGGCGGCGCGGCGCGCGATCTGGCCGCCAGCCTGCCGCTGGAGATGTTCTTCGACTACCTGGGTGTGCGCCTGAACGCGGACAAGGCCGCGGGCCGGCGCATCGTGGTCAACTGGGAGATCACCGACACCGGCGAGCAGCGCAGCCTGAACCTCGACAACAGCGCCCTGACCCACAGCCCCGGACTGGCCTCCGATGCCCATGCCAGCCTGCGCCTGGATCGCGCCACCTTCCAGGCCATCGCGGGCCAGGAAACCACGCTGGCCGAGGCCGCGCGCGATGGACGGCTGCGCATCGCCGGTGATGCGGGCCAGCTGGCGGCGCTGATGGCCATGTTCGACCGTTTCGACAGCGTGTTTCCCATGGTGGAGCCCCGGCCCCCGGCCGCTGCTCAGTAGCCGTGCTGCTGGCGGAAGTCGCGCGCCTTGCCGAAATGCCCGTTGCCGATGAAGGGCACGGGCGGGCGCAAGGCCGACAGGGGCGAGGGATGGTTGCTGGTCAGCACCAGATGGCCCCGGTCGGAGGGGATGAAGGCGCGCTTGGACTGGGCATGGCTGCCCCAGAGCATGAAGACCACGGGCCGCGGGCCCTGGGCCACGTGGCGGATCACGGCATCGGTGAGCAGCTCCCAGCCCTTGCCCGAATGGCTGGCGGCCTGGCCCTCTTCCACCGTCAGGCAGGTGTTGAGCAGCAGCACGCCGTTCCTGGCCCACTTGACCAGGCTGCCGCCCGGGTCGGGGAAGGGCGGGAAGGCAATGCCCAGGTCACGCTGCATTTCCTTGAAGATGTTCTGCAGCGAAGGCGGCAGGCGCACGCCGGGCGCCACCGAAAAGGACAGGCCCTCGGCCTGGCCCCGGCCGTGGTACGGGTCCTGGCCCAGAATGACCACGCGCACCTCCTCGGGCGGCGTCAGCTCCAGCGCGCGCAGCGGCCGCGGCGGAAAGACCACGGCGCCGGCCTCCAGGCGCTGGTGCAGGAAGGTCAGCAACTGCTGGCCTGTGGCGCCTTCGAAGAAGTCTTCGACCAGGGGCTGCCAGCCCGGCGCCACCGGCCAGTCGGAGGGATCGGCGGTCTGCAGCTGCGAGTCAGGGGAATGTGGGGAGACGGGGTCTGGGAGGGCCATGGCAAAACGCAGGCCCGGCCCTGCGGTGCAGGGCCAGGCGTCCGGTGGAAAACAGGGCGCAGGACCGGGGCCGCCGCGCCTTCTCCCCGGCAAGCATACCGGACTTGCGCGCCCGGGATCAGGGCCGCGCGCCGCGCCTGCGCCAGGCGGCCATGGCCAGCAGCATCAGACCCGATGTGCCGAACAGGCCCCAGAGGTTCCACACCGGAACCGGCAGGGCCGCGATCGCGGCCCGTGGCGACATGATGCCGCCCGGATCGACCACCACGCCATTGGCCACCAGATCGTCGTCGCCCAGGCCGCCATCCTGGATTTCCACCGTATAGGTGTTGGCCAGGGTTGGATGGGGCTTGAAACCGCCATTGAAGGCATACCAGTGCGGCGTGGTGTTGCTGGCCGTGGGCCCGTACTTCCAGTATTGCGCGTCCGAGGGCAGGGGCTGGGGCACGGTGATGTTCAGCTTGAGCGTGGCGCCGGTCTGGCAGCCGGCCGAACGCATGTCCAGCACACCCAGCGGGTAGGCCTGGGGGCCCTGGGGTGGCCGTGGCAGGTTCTCCGCACGCTTCATGGTCGCCGACTGCAGCGTGCAGCCCGAGGCCGGGTTCTCGACGGTCAGCCTGGCCACGCCACCTTGCGGCGTGGACACCGTGGCGCCCGATGCGGGCACGGTCACGGGCGTGGCCGACGAGACCGGACCCGTGCCGCTGTTGGACTGTGCCGCCACCGAGCAGTTGTAGGCCACGCCGGTGGCCAGGCCCGCCACCACCACCACCGGGGTGCTGGACGTGGCCGTCACGGCCGCGCCACCGCCCTGGGGCACGCATTGCGCCACATAGCCGGTGACCGTCTGCCCCGGAATGGAGGCCACGGTGGGTGCCGTCAGCTGCACGCTGCCGCCCTGTGCGAAGAACGCGGGGTTGCCGGGTGCGTCGAGCACGGTGGGCACCGCGCCGGACCAGATGCTCAGCGCATCGACGCCGAAGAACAGGCTCTGGCGGTTGTCCACCTCGACGATGCGCAGGCGCACCGTGCGGCCCGCATAGGACGACAGGTCGAGCTGCAGGCTCTGGTAGCCGCTGCCGCTGACGGACGGCCCACGCGTGTCCGTGGCCGGCCAGCGAAAGACGTTGGCCAGCACGCCCGCGCCCAGATCGTCCAGGGGCGCGGCCGGGTCCATGATGTCGATGCGCACCTGCTGGTTGGGCGTGACCAGCGCATGGTCCAGCGTGGCGGGCGCCGAGGCGATGCGCGCCGCGCTTTGCACGTAGACGCGGCCGGTCAGCGTGACCGAGCCGCTGGCGGGAATGGCCACATCCTGGTACAGCACATGGCTGCCGGGACCGGGCTGGTCGCTCATCAATGCGAATGCGCCATCGGGCGGCGCGGGCACGGCAACCTTGGTCACCGCAGCCTTGCCGCCCTGCTGGGCGAAGAAGCCGCCCTGGGAGCCAGGCCGCGATGCCGACAGCCAGCCGGCAAAGCCCTGGGCACCGGCACCCGCGTTCTGTTCAAAACTGCCGTTGGTCAGCAGCTCCGCGGCCTGCGCCGTGCCCAGGCTGCCAAGCAGCCCGAACGCCAGCCCCAGGCCACGCACCAAGCCTTGTTTTCTGTGCATGGTGGCCCCGCCTCAGCGTTCGTAGACGGTGTCGGTGGGCGTGCCGGGCTGGGTATTGCCTTCGAGGCGATTGTTGTTGAACGAGGTGACCTTGGCACCGCTCACGGTCGTGAAGACCGTGCCATTGCCGAACACCGTCGTATTGGACACATAGGCCTGGCTGTTGGCGCCCTGGATGTTGATCGCACCCGTGTTGTTGATCAGCTGCGAGTTCTGGATGAAGACCTTGGTGGCGGCCTGGTCCCCGACCTCGACGGCGCTTTCCGTGAAGCCCTGGAGCCTGACGTTGTCCAGCACCACCTTGCCGGCCTGGACGATCTTGACGCCCACCAGACCCGTGCCTGCCCCGAAGATGTCGAGATCGCGCAGCACGACGGTATCGGTGGGCGCAACGTTGATGATGATTCCGTTGGTGGAGCTCGCCAGCACGCTCGCGAAGGTACCGTTGCCGGCCAGGACCATGGGCTTGGTGATGGTCACTGTGCCAAGCGCGGCGGGGTCCAGCACATTGATCTGGCCATTGGGCGCCGTCTTGCTGATGGCGCCGGCAAAGGTCTTGCAGGGTGCGGTGCGGCTGCAGGGGTTGACGTCATCGCCCACGCCCGACACCCAGGTGCGCGTGGCCTGGGCCCATGCGCCCGTGGAAACCAGCGCCGCCGAGGCGCACAGGGCGAAGGCCGCCCAGCGGGCGCCGGACAGGAAAGGGGTACGGACCGTGGGCTGCATGCGTGTCTCCAGCAAGGAATGAAGTGGTGCGATAGGGCCAATTCGCCGGGTGGCGAGGATTGTCAATAATTATTACGCCAACCAACTACATTCCGAAACACTATTAACGTGCCGGATGATTTTTTTACAACATGCAAGACACCGGGCCCGCGCCGTACCGGGGCTTGCCGCCCCGCTTCAGCTGAACAGCCTGGCCAGGGCCTCGCCCGGTTCGGGGGCGCGCATGAAGGCTTCGCCCACCAGGAAGGCATGGATGCCGGCGTCGCGCAGGGCCTGGACTTCCTCGCGGCCCGCGATGCCCGATTCCGTGACCAGCAGGCGGTCGGCCGGCACGTTCTTCTGCAGGTCCAGCGTGGTCTGGATGCTGACCTCGAAGTTGCGCAGATTGCGGTTGTTGATGCCCACCAGCGGCGTCTTCAGGCGCAGCGCGCGATCGAGTTCGGCGCCATCGTGGACTTCGACCAGCACGGCCATGTCCAGGCTGTGGGCGATCTGCTCCATCTCGGCCATCTGCGCATCATCCAGGCAGGCGGCGATCAGCAGCACGCAGTCGGCGCCCACGGCGCGCGATTCATAGATCTGGTAGGGATCGACCATGAAGTCCTTGCGCAGCACGGGCAGGGGGCAGCTGGCGCGCGCCTGCTTGAGGTAGTCGATGCTGCCCTGGAAGAACTGCCGGTCGGTGAGCACGGACAGGCAGGCGGCGCTGACCTTGCCATTGCCTTCGGTGTAGCTCTGGGCGATGTCGGCGGGGATGAAGTCCTCGCGGATCACGCCCTTGCTGGGGCTGGCCTTCTTGATCTCGGCGATGACGCCGGCCTGGCCGGCCGAGATCTTGGCGCGCAGCGCGCCCACGAAGTCGCGCGTGAGCACACGGCTTTCGGCGTCGCGGCGCATGTCGGCGAAGGGCATGCGCTTCTTGGCGGCCGCCACTTCCTGGACCTTCACTTCGCAGATTTTTTGCAGGATGTCAGACACGGGGATTTCCTTGGAATGCGAAAAGGGGATGCCGGCGCCGCTCAGGCGGCCAGGCGGGTGCTGCAGGCCACGAGTTCGCCGAGCTTGGCCAGGGCCGCGCCGCTGTCCAGCGCGGCCTGGGCACGCGCCAGGCCATCTTCCAGGCTGGTCGCCACATTGGCGGCATACAGGGCCGCGCCCGCGTTGATGCAGACGATGTCGCGCGCCGGACCGGGCTCGCCCTGGAGCACGGCCATCAGCATGGCCTTGGACTCGGCGGGGTTCTCGACCTTGAAGGCGCGCGTGCCCACCATGCGCAGACCGAAGTCCTCGGGGTGGATTTCGTATTCGCGCACGACACCGTCCTTGAGCTCGCCCACCAGGGTACCGGCGCCCAGGCTGATCTCGTCCAGGCCGTCGCGGCCATAGACCACCAGGGCATGTTCGGCGCCCAGGCGCTGAAGAGCGCGCACCTGGATGCCGACCAGGTCCTCGTGGAACACGCCCATGAGGATGTTGGGCGCACCGGCCGGATTGGTCAGCGGACCCAGGATGTTGAAGATGGTGCGCACGCCCAGCTCCTTGCGCACGGGCGCCACGTTCTTCATGGCGGGGTGGTGGTTGGGCGCGAACATGAAGCCGATGCCGACCTCGGCGATGCAGCGCGCGATCTGCTCGGGGCTGAGGTGGATGTTGACGCCCAGGGCCTCCATGGCATCGGCGCTGCCGCTCTTGCTGCTGACGCTGCGCCCGCCATGCTTGCTGACCTTGCCACCCGCTGCCGCGATGACGAAGGTCGAGCAGGTGGAGATGTTGAAGGTGTTGGCGCCGTCGCCGCCGGTGCCCACGATATCCACCAGGTGGCGCTTGTCATCCACATGGACCTTGTTGGAGAACTCGCGCATGACTTCGGCCGCAGCCGCGATCTCGCCGATGGTTTCCTTCTTCACGCGCAGGCCGGTGACGATGGCCGCCGTCATCACGGGCGACAGCTCGCCGCGCATGATCAGGCGCATCAGGTGCAGCATTTCGTCGTGGAAGATTTCGCGGTGCTCGATGGTGCGCTGCAGCGCTTCCTGGGGGGTGATCTGGGTCATTGCGGTATCTCTCGGTTCAGGCCTTCTGGTCCAGGAAGTTCTTCAGCATGGCATGGCCATGCTCGGTCAGGATGCTTTCCGGGTGGAACTGCACGCCTTCGATGGCCAGGCTGGTGTGGCGCACGCCCTGGATCTCGCCATCCTCGCTCGTGGCCGTGACTTCCAGGCAATCGGGCAGGGTGGCGCGGTCTATGGCCAGGGAGTGGTAGCGGTTGACCGTGAACTGCTGCGGCAGATCGGCGAACACGCCCTTGCGGTCGGTGGTGATGACGCTGGTCTTGCCGTGCATTTGCTGGCCCGCGCGCACGATGTCGCCGCCGAAGGCCGCGCCAATGCTCTGGTGGCCCAGGCACACACCGAGGATGGGCAGCTGGCCCGCGAAATGCTTGATGGCGGCCACCGAGATGCCTGCCTCGGCCGGCGAGCAGGGACCGGGGGAGATCACCAGGCGGTCGATCTTTTCGCGCGCCACCAGGGCCTTCACCTCGTCGAGCGTGGCCTCGTCATTGCGCACCACGGTGACCTCGGCACCCAGCTCGCCGAAGTACTGGACGATGTTGTAGGTGAAGCTGTCGTAGTTGTCGATCATGAGGAGCTTCATCGAGCCGACTCCTTGTGTGCAGAAAAAACGGGCATGGCAGGCCGGGCCCCGTCACATCCGGGCCGTGCGGGCATGGCGCGCAGGCCTGGCCCGACCCGGCCCGTGCGGCGGGCGGAACTGCTGTGTGAGGGAAAGGGGGTGAGGTGCATCGGCCATTCTCCGTGGGTGGGAGCCGCCGTGCCGGTTGAGCCATCTGTCCTGACCTTGTCCACCGGTACGGCGACAAGGTGCGGTTCGAGACCGCAGCAACATGCCGCTTCCTATTGGAAGCGCCACCACTTTGCTGCGAATGTTTCGAGAACCAAGGTCATGAGGGTCTGGGAGCCAAGGGGTTTGTCAGCCACGCGCCCACGGGGGCCGGCGTTGCTGCTGGATTGCGAGTTTACACGCTGGCCGCGCGCTTGCCTATTTTTTGCGCCAAGACCATGTGGCGCGGGCGCCCCGCAAGGCCCTAGCGCAGAAAGTCGGGCTGCTCGAACTTCTGCCGCAGAAAGCGGCCGTTGGCCAGCAGGGCCTGGGCATCGCTGGCCGCGAGCTGGGCCACGACCTGCTGCATGCGCGCGTTCAGCAGGGCCAGTTGCTCGGTCAGCAGCTGCTTGGGCGTCTTGCCGTCCTGCACGGGCTGGCTGACGCGGAACAGCGGCGGCAGCGCCGCGTAATGCGCCAGCGTGGCCGGCAGGTAGTCGAAAACGGTTTCGCGCACCGTGTACAGGCCCTCGTCGAAACCGGGGCCGGGCTGGGCCAGCGAGGGCAGCACTTCGTGCACGGCGCTGCGCACGCCGTCCATGTGGCGCTGCATCTCGGCCGACAGCAGGGGCCGGGCACGGGCGACCAGGTCATCGATGTGCGCGCCGATGTCCTCGGCGCTCCAGTGCTGCTGCAGGGCGCGTTCGAAGCCGGCGCCCGCGGGGCTGAAGGCCCGGCCCAGCAGATGGCCCGCGCCATACAGGCCCAGGGTGATCCAGCCCCATCCCGCGCCGATCACGCCGGCAAACAGCAGCACCGGTCCCAGCAGGGCCAGGGCCAGGCCGGCCAGATGCCCATTGCCATAGAGGAAAAGCTGCAGACGGCGCGTCATGGCTTGCCAGGGGTGCTCATTGGTAGCCCCGGATTTCCTTGAACACCAGCGGCAGCGCCGTCTTGCGCGCGTCGAAGGCACGCCCGCCCGTGAATCGGGCCAGGGACTGCATTTCCTCGGGCTGCGCCTCGCCGAAGATGATGGGAAAGACACGCACCAGCGCAGCACCCTGCTTCCATGCCTGGGCCTGTTCACGCTCGAAGGCCTTGAAGTCCCGCCCCATGGTGTTGGTGCCATCGGTGAGCAGCACGATGCTGACGAAGCGCTCGGGCCGGGTGCGCAGCTCTTCGCGCGCCAGTTGCTGGGCGACGGTCAGCGCATCGTAGATGGCCGTTCCGCCATAGGCCTGCAGCCGGGCCGCATAGTCCTGCACGCGCTGGCGGCCCGCCGGCAGGTCTCCCGCCAGGAAATGCACCTGGGTGGCCTCGCCCACGTCGTTGGAAAACGGGATCAGCAGCACGCGCTCGCGCGCCTGGAAGGCCGCATAGCGCTGGCTGGCCGCGCTGGCCTGCGCGCCCGAGAGAATGTTGAGCGCCTCGCGCATCTGGCCCATGCGCTGGCCGCTCATGGAACCGCTGACATCCAGCACGAAGATACTGGTGGCCGGCCGGCGCAGCTCGCTCTGGTAGGCCGAGAGCACGGCGTCGATGACCTCCAGCCGGTTGGGAAAGCTCAGCTCCACCACGGGCGCCGCGGGCAGGTCACCGCCCGGCTGGGCCTCGGGGCTGGAGGGGCGCAGGCGCGCGTCGCGCAGCGGCTGGCCCTGGAAGCCCGGCGCCTTGAGGGCGGCCACCAGCCGGTCGTAGTCGGCGCGCCGCCCGCCCTGCAACAGCATCAGCGGATAGTCGGCCGAAATCACGCCATCGCGCGGGTACACCAGGGCCAGGCGCTGGGCGGCCGGCAGTTTTTCGTTCAGGCGCAGGATCACGGCCTCGTAATTGATCAAGGCATCGACGGCGCCCGGATCGTTCTCGAAGGCCTCGGCCAGCCAGCCCGAGCTGCCGGCCGTGAGCTTCTGGCCTGCCAGAAAGTCCTTGAGCACGCGGGTATCGACCTCCTTGGCGCTCAGGTCTTCGGTCTTGCCGGCCGCGGCCGATGCCACGGCGAACAGCGCGCTCATGCCGGTGTTGGAGCTGGCGGGATTGGTCATGGCATAGCGCAGCCGGCCCTGGGCCGCGGCGCGTGCGATGTCGGCCCAGGTGGGGGCGGTCCTGTCCCAGCCCAGCTGCTGCAGCACGGGCGCTTTCACGCCCAGCGCCACGCGCGAATAAAACAGTTTCTCGCGCGCCAGCGGCTGGCTGGTCAGGGCCAGGGCGGGATAGGCGCCATTGGGCGGCAGGATGGCGTCGAAAGTCTCGCCCGCATTGATGCGCTCGACCATGTCCAGCGTGCCCGCATAGCTCAGCTGCAGCGGCACGCCGGCCGCCCGCGCGGCCTGCTCCAGCGCGGGCGCCACGTCGCGCAGCTCCGACCCCGCCAGCACGGTGAAGGCGCCCGCATTCTGCGCCGGTGCCGATGCGGCGGCCGGCGATGCGGCGGCCGGCGCCGCGGCCTCGGGCTTGGGCCCACAGGCCGCCAGGCCCAGGCCCAACAGCAGCAGGGCCGCCAGGCGCTGCCACGCGCTCACAGGCGCACTCCGCCGGCCGGTGCCTGCAGCGCCTCGCGCAGGTTCTCGCCGCGGGACTTCTCCAGGTAGGCGCGGGATTTCTCCACCTCCTGCGACAGCGTGTCCACCGTGGTCTGCATAGAGGCCAGGGCCTTGAGCTTGAAATCGGCCATGGCGTCCATGGTCTGGTAGATGTTGCCGAAGGCCTGCTGCAGCTTGGCGATCTCGATGGTGCTGCTGGCGGCCTGCTGGTGGATGGCACCGCTTTGCTCGCGCAGCAGCTCGCTGGTGCCCGCGATGAGGTTGCCCGTGGTGGCGTTCAGCGCCGTGATCTGGTCCAGCACCAGCTTCTGGTTGGCCAGGGCCTGGGCCACGATGACGGCAGTGCGCAGCGCCGAGACCGTGGTTGTGGTCGCGCGGTCCACGCCCTTGGCCAGTTCCAGGTTGTTCTTGCGCACCAGGTCCAGAGCCAGGTAGCCCTGCACATTGACCGCCATCTGGGTGAGCAGATCCGTGATCTTCTGGCGCGCGTAGAACAGCATGTCCTCGCGCAGCACGCGGGCCTTCTCGGGGTCGCCGGCATCGAGCTCGGCCGCCTTGGTCTCCAGCGCCGTGTCCAGCTTTCTGCCGATGTGGATGTACTTTTCCAGGCGCTCCATCAGGCCCCAGAGATTGGCCTTCTCCTGCTCGATGGCGGCATTGTCGCGCAGCAGCTCATCCTTGCCGCGCTTGAGGCTGTCGATGATGGCGTTCAGGTGGCTCTGGCTGGACTGGAACTGGTCGAAATAGTCGGCCAGACGGTTGCCCATGGGGATCAGGCCCAGCAGCTTGCGCGGCTTGAACAGGTCCCCCTGGCGCGAGGGGTCGAGCGCCTCCACCTGGCGGCGCAGGTCGATCAGGCCCTGGCCGATCTGGCTGCCCTGGTCGAACAGGCCATTCTTCAGCGTCTTGACGGGGCGCTCCAGCATGCGGTTGGACACGGCCGCCGCGGCCTCGACCTCGCGGTTGCCCATGCCGTGTATGCGCTCCACCGCCTGGCGAAACTCGGCGGACTGGCTGTCATGCAGCGAAATCTCGTCGATGAACTGTGCCACCTGGGTGTCGAGCTGCTGCACTTCCTCGGGCTTGAGCCTGACCTTGCCGCTGGCCGACTCCACGGGCACCGGCAGGGCCGGCGCGGGCGGCTCCAGCGCGAAGTCCTGTGCGGAGGGGGCCGCGTGGTCCGCGGTGTTCACCGTGCCCGTGGGCAGCGTCTGGCTCATGGAAGGCTCCTGGACAGGATGGAAGGTTTGCGGGGAAATCACTTGAAGCGGCGCTCGATGTCCGAAATCATCCGTTCCAGCCATTCCTGGCTGGGCGGCTCGATCACGTCCACCAGTTGGGCCGGCACCTGCACGCTTTGCTGGGCCCAACGCTCGGGGCCGTGCGTTTCGCCGCCGGTGCGAAAGCCGTATTCCTGGGCCAGGGCGCGCAGTTGCGCATCGGACTCCAGCAACTGGCCCACGCGCTCGCCCGCGGGGGTGTAGGGCACGAGCACATGCTTGGAGTACAGCGTGGGCTGGGGATAGAGCATCACCATGTCGCTGTTTCTGCGCTGCGGGTGGCGCAGCCAGAACTCCACGAGCTGGGATTCATAGGCCACCAGCAGCGGGGCCTTGCCCATGCCCAGAGCCA
The DNA here is from genome assembly GCA_031253795.1 of Burkholderiaceae bacterium. GTDB lineage: Bacteria > Pseudomonadota > Gammaproteobacteria > Burkholderiales > Burkholderiaceae_C > Comamonas. Next base: position 38,547 of record JAIRVR010000031.1, read on the forward strand.
GGTAGTCCTCGAAGGGGCCGGCCGAGGAGCTTTCCTGGAAACCCTGGCGAAGGAACAGCGGTGCCACCTGGGGCAGGACGCGGCCCAGGTCATCCAGGCTTTGCACCACCTGCTGGCCGTTGAGCACATAGCTGGCCAGCGCCAGGTACATGGCCGCGCTGTTGGAGCTGCGCACATCGGTGCTGGCCGGCAGCACGGCCTTGCCCGTGGAAAAGGCCGACGAGGACTTGAGGTCGCGCCAGCGCGTGCCCTTGGCCGACAGGGCCAGCAGGGCCGGCAGGTCGGCCACGTAATAGAAATCGCCTTCACGCCGCGCAATGCCGTTGGCGACCAGGATTTCGGCGATCGGCCGCCAGCTCGCGAACACCATGGGCGTGTAGAACGGCGTATAGACATTGGCCGCCTTGGCCGCCGCCTTGAGCTGGGCTGCGGCCGGCGCACCCGAGGGAAAGCCGAAGTCGTACTGACGGGGATCGTAGCTGTTGGCAATACTGCGCGAGCCGGCCTTTTGCACCGTCACCGTCACGCCGTGGCGCGCCAGCACGTCGCGCACGCGTTCGTCCTGGAAGAAGGCTTCCTTCTCGGACCCTATCAACCCGCGCGCCGTCACGGCCTGCTGCTGTGCGAGCTGCGCCTGCCGGTCCTGCACCAGCGCCGTGCGCGAGTACCAGATGCCGCCGCCCACGGCGGCCAGGAGCAATGCGGCCAGGCCCGCGGCCAGTGCGCGGCGCGCGTTCACCCGGGGGCTCCGCCGCGTGTGACGGCAAGGGGAAGATCGGTCATGGACTCGCGGTCGGTTGTCATGTGGCGTTCAAAAAAACGTCTTATACGCACGCTTTGTGACACGACGACGACACATTTCCCCCGCGAGCGTCCTGTGTGACAGGCACCCGCCCCGCCTACCTCACCAGCAGCGCGTCGAGCATGAGCTGGCGGTGCAGTTCCCGCATCTGGGTCAGGGAGACCAGGGCGTCCTCGCCCAGCAGCACGCTTTTGGCGAGCCAGAACACGAAGGGGGAAATGACCACGAAGAAGTTCTCGGTCACGGGACTTTGGCGCATGATGCCGCGCGCCACGCAGTCCCGGACCAGGCGCTGGGTGTCCTGGTTCATGCGCGCGAGCACGCCCGCGCTCCAGCGCTCTATGGCACGCGGCGCACGCCGGCCCTCGGCCATCAGCAGCTGGAAGGTGGCCACGGCCATCGGACTCTCCAGCCGGCTGTAGATCTGGTCGATGTAGGCATCGACGATGTCGGTCAGCGAACCCGCCTGCCCGGACAGCAGCAGGCCGAAGGAGTCCTGCGACGACAGCAGGGCCGTGTCCAGCAGTTCCTCGAAGATCTGCTCCTTGCTGTCGTAGTGGGCGTAGATGCCCGACTTGGACAGTCCCGCGCGCGCCGCGATGCGCTCCACGGTCGATGCCGCGAAGCCGTCGTTCATGAACTCCCGCAGGGCGGCATCCAGGATCTCCCGCTTGCGTTCGGCGGAAGGCAGGTAGCGGCGCGGCTTGCGGGCGGTGGGGTTGGGCTGGGGGGCGTGGGCCACGGATTTCCTCTTTGCCCGGCGGCTGCGCAGGCAATGACCGTGCCGCGCTCCCGGGCCGGCGCAAATTCTAGCGGGCGCCGCCATTACGCGCGCGCCGTGTCGTGCACCCATGCCGTCGTGCTTTCAGGAATATAGCAACGCAGGCGCACAAAGGGTGGTTACATTGCGCTGCAACATGACTAGAATGAAACGACCAATAGGTCTTATTTGCATGCAAATCATTGATTTGCATCAAGAAATTCAGGTCGATAGCGACTGGACAAAGCGGGGGCTACGTATAGTCCATGGCGTCCGGCTCCGTGGTCGCAAGGGCGTCATGGAGGCCGGCACCCATACGCTTTCGCATGGCGCAGCCTGCTGCGCATGGCACGCAATGGAGAACTGCAATGACGGCACTGACTGGCAAGAAGGGGCTGGTGGTGGGCATCGCCAACCGCGACAGCATCGCCTGGGCCTGCGCCCGGGCCCTGCATGCGGCGGGCGCCGAAATCGGCGCCACCTGGCAGGATGAGAAGGCCCGCCCCCATGTGGAGCCCCTGCTCGACGAGATCGGCGCCAGCCTGAGGCTGCCGCTGGACGTACGCGACCCGGCCCAGATGCAGGCACTGTTCGATGCGGCCGCCGCGCGCTGGGGCCGGCTGGACTTCGTGCTCCACGGGGTGGCCTTCGCACCGCGCCAGGACCTGCAGGGCCGCGTGGTGGACAGCTCACCCCAGGGCTTCGGCCTGGCCATGGACATTTCCTGCCATTCCTTCATCCGCATGGCGCGCCTGGCCGAGCCGCTGATGGCCAGCGGCGGCAGCCTGATGACGCTGAGCTATCTGGGCGCCAGCGAAGTCATGCCGCAATACGGCATCATGGGGCCGGTCAAGGCAGCCCTGGAATCGGCCACGCGCTATCTGGCCGCCGAGCTGGGCCCTTCGGGCATCCGCGTCAACGCCATCTCCCCGGGCCCCATCGCCACGCGCGCCGCCTCGGGCATCGCCGCCTTCGACGCCCTGGTGGCCGACAGCGAGCGACGCTCGCCCATTTCCGGCCTGGGCCCTGCGGACGTGGGCCCGCTGTGCGCCTTCCTGGCCTCGGACGGCGCACGCGCCATCTCGGGCTGCACGCTGTTTGTCGATGGTGGCCACCACATCCTGAACTAGCGAACATGACCACAGCCCCTTCACGCCTTGTCCTGGCCGCCACCATCGCCACGCTGGCGCTGGCCGGGTGCGCGGTGCCCGAGCCCTCGCGCGAGGCCGCCGCCCTGCCCACGCCCGCCGACTGGCCCGCCCACCTCGAGGCGGGGCCGCGGGGCGTGGCCGCAGCCGGCCTGCCCTGGCGCGCCTACTTCACCGACGCCCTGCTGCAGCAGCTCATCGCCACGGCCCTGGAACACAACCGCGACCTGCGCATCGCGGCCCTGCGCACCGACGAAGCGCGCGCGGCCTTCCAGATCCAGCGCTCCGAGCAGTTCCCGGCCGTGGGCCTGGGCGGCCAGGCCGCGCGTGCCCGCGTGCCCGGCGACCTCAATCTCACGGGCCGCCCCGTGGTCAGCGGCGAATACCGCGCCGAGGTCGGCTTCAGCAGCTGGGAACTGGACCTGTGGGGCCGCGTGCGCAGCCTCAAGGACGCAGCCCTGCAGGCCTGGCTGGCCAGCGATGCGGGCCGCCAGGCCGTGCAGACGGCCCTGATCGCCCAGGTCGCCGACGGCTACCTGGGCCTGCGCGAACTCGACGAGCGCGTGGCCATCGCGCGCGACACCCTGGCCACGCGCCAGGAGTCCTACCGCATCTTCAGCCGCCGCGAAGCCGTGGGCGCCAGCTCGCGCCTGCAGCTGGTCCAGGTGCAGACCCTGCTCACCCAGGCCCAGGCCCTGCTGTCCCAGCTGGAACTGGCGCGCGCGCGCCAGCTGCATGCGCTGGCCCAGCTGGTGGGTGCGGCACCCGGCCCCCTGCCAGCGGCCGCGCCCTTCGATGACGCCCTGGTGCTGGCCGATCTGCAACCCGGCCTGCCCTCGGACCTGCTGACCACACGTCCCGACATCATCGCGGCCGAGCGCCAGCTGGCCGGCGCTCGGGCCAGCATTGGCGCGGCCCGCGCGGCATTTTTCCCGCGCATCGCGCTGACGGCCCGCTGGGGAACGGCCAGCGCCGAGCTGGACGGGCTGTTCGATGGCGGCAGCCGGGCCTGGGCCTTCATGCCCACCATCTCCCTGCCCCTGTTCGATGGCGGGCGGCGGCGCGCCAACCTGGAACTCAGCGAGGTACGGCGCGACCTGGCCGTGGCCCAGTACGAAAAAACCATACAGACGGCCTTCCGCGAAGTGGCCGATGGACTGGCCGCGCGCCGCTGGCTGTCCGAACAGATCGAGGTACAGCGCGTGGCCGTGGATGCCCAGGCCGAGCGCGCGCGCCTGGCCCAGCTGCGCTATGACAACGGCTCGGCCGCCTACCTGGAGGTGCTGGATGCCCAGCGCGACCTGCTGGCCGCACGCCAGCAATGGGTGCAGGCACGGCGTGCCCTGCTGTCCAGCCAGGTGGGCCTGTACGCCGCCCTGGGCGGGGGCGCCGCCGACCCCGCCGCCTTTTGAAGAACCCGGACCACGCCATGGACAAGAACTCCCCTTTGCGCAACAAGCTGCTCCCCGTGGCTGCCGTGGCCGTGCTGGCCCTGGCAGGCTGGTGGGCCTGGAAGACCTTCACGCCCCAGGGCCCCGGCGAGGGCTTCGTGGGCAGCAATGGCCGCATCGAGGCCACCGAGATCGACGTGGCCACCAAGCTGCCAGGCCGCGTCGAGGACATCCTGGTGCGCGAGGGCGACTTCGTCCAGGCTGGCCAGCCCGTGGCGCGCATGCAGATCGACAGCCTGCGCGCCCAGCGCCAGGAAGCCGACGCCATGCGCCAGCAGGCCGAGCACGGCGTGGCGGCGGCCGACGCCCAGGTAACGTTGCGCCGCAGCGACCTGGCGGCCGCCCAGGCCCTGATCGTCCAGCGCGAGACCGAACTGGATGCCGCCCAGCGGCGTTTCAGGCGTTCGGAAACCCTGGCCAGGGAAGGCGCATCCTCGATACAGGAACTCGATGACGACCGCGCCCGCGTGCGCGGCAGCGAGGCGGCGCTGGCCGCCACGCGCGCCCAGGCCGCTGCCGCCCAGGCCGCCGTCAAGGCCGCCGAGGCCCAACTGGTCGGCGTGCGCTCCCAGGTCCAGGCGGCTGCCGCCACGGTGGCGCGCGTGCAGGCCGACCTCGACGACGGCGTGCTCAAGGCCCCACGCGATGGCCGCGTGCAGCTGCGCGTGGCCCAGCCCGGCGAGGTGCTGGGCGCGGGCGGGCGCGTGCTCAACCTGCTGGACCTGTCCGACGTCTACATGAGCTTCTTCGTGCCCGAGGCCGCGGCCGGTCGCATCGCCCTGGGCAGCGAAGTGCGCCTGGTACTGGATGCGGCTCCCGAGTACGTGATCCCGGCCCGCGTGTCCTTCGTCGCCAGCCAGGCCCAGTTCACGCCCAAGACCGTGGAAACTGCCAGCGAACGCCAGAAGCTGATGTTCCGCGTGCGCGCCCAGGTCCCCCCCGACCTGCTGCGCCGCCATCTGGAACAGGTCAAGACCGGCGTGCCCGGCGTGGCCTGGCTGCGCACCGATGCCAGCCATGAATGGCCTGCCAACCTGGCCGTGAAGCTGCCGGCCCAGACCGCGCCATGAACGGCAGCACGGCGGCCCGTGCCGGGGACTGGGTCGTGCGCCTGCAGGGCGTGCGCCAGCGCTATGGCACGACCGTGGCCCTGGCGGGCATCGACCTCGACATTCCCGCGGGCCGCATGGTCGGCCTGATCGGGCCGGACGGCGTGGGCAAGTCCAGCCTGATGGCCCTGGTGTCGGGCGCGCGCCGCATCCAGGAAGGCCGCGTCGAAGTGCTGGGCGGCGACATGGCCCTGCGCCGCCACCGCGATGCCGTGTGCCCGCGCGTGGCCTATATGCCCCAAGGCCTGGGCCGCAACCTCTACCCCACCCTGTCGGTGGAGGAAAACCTGCAGTTCTTCGCGCGCCTGTTCGGCCATGACGCGGCCGAGCGGCGCCGGCGCATCGACGACCTGACCCAGGCCACGGGGCTGCACAAATTCCTGGCGCGGCCGGCGGGCAAGCTGTCGGGCGGCATGAAGCAGAAGCTGGGCCTGTGCTGCGCCCTGATCCACGACCCCGACCTGCTCATACTCGACGAGCCCACCACGGGCGTGGACCCGCTGGCACGCGCCCAGTTCTGGGATCTGATCGCGCGCATTCGCGGCCAGCGTCCGGGCATGAGCGTGCTGGTGGCCACGGCCTATATGGACGAGGCCCAGCGCTTCGACTGGCTGGTGGCCATGGACGAGGGCCGTGTGCTGGCCACGGGCACACCGGCCGAACTGCTGCAGCGCACGGCCAGCAGTTCGCTGGAGCAGGCTTTCATCGCCCTGCTGCCCGAGGAGAAAAAGCGCGGCCATGCCCCCGTGACCATTGCGCCCCTGCCCGCGGGCGGTGAAGACGATATCGCCATCGAGGCCAGCGGCCTGACCATGCGCTTCGGCGACTTCGTGGCCGTGGACCATGTGTCCTTTCGCATACGCCGCGGCGAAATCTTCGGCTTCCTGGGCTCCAACGGCTGCGGCAAGAGCACGACCATGAAAATGCTGACCGGCCTGCTGCCGGCCAGCGAGGGCCAGGCCTGGCTGTTCGGCCAGCCCGTGGATCCGCGCGACATCGCCACGCGCCGCCGCGTGGGCTACATGACCCAGGCCTTTTCGCTGTATGGCGAACTGAGCGTGCAGCAGAACCTGGTGCTGCATGCGCGCCTGTTCAGCGTGCCCGCGGACCAGATAGGGCAGCGCGTGGACGAGATGCTGCAGCGCTTCGACCTGGACACGGCGCGCCACAGCCTGCCTGCCAGCCTGCCGCTGGGCATGCGCCAGCGCCTGTCGCTGGCCGTGGCCATGGTGCACAAGCCCGAGCTGCTCATCCTCGACGAGCCCACCTCGGGCGTGGACCCCGTGGCACGCGACGGCTTCTGGCGCCTGCTGGTGGAGCTGTCGCGCCGCGACCGGGTCACCATCTTCATCTCCACCCATTTCATGAACGAGGCCGAGCGCTGCGACCGCATGTCCATGATGCATGCGGGCAAGGTGCTGGACAGCGACACGCCGGCGCACCTGGTGGCCAAGCGCGGCGCGGCCACGCTGGAGGAGGCCTTCATCGGCTACCTGATGGATGCGGGCGGTGGAGAGGCACCGGCTCCGGCGCAGGCCGTGCCGATGGAGCCTGCCGTGGCGGCGCCCGCGCAGCGGCGCCGCCGCTTCAGCGCCCAGCGCATGTTCAGCTACCTGTGGCGCGAAAGCCTGGAACTGCAGCGCGACCCCGTGCGCGCCACCCTGGCCCTGGTGGGCTCGCTGATCCTGATGTTCGTCATGGGCTATGGCATCAGCCTGGATGTGGAAGATCTGCGCTTTGCCGTGCTGGACCGCGACCAGACCACGATCAGCCGCAGCTATGCCCAGAGCCTGTCGGGTTCGCGCTACTTCATCGAGCAGCCGCCGCTGTCCGACTACGGCGAGCTCGACCGCCGCATGCGCAGCGGCGAGCTGGCCCTGGCCATCGAGATTCCGCCGGGCTTTGCCCGCGACGTGCTGCGCGGCAGCCCGGTGCAGGTGGGCGCGTGGTTCGACGGCGCCATGCCCACGCGCGCCGAAACCGTGCAGGGCTATCTGCAGGGCATCCACCAGCACTGGCTGGCCGAGCAGGCGCGCGAGCGCCTGGGCGCCTCGCCTGGCGGCCTCATGGGCATTCAGACGCGCTTTCGCTACAACCCCGATGTACGCAGCCTGCCGGCCATGGTGCCGGCCGTCCTGCCCCTGCTGTTGCTGCTGCTGCCGGCCATGCTCACGGCCCTGGCCGTGGTGCGCGAAAAGGAAAGCGGCTCCATCACCAACCTCTACGTCACACCGGTCACGCGCACAGAATTCCTGCTGGGCAAGCAGTTGCCCTACGTGGCCCTGGCCATGCTGAACTTCGTGCTGATGTGCCTGCTGGCGGTCACCGTCTTCGGCGTGCCGGTGACGGGCAGCTTCACGGCCCTGGCCTTGGCGGCACTCATCTTCAGCGGAGCCTCCACCGGGTTCGGCCTGCTGGCCTCCACGCTGACGCGCAGCCAGATCGCCTCCATGTTCCTGGTGCTCATCGGCACGCTGATACCGACCACGCAGTTCGCAGGCCTGGTCGATCCCGTGTCCTCGCTGGAAGGCGCGGGCCGCATCATCGGCGAGTCCTATCCGGCCAGCCACATGATCGCCATCAGCCGCGGCGTGTTCAGCAAGGCCCTGGGCCTGCGGGACCTGGCAGGCTCGTTCTGGCCGCTGCTGCTGTCGGTGCCCATCATCATGGGCCTGGCCATTGCGCTGACGAAAAAGCAGGAAAGCTGACATGAGCCTTCGCCACTTCGCCAATATCTACCGGCTCGGCGTCAAGGAACTGTGGAGCCTGTGGCGCGACCCCGTGCTGCTGGTGCTCATCGCCTACGTGTTCACCGTGTCCATCTACACGGCGGCCACGGCCATGCCCGAGACCCTGCACAACGCACCCATAGCCATCGTGGACGAGGACGGCTCGCCGCTGTCGCAGCGCATCGCAGGCGCCTTCTACCCGCCGCAGTTCGCGCCGCCGGCCATGATCGACCGCACGCAGATGGACCGCGGCATGGATTCGGGCACCTACACCTTCGTGCTCAACATACCGCCCCACTTCCAGCGCGACGTGCTCGCGGGCCGTGCCCCCGACCTGCAGCTGAACGTGGACGCCACGCGCATGAGCCAGGCCTTCACGGGCAACAGCTATGTGCAGCAGATCGTCTCGGGCGAAGTCGGCGAATTCGTGCGGCGCTTCCGTGGCAGCAGCGCCCTGCCCGTGGACCTGGTGCCGCGCGCGCGTTTCAACCCCTCGCTCGACAAGGTCTGGTTCGGCGGCCTGATGCAGATCATCAACAACGTCACCATGTTGTCCATCATCCTGACCGGGGCAGCCCTGATCCGCGAGCGCGAGCATGGCACCATAGAACACCTGCTGGTCATGCCCGTGACACCGACCGAGATCATGCTGGCCAAGGTCTGGTCCATGGGACTGGTGGTGCTGGCCACGGCCTTCGCCTCGCTCAACCTCGTGGTGCGCGGCGCCCTGGGCGTGCCCATCGAGGGCTCGCTGCCCCTGTTCCTGGCTGGAGCCGCACTGTGCCTGTTCGCCACCACATCGCTGGGCATCTTCCTCGCCACCCTGGCACGCAACATGCCGCAGTTCGGCATGCTGCTGGTCCTGGTGCTGCTGCCGCTGCAGCTGCTGTCGGGCGCGATGACGCCACGCGAAAGCATGCCGGCCCTGGTGCAGGACATCATGCTGGCTGCACCCACCACGCATTTCGTCGAGCTGTCCCAGGCCATTCTGTACCGGGGAGCGGGCCTGGACGTGGTCTGGAAGCCCTTTCTGGCACTGGCCGCCATCGGCTCGCTGCTGTTCGCCCTGACCCTCACCCGATTTCGCAAAACCATCAGCCAGATGGCCTGATTCCGTTCCGCCGCAAGGCTTTTCCATCAGCAAGGAGTTACCCATGAGTGCACAGACCATTCCCCTCCATCTGCTCAAGGCCCTGCTCGAACTGCAGCTGCACCTGGGCCGGCTGCTGCAGGAAAGCGGCCAGCAATGGCTGGAGCATGCCGCACGCACCGGCCCCGAGCGCATCGCGGAAACCGGCAGCGAAATCGAGGGCCTGCAGCAGTCCGGCAGCTGGCAGGAACTGGCCACCCTGCCGGCCCAGGCCTTCTGGCGCCATGCCCACCTGCGCATGGGCCACGCCCAGGCCCTGGTACAGACCGCCGTGGCCAGCCAGATGGCACTGACCCAGGGCATGCAGCAGGCCGTGCAGGACTGGCAGCGCCAGGTGGCCGGCGTGCTGGGCGGCGAACAGGGCGTGGCCGACCCCACCGTGCCCTGGAGCGATCTGCTGGCCCGCTGGACATCCGCCGTCCAGGCCGTGGCCAGCCCTGGCCATGCGCATCCGGCCGAGACCGCCCCGGCCCAGGCCAGCGCCCAGGCCCACTGAGCCTGGCCGGGCAATGCCCGGCCACCGCAGGCCCGGCATGTGCGGGCCGCCATCTGCAAGCAACGGCACGCCATGCCGGGAAAGGGAGTGGGCCAGATGAACCAGGATATCGAGAGCCGCGGCGCCACGGACGCAGCCGGCCCGTGGACCGATCCGCTGACGCTGTCGCGGCATGCCGTGCAGTACGCCACCGATGCCTGGCAGCGCACGCTGCTGTATGCCGACATACGGCGCCAGCGCGGCAACCAGTACCGCGAACACCTGGCCGAGGAGATCCCCAATGTGCTGAGTTTCTCGGCCGAGATCGTGCTCTCGGGCCTGGAACTGCCCCGCCCCGTCAACTACGGGCTGGCGCGCATCCAGCCCATGGCCGGCACCACGGTGGACCCGGCCAGGCGGCCCTTCATCGTCGTCGATCCACGCGCCGGTCATGGGCCCGGCATCGGCGGCTTCAAGCCTGACAGCGAGATCGGCGCGGCCCTGAAGGCCGGCCATCCCTGCTATTTCGTGGGCTTTCTGCCCGACCCCGTGCCCGGCCAGACCGTCGAGGACGTGATGCGTGCCGAAGCCGAGTTCGTGCGAAAGGTCGCCGAGCTGCACCCTGAAAGCCGCGGCAAGCCCGCGGTCATCGGCAACTGCCAGGCCGGCTGGCAGATCCTGATGACGGCCGCCGTTTGGCCCGAGCTCTTCGGTCCCATCATCGTGGCCGGGGCACCGCTGTCCTACTGGGCCGGCGACAACCCCATGCGCTATGGCGGCGGCCTGATGGGCGGCAGCTGGATGACGGCGCTGACCAGCGACATGGGCGCGGGCCGCTTCGACGGAGCCTGGCTGGTGCAGAATTTCGAGAACCTCAACCCCGCCAACACCCTGTGGGGCAAGCAGTACCAGGTCTATGCCGAGGTGGACACCGAAGGCCCGCGCTACCTGGGCTTCGAGAAGTACTGGGGCGGCCATGTCTTCCTCGAAGGCCGCGAGATGCAGTACATCGTGGACAACCTGTTCATCGGCAACCGCCTGGCCACGGCCGAGCTGACCACCTCGGACGGCGTGCGCATCGACCTGCGCAACATACGCTCGCCCATCGTGGTGTTCTGCTCCTATGGCGACAACATCACCCCGCCGGGCCAGGCCCTGGGCTGGATCACCGACCTGTACCGCGACGACGAGGACATCGCGGGCCACGACCAGACCATCGTCTTCGCCACCCACGACAGCATCGGCCATCTGGGCATCTTCGTTTCGGGGGCCGTAGGCCGCAAGGAGCACCGCGAATTCGCGGAACACATCGACATCATCGACCTGCTGCCCGCAGGCGTTTACCGCGCCGAAATCGCCGACCGCCCTGCGGGCGTACCTGCCCAGGAGCTGACCGACCATGCCTATCTGATGAAGATACGCCGCAGCGGCCTGGACGAGGTGCGCTCCATCGTCCGGCCCGACCCCGAGAGCGAACGCCATTTCGCGGCCGCGGCACGGGTCTCGGAGATCAATCTGGCCCTGTACCGCAATACCTTGCAGCCCTGGGTGCAGGCCCTGTCCACGCCGCTGTCGGCACGCTGGCTGCAGGCCATGCACCCGCTGCGCGTGGGCTACGAATGCTGGTCGGACTCCCATCCGCTGGCGCCCGCCGTGGCACGGGCCGCCGAGCAGGCACGCGAGGACCGCCGGCCCGTCGCCGCCGACAACCCGTTCCTGCAGGCCCAGGAGGCCGTATCCCAGGCCATCGTGCAGTGGCTGGACAGCTACCGCGACCAGCGCGACACCATGCAGGCACGGCTGTTCCACGGCATCTACGGCTCGCCCCTGGTCCAGGCCCTGGCCGGCCAAAGCCGCCAGGACGAGGGACCTCCGCGCCCCCACCCCGGAGAATCGCCCGAGCACTGCCAGTACATGGCGCAGCAGCTGGCACACCTGCACGACAGCCTGGACCATGGCGGCCTCTACGAGGCCGTGATCCGCGCCCTCTTCCATGTGCTGCGCGCGCGCGGCGAGGCCGATGAGCGCCATTTCCGCCATGCCTGGCGCCTGCTGCAAGACCACCTGGGGGGGCTGCCGCCGGACATGGCGCAGTTCCGGCGCACCGTGCGCCAGCAGGCCCTGCTGATGCAGCGCGAGCCCGAGGCCGCCATGGCCGCCATCGCCCGCCTGCTGGCGGCCTCGCCGGCAGGCGACATACGCTGGGGCATGGCCACGGTCGAGGAACTGTCCCGCCAGGGCGGTCCACTCAGCGACACCGAGCAGGAACGCCTGCAGCAGGCCCTGGCCTGCTTCGCCCAGGCCCTGCAGGCGGCCGAGCCGCCAGCCGAACCCGCCGCTGCGCACGCCGCTGCGCATGCCAAGATCGCCTCCAAGCCCCGCCCTCCCTCACGCGGACCTGCAACGCGTGCACGCACCAGCACCAGAAAACGATGAACATTTCCCTTTCTTCCGATGCCGGCACGGCGGCCGAGAGCCTGGCCCTGCTGCGCAACCGCAGCTTCGATGAACTGCAGGTGGGCGACAGCGCCAGCCTGGAACGCACACTGGGCAGCCAGGACCTGCGCCTGTTCGCCGCCCTGTCCGGAGCTGCCGTGGCCGACGAGCCAGGCAAGGGGCGGGACCCATGCGAGGACGACACGGCCCTGATCGGCCATGGCATGTGGGGGACCCTGCTGCTGGCCTCGGTGCTGGGTACGCGCCTGCCCGGGCCGGGCACCACCCTGGTAGGCCAGACCCTGCGCTTTCTCGCTCCGCTGGCTGCCGGCGACCGGCTGACCGTGCGCGTGCAGGTGATGGAAAAGCAGGCCGAGCAGCGCCAGGTCACTCTGGCCCTGGACTGCAGCAACCAGCACGGCATGCCCGTGATCGAAGGCCTGGCCACCGTGCACGCACCCGACCATGTCATCGAACGCGCACGCACCAGCCTGCCCGAGATCCGGCTGGACCCGGGCGGCAGCGAGGGCCTGCAGCGCCTGATGGCCCATGTGGCGGGCCTGCCCGCCATCCGCGTGGCCGTGGTCCACCCCTGCGATGAACCCAGCCTGTCGGCGGCGCTGGAGGCACGCCGCGAAGGCCTGATCGATCCCGTGCTGGTGGCGCCGCGTGCCCGGCTGGAGGCCGTGGCCGCCGAGCACGGCCTGGACCTGGGCGGCCTGCGCATCGAGGACGTGGCCCACAGCCATGCGGCGGCCACGCGCGGTGCCGAGCTGGCCGCCGCGGGCGATGTCGAGGCCATCATGAAGGGCAGCCTGCACACCGACGAACTCATGGCCGAGGTCGTGGCCTCGGCCTCGGGCCTGCGTACCAAGCGGCGCGTCAGCCACTGCTTCGTCCTGCAGACACCGCACTACCCGCGGCCCTTCATCGTCACGGACGCCGCCATCAATCTCGCGCCCGACCTGCAGCAAAAGGCCGACATCGTGCGCAATGCCATTGCCCTGGCCCACGCCATCGGCGTGCCCGAGCCCAAGGTCGCCATTTTGGCCGCCGTGGAAACCGTCAGCCCCCATATGCCGGCCACCCTGGACGCCGCGGCCCTGTGCAAGATGGCCGACCGTGGCCAGATCGCGGGTGGTGTGCTGGACGGCCCCCTGGCCTTCGACAATGCCGTGTCCATGGCCGCCGCGCGCACCAAGGGCATTGCCTCGCCGGTCGCGGGCCAGGCCGACATCCTGGTCGTGCCCGACCTGGAAAGCGGCAACATGCTGGCCAAGCAGCTCATGTACATGGGCGAGGCCGCCAGCGCCGGCATCGTCATGGGTGCCAAGGTACCCGTCATCCTGACCAGCCGCGCCGACAGCCGCGCATCGCGCATCGCCTCCTGTGCCATCGCCCTGCTGCTGGCCCATCGCTACCGGGACACCCCCCCATGAACCAGACAAACCCGTCCGATGCCCCCGCCCGCGACCTGGTCGTGGTGCTCAACTGCGGCTCGTCCAGCATCAAGTTCGCCGTCTTCGACGCCACGGCCCGGCCGCTGCCGCGCAGGCCGCTGTGGAATGGCAAGGTCCAGGGCATAGGCGGGCCGGCACCCGATTTCGGCGAAACCGGCGTACCGCCCTTCGCCATCGACCTGGAGGCCGAGCACCCCTACCGTGCGGCCCTGCAGCTGATCCGCGAGCGCATCCTGGCGCGCCTGGCCAGGCTGGGCACGGGCCGCGTGGCCGCCGTCGCACACCGCGTGGTGCATGGCGGCAGCCGCTACTTCGAGCCCGTACGCGTCGACCAGGGCGTACTGGCCGACCTCAGGACCTATATCCCGCTGGCACCGCTGCACCAGCCCTTTGCGCTGGAGGCCATGGAAATCCTGCTGCGCGAACGGCCCGACATCGTCCAGGTGGCCTGCTTCGACACGGCCTTCCACCACAGCCTGCCCAAGGTGGAGCAGCTGCTCCCGCTGCCGCATGCCGCCTGGGAGCGCGGCCTTCGGCGCTACGGCTTTCATGGCCTGTCCTACGAATACATGGCGACGGCCCTGCCCGAACGCCATGGCGATCTGGCGCGTGGCCGCACCATCGTCGCCCACCTGGGCAGCGGCGCCAGCCTCTGCGCCATGGACCAGTTGCGCAGCGTGGGCACGACCATGGGCTTTTCGGCGCTGGATGGCCTGATGATGGGCACGCGCACGGGCGCCCTGGACCCTGGCGCCGTCCTCTATCTGATGGAGATCGAAAAGCTCAGCCTGCAGGAAGTGGGCCACGTGCTCTACCACGAGTCGGGCCTGCTGGGCGTCTCGGGCAGTTCGTCCGAGCCGCGCGTGCTGCTGCCGCTGGAGGCTGGAGACGATGCCCGTGCCGAGCGCGCCCGTGATGCCATGGCGCTGTATGTGCGCCGCATCGTGCGTGAGATCGGTGCCCTGGTCGCCGTGCTCGGCGGGCTGGACCTGCTGGTGTTCACGGCCGGTGTGGGCGAGCACAGTGCCGAGGTGCGCCGACGCGTCTGCGAGGCGCTGGGCTTTCTCGGCCTGCACCTGGACGCCCAGGCCAATGCCGGCGATGCCGCCGTGATTTCAGCGGCCGGCAGCGCGGTCACGGTGGGCGTGGAACCGACCAACGAGGAGTGGGTGGCAGCGCGCCACGCGCTGCGCTGGCTGGCCTAGGGCCTGGGTTCGCGCAGCCGCGCGAATTCGCGGTGCTCGTAGGCGATGCATTCCTCCATGAGGTGGCGGTAGACCGCCTCCATCATGTCGGGCTGGCCCCCCTCGGTCCCGGCGCGCTCGCGCACCCGGTGCACGATGGCCTCGATGCGGCCCTCGTCGCGCACCTGGGAAGCGCTGGCCTTGATGCGCGCCGCCTGGCACATATAGCCCATGCGCGTGACCAGCAGGGGCACCAGCACGTCGTCCAGCGCGTCGACATTGCGACGCACCTCCTGCATGTCGGCGCAGTGCTGCACCAGATCGATGGCGCGCGGCGATGTGTCCGTGCTCATTCCAGTCCTTCCTCCACCAGCTCGGCCGCGCGCATCAGTGCGCGCGCCTTGTGTTCGGTTTCCCTCCATTCCATTTCGGGAATGGAGTCGGCCACCACGCCGGCCGCAGCCTGCACGTAGAGCGTGCCGTCCTTGATGACGCCCGTGCGGATGGCAATGGCCAGGTCCATATCGCCCGCGAAGCTCAGATAGCCGCAGGCGCCGCCGTAGATGCCGCGCTTGGTCGGTTCGAGCTGGTCGATGATTTCCATGGCGTGGACCTTGGGCGCCCCCGTCAGCGTGCCGGCCGGGAAGGTGGCCTTGAACACATCCATGTTGTCCATGCCCTCGCGCAGCAGGCCTTCGACGTTGCTGACGATGTGCATGACGTGGCTGTAACGCTCCACGGCGAAGGCCTCGGTGACCTTGACGCTGCCGGTCTGCGCGATGCGGCCTATGTCGTTGCGCGCCAGGTCGATCAGCATCACGTGCTCGGCGCGCTCCTTGGGATCGGCCACCAGTTCCTGCTCCGTGGCCTTGTCGGCCTCGGGCGTGGCGCCGCGTGGTCGCGTGCCGGCCAGCGGGCGGATGGTGACCTTCTGGCCCTCGGGTGTACCCTCCTGGCGCACCAGGATCTCGGGACTGGCACCCACCACGTGGAAGTCGCCCAGGTGGTAGTAGTACATGTAGGGGCTGGGGTTGAGCGAGCGCAGCGCGCGGTACAGGCTCAGGGGGCTGGCCGTGTAGCGCTTGTGGATGCGCTGGCCCACCTGCACCTGCATGAAATCGCCCGCGGCAATCAGCTCCTTGGCCTTCTCCACGGCCGCCAGGTAGTCCTCCTTGGCGAAGCTGCGCTGGGCCGGGTGGCTTTCGCCGGCCTTGATCTGCGGTGCGCTGACCGAATAGCGCAGCAGGTCCTTGAGCTGGCGCAGACGCTTCTTGGCCCGCGTGTAGGCCTCGCTCTCGCCGGGGTTGGCATAGACGATGAGGTAGAGCTTGCCCGACAGGTTGTCGATGACGGCAACCTCCTCGCACTGCAGAAGCAGGATGTCGGGACAGCCCAGCGTGTCGGGGGGGCAGGATTCCTCGAGCTTTTTCTCGATGTAGCGCACGGCGTCATAGCCGAAATAGCCGGCCAGGCCACCGCAAAAGCGCGGCAGGCCGGGGCGCAGCGCCACCTTGAAGCGCTTTTGGTAGGCGGCGATGAAGTCCAGCGGATTGCCCGTGGCCGTTTCCACCACCTGGCCATCGGTCACCACTTCGGTGCGTGCCTGTTCGCCGAAGCCGCTGGCGCGCAGCAGGGTACGCGCGGGCAGTCCGATGAAGCTGTAGCGCCCGAAGCGCTCGCCGCCGACCACGGACTCCAGCAGAAAGCTGTGCTTGCCGTCGCCGCCGGCATGGGCCAGCTTGAGGTACAGCGACAGAGGGGTTTCGAGGTCGGCGAAGGCCTCGACCATCAGGGGGATGCGGTTGTAGCCCTGCGTGGCAAGGCTTTTGAATTCGAGTTCGGTGATCACGGGAAAGGCTCCGGATGCGTGGCGCTGGCAGACCTGGAAGAGATGCGGACTGCGCGGACAGGGCGCCGGTTCATTCAATTGGCCCGTGGGGCCTCGGGTGCACGCCGGGTCTCGATCCCGGGCGCGTTCAGCGGTTCATGTGGACAGGCTTGCGCCAGGGCCAGGCTCCCCGGTCTTTGCAACCTGCAATGAACATGCGATGAATGAACATGGAGGGCAAGTGTAGCGCAGTCGCACCAGGCCACAAAAACCTGCGGGCCGCGCCCGCGAAAACCCTGTTGCCCGGCCCGGTCACAGGCCACAACATGGCGCCCAAACGTAACAACACGCAACCCCGACGCTTTTCGGGCAGGAGACGCCATGACCGCTTTGCCCCGCCGGCTCAGAATGGCCGCCTTGTCGCTGGCCCTGGCCTGGGCCCTGCCGCCTGCGCTGGCGCAGACACAGGCGCCGGCCGGCCCCACGCACAGCGTGGCGGGCGTGGCCTACCCCGCCCAGGCAGGCGTGGGCGGCCAGACGCTGCAGCTCAATGGGGCAGGCATACGCTACAAGGCCATCTTCAAGGTCTACACGGCCGGCCTCTATCTCGAAAAGCCCGCAGCCAGCCTGCAGGAGATCGCCGCCCTGGCCGGACCCAAGCGCATCAGCGTGACCATGCTGCGTGAAATCGACTCGGCCGAGCTGGGCAAGCTGTTCGCGCGCGGCATCGAGGACAACATGGAGCGTGCGCGATTTTCACGCCTGGTGCCCGGCGTGCTGCGCATGAGCGAGATCTTCGCCCAGCACAAGAAACTGCTGCCAGGCGAGAGCTTCGTGGTGGACTGGGTGCCGGGCGAAGGCGCCCAGGTCCTGGTCAAGGGCGCGCCGCAGGGCGCACCTTTCAAGGAACCCGAGTTCTTCCAGGCCCTGCTGGGCATCTGGCTGGGGCCGCACCCGGCCGACGAGCAGCTCAAGAAGGCCTTGCTGGGGGGGTGAGGCTTCCCTCGCCGCCGCCAAACCGCACGCACAGCTCCAGCCCCACGGCACCTGGCAGGGCCTGCATGGTCCAGCCATGGGCGCGTGCGATTTCCAGGCAGATGGGCAAACCCAGGCCCGCACCCACGTCGCGGCGCTCGCTGCTGCGCCAAAAGCGCTGGAAGATGCGGTCCAGGTCGGCCGCGGGCACGCCACAGCCCTGGTCGACCACCGAAAAGCCATGGCCAAAGGCCCGGACCGTGACCGTGCTGCCGCCGGGGCTGTGCTGCATGGCATTCTCGATCAGGTTCTTGAGCAGGATGAACAGGGCGCCGCGGTCGGCACGCCACACCTGGGCCCCGGCATCGACCTCGGCGCATATGCGTATGCCGCATTGCTCCGAGGCCCGCGACATGTAGCCGCAGGCCTCGGCGACGGCACCCGCAGCCTCCACGTCGCCGATCCGGTACTGCCGATGTTCGCTGACCTCGGCCAGGTGCAGCAACTGCTGTACCTGGCGTGCCATGTGGTCCACATCCTGCAACAGGGGATTGGGCCGGCCGCCGGCATCGGGCTCCAGCTCGATCTGGGCGCGCATCAGCGCCAGAGGCGTCTTGAGCTCGTGTGCGGCCATCGACAGGAATTCCTGCTGGTTGCGAAAGCCGGCCTGCAGGCGATCCAGTACCAGGTTGAAGGCTTCGACCAGGGGCGCGAACTCGCGCGGCAGATCCTTGGCCTGCAGCCGCGTGTCCAGGGTCTGGGGCGTGATGCGCTGCGCATCCTGCGCGGCCACGCCCAGGGGCCTGAGCATGCGCTGCAGGGTGCGGTGCGTGGAGATCAGAAAGACCACCAGAAAGACCACGCCGATGGCCACCATGCCGCGCCACAGCGCCGGCAGGCCCACGGATTCCCGCAGCCAGTCCACCATGCGGTCGCTGATGGCGAGCTGCACATACCAGGTGCGGCCCTCGTGGGTCAGCGCGGCCGTACCGGCCCGCATGACCACGCCGCCGCGCTCATACGCGAAGGCCTTGAGTTCGGGGTCGAAGCCATGGTCGTTCTGCTCCAGGGCCTGGGTTTCGCCGTTGGGCGCGAACACCACCCGGCCGGCGGCGTCGGTGATGCGCAGCTGCATTTCCTCGCCCAGACTGGTGAGCATCCAGCTCTTGATCTCGTGCTCGCTGAAGCCCTCGGGCACGCCATCGTCCCCGAAGCGCACCCATTCGGCCAGCTTTTCCGCCGCATGGCCCATGCCGCGCTGCAGCGCGTAGCTGTCGAAGGGCTTGGCCATGAGGATGACCAGGGCACCCACCAGCAGTGCGCTGAAGGCCATGCTCAGCCCATAGACCGCCAGCAGGCGCGAGCGCAGGCTACCGGGCCAGCACAGGTTGTTGAAGCGCATAGCCTTGGCCACGGATGTTGATGATTTCCAGCCGCGAGCCCAGGGCGGCGAGCTTGCGGCGCAGGCGGTGCAGAGCCACATCCAGCGCATTGGGCGTGACCACGGCCGACATGCCCCAGGCTGCCGCCTCCAGCGAGGCGCGCCGCACCGTGGAGCCGGCCTTGCGCACCAGGCACAGCATGATCTGCAGCTCGGCGGGCGACAGCGGCGCGGCGCGGTCGGCGCAGTGCATGCAGGCCTGGGGCGGGTCGATGCGCAGATCGCCCAGGGCCGGCGCCAGCTCCTGCACCACGGCCGGCCGCCGCAGCAGCGCACGCACCCGTGCCGTCAGTTCCTCCATGGGAAATGGCTTGGTCAGATAGTCGTCGGCACCCGACTCCAGGCCACCCACGCGGTCACTGAGGGCGTCGCGTGCCGTCAGCATCAGACAGGGCGTGGCACGTCCCGCAGCGCGCAACTGGCGCACCAGTTGCAGGCCGTCACCATCGGGCAGCCCCCGGTCGATGACGACCACGCCGTAGTCGATGGACTGCAGGGCCTGCCAGGCCGTGGACATCTGGTGGAACACATCGGTCTCGATGCCCGAGTTCGCCAGCGACAGCCTCACCAGTTCCGCCAGGCGTGCATGGTCCTCAATTAACGCGATGCGGTTCATGGCTGCCTTGCTGCTCGCTCAGGGACAGCAAATGCTCGCGTATGCCCAGGATGCGGTGTGTTTCCATGGGCTCCACCAGCACGTGGATGACCCACAGGTCCTCGGCCATGGAACGGCATTGCTGGGCAATTCCGTCGTCCACGCTGTCGCCCGCGCATACCTCGTCGACAAAGTCGATCCAGATGTTCTGGAAGCGCGCGCGCGTCAGTACCTGGGCCGCCGTTCTGTGGCCGCGCCGGCGCGACAGCGCATGCTCGCACACGCAGCGCACGTAGGCGCGCAGATGCCGGGCGGGTCCGGGCGGTTCCTGGGCCAGGCACCGCAGCAGATCCTCGCGAAAGCGCAGGATCACACGCTCGAAAATGCCCTCCAGCCGTGCAGCCCGGTGCTGGCTGCAGTCCAGAAAGCGCGCACCCAGGGAGTGCGCCTGGCCTGCCGCCTGAAAACCGATCACGTCCTGGTAGATGGATGCTTGCATTGCCAATCGCATGTTAGGTGGGTCGAGCGCCGCCGGACCGGGCGCACGGGCATGGCGGCACCAACCTGGCAGGTAAAAGGCCATGCTCGTCGATATTGTCTTACCAGCGACTTACCAACCCTGGCATTGACCGGGATGGCGCAATGGCCGAGATCGCAAATAATCACTCAAAATTGCCTGTGCCAGCCCCTCGTGTGGCGTATCAGGGTCCACTGCGCCAGCCACAGCGCGAAATAAGCCCAGGTCTCCACCAGCTCTTCCAATACGATCACCTGGGTACCAAACCAGTTTTGCAAAGTGATAAACCCATGGCCTTCGGCATTGGTTGAAATCACCATGGCCGCAATGAAAAGCAGCAGGCTGAATACCGGAATCGCCCTGTCCCGCACCAGCCGCACCAACACCTGGCGCCAAAGGGCATGGCGCACAAACCAATAGCAGCACAGCACCAGCAGGCCGGCCACCACCCACTTCACGACGGGCCGGTACCACAGCGCCTGGGAACTGATCACCGGGCCCCATTTCCCACTTTCCTCGCTGGGCAGAAAGGCAGCCCCCCAGGCCAGTTCCCGTCCCAGGAAGACCAGCCAGAACAAGGCCGCGATCCACCACAGCGCTGCGGCCGGTGAACCGGCCTGCCGCCGCCCGGCCACCAGGGCCGACACCAGGCCCAGCACCAGGGTCACGGCCTGGATATTCTCGAACAAGCCATTCTCCCAGCCCGTGCTTTGCGGCAATGAAAAGGCCAATGGAAAACTCACCATCAGGCCAACCAGAATCACGAAATTCCATCGCCACAACGACAGGCCATGGAAATTATTCGAAACAGAAACTATTTTCACTTCTACGGGAGACGGCATTGAACTCAACACTAACTGCACTTTGGCCGTTATTTGTTTTTTTGATTTTTCAAAATGAGGTGCCGGTATTTTTCAATCGGACCACGAACGGCGGGAAAATCGCTTCCCGCCGTTTTCATTACAGCAGACTTGTTCGCGAATTGCAGTACTGTGACAAATTTGCCTTGTCAGGGCCTCAGGCGCTGCGCCACACGGCCTCGCCGATGCGACCACGCGGCTGCACCAGGTCACGGTAATAGTTGGGCAAGGCGAACAGGGCGGAATGCACCTCGGCGTTGTAGTAGCGCAAGCCTTGCAACCCCGGTTCGGCCAGGCGATGGCGCAGCCGGGCCGGTGGCACGGCCGTGGCATCGAGGCTGTCCGAGGCCACGGCCAGCCCCCAGTAGGCACCGTACAGCGGGATGTACAACCCATAGCAGCGCACGATGGCAAAGCGCTGGCGCAGGCTGGCCACCAGGCCCGCGACCTGGCCACCGTGAAAGACCGGGCTGCCGAGGTGCAGCACCAGGGCACCGCCGGGCGCCAGTACACCGCGCATGCGATCCAGCGCCGCGTCGGCATAGAGCGGGCTGGCCGGTGTGTCCGGATCCGTCAGATCCATGAGCACCAGGTCGAAGCGCTGGGCCCCTTCCTCGACCAGGGCCATGCCATCGCCTATGCGCAACTGCAGGCGCGGATCGTCAAAGGCCCCTGCATGCACGGGATGCAGGTGGGTGCGCGCGGCCTGCACCACGGCCTCGTCCAGCTCGGCCACCACCACCTGCTCCATGCAGGCATGCCGAAGCAGTTCCTTGGCCGCTCCGCCATCGCCACCACCCAGGACAAGGGCCCTGCGCGGCGCCGCATGGGCCAGGGCCGCTGGATGGACCAGGGCCTCATGGTAGAAAAATTCCTCGCCTTCCGAGGTCATGAACCGGCCATCGAGCCGCAGCACCTTGCCGAACTGGGGCGTGTGCAGCAACTCCATCTGCTGGAAGGGCGTATGGAGGACTTCGCGCCGCGTGGCGCGCCAGCCGAAACGCGCATGGGCAGTCAGCGCCTCGAGTGCCCATTCGCCCTCGTCTGCCAGGCTGTCATGCAGTGGCCGCGGCGCGGCCTGGGCCCCGGGGCCCATGTCGCCACGCATCAGGTGCTGGCGCACCACGCGCCCTGGCGCATAGGCGGCGATCACGCCTTCCAGCAGGTCGCGCGCCCGACCCGAGTTGTCGGCGGAGAAATTGCAGACATAGACATCGACGGTGACATGGCCGGTCTCGGGCCAGGTATGGATGGCCAGATGCGATTCCGCCAGCAGCACGGTCCCGGTCACGCCACCCGGCTGCCCCTGGTAGTCGGGGAACTTGACCCAGCGCTCATCCACCAGGGTCAGGCCCGCCTGCAGCGTCTGGTCGCGGCACAGCGCCGCAATGGCATCGGCGTCGAGCATGTAGCGCCTGTCCCCGGCGCATTGGTAAAGATCGGCAGTCAGGTGCAGTCCGTGCATGTCGCGCGCTTCCTCCTTGTCCGGGCCTCCGAGCCCATGCAGCAAAGCGTTCGACTCTAGCAAAAACACAAAACGCAGCACCAAACTGCGTTAAACACCCGACATCGCACCTCTTTTATCAACAATGGCAGCCGGTCAGGCCAGGTCCGCCAGACTGTCGACAAAGCCATCGGCATCCACCTCGCGCACGGGCTCGCCATGGTTGTAGCCATAGCTGACCAGGACCACGGGGCAGCCGGCGGCGCGCGCCGCACGGGCGTCGTTGCTGGAGTCGCCCAGCATCAGCGTGCGCCCAGGCTCCGTGCCCAGTGCCTCGCAGGTCTTGAGCAGGGG
Organism: Burkholderiaceae bacterium; assembly: GCA_031253795.1. Taxonomy (GTDB): domain Bacteria; phylum Pseudomonadota; class Gammaproteobacteria; order Burkholderiales; family Burkholderiaceae_C; genus Comamonas. The sequence continues at coordinate 61,265 of JAIRVR010000031.1, forward strand.
CAGTGGATCGGGCTTTTTGCGCGCGAAGGAATCGCCGCCGAACACCTGTTCAAACAGCGGCGCCAGACCTTTTTGCGCCAGCAGCGGCCGCGCGAAGGACAGCGGCTTGTTGGTCAGGCAGGCCAGGCGCAGGCCCCGGGCGCGCAGCGCCTGCAGGCCCTCGATCACGCCGGGATAGACCTCGGCGAACTGGCCATTGAGCTGCAGGTAGTGGTGCTCATAGCGCTGCCAGGCCTGGTCGTAGACCGCATCCACATCGGCCGCGCCCACATGCGCCAGCACCGATCGGATCAGATGCTCGGAGCCCTTGCCCACCATGTGTTCGATGGCCGGTGCCGCAATGGCCGGCAAGTGCAGGTCGGCAAGCATGCGGTTGAGGGCCTGGGCGAAATCACCCAGGGTGTTGACCATGGTGCCGTCGAGATCGACGATGGCGGCATCCAGATCGGCGTGGGAAAGAGCAAGCAACATGCAGAGGGTCCAGGATATCAAGCGGGAAAGGCACGGCGTCCATGCCGGCGCCCTGCATTTTCGCTCCAGGCACGGCCCTGCCCCTCAGTGCCGTTCCAGCACATAGCCCTGGCGGCGCACCGTGTGCAGCAGCCGCTGCGGGAAGGGGCCGTCCAGCTTGGTCCTGAGCCGGCTGATGGTCACATCCACCACATTGGAGGACGCGTGTTCGGCACGTTGCCAGATCTCATGGAAGATGGCATCCCTGGAAACGATGTCTCCCTGGCGTTGCAGCAGCAGCAGCAGCACGGCAAATTCCTGCAGGGTCAGGTCCAGGCGCTGGCCCGCGCGCTCGGCGCGCCGCCTCGGCAGGTCCAGGACCAGGTCGGCCAGCGCCAGCACCGCTTGGGGCGGTGCGGCAACCCTGCCACGCATCCGCAGCCGGGCACGCGCGACCAGTTCCGGCCCGTGCAGGGGCCGGACCAGATAGTCCTCGGCGCCGTTGCGCAGGCAGTACAGCTTGGCCTCCGGACTGTCGCATACGCTCACCACGATCACGGGCGCACTGCAGGAAGCGCTCAGGGTTTTCAACAGCATGCGGCTGTGGGGCCAAGGCCAGGCCAGCTCCAGCACCACCAGGCTGTAGCCCCCAGCCTGCGCCATGCGGCAGCCCTGCGCCGCGTCACGGGCCACGTCGACCTCGAACCCGCTGTGGACCAGCACTTGCTGCAGCGAGGCCAGCGCCGGCATCTGGGCATCTACGACCAGCACCCTCATGGCCTGCCCCTGCCCCCGCCAGGCATGGCCGCAACTCTCGTACGCCCCACATGTACCGCCCTGCGGCCTGCGTGGACATGCGGTGCGGAACCGCGGGCGCACCGGCCAGATGCCAGATGGGCCTCCCCCTGCTTCAGATGCGCCCCGGCGCCCCCCTGCCCGGCAAGCCAACGCCATCCGACATCCTTGCTGCGCATGTCCTTACCTTCCTGGATTTTCCCCCGCCCCCTCATCCGGGACGCCGCCAGGCGCACCGGCCGATTGCGCGGTCCCGATTGTCGAAACTGCAACCCATATGGCACGCGACCTGATTGGCAGCGGGCATTCATGACCACAAAAATGCAGGCTAACGCAGGCCCAGGGATTGCGGAATACAGCAACGGTTTTGCTGGCGCAGCGGGACAAGGGCCATCAGAAAATCACAGGTCTGTCTGGCCAATGGCCGCCATGATTCCTGTTCGGCAGGCAATGGCCGCGACAAATGCCTGGATGGAGGCCGATGCCGGTGCGGGGCCGCCGCCCTGCCGATGGCGTGGACCGGTCTGCGCCAGTCCCTGGCTGCGGCAGCGCCGGCGTCCGCAAAGCGATGGCTTGCACGAGCAGACCTGGGCTGCACGGCTGCATTGCAGCAGCGGTTCCGCGACGGCACAGGGGATTTTCAGGGGCTGGAATTCGGAGTGCGCCACGGCTATCGGAGGATTCCGCCATTACCTCCCGGGATAAACAATTGGCTTGTCTGCAACCATTCAATAATCAGGAATATTCCTGTTTCTCCCTGAAAACGACGATGTGTGTCCTGTACCAGGGCGCGATCCTTTGATAATCCACGGCCCCGAGCCAGGAAATTCCCGCATATTCACGCCCACCACGGACATGCCCGCAACGGATTATCCGGCCGCATCTGCGTCTTTTCAGGTCCAGATCGTCGCCACAGCCACCTTGCCCCGCCAGACTGTGGCATCACTCATCCATCAGGCACAAGGCCCGCAAACGCAAGCCTGCGGGCCTTGTGGCATGGGAGTGCTCGGCTCAGGCGGCCAGGGCGGACCGCATGGAATCGATGACGGCGCGGTAGTCGGGCTTGCCGAAGATGGCGCTGCCGGACACAAAGGTGTCGGCGCCGGCGTCGGCCACACGGCGGATATTGTTTTCCTTGATGCCGCCATCCACTTCGAGGCGGATGTCACGGCCGCTGGCCTCGATGCGCTTGCGCGCAAGTTCGATCTTGCGCAGCGTGCTGTCGATGAAGCTCTGGCCACCGAAGCCCGGGTTGACGCTCATCAGCAGGATGAGGTCGATGTCGTCGATCACCCAGTCCAGCACATCCAGCGAAGCGGCTGGATTGAACACCAGGCCGGGACGGGCGCCCTGGGCGCGGATGTTCTGGATGCTGCGGTGCACATGGGCCGACGCATCGGGGTGGAAGCTGATGTAGTCGGCGCCGGCCTTGGCAAAGGCCGTGGCCAGTTCGTCCACGGGCTGGACCATGAGGTGGACGTCGATGGGCACGGGCTGGCCGTCGGGCGTCTTGGCATGGGGCTTCAAAGCCTCACAGATCATGGGGCCGAATGTGAGGTTGGGCACGTAATGGTTGTCCATCACGTCGAAGTGAATCCAGTCGGCGCCAGAGGCAATCACGTTGCGGACTTCGTCACCCAGGCGGGCAAAGTCGGCGGACAGGATGGAAGGGGCAATGCGGTAGGTGGGGCTCATGGCCAGGATTGTCGCAGTTACGCTTAACATTCACACATGCCCATGAACGAGTTCCAGGTCCGGGTGCGCCCCACATTCCTCACGGAGCAATCGGCTCCGGCGGCCGGGGTCTATGCCTTTTCCTACACGATCACCATCACCAATACCGGCCAGGTGCCGGGGCAGCTGATCGCGCGCCACTGGATCATCACCAACGAACTGGGCCATGTCGAAGAGGTCAAGGGCCTGGGCGTGGTCGGACGCCAGCCCCTGCTGCAGCCCGGTGAATCCTTCGAGTACACCAGTGGCTGCCAGTTGCGCACGCCCAATGGCAGCATGCAGGGGAGCTACCTGTGCATCAGCCATGAAGGCGAGGTTTTCGAGTGCGGCATACCGCGCTTCGCCCTGCAGTCGGGCGCCGACCGCGGCAGCTTTCCGGACCCTGACAGCCGCGTGCTGCACTGAGCGGCGGCCGAGACCCGCCCGCGCGCAGCCGCCATACTCTGCTCCTGCGTTGCGCACCCTGTCTTCATGAAGCGAATCACCCTAGACCTGCCCGGCCTGCTGGCCGCGCTCGATCCAGAGGCCGATCTGGCCCACCGCCATCTGTGGCTCATCCACCTGCTCGAATGGGTGCGTGCACCCAAGCCCTCGGTGGACGCAGCCGTGCAGCGCGTGCAGTTGCTGGTCGATGCCTTCGAGGCCGATCCGGCCGCACGCCAGCGCCTGCAGGCCTGGTGGCTGCGCTTCATCGAGACCGTGGACATCACGGCACTGCTGGCGGATTTCGGTTTCGCGCCGCGCACCAACATGTTCAGCGAGCTGTCCGAGCGCGTGCGCTACAAGCTGCTGCCCAGCACGCCCGAAACCGTCGATGCCTCCGAGCTGTTCATGCTGGCCATGCCCGACGAGTTCGACGCGCGCTGGCTGCATGCGCTGGACGCTGGCCTGCTCGACCGCATCGCGGCCCTGCTGGTGGCGGGCGAACCCGGTGCCGAGGCCCAGGGCAGCACCTTCTGGCAGCACAGCCTGCTGGGCGCCATCACCTATTGCGCGGGCCAGATCCTGTCCACGGGCTTTGCGCCCGAGCTGCGCCTGCGCATGGACGAGCAGGCGCGCAATGACCAGCCCTTCCATGCACTGATCCACGACGTGGAAAGCCTGCGCGTGGAAGTGCTGCATGCGCTGCGCACCAACGACCGGCGCGACGCGGCCGAGGCCCGGCTGCGCGAGCGCCTCGACGCATGCCGCGCGGCCGTGACCTCGGTCTACGCGCATTTCGAGTCCGAAGGCATTTCGGTGGGCCTGGTGTTCCGCCTGCGCCAGCTGCGCGCGCGCATCCTGCGCGTGCGCAGGCTGCTCGACTGCCTGCTGGCCGACAACCGCGCGACCGAAACCGCCGACCTGCTGGCCAACCTGGTATCGGTGGGCATAGAGCGGCGCAGCCTGCGCGCGCTGCTGGCCACGAATACCTCGCTGCTGGCCGCCAAGGTGGCCGAGCGCAGCGCCGAAACCGGTGAGCACTACATCACGCGCACGGGCAAGGAATACCTGTCCATGGTCACCAAGGCCGCGGGCGGCGGCTTCGTGATGGCCTTCACCACGCTGATGAAGTTCGCGCTCTACGCGCTGGGTCTTTCGGCATTCTGGGGAGGCCTGGCGGCCGGCATCAACTACTCCATCAGCTTCGTGCTGATCCAGCTGTTGCATTTCACGGTGGCCACCAAGCAGCCGGCCATGACGGCCCCGGCCATGGCCGCCAAGCTCAAGGACTTGCGCGCCAGCGAAGCCATCGAGGAATTCGTGGACGAGGTGGCCCACCTGGTGCGCTCCCAGGTGGCAGCCGTGCTGGGCAATGTACTGGTGGTGTTTCCCATGGTGCTGCTGCTGTCCCTGGGCTATGCCCAGCTCTTCGGCCACACGCCCATCGATGCACCGCACTCCATTGCCGTGCTGGATTCCCTGAGCCTGCTGGGCCTGTCGCCGCTGTTCGCGGCCTTCACGGGCGTGCTGCTGTTCGCCAGCAGCCTGATCGCGGGCTGGGCCGAGAACTGGTTCGTGCTGCGCCGCATCGACTCGGTGATCCGCTACAACCCCGGCATCACGCGCTGGCTCGGCGCGCGGCGTGCCGACCGCTGGGCCCACTTCTGGCGCCGCCACATCTCGGGCCTGGCCGCCAATGTTTCGCTGGGCATGATGCTGGGACTGGTGCCCGCCTTCGCGGGCTTCTTCGGCCTGGGGCTGGAGGTGCGCCACGTGACACTGTCGGCCGGCCAGATCGGGGCCGCCAGTGCCGCCCTGGGCTGGGAGGTGCTGCACTCCAACATCTTCTGGTGGGCCATCGCCCTACTTCCGGTCAATGGCGCGCTGAACGTCACTGTCAGCTTTTATCTGGCATTCCGCGTGGCCCTGAGGGCACACAATGTCAGCGGAGTGGACCGATCGCGCATCTATGCGGCCATACGCCGCCGCCTGCGCACGGCGCCGCTGAGCTTCTTCCGCCCCTGAACTGCGCACGGGCGCGGAACCTTCGTGCTGGCATGCCCGCCAGGCCTTCGGGCCGGCGGCCTGCCAGTGGATCGCCATCGAGGCGTCCCGGCGCGCAATCGCCCGGATGCCAGGACCACCGCCACGCGCGCGCAGGTCCTGCTGCGCCTCGCTTCCGAGCCGCTGGCTCGCCCGAAAGGACATGCTGATGAGTGAATTGCTGAGCTTGTGGGAACCCTGGCTGCGCCCGTCTGCGGGCCTGGCCACCGTGCAGTGGTCACTGCTGCTGGCTGTGGCCACCATGGTCGGCTATGCCTGCCAGCGCCATGCGGCCCTGCCCAAGGTGGTCGGCTATTCGCTGGTGGGCGGCATTGCCGGCCTCATCGGCTTCGGCTCCAATACGGCCTGGCCGCTGCAGGGCACGGGCCTGTTCCTGCTGGAGCTGGGCGTGGCCATCGTGCTGTTCGAATGCGGCGGCCGGATCACGCTGCGCTGGTTCCGCCACAACCCCATGGTGCTGGTGCAAAGCGTGGCCGAGTCCGCGCTGACATACTTCCTGGTGTCGCTGGTGCTGGGCGGGCTGGGCGTGGCCCCCGAGGTGGCCGGACCGCTGGCCCTGGTGGCCATGGCGGCCTCGCCCCTGGTGCTGACGCGCGTGGTGGCCGACATGCGCGCAGCCGGCGCCGTGACCGACCGCGGCCTGGTGCTGGCCACGCTGTCCACGCTGTATGCGCTGGCCCTGGGCAGCGCCAAGGCAGGCATGCTGACCCAGCCCAAAGCGGGGTTCGTGGCATCGATCATGCCGGTGCTGGTGGTGCTTGGCGTCTCGGTGGCGGTGGCCCTGGTGCTGGCCCTGTTGATGCGCCTGGCACTGCGCTTCATGAGCCCGGCCAGCGAGAACACCTCCATCCTCATCCTGGCCCTGATTGCGGCCAGCGTGCCCCTGACCTCCTACCTGGGTGGCTCGGCGCCGCTGGCGGGCCTTTTGGGCGGCATTTTGCTCAAGCAGTTCAATCCCCGGCCCTGGGCCTGGCCGCGCCAGCTGGGCACGGCGGCCTCGCTGCTGACCATGCTGATGTTCGTGCTGGTCTCCACGGTGGCCGCGCAGGCCGACTGGAGCGCGCCTGTGGCCGGCGTGGTGGGTGCCGTGATCCTGGCGCGCCTGGTGGCCAAGACCCTGGGCGTGGCCGTGGGCAATGTGGGCACGGGCGCCAATTGGCGCCAGGCCTTCTGGGTGGGCTGCGCCATGGCCCCCATGTCCTCGGTGGCCCTGTTGATCGCCTCGCAGTTCGTGGCGGCAGCACCGGACCTGGGTGCGCAGATCGCCGGCGTGGCCCTGCCCACCATTCTCGTGATGGAGGTGCTGGGTGCCGCCCTGGCCACCGTGGCCATCTACCGCTCGGGCGAAAGCTCCCGCCCTTGGAAGCCGCTGAGCCGATCGAATACCGCAGGAGATGAACGTGAGTCTTGAAGCCTTCAACTCGTCCGAACCGCTGACCCTGGGCGTGGAGCTGGAGCTGCAGCTGGTCAACACCCACGACTACGACCTGGCCCCCTATGCCGAGGACATGCTGCGCCTCATGCTCAAGAACCCGCTGCCAGGCAGCGTGGTGCCCGAGATGACGAACAGCATGATCGAAATCTCGACCAGCGTCTGCCACTCGGCCTCCGAGGTGCTGGGCCAGCTCAGCCAGATCCGCGATGCCCTGGTGCGCAGCGCCGACAAGCTCAACATCGCCGTGGTCGGCGGCGGCACCCATCCATTCCAGCAATGGCATGAGCGGCGCATCTACGACAAGCCGCGCTTTCAGGAGCTGTCCCAGCTCTATGGCTATCTGTCCAAGCAGTTCACCATTTTCGGCCAGCACGTGCACATCGGCTGCCCCGATGCCGATGCGGCCCTGCTCATGCTGCACCGCATGTCGCGCTACATACCGCACTTCATCGCGCTGTCGGCGTCCAGCCCCTATGTGCAGGGCCATGACACGGCCTTCGACTCGGCACGGCTCAACTCGGTGTTCGCCTTCCCGCTGTCGGGCCGCGCGCCCTGCGTGCTGCACTGGAACGAGTTCGAGCAGTACTTCGAGAAGATGACGCGCACGGGCGTGGTCAAGAGCATGAAGGACTTCTACTGGGACATCCGGCCCAAGCCCGAGTTCGGCACCATCGAGATCCGCGTCTTCGACACGCCGCTGACCATCGAACGGGCCGCGGCCCTGGCCGGCTACGTGCAGGCCCTGGCCGCCTGGTTCATGGACACCCAGCCCTTCACGCCCGACGAGGACGACTACCTGGTCTACACCTACAACCGTTTCCAGGCCTGCCGCTTCGGCCTGGAGGCGGTCTATGTGGACCCGGCCTCGGGCGAGCACATGCCGCTGTCCGAGCACATCCTCAAGACCATGGATGCCGTGGCCGACTACGCGGCGCGCCACGGCGCGGCCCCGGCATTGCATCTGCTGCGCAGCGACGTGGCCGCCGGCAGCAACGATGCACGCTGGCTGCGCGAGCGCCAGCGCGAGGAGCAGTTGCTGGCCGAGGTCAGCCGGCAGGCCGCGCAGCGCTTTCGCGGCACACCGGTCTAGGACTTCGGCTCAGGGCAGGATGGCCGCCGCGCGCGCCGCGGCGATCTGGGCATCGGCGTCACGCTGCAGCAGCAGGCGCTGACGCACCAGGTCCTGGGCTGCGGCCGTGACGGCGCTCACATAGCCGTCCTGGCTGCCATAGAGCTCTTGCAGCGACGGCCGTCCGTCGCCGGCGGCCAGGCGTGCGGCGCGCGTCTTGTGGAAGGGGATGAAGCTGCCCGTGAGATTGGACAGGTCCACGATGCCCGGCGTGGCCACGTAGTTGAACTCCAGGCTGGTGCCCAGCGGCGCCCTGGCCTCCACGCCGCGTATGCCTGCACGCGTGAGGCCCGTGGCGGGGTCGACCTGGGGCACGAGGATGGCGTAGTCCTTGCCCGTGGCGCGCGGCGGCAGCAGGGTGGCGATGCCCGATTCATCCTGGGGCAGGTACTGCGGGCCGAAATCCAGCAGCGAAAAGCCGTTGTGACGCGCCAGGTAGCTGAACTCGGGAATCGGCGTGGCCACGCCGCCCACGTTCCAGCTCAGCCCTTTCATGGCGGGGAACACCAGCTTGTCCGGGCGCACCAGGCTGCCGTCCGCCAGCTTGGGGACCTGGCTGGCCGGTGGCTCCGTGCCGCGCACCACCCAGTCCTCCAGCGCGATGAACAGCGCGCGGAAGGTGTCGTTGAAATGCACCACCGTGCCGGCGGGATAGACATTGCGCGTGGGCGCATAGGCGATGCTGGCTGTTCCGCCCGCACCGCCATGCTGGGTGCTGGCGTAGTAGTAGATGCGTGCATTGGCGGGCTGGGCGATGTCGCGCAGGCCGTTGGCGTCGGTCAGCACGGGCGAGCCCTGCAACTGCCAGAATTCGGTGCCCGACAGGCCCAGGAAGAACTTGGGACAGGTGGCCGTGGCCTCGCAGCGCTTCATCACGCCGCCCTGGCGACCACTGACCTCGTCGCTGTAGTCCCTGTCCAGCCCGCGCGGCGCGGTCTGCCCGAAGGCCGTGTGGTCGGTGCGCAGGCCGCCGCCACCGCCAGGCACGGCAAAGCGGGTGTTGATATGCGTCTGGCGCGCGGCCACATGGGCGTAGATGCCGTCGAAGACCTTGCCGCCGGACAGCGCCTGGTTGAAGCCCAGGTGCAGAAAGGTCTTCATGGCATTGCCTGATTGCGAGGTGCCCTGGCCTATGGTGTGCGTGATGCGCCCGGCCAGGGGATTGGGTTTGCCATCGGCGTCCGTGGCCTGGCTGCGGAAAAATCCCACTGTATCGCGCAGCGCGGCCAGGCCCACGCCCATGACCTTGGGATCCTTGGCCACGTAGACCAGTTCATAGAGGTACTGCGGATCGAAGCCCCCCTGCAGGCAGACGCTGGTGGCGCTGGGTGTGCCGGGGAAGGGGTTGGTCGTGCTGTCGCAGCTGGCGAACTTCCATGCGCTGGCGGGCACGGGCTGGCGCGCATCGGTCTCGTTGATGCGCCGGGTCAGCGAATAGCCGGCCTGGGTGTTGTCGAGACTGGCAGGCTCGTACGGGATCATGGTGCCATTGAACACGCCGCCCGGCAGGGACATGGATGGCGTGGCGGCCGTGGGAACCAGTTCGGTGCGGTAGCTGCCCGTGATGCTGCTGCCGTCCTTGTTGCGCGCCACGGGCACGGTCACGGTCAGGCGCGCCGGCGAGCTCTTGGGCACATCGCCCTGCCACGCCGAATACAGCAGCACATAGCCGCGTTCCAGATAGACGGCATCGGCCGGCGTGGCCGCGGGGTTGGGCATGGTCAGGATGTTGCCGCGGTTGGGCGCGTCGTAGCGCAGCACGCCGCTGGCCTTGGACATGTCCCTGGGCTTGAGCATGACGAAGTCCGTGCTGTACTCCACCATGCCGCGTGCGTTGACGGGCGCCAGCGCCAGGTCCTGGATCACGGCATTGCGGGAGTCCCTCGGGTCCAGCTCGCCGCGCAGCACGCCCGTCACTTTTTCATAGGCGCCGACATTGCCGTAGCTGCCGGCAAAGTCCTCGGTGGCGCTGATGCTCAGCTGCATGCGTGGCGCCGAGGCGCCGGGTGCCGAGTCGCTGCCGCCGCAGGCGGCCAGCAGGCCTGTCGTGGCCAGGGCGGCGGCCAGGCCGGCCCGCCGGACCCCGGTGCCGGGGATGGATGTTTTCATGTCTTGTCTCCTGAATGGTTGTGTCGAGGCGCGGGCAAGGCTCCGCCCCGGCTGCCGTGCGCTGCGGCATCCCTGGAGCGGAGAAAGAAACGGGACGATGGAGAGCGCGGCGCGCCCCCGGGGCCTACTCGGGCTGGATGCCGGCGGCCTTGATGACCTGGCCCCATTTCTGGGTCTCGGCGGCCTGGAAGGCGGCCAGCTCCTGCGGCGAGGCGATCCAGCCTTCGGAGCCCGACATCTCGAAGAAGGACTTGGCTCCCGCGCTGTGCACGGCATCGGACAGCAGGCGGTTGAGGCGGGCGACCACCGCCTCGGGCGTGCCGGCCGGCGCATAGGCTGCGAACCAGTAGCCCATGTCATAGCCCTTGACGCCGGCCTCTTCCAGCGTGGGCACTTCGGGCAGCTGCGGGCTGCGCTTGGTGGTCGAGTAGCCCAGGGCCCGCAGCTTGCCCGACTTGATCTGGGGCACGCCGGTCGAGGTGTCGGTGATCATCAGATCGATCTGACCGCCCAGCAGGTCGGTGATGGCCAATGGATTGCTCTTGTAGGGCACATGCATCAGGTCCACACCCGCCAGCTGCTTGAGCATTTCGCCGGCCACGCGGCTGGACGAGCTGCCGCTGCCGAAAGACAGCTTGCCGGGCTGCTTTCTGGCGGTGGCCAGCAGCTCGCCCACATTCTTGTAGGGTGCATCGGCGCGCACCACCAGCACCTGGCCACCCTTGCCCAGACCGGCCAACGGCGCGAAGTCCTTGACCGCGTCATAGGGCAGTTTCTTGTACAGATGCTGGTTGGCCGCATGCGTGGTGTTGGTGGTGATCAGCACCGTGTAGCCATCGGGCGCCGAGCGTGCCACCTGCTGGGCCGCGATCATGCCGCTGGCTCCGCCCTTGTTTTCGACCACCACGGCCTGCCGTGTGGCCGTGGTCACGGCCTGGCCCAGTGCGCGCGCCAGCTGGTCCGTGGCGCTGCCCGCCGCAAACGGCACGACGAAGGTCACGGGCTTGGATGGAAAGTCCTGGGCCAGGGCCGGGGCCGGGGCGGCCACGCCGGCCAGTGCGCAGGCGGCCAGCGCGACCAGGCTGCGGCGCGAATGACGGGGAAAGCGGGAAAGCGGTTGCATGTCTGTCTCCTTTGTAGTGGTGATTTCTGTGAGGGTCGGCGCCTATTCGGGCGCCAGGTGCGGCAGCAGGGCCGCCGGCACCTCGACCGGCATCTGCAGCAGCCAGTACGACAAGGCCTTGCCGTGGCTGTCCAGGTTGAGGGCGTCGTTCACGCCGCCATCGAGCACGCCGTCCAGTACCCAGTTCATGGCCTGCAGGCGCTGCAGCACGAAGCGCTGCACCTGCACGGGGCACCGTGCCGCGAAATGCGCGGCCACGCGCTGTTCGCTGACCTGCTCCACCAGGACGGGCCAGCAGGCGGCATTCCAGGCGATCAGGCTGATGTTGGAGCGGTTGCCCTTGTCGCCCGTGCGCCCGTGGGCCAGGCGATACAGCGGCACGGAGGTGGTAGCTGCGGCATTCATGCGGCGACCTCCCCGGCCCAGTTCCAGCCCGTGGCGACCTGATCCTGGGGCAGCAGGCAGGACAGGGTGCCCAGACGCGCGCGCAGCGCCGTTCGCACGCCGCCGCCCCCGGCCGGACCACAGGTGTAGAGCGCGTTGACCTCGCGCGCCAGGCGGCGCGCCTGGGCCTGCGTGGGCCGCAGCCAGGCCGCGCGCAATCGCACGTCCTGCGAGGGGACGGCAGCGGCGGGCTGGGCATCGCGCCAGCGCCCGCCGTCATCGCCCAGTATGCTGGCCACGCCGATCCAGTCCAGGCGCAGCCCGCCATCGGCCTCGGCGTCCAGGCGCTCGCGCAGCACGGCGCCGGCCAGCTGGGCACGCTCCAGGGCGCGCGGGCCGGCATAGGAAATCTCGCCCTCGGCCAGCCAGCCCGAGGCATGGCAGACATTGACCTTGTAGCAGCCGTTGTGCGCATGGCCGCGCACGCCGCTCAGGCGCACGGCGTCCGGACCCACCTGGCGGACCTCGGCCTCTCCCAGGTCTGCCACCACGTCGGGCGTCAGATAGGCCGCGGGATCGTGCACTTCGTAGAGCAGTTGCTCCTTGACCGTGCGCTCGCTGACCAGGCCGCCCGTGCCCTCGGGCTTGGTGATGGTGCAGTCGCCCGAGTCCTCGATGATGGCAATCGGGTAACCCAGCCGCGCCAGGCCCTGCACATCCTTGAAGCCCGGATCGGCGAAATAGCCGCCCGTGACCTGGGCCCCGCATTCGAGCAGATGGCCGGCCATGGTGGCACGCGCCAGGCGGTCCCAGTCATCCCAGGCCCAGCCGAAATGCGCCATGGCCGGTCCCAGTGTCAACGAGGGATCGGACACCCGGCCCGCAACCACGATTTCGGCGCCCGCGGCCAGGGCTTCGGCGATGGCGCGCGCGCCGATATAGGCATTGGCGCTGACCAGGGTGTCATCGGGGAAATCCTGACCCAGGGCCGCGCGCAGCGCGCCACGGTGGGCAGGCCCGCTGACGTCGTCCCCCTGCACGACGGCGATACGCGGTGCGCGCAGGCCCAGGCGGTTGGCCAGCCCCGCGATACAGCGCGCCGCCCCCTCGGGATTGGCGGCACCGAAGTTGCTGACGATGCGTATGCCGTGCTCCAGACAGTCGGCCAGCACGGGCTCCAGCAGCTCCTCCAGCAGCGGCTCGTAGCCCGCCTCGGGCTGGTCACGGCGCGCAAGCTGGGCCAGGGCCAGGGTGCGCTCGGCCAGGGTTTCAAAGATCAGGCAGGCTGGCTGGCCGCTGGCCGCCAGCGCCCGCACCACGGGGGCGGCCGCGTCGGTGCGGTCGCCCGAAAAGCCCGCGGCGCAGCCCACCCACAGGGCAGGCTTGGCGGCAGGAATGGGGGTATCCAGGTTCTCCATGGCTGCCAATGTAGGCAGGGGCTGGTAATCTGTGAAATCGATTGTTCGGATCGACTTATTTGAATTTTCGATAACTCCCCTGGCCGCTCCACGCCCTCTCCTGTACGGAATGGGCCACACCGCCGGCGCAAAACAGTGCCTGGAAACGCCCTGATGAATATTTCGTCCCGCCAGCTCGATGCCTTCATCGCCCTGGCCCAGCTCAGCAGCTTCACGCTGGCCGCACAGCGCTGCCATCTGTCGCAGCCGGCCTTCAGCGCCTTGATCAAGGGCCTGGAGGACGGCGTGGGCGTGCGCCTGTTCGACCGCAGCACGCGCCATGTGGCCCTGACCCAGGAAGGCGGCCAGTTCCTCGATGCCGCGCTGCGCATACGCAGCGACCTGGGCGATGCCGTGCAGGGCCTGCGCGAGGCCGCAGCCCTGCAGCGCGGACGCATTTCCATCGCCCTGCTGCCGTCGCTGGCCGCGGCCTGGCTGCCTCCGGTATTGGCCCTGTTCCATGCACGCCATCCAGGCATTCAGCTGCAGGTGTCGGACCTGCTGTCCGAGTCCTGCATCGCCCAGGTCGCGTCCGGCCAGGCCGACCTGGCTCTGGCCGCCATCCGTGCCGATACCGAGGAGCTGCAGGCCGAGTGGTTCTGCGCAGACCGCCTGCATCTGGTCTGCCGCGCCGACCATCCGCTGGCGGCCCTGCCAGCGCCGCGCATGGCCCAGCTGCAGTCCTATCCCTTCATCCAGCTGGCGCGCCACAGCAGCGTGCGCCAATACCTCGAGTCGCAGGCCGCGGCACCCGCACTCAACACCCTGCTGGAAGTGGAGCACCTGGCCACGGTGACGGGCATGGTGCGCGCGGGCCTGGGAATCAGCGTGGTACCGGCCCTGGCCCTGTTCCATTTTCTGCAGCCCGACCTGGTCACGCGCCCCCTGGCCGATGCCGACCGCCAGCGCGACCTCTACCTGGTGCGCAGACGCCACCGCAGCCTGTCGCCGGCCGCCCAGGCCTTCCACACGCTGGCGCTGGAGCACCGGCCCGGCGGCCCGGTGGCCCGGCGATGGCCAGGCCGCACAATAAGCGCATCGCCATAGGCATAAGAAGGCCTCCAACGTGGGTGAATTCGACCTGATCCGCCGCTTCTTCCAGCGCCCCGTGCGCCACGCCGTCCTGGGCGTGGGCGACGACTGCGCCCTGCTGGCGCCCGCGCCCGGCATGCAGCTGGCCATCTCCAGCGACATGCTGGTCGAGGGTCGGCATTTCTTCGCTGACGTGGATGCACGTCTGCTGGGGCACAAGGCACTGGCCGTGAACCTTTCCGACCTCGCCGCCTGCGGCGCGCGGCCCCTGGGCTTTACGCTGGCCCTGTCCCTGCCCCGCGCCGACGCCGCGTGGACCGAAGCCTTTGCCGGCGGCCTGCTGGCCCTGGCCGATGCCCACGGCTGCGAACTCATAGGCGGCGACACCACCCAGGGACCGCTGAACATCTGCATTACCGTCTTCGGCGAAGTGCCTCCGGGCCAGGCCCTGCTGCGCAGCGGTGCCCGCGCAGGCGATGACATCTGGGTCAGCGGCAGCCTGGGCGATGCGCGCCTGGCACTGCAGGCCCTGCTGGGTCAGACGCCGCTGGCACCCCCGGCGCTGGCCGCCGCGCGCCAGCGCCTGGAGGCGCCCACGCCACGCGTGGCCCTGGGCCAGGCGCTGCGCGGCATCGCAAGCAGCGCGCTGGACCTCAGCGACGGCCTGCTGGGCGACCTGGGCCATATCCTGGCGCAATCGCAGGTGGGTGCCTGCGTGGACACCCGCCTCACCACGCCGCTTCTGGAGGCCGGCCGCAACGTCCGCCTGCCCGTCGACCTGGTGCACCAGTGCACGCTGGCCGGTGGTGATGACTACGAGCTGTGTTTCACGGCACCGGCCGGACGGCGCGAAGCCGTGGCAGCAGCCGGCCAGGCCAGTGCCGTGCGCGTCACCCGCATCGGCCGCATCGAGGCCGAACCCGGCCTGCGCCTGATCGGCCCCGACGGACAGCCGCTGTCACCACGATGGGCCTCGTTCGACCATTTCGCCGCGACCTGAACCCACGCTAGGAATGCCCATGCTCCCCCGCTTTTTCCTGACCCTGCTGGCCACGGCCTGCGCAAGCCTGGCCGCCACGGCAGCCCAGGCCCAGGAGGCCGCTGCGCGCGCGCCTTCGGCAGCGCCCATTTCGCGTGTCACCCTGTATCCCGGCGTCGCCTCGGTCGAGCGCACCGCCCGCGTTGCCGCGGGAACACGCCAGCTGGTCTTCGAATGCCTGCCCGCCGGCCTCGACCCGCAAAGCCTGCAGGTCAGCGCCGATGCCGGCGTGCGCCTGGGCGACTACAAGGTCCAGCTGCAGCCGCGCGAACTGGCCTCCAAGGCCTGCGCCAGCCCGCTGGAACAGCAGATCCGGTCGCTGGAGGACCAGTTGGCCGCCCTGGAGGCCGACGAGGCCGCGGCCAGGCTTGTGGGCGACTACCTGCAGGGCCTGGCCAGGCCTGGCGGCGATGAGGCCCGGGCCACGGCCCTGCCCTCGGCCGGCCAGTTGGGCGCCGCCACCGAGGCCTTGCGCGCCACCAGCCGAGGCAACACCTTGCGTGCCCACCAATTGCTGCGGCAAAAGCAGGCCCTGCAGGAGCAGCTCAAGCCACTGCAGCTCGAGCGCGACCGCACGGGCACGGGCAATGCCCAGGTGATGAAGGTCAGCGTGCAACTGGCCAGCGCCGGCGATGCCGCCGTGCAGCTGACCTACCAGGTGCGCGGCCCGGGCTGGCAGCCCAGCTACCGTGCCCATCTCGATGCCGGCAAGGGCGTGGTGCGCCTGGAGCGCCTGGCCCTCGTGGCCCAGAACAGCGGCGAGGACTGGAGCCAGGTGCAGTTGCTGCTGTCCACGGGCCAGCCCGCACGCAGCACCCAGGGCCGGCTGCCCAGGCCCTGGACGCTGGACGTGGAGCGCCCCCGCCCCGCCATGATGCCCCCGCCCGCTCCCGCACCGGCCCCCGCCGCCATGGTGGAGCGTGCCCAGAAATCCCTGGCCGCCGACGCCGCGGCCGAGCTGCCGGCGCTGGACGTATCCAGCATCCAGACCGCCTATGCCACCCAGTTCTCCGTACCCTACCGGATCAGCGTGCCCTCCAGCAGCGAGCGCGTGACCCTGGCCCTGGGAACCCAGGACCTGCCGGCCAGCGTGCTCACGCGCACGGCGCCTGGCGTGGAAGAAGCCGCCTACCTGGTGGCCCAGGTGGCCGCACCCGCCGGCGTCTGGCCCGCAGGACCGGTGGCCCTGTACCGGGATGGCGCGTTCGCGGGCCAGGGCCGGCTGGACTTCGGCAATGCCGCAGCCCTGGCCCAGGGCCTGTCCTTCGGCCGTGACGACAGGGTACTGGTGCGCAGGCTGCCGGCGGACTCGGCCACGGGCAGCAGCGGCCTGCTCGGCAGCAGCGCCGAGCGCCAGGTCGTCCACCGCTATCAGGTGGACAACCGCCACGACCGAGCCATCGAGCTGCAGGTGCTGGAAGCGGCCCCGGTGTCGCGCAACGACCAGATACGCGTGCAGTCGCAGTACAGTCCGCAGCCGGCCACCACACGCTGGAATGACAGCCCGGGCATGGTCGCCTGGCAGCAGCCCCTGGCCGCGGGCGCAAGCGCCAGCTTCGAGGCAAGACACCAGATCCGCCATCCGCAGGACCTGGCGGTGGACGAGAGACAGTGAAGCCGGCCAAGGCGGCGCTTATCATCCCGGCATGAGTGACGCGCCGCTGCGGCCGGAGCATTCCGGCATCCCTGCATCCCCTTCCCATCCCCCTGCGGCACCCCCACCGGCCGGCATGGCCCGGCCTACGCTGGATTTCATGATGGCCCACCCGGCCCACTTCATCGCCATGGGCCTGGGCTCGGGCCTGGGGCGCATCGCGCCGGGCACCGTGGGCACGCTGTGGGCCTGGCTGTCCTACCTGCTGCTGCAGCACTGGTTCAGGCCGGCCCAGATCGGCCTGCTGATCGCGGCCAGCATCCCGCTGGGCTGGTGGGCCTGCACCGTCACGGCGCGCCACATGCGCGTGTCCGACCCGGGCAACCTGGTCTGGGACGAGATCGTCGCCTTCTGGCTGGTGCTGTGGCTGGTCATGCCCACGGGCTTCTGGGGACAGGCCGTGGCCTTCGCCCTGTTCCGCTTTTTCGACGCAGTCAAGCCCCAGCCCGTGAAATGGGCCGACCGCCGGTTCAAGGGCTTTGGCTGGCGTGGCGGCTGGGGCATCATGTTCGATGACCTGGTCGCGGCTTTCTGCACCCTGCTGGTCATTGCCCTGTGGCGCCATGCCGTGGGCTGAGGAAAGGCACATGCACACCACCGATGGACCCGTGGCCACGCTGGCCGGCCTGCTGCGCACGCACGGCGCCATGCTGGCCACGGCCGAAAGCTGTACGGGCGGCATGATCGCCGCGGCCTGCACGGACCTCGCGGGGTCCAGCGAATGGTTCGAGCGCGGCTTCGTCAGCTATTCCAATGAGGCCAAGCATGACCTGCTGGGCGTGCCCATGGCCCTGATCGCGGACCATGGCGCCGTCAGCGAGCCCGTGGCGCACGCCATGGCCGAGGGGGCGGTCGCCCGTTCGCGCGCGCAGTGCGCCGTGGCCGTGACGGGCGTGGCCGGGCCGGGCGGCGGCACTGCGGCCAAGCCCGTGGGCACGGTCTGGTTCGGCTGGCATGTGGGTGGCGTCACACACACCGAGTGCATGCGCTTTGACGGCGACCGCGCCGCCGTGCGCCAGGCCACGGTGGAGCATGCGCTGCAGCGCCTGGTGGCGCTGCTCAGCGAAGGGCCTTGAGCAATCTGTGCGCGATGTCCTGCAGCGGCGCCGGCAGGGAGCGGTAGCTTTCGAGCAGGCGCTGCTCGTCCACGGGCAGGGGGGCGCCATCGTCCTCCAGCCCGGCCACGAGCTCCAGCGCCGTGGTCTGCAGGGCCAGGGCCACACGGGCCAGGGTATCGTTCTTGAGCGTGCGGATGGCGCCCGACTCGATCTGCGACACGGCCGAGGCCGTGATGCCTGCGGCATCGGCCAGCCGGCCCTGGGTCATCCCCAGCTCGGCGCGGCGGGCGCGTATGCGTTCACCAATGTGTTTCATGGCCGGCACAAAGAGACCACCGTGAACGGGCCGCTCAGGCGCCGTGGCACTTCTTGAACTTCTTGCCGCTGCCGCAGGGGCAGGGGTCGTTGCGGCCCGGCTGCTCGCCCTTGACGATGGTTTCCTGGCGCGGCCCCATGCTCTTCCAGATCTGGCGCAGGTCGTACAGCGCCCAGATGGCCTCGCCGAACTGCTCCACACGCTCCTGACTGGTACTGGCAGGGCCATCCTCGGCGTACATGCAGACTTCGGGCTTGCCGGTGTCGTCCTCGGTCAGGGCCACGACGGCATTGAGCGCCTCGTTGAGCCAGCCGGCGGCTTCCTTGTCGCGCGGAGCGGCCCATTCCTCGGCCCAGTTCTCGACCACGAACATGAAGCCCAGGGCCCAGATCTGGCCGAACGAGGGGATTTCGCCTTCTTCAGGACGTTCCTCTTCGGGCAGGGACAGGATGGCGCCGCGCATGTCCATGGCTTCGGGCTGGAAAGTGCGATCGTCTTCCAGCGTCTTCACATCGGTGTCCAGCTGGGTACGGACCTCGTCCATGCGCAGGCCGACCAGTTCGAGGAAACGCGACTGCTGCGCCTCATCCTTGAAAACTTCGAGCAGGGGCAGGGCCTGGCCTTCGGCGGCCTCCAGCGTGCCGCCGTCACCCAGCAGCATGGGCAGCCACTCGGCGACCGGCACGTCACGGCGCGTGCAGATCAGGGCCGTCAGAAAGCCATCACAGAACTCCCACTGCGGGATCTCGTCACCACGCGTGCGCAGGTCGTCGAGCAGATCGTCGAGCTCCTCCAGCGCTTCGGGCGCCAGGGCGGGTTCGGCAGGCAGGGCGGCGGCGTCGTGGGAATCGGTGGACATGGCGGAAATCTCTCGGGAAAACGGGGGAAGGAACCGGCCACGGCCAGCCCCTGGATGAATGGCCCGCAGTGTATCCGCGCCGCCAAGCCCGTAGCTCCCGCTCGGGACATGTCCCCGAAAGCCCTCCCCCTCGCATCGACCACACCGTCGAAACTGGCGCCTTCCAAGACCAGGGGCACCGAGCAAGAGCCGCCTCGCGGCGAAGGTGCCGTCCCCCTCCCCCGCGAAGCGGGCAGAGAGGGGGAAGCCGCGCAGCGGCTCAGGGGGTTCAAAGAGTCCTAGCGATGATCTCCTTCATGATCTCGTCGCTCCCCCCGTAGATGCGTCCGATGCGTGCATCGGTCCATGCACGGCCGACCTGGTATTCGGCCATGTAGCCGTAGCCGCCGTGCAGCTGCAGAAACTCGTCGAGCAGACGGTTTTGCAGCGCCGTGGCATTGAGCTTGACCATGGCGGCGCGGTCCGGCGTGAGCGCGCGGCGCAGGTGCAGGGCAATGCAGTCGTCCACGAAGATGCGCAGCATGGTGGCCCGTGCCTTGGCCTCGGCGAGCTTGAAGCGCGTGTTCTGGAAATCGAACACGGGCTGGCCGAAGGCCTTGCGCTCGCGCGTGTAGGCAATGGTCTTGTGCAGGAAGGCCTCCAGTGAGGCGGCCGCGCGCACGGCCACCACCAGGCGCTCCTGGGCCAGCTCGTGCATCAGGTACCTGAAACCCGCGTTCTCCTCGCCCAGCAGGTGGTCGGCGGGCACGCGCACGTTGTCGAAGAACAGCTCCGAGGTGTCCTGGGCCATGAGGCCGATCTTCTCCAGCCTGCGCCCCTTGGAAAAGCCCGGCGTGCCGTCCTCGACCACGATCAGCGACACACCCTTGGCGCCCATCTCGGGCGCAGTCTTGGCCACGACGATGACCAGTTCGGAATTGATCCCGTTGGTGATGAAGGTCTTCTGGCCGTTGAGCACGTAGTGGTCGCCCTCGCGTCGCGCCGTGGTGCGCACGGATTTCAGGTCGCTGCCCGCGCCGGGCTCGGTCATGGCGATGGCGCCGATCATCTCGCCCGCGGCCATGCGCGGCAGCCAGCGATCCTTCTGCGCCTTGCTGCCGTAGGCATGGATGTAGGGTGCGACGATGTCCGAATGCAGTGGAAAGCCCAGGCCGCTGGCCCCGGTGCGTGCGATCTCCTCCAGCAGCACGGCCGCATGGCCGAAATCGCCCCCGCCGCCATAGGGTTCGGGCAGCATGGGGTTGAGCAGGCCTTCGCGCCCTGCCTTGCGCCAGACTTCCTTCGGGACGATGCCCTGGCGCTCCCATTCGGCATGGTGGGGAACGATCTCGCGCTCGAAGAAACGGCGGGCCTGCTCGCGGAACTGTTCATGGTCTTCGCGGTAGACGGTGCGCTCGGTCAGGTCTTGCATGGGCGGTTTCCCGTAGAAGTCAGTGAAGAAAGCGTGGGGCTCAGCGCAGGGAAAAGCCGGCCAGGGGTTGATCGCGCAAGCGGTCCTTGAGCACGCGCCGCAGCAGCTTGCCCGTGGGCAGGCGTGGCAGTTCGTCCACGAACTGCAGGCGCTGCGGGCGCTTGAGACGCGACAGCCCGGCGCCGGCCTCGGCGACGATGGCGCGCGCGGTCTCGGCACTGGGCGAATGGCCCTGGCGCAGCACGACCACGGCCATGGGCTGTTCGCCGAAATCGGGCTCGGGCACGCCGACCACGGCGACCTCGCGTACGGCGGGGTGGGTGGCCAGCGCGTTCTCTATTTCCTGGGGGTAGAGGTTGACGCCGCCCGACAGGATGAGGTCGGCACGCCGGTCGCTGAGAAACAGGTAGCCTTCCTCGTCCACATGGCCCAGGTCGCCGTAGGTGGCCCAGCCGCGCTCGTCGATGGCCTCGCGTGTCTTGGCGGGGTCGTTGAGGTAGGCGAAGGGCGCCACGCCGGAGAAGAAGACGCGGCCGATCTCGCCCGGCAGCAGTTCCCGCCCGTCCTCGCCCACGATGTGCAGCCGCCCATGGCTGGCACGGCCCACCGAACCGGGGCGCTGTCGCCATTCGGCGGAGTTGATCAAGGTGATGCCGCAACCCTCCGAGCCCGCGTAGTACTCCAGCAGGATGTCGCCCCACCAGTCCAGCAGCGCCTGCTTGACGGCCACCGGGCAGGGCGCGGCCGCATGGATGGCGCAGCGGTGGCTGGACAGGTCGTAGCCGTGCCGCACCTCCTCGGGCAGCTGCAGCAGGCGGCCCAGCATGGTCGGCACCCACTGGCTGTGCGTGATGCGGTAGCGCTCGATCAGCGCCAGCGACTGCTGGGCATCGAAGCGCGCGGTGATCACCACCGAGCCACCGCCATCCAGCGTGCGCACGCAGTAGCGCAGCGGCGCCGCGTGGTACAGCGGCGCGGGCGACAGGTAGACCGTGTCGGCATCAAAACCCATGTTGCGCTGCCAGGACAGGAATTCGGGGTCGGGCTGCTCGCGGTAGACAGGCGCGGGCAAGGCCTTCCTGATGCCCTTGGGCCGGCCCGTGGTGCCCGAGGAGTACAGCAGGTCGCGCCCCAGCGGGCGGCTGGACAGGTCTATGGGCTCGGGGTTCTGCGCACGCCATGCGGACAGCGCTTCGGCCAGCGAGGCCAGGCCTGCGGCCGGATCGGCGGCATCCACCGGATCCACCGAATGGCGGCGCTGCACCGGCGCGTCCTGCAGTTGCGCCGCCGTGGCGGCCGAGGCGAAAACCTGGCTCGCACCGCTGTCACCCAGGATGTAGGCCACCTCGGGCGCCGTCAGGTGGGTGCTGATCACCACCACGTACAGGCCCGCCAGGCGCGCGGCCAGCACCAGCTCCAGGATTTCCACGCGGTTTTCCATCAGCACGGCCACGGTGTCGCCGGCGGCCAGCCCCTGGCCGGCCATCCACTGCGCGATCTCGCGCGAGCGCCGCGCCAGCGCACCGGCCGTGTGCTGCTCGCCGCTGTCGCCCATGGTCAATGCGATGCGGTCGGGCCGGGCATCGGCCCAGCGATGGAAGTCATGCACACATGTCTCCTATTTTTTTGAATCCAATGTCTCGAATTTCATTTATCCATGCCCAGTATTTTTCTTTCTTCACGATTTTTCATCCGGGAAAACGCTTTGATCAATCAATTTTTTGAGATTTATCATTCATTTCATGAACCACCAGTCTCATAAATCAACATGAACACTCCCGTCATCGTCGACGCCATCCGCAGCCCCATGGCCCGGGCCAAGCCCGACGGCGCCCTGGCCCAGCTCCACCCGGTCGATCTGCTGAGCCAGGTGCTGGAGCAGCTTGTGCAGCGCAACCGCATCGACCCCGGAGCGGTGGATGACGTGATCACCGGCTGCGTGAGCCAGGCGGGCGAGCAGGCCGGCACGCCCGGCCGCCTGGCCTGGCTGGCCGCGGGCCTGCCGGCCCATGTGCCCTCCACCACCATCGACCGCAAATGCGGATCGAGCCAGCAGGCCGTGCACTTCGCCGTGCAGGCCATCATGTCGGGCACGCAGGACATCGTGATCGCCTGTGGAGTGGAGTCCATGAGCCGCGTGCCCATGGGCAGTTCGCGCATGGGGCAGAGCACCACGGGCGCGCGCTTCGATGCACGCTTTGCGCCGGGGCTGGTCGGCCAGGGCATCTCGGCCGACCTGGTCGCCGCGCGCTGGGGCCTCGGCCGCGAGGAACTCGATGCCTATGCCGCGCGCTCCCACCAGCACGCCCATGCGGCACAGTCGGAGGGCAGGTTCGCGCGCGAGATCGTGGGCATCACTACCCCCGCCGGCCGCGTCGCGGCCGACGAGACCATCCGCCCGGGCACCAGCGTGGAGAAGCTGGCCACGCTCAAGGCCGTGTTCCAGAACGAGGAGCTGTCGGCGCGCTTTCCACAGATCCGCTGGCACACCACGGCCGGCAATGCCTCGCAGATGACCGACGGCGCCGGCGCCATGCTGCTGATGAGCGAACAGCGCGCCCGGCAGCTGGGCCTGCGCCCGCGCGCGCGCTTCGTGGCGCTGGACGTGGTGGGGGACGATCCGCTGTACATGCTCACGGCGCCGATTCCCGCCACGCGGCGCGTGCTGGCCAAGGCCGGCATGCAGCTGGACCAGATAGCCCACTACGAGATCAATGAGGCCTTCGCCTCCGTGCCCCTGGCATGGCAAAAGGAACTGGGCGCCGACCCCGAGCGGCTGAACCCGCGCGGCGGCGCCATCGCCCTGGGCCATCCGCTGGGCGCCTCGGGTATCCGCCTGATGACCACCATGCTGCACGCGCTGGAGGACAGCGGCGGGCGCTACGGCCTGCAATCCATGTGCGAGGCCGGTGGCATGGCCAACGCCACCATCATCGAACGCCTGTGAGCCGGGCCCCGGAGACACATCCATGAAACTGCAAGAGAACATGACGGCCCTGGTGACGGGCGGCGTATCGGGCCTGGGCGAGGCATCGGCCCTGGCGCTGCTGGAGCGCGGCCTGAACGTGGTGGCGGTGGACCTGAACGAGGACCGCGGCGCCGCCATGGTGGACGCGGCCCGCCAGCGCCATGGCAACCGCCTGCGCTTCGTCAGGGCCGACGTGGCCGATGCCGGCCAGATGGCCGAGGCCATCGCCGCCGCCGAGGACTTCGGCGAATTCCGTGCCCTGGTGCACTGCGCTGGCGTAGGCGGTCCGCTGCGCCTGGTGGAGAAGGACGGCAGCCCCGGCTCGCTGGAAAAATATACGAACATCGTGCGCGTCAACCTGATCGGCAGCTTCAACACGCTGCGCCTGGCCGCCGCCAGCATGGCGCGCAACGACATCCTGGACGGCGAGCGCGGCGCCTGTGTGCTCACGGCCTCGGTGGCAGGCTACGAAGGGCAGATCGGCCAGATTCCCTATGCCTCGGCCAAGGCCGGCATCATCGGCATGACGCTGGTGGCGGCACGCGACCTGGCATCGAAGATGATCCGCGTGTGCACCATCGCACCGGGCCTGTTCGACACACCCATCCTCGCCAGGCTGCCCGAGAACATCCGCCAGTCGCTGGCCGCGTCCGTGCCCCACCCCGCGCGCCTGGGGCAGGCGCCCGAGTACGCGATGACGGCGCTGCACATCCTGGAGAACGCCATGCTCAACGGCGAAACCATCCGCCTGGACGGAGCCATCCGCATGGCCCCGCGCTGAGCGGGGCCCGGGCCGGGGAAGAGCGCCAGGAGGAGACAGCATGCACACACGCCGCACCCTGCTGGCCGCCGCACTGGTGTGCGCTGCCGGCCTCCCTCTGGCCGTCCGCGCCGCCGAGGCGTGGCCCGGCCGGCCCATCACCCTGGTCGTGCCCGGCGCCGCCGGCGGCTCGACCGACATTCCCGCGCGGCTGCTGGCGCAAAAGCTGGCCGAACGGCTGGGCCAGCCCGTCATCGTGGACAACAGGCCCGGCGCGGGCGGCTCCATCGGCGCCAGCCAGGTCGCGCGGGCGCAGCCAGACGGCTACACGGTGCTGGTGGGCAATACGGGCTCCAACGCCATCAACTACACGGCCTACAAGAAGCTGCCGTACAGGAGCGAGGACTTCATCGCGCTGACGGACATGATCTCGTTCGCCAACGTGCTGGTCGTACCCCAGGCCTCGCCCGTGCGCTCGCTGGACGCGCTGCTGCGCGCTGCGCGGCAGGCGCCGGGCAAGCTGGCGTTCTCCTCGGCAGGCGTGGGCCAGACCACGCACCTGATGGGCGAGCTGCTGCGCGAGCGCACGGGCGTGGACGTGGTGCATGTGCCCTACCGGGGCTCGGCGCCGGCCACGGCGGCCATCGTCTCGGGCGAGACGCAGTTCATGTTCGACAACCTCACGGCCTCGCTGGTTCATATCAAGGCGGGCAAGCTGCACCCCATCGCCGTCACGGGCGCCACGCGCGAGCACGAGCTGCCCGAGGTGCCCACGGCCACCGAGCTGGGGCTGCCGGACTTCAACAAGGTCGGCTGGATGGGTTTTTTCCTGCCCGCGCAGACGCCGCCCGCCGTGGTGCACAAGCTCACCGACAACCTTGTTGCCGTGCTCAGGGATCCCGAGGTGGTGCGCCGCTACCGGGAGCTGGGCGGGCGGCCCGGCGGCATGCCGCAGGCACAGTTCACCCAGCTCGTGGACAACGATCGCAGGAGCTGGGGCGCGCTGATCACCAGCCGGCAATTGCAACTGGATTGAACACCCTGGAGATGCGATGAAAGTCCTGGACAGCGTGCGCGTGCTGGAGATCGGCGGCATAGGCCCGGGCCCGTTCTGCGCCATGCATCTGGCGGACCTGGGCGCGGATGTGGTTTCCATCGTGCGCCCCGAAGCGCAGCCGGCCGGCGCTGCCACAGTCTTGTCGCGCGGCAAGCGCTCCGTGTTCGCCGACCTCAAGTCGCCCGAGGGCCGGGAACTGGTGTTGGCCCTGGTGCGCGATGCCGACGCGCTGATCGAAGGCCTGCGACCCGGCACCATGGAGCGCCTGGGCCTGGGCCCGGACAGCTGTCTGGCCCTCAACCCGCGCCTGGTCTATGGCCGCATGACGGGCTGGGGCCAGGACGGGCCGCTGGCGCATTCCGCCGGGCACGACAACAACTATGCAGCGGTCTCGGGCGCGCTCTGGGGCAGCTCTCCGGCCGATACGCGGCCCGTGTCGCCATTCGCCACCTTGGGCGATATTGGTGGCGGTGCCATGTATCTCATGACGGGGCTGCTGGCCGGCATCGTGCAGGCACGCGCCACCGGACGCGGCACGGTGGTGGACGCGGCCATCGTCGATGGCGCGGCCCACATGCTCAACCTCATGCTGCACGCGCGCCAGCGCGGGCTGGTGGCCGATGAGCGCGGTGCAAGCATCCATGACAGCGCCCCGTTCTACGAGACCTATGCCTGCGCCGACGGGACCTTCATCACGCTGGGCGCCATCGAGCCGCCATTCCACGCCCTGCTGCTGCACAAACTGGGCCTGGCCGATGCCCCTGCATTCCAGGGTGCGCAGTGGGATCGCAGTGCCTGGCCTGCGCGGCGCGGTCAGCTGCAGGCGCTGTTCGCCTCGCAGCCGCGCGCCCACTGGCAGCATCTGCTGGAAGGCACGGACGCCTGCTTCGGCGCCGTGCTCAGCCCCGTGCAGGCGGCCCGCCATCCCCACATGCAGGCACGGGGCGTCTACCTGGAGCCCGATGGTGACGCCCTTCAGGCCGCCCCTGCGCCACGATTCGACGGCCAGGCCTATGCGCCCGGACCCGCCAGCCACGCAGGTGCGGACACCGCCGATGTGCTGGACAAGGTGCGCAGCGGATGCGCGCAGCAGGTCTGGCGCGGCGTCCGCTGATTCAGAACGGCCCTCAGGACAGGCTGGAGGCGCCCAACATGCCTTCCACCAACCGCACCAGCGTGATCAGACGCGGACCGGCATCGCCTTCCAGTTCGCGGCTTTGCGGACTGTAGATGGGCAGCGAAACCGAGAACACCCAGTACTCTCCGTCCTGGGCCGCCGACATGGGCACGGCAATGGACTGGATCTCGCGGTGCAGGTCGCCATGGCTGCGGCAAAAGCCATGCTCGGCCAGGTCGCGGCGGGCATCGTCCAGGCGCTCGCGCAGCTGCTGCGCGCGCACGGGGTCGCCGGCCTGCAGCTCGGCGATGAAGGCCTCGCGCTCGGTCTCGGGCAGGCTCAGCAGGTAGGCGCGGCCCGTGGCCGTGCGCGACAGCGAGATGTGCACGCCGATCTCGGGCAGGAAGACCTTGTTGGCCAACCCGTTGGCCAGCTCCACCAGGCACAGCTGCCGGCCATGGCCCACGGCCAGCTGGATCTGGCCGCCCAGGTGATTGGCCAGTTCCTGCATGTGCGGCCGCGCGAACTGGCGCATGTGCATGCGTGCCAGCACGGGCGAAGACAGGTTCAGCAACCCCACGCCCGGCACGTACTTGGACAGGCGCTCCGAATAGCGCATCAGGTTCAGCTCGCACAGCGTGTCGATCAGCCGGAACAGCGTGGGCTTGGGCAGGCCTGTCATCTCCATCAGTTCACGTGCGCTGAGTTCCTGATGCTTGTTGGAAAAGCACTGGAGGACGGAGACTCCGCGCACCAGGGCGGCAACCAGCTTGCCACTGTCTTCTGAATTCATGGATCAATGAAGGACTGCGAAAGATGAAACGATTGTCTCAATTTTCGAGGTGATGCGACACGATTTTCCAGATACGGGCGCAGTGCAAACCCGGATCCACCGCTTGCCCCAGGTCATGGACATGACACGGCACAATCGGTGCATGCCCTGGCGCAATGCGCCAGCACCACCAGACAAAGCCCGCCGTGTCCGAACCGCTCCCCGCCGCCCCATCCCTTGCGCCGCCAGACTACGACGCCTTCCTGCGCGACCACGTGCTGAGCCAGCCCCTGAGCATCCAGCGCTATGACCGGGGCGACGAAACCATCTGGGTCAAGCGCGCGGGCGCCAGCAATCCGGCCTGGCGCTACCGGGCCCTGGCCATGCTGGCCGCCTGCCTGCGCCTGCCCGTGCTGCGGCCCGTGCCCAATCCCGGCGGCCACGAGGCCATACGCACCGAGGTGCGCCGCCTGCGCCAGCTGGCCCGGCGCGGCCTGCGCGTGCCCGCCGTGCTGGCCGAATGCGAGGACGGCTTCGCCATGCGCCACCTGGGAAGCCCCGGCGTGGAGGCCCCCTCGCTGGGCAATGCCATGGAGGCCGTCCTGCCCCGGGGCGACGGCACCACGCTGGCACTGTGGCTACAGGGCCTGGCCACGCTGCAGCAGGTACACGCCAGCGGCGACTGCCTGAGCCAGGCCTTTGCCCGCAACATGGTCTGCTGCGCCGATGGCGTGATCGGCTTCATCGACTTCGAGGACGACCCCGCCGCCCACCTGCCCCTGCCGCTGTGCCGCGTGCGCGATGCGCTGTGCTATGCCCATTCCACGGCCTGGATACTGGCAAAGGCCGACGCCATGCCTGCGGCGCGCACCGCCTGGCGGGACTTCGTGCAGGCCATGGAACCCGAAACCCGCGCTTTGATGGAGAGCACCACCCGGCAACTGGGCTGGGTGCGCCACCTGCCCGAAAGCCGCCGCCTGGGCCGCGACATGCAGCGCGTGCGCATGGCCTACACGCTGGTGACGCCTTAGCGGATCAGGCGGGCAGGTACCCCAGCGAGGCGCTGACGCGGCCCGCTTCCTCACGCACGGCCCGCGCCACCGCCCCCTGGGGGTCGGGATCGAAACCGCCGCTGGCGCCCAGCGCGCACAGCACGCCCACCACATGGCCCGTGTAGTCATGCAGCGGCGCCGCGACGGCGCTGATGCCGGGCAGATTGACATCGCGTATCGACGCACAGCCCGCGGCGCGGATCTCACGGCGCAGCATGCCCAGCGGATCTTCGGCATCCAGCAGCGCACGCCGCTCGGGTGGTGCCTCGGCCAGTTCCTGCGCCAGCAGCGCATCGACGCGTGCATCGTCATCCATGAAGGCGAAGAAGGCGCGCCCCGTGGCCGACCACAGCAGCGACATCACCGAGCCCACGCGAACGTTCACGGTGACCGGCAGGCCAGGCTCCTCGAAGCGCACGATGGTCGGCCCCAGATTGCCCATCACGGCCACGAAGCTGGTCACCTGCAGGGTCTCGCGCAGGTGCATCAGCGCCGGCTCGGCCACGCGGATGGGGTCGCACTGGCGCATGGCGGCCAGGCCCACGCGGATGGCCTCGGAGGCCAGCGCGTACTGCGTACCGCCCCGATCCTGCTCCACCAGCCCCTCGGCCATCAGACTGGCCAGGTAGCGGTGCACCTTGGCCGGGCTTTCCTCCACGGCCGTGCCGATGGCCGTCAGGCTGGCGCGCCCGCCCAGCGTGGCCAGCGCCTTGAGCACGGCCAGGCAGGTCTCGGCGGCCTGCACGCGCTGGCGCCGCTCGCGTGGCGGCAAGGGCTCGGGAGTCTCGGGAGCAGAGGGAGAGTTCATGGCGTGTTGTAAGGGCTCGCGGGGCATTGTGCCGCAGCTTGCGGGTAATCCCGGGCGCTATTTTTACGCAATGCGTAGAAAAATTACGCAAAACAAGATTCCTCGGATTCCATCCCGCCTCACGGAGACAAGCCCCATGCACAAGCGCCTTTTCACCACCGCCCTGGCAGCAGGCCTGCTGGCCGCCACCATGCTTTCCAGCGCACTGGCACAGGACAGGTTTCCCGCCAAAAGCGTGCGCTGGATCGTTCCCTACGCGGCCGGCGGCGGCTCGGATTTCCTGGCCCGCACCATCGGCCAGGCCTGGGGTGGCCAGGTGCACCAGCCCATCGTGGTGGACAACCGCCCGGGCGGAAACACGGCCATCGGCGCCTCGGAAACCGCACGCGCCCCGGCCGATGGCTACACCGTCCTGTCGGCGGACAACGGCACCCTGGTCTTCAACCCCGTGCTTTACAAGAGCCTGAGCTACAACCCCTCCCGCGACCTGGCGCCAGTCACGCTGATGGGCCGCTTCCCCATGATCCTGGTGGCCGGCCCCGGCATGACGGCCACCAGTGCCCGGGAGTTTCTGGCACAGGCGCGCACCAGCAAGGATGGCATCAACTACGCCTCGGCCGGCGCCGGCAGTCCGCACCACCTGGCCATGGAACTGCTCAAGGTGGAGGCCGGCCTGAAGCTGGTGCATGCGCCCTACAAGGGCGCCGCGCCCGCCCTGGGCGACGTGGCCGGCGGCCAGGTGCCCGTGATGATGGTGGACCTGGCCGCGGGCGCCGGCTTCATCAAGGGCGGCAAGGTCCGCCCGCTGGCGGTGGCCAATGCCACGCGCCTGCCCCAGTTGCCCGACGTGCCCACCTTCGCCGAACTGGGCCTGCCCAATGTGCAGGCCGCCGCCCTGGTGGGACTGGTGGCGCCGGCCAGGACCCCGGCACCCGTCATCGCGGCCCTGCACAGGCAGGTCGTGGCGTCCATCAATGAGCCCGCCGTGCGCCAGAAGCTCGTCGATTTCGGCGTGGAGCCCGTGGGCAACACCCCCGAGCAGTTCGCCGCGCTTCTGGCCAGCGAGAGCACGCGCTGGCAAAAGTTGATCCGGGACCAGAACATCACTCTGGATTGACCAGGCCCCCCCAAGCGCATTGAAGACTGACAGAACACCATGACCGCTCCTGCAACGTCCTCGGCCGCGCCCTCGCGCTGCCCCTTCGACCACCGCCAGCCCCGCGGCCAGACCGGCCCCACGGGCTGCCCCGTCAGCGCCGGGGCGGCGGCCTTCGATCCATTCAGCGACGGCTACCAGCAGGACCCGCCCGAATACGTACGCTGGTCACGCGAGCAGGAGCCGGTGTTCTACAGCCCCCGGCTGGGCTACTGGGTGGTCACGCGCTTCGACGACATCAAGGCGGTCTTCCGGGACAACATCACGTTCAGCCCCTCGATCGCGCTGGAGAAGATCACGCCCACGGGTGAGGAAGCCAATGCCGTGCTCGCCTCCTACGGGTTCGCGCTGAACCGCACCCTGGTCAACGAGGACGAGCCGGCCCACATGCCGCGCCGCCGCGCGCTGATGGACCCCTTCACGCCCGAACAGCTGCGCCACCACGAACCCATGGTGCGCGAATTGGCGCGCGCCTATGTGGACCGTTTCATCGATGACGGCCGCGCCGACCTCGTGGACCAGATGCTGTGGGAAGTGCCGCTGACCGTGGCCCTGCACTTCCTCGGCGTGCCCGAGGAGGACATGGACAGGCTGCGCGAGTATTCCATCGCCCACACCGTCAACACCTGGGGGCGCCCCCGTCCCGAGCAGCAGGTGGCCGTGGCCCACGCGGTAGGCAACTTCTGGCAGCTGGCCGGCAAGGTGCTGGCCAAGATGCGCGAGAACCCGGAGGCACCGGGCTGGATGCAGTATGGCATCCGCATGCAAAAGGAGCTGCCCGAGGTCGTCACCGACTCCTACCTGCACTCCATGATGATGGCCGGCATCGTGGCCGCGCATGAGACCACGGCCAATGCCACGGCCAACGCCGTCAAACTGCTGCTGCAGCACCCCGGGGCCTGGCGGCAGATCTGCGAGAACCCCGCGCTGATCCCCAATGCCGTGGAGGAGTGCCTGCGACACAACGGCTCGGTGGCCGCCTGGCGGCGCCTGGCCACGCGCGACGTGGTGATCGGCGGCGTGCCCGTGCCAGCGGGCAGCAAGCTGCTCATCGTCACTTCCTCGGCAAACCACGACGAGCGGCATTTCGCCGACGCCGACTTTTTCGACATCCACCGCGACAACGCGGGTGACCACCTGACCTTCGGCTATGGCTCGCACCAGTGCATGGGCAAGAATCTGGCGCGCATGGAGATGCAGATCTTCCTGGAGGAGTTGACGCGCCGCATGCCGCACATGCGGCTGGCCGAGCAGCAATTCACCTATGTGCCCAATACCTCGTTCCGGGGCCCGGAGCACCTGTGGGTGGAGTGGGACCCTGCCCTCAACCCCGAGCGCCGCGACCGCGCGCTGCTGCTGGCGTGCCAGCCCGTGCGCATCGGCGAGGCACTCAACGGCGGTGCCAGCCGCAGCATGCGCGTGGTCCAGCTCCAGGCTGCGGCCGAAGGCGTGCTACGCCTGCGCCTGCAATCCATCGATGGACAGGCCCTGCCGCGCTGGACGCCGGGCTCGCACATCGACCTGCAGTGCGGCGATACCGGCCTGTCACGCCAGTACTCGCTGTGCGGCGACCCGCAGGACGGCAGCAGCTACGAGATCGCCGTGCTGCGCGAGGCGCACAGCCGGGGCGGATCGGCCTGGGTGCATGAACACCTGCGCAGCGGTGCCATCGTGCAGGTGCGCGGTCCGCGCAACCATTTCCCGCTGGACGAGAGCGCCAGCCACCTGGTCCTCGTGGCCGGAGGCATCGGCATCACGCCCATCTCGGCCATGGCACGGCACGCCAGGGCACTGGGCCTGTCCTATGAGATCCACTACAGCGGCCGGCGCCGCGCCGGCATGGCCCTGCTGGCGCAGCTGCAGGCTGAACACGGCGACCGCCTGCATCTGTACATCGCCGAGGAAGGGCGACGCGCCGACTACGCGGCCCTGCTGGCCACGCCACGTGCGGCAGCCCGCATCCATGCCTGTGGCCCGCAGCGCCTGCTGGACGGCCTGCAGACCGCCTGCAGCCACTGGCCCGAGGACAGCCTGCGCGTGGAGCATTTCGCATCCACCGTAGGCGCACTGGACCCGACCCGGGAGCATGGCTTCGAGGTAGAGCTGCGCGACTCCGGCATCGTGCTGCAGGTGCGCCGCGACCAGAGCCTGCTGGATGCGCTGCGCAGCGCGCGCATCGACGTACAAAGCGATTGCCGCGAAGGCCTGTGCGGTTCCTGCGAGGTGCCCGTGCTCGAAGGCGACGTGGACCACCGCGACATGGTGCTCACGCGCGGCGAGCGCGCGGCCTGCACCAAGATGATGAGCTGCTGCTCGCGCGCGAAGGGCGGCAGGCTGGTGCTGGGACTCTAGAAATACAAAAGCCCCAAGGCCGTCCGGGCAATGGGGCGATCGCACAGGTGGGCACGCGTGGCGCGTGCCTGCCTCCAACCGGATTACTGGTTGGCGATTTCCAGTTCGGCCTGGCGGGCTTGCTGGATGAAATCGATCAGGGAATGGATGGCTTGGCGCATAGTGAACTTCCTTACTGAGACGCTCAAAAACCACTGGCGGCCTGCATCTCAATTGCCGCGAATGCCGGGAAAACCCTCTAAGTGTTAACCCTTAAGCTAAGTATAAACCACTAGTTCGATCATTGCAAATGCGCAGTTGTAAGCGCATGCCCCGTCCTGCGCCCACCTGCCTGCTCCATGCGCGCGCAGGCATGGGATGATTCCAGCCTATGACAGAGCCCTCCGCCTCCCTCGCACCCTGGCACATCGAGCCGCTGAACCCGGCCGAGGCGCCGTGGCCGCTGCTGCTGTCGGCCGATCCCTCGCGGGAGAAGGTGCGTGGCTATCTGGCCGGTTCCACCTGTTTCGCTGCGCGTGAGTCTTTCCAGCGCGAGGGCCAGCCACCGCGGCCCGGTGGGCGCGGCGAGGTCCTGGGCCTGTGCGTGCTGGTGCCGCTGGATACCGATGGCACCCAGGATGACGGCCCTCCGGCCTGGGAACTGATGAACATCGCCGTGGCCGAGTCCCTGCACCACCGGGGACTGGGCACGGCCCTGCTGCGCCGGGCCATCGAATGGGCGAGGACCCAGGGCGCGCCACGGCTGGAGGTCGGCACGGGCAGCTTCGGCGACCAGTTGGTCTTCTACCAGCGGGCGGGTTTTCGCGTCACGGGCATAGACCGCGATTTCTTTCTCAGGAACTACACCACCCAGCTGTGGGAACGGGGCGTGCAGCACCGCGACATGCTGCGCCTGGCGCTGGAGCTGTCCAAGGGCCGCTGACGGCCCCGCGCAAGAGCGAATCACGGGCACAAGGGCATGACGCGATCATTGAGACGCATTCGTCATCGTCACGCGCGACGGATTGGGAGCGGAAAGCGACGGCTACTGGTCGCGGGGCTTCGAGATCCAGAACTACGAGATCGATGGCGTGCCCACGGCCAAGCCCCGTACGCAGCTCCATGCCGATGCCGGCAGCCGGGGACACCGGGGCGCGGGCCTGGACCTCTCCCGCCTGCTGTACGGCAGGCTCAACTCCAGCATGGCCCTGTTCAACCTCAAGCAGGACAATCTGGCGGTGTGGCAGGCGCAATTTCCGGGCAGCAATGTCTAAAAGGCCGGGCAGAACACCACCTCCCAGGGGCTGGAACTGGAGCTGAGCGGCGAGCTGGCACCGGGCCGGCAGATTTCTGCCGGCTATGCCAGCACCCTGACCACGAACGCCGAGGGCCAGCGCATCACAACACCATGCTGCCGCGCCACAGCGTCAAGCTCTTCAGCAGCTACCGTCTGGGTGGCGCATGGCAGGGCGGCGGCGTGAACTGGCAAAGCCAGGTGGGCGACGCCACGGTACGCCAGGGCAGCCATGCCGTGGTGAACCTGATGGCGCGCTATGACATCGAAAGGCACTGGAGTGCGTCGGTGCACCTGAACAACGCTCTGGACCGCAAGTACTTCAGCTACGCGGGCCACTACCGCCACTACGGCACGCCGCGCAATCTGACGGTGGGCGTCAAATACCGCTTCTGAGCCCGGCCCCTGTCCCCCTGCAAGGCCTTGCAAATCTGGCCGGCAGGGGACGCCCCGCATCAGTCCGACGACATCTTCATCAGCACCAGACCCGAGACGATGAGCACGGCCGCGCCGATGCGCATGGCGCTGACCTGCTCGCCCAGCACGAAGATGCCGACGAGAAAGGCACCCACGGCGCCGATACCGGTCCAGATCGTATAGGCCGTGCCCAGCGGCAGGCTGCGCATGGCCACGGCCAGCAGGCCGAAGCTGGCGACCATGGTGACGATGGTGATGGCGCTGGGCACCAGCCGAGTGAAGCCATGCGACTGCTTCATCGAAAACGCCCAGACCACTTCGAGCAGCCCCGCCACCAACAGATAGACCCATGCCATGGAAAAACTCCTGGTTCAGCCGGGTCGTCCCGGCGCATGCAAGTCCCTGGATCGGGGGAGGCCGTCCTCCTGGCAGGGGCGTTGCGCCTCCTGCATGGCCACCAGTTTAGGAGAAAGCCGGTCCGGCGGCAGCACCTCACCCGGGAGCCCCGGCACCACCTGGGTGGTTGCGGCGCAACAGCTTCAGACCGCCTCGTCCAGCAACAGATTACCCACCGTGGCCCCCAGGCCCGCCACGCGCTTGCGCAGCTTGAGCACGGCCTTGTCCTTGCTGATCAGCAGCGCCTGGTGCTGGCTGGCCAGGTCCAGGAAATGCTGGTCATCGGGATCGGTGCAGACAAAGCGGATGCGCGGCGCGTCATCCACGTATTCCACCGCCTCGTCAAAGGCCTGGAGCACGCCCTCGGCCGTCTTGCCGTAGAAGGCCACGCGTGGCGCGATCTGGCTGTAGTGCAGCACACGCTCCAGCTCGATGCGCTGGGCCTGGTCGGCGATCCAGCGCATGCGGCCCTGCTGCACCAGTTCGCGGATCGGAGGAATGTGCGGATCGTCGAAGATCAGCATGTCCAGCACCACGTTGGT
Organism: Burkholderiaceae bacterium; assembly: GCA_031253795.1. Taxonomy (GTDB): domain Bacteria; phylum Pseudomonadota; class Gammaproteobacteria; order Burkholderiales; family Burkholderiaceae_C; genus Comamonas. The sequence continues at coordinate 96,407 of JAIRVR010000031.1, forward strand.
ATCGAGCACCACGGGACGTGGCTGCGGGCCCTGGTAGCCGTCATTGCACTGCGGCCAGCGCAGCACGATCTTCATGGGGCGCCACCCTCCGCCGCGTCGCCTGCGGCCTTCCGGGGCTTGACCGTGCCGCGCACCATGTCGAAGCGGAACAGCCGGCATTCGATGGGACCGTTCCACATGGGCGTGCGGCGGGCCTCTTTCAGGCGCATCTTGCCGGGCAGCTTGAGGTCGGGAGTCAGCATCCAGGCACTCCAGCCGCTGTAATTCTTCTTCCAGTGGGTGGCCAGCTGGCCGAAGAACTCCACGCCGTCCTCGGTCTGTGCCGTCTCGCGGCCTGCACGCTCGACGACCGCCATGCGGTCGCCAGCGCTGCGGCCTGCCGAACCGGCCGCGGCAATGCGCTCGCCATAGGGCGGATTCAGCAGCATGATGCCCGGCTGTTCGCAGGGCGGCATGCGCTGCAGCGCGTCACCACCGCGCAGCTGCACGGTCTTGCCGACGCCGGCGCGGTCCGCGTTGCGCTGGGCAAAGTCCACCATGCGGTGCGCCACATCGGAGCCATAGATGCCCACCGGGCTCTCGGGCAGGATGGCGGCCTCGGCCTCGTCGAGCATGGCCTCCCAGACATGTTTCTGGTAGGGCACGAGCTTTTCGAAGGCAAAGCGGCGCAGGATGCCGGCCGGTATGCGGCGCGCGATCTGCGCGGCCTCGATGACCACGGTGCCGCTGCCGCAGCAGGGGTCGTACAGCGGCTGGGCCTGTTCGCCGTGCGGGTCCCAGCCCGTGGCGGCGATCATGGCCGCAGCCAGGGTTTCCTTGAGCGGGGCATCGCCCTTGTCCTCGCGCCAGCCGCGCTTGAACAGCGCCTCGCCCGAGGTGTCGATGTAGATGGTGGCTTCGTCCGTGGTCAGGTGCAGGTGCACGCGCACGTCAGGCTGGCGTGTTTCCACGTCGGGGCGCGCACCCTTCTTGGCGCGGAAGCGGTCGGCGATGGCGTCCTTGACGCGCAACGCCGCGAAGTTGAGGCTGGTCAGCGGGCTGTGCTGGGCCGTGACTTCGATCTTGAAACTCTCGCGTGTGGAAAACCAGATCTCCCAGGCCACTTCGCTGGCGGCGCGGTACAGGTCGTTCTCGTTGCGGTACAGGGACTGGGACAGCTGCACCAGCACGCGCTGGGCCAGGCGGCTGTGCAGGTTCAGCAACATGGCGTCGCGCCACAGGCCGCGCACCATCACGCCACCACGGCCCACCAGGAGGTCGTGGCCGCTCAGGCCCGTGATCGCGTGGACCTCGTCGGCCAGAAAGCCCTCGACGCCGGCGGCGCAGGGCAAAAACAGATGCAGTTGGTTCATAGCTTGGGTGCCGAGCATACGCGCACCGCGAATCCCCGCGCAGGCACCAGCCGAAACCACGCTTGCCTGTGCACCGTCCCGGGCCTACAGTGGCTGCATACGGGGAGAGCACCATGGACACTCGCAATGCAGCCATGACGACGGACTTCCTGGGCGCCACACAGGCGGCGCGCCTGGTGGTGCGCCACGGCCTGACACACTGCCTGCAAGGCCTGTGCGACACCATCGAGGCCGATTTCGCGCGCTGGCCCGATTTCGAGAAGTCGGCGCGCATCGCCCACCATTCATCGGGCGGCGTCATCGAGCTCATGCCGGTCTCGGACGCCCGGGACTACGCCTTCAAATACGTCAACGGCCACCCCGGCAACACGGCACGGGGCCTGCCCACGGTCATGGCCTTCGGCGCTCTGGCCGACGTGGCCACGGGCCTGCCCGTACTGCTCTGCGACCTGACGCTGGCGACGGCGCTGCGCACTGCCGCCACCTCGGCCCTGGCCGCGCGCCGCCTGGCGCGGCCCGGCTGCCACACCATGGCCCTCATTGGCGCGGGCTCGCAGGCCGAATTCCAGGCACTGGCCTTCACGGGGTTGCTGGGCATAGAGCGCCTGCGTGTCTTCGACATCGACGCCCAGGCCATGCACAAGCTCGTTGACAACCTGGGCCATGCGGGCGTGACGGCCCAGCGCATCACCTGCTGCACCAGCAGCGCCGAGGCCCTGGACGGCGCCGACATCGTGACCACGGCCACGGCCGCCAAGCGCCGCGCCTGCGTGATCGCCGACGCCGATGTGCGCCCGGGCACCCATGTCAACGCCGTGGGAGGGGATTGCCCGGGCAAGACCGAACTGCCGGCCGCGCTGCTGCAGCGCGCGCGCATCTTTGTCGAATACACGCCGCAGACCCGGGTGGAAGGTGAAATCCAGCAACTGACCGCCGATGCCCCCGTCACCGAGCTGTGGCAGGTGATCACGGGCCAGGCGCCCGGCCGCACGCACGATACCGAGATCACGCTGTTCGACTCCGTGGGTTTTGCCCTGGAGGACTATTCGGCCCTGCGCTACCTGCATGGCCTGGCCCGCGATGCCGGCATGCTGCAGCCACTGGACCTGGTGCCCGCACTGGCCGATCCGCGCGACCTGTACCGGCTGCTGCGCGACGCCCAGCAGGCAGAACGCGGCTTTGGCTGACACGCGGCCTGCATACCATAGGCCCATGCACATGAACACCCACACCCCGTCCCTCCGGCTCATCGGCGTTCCCACCGACATAGGCGCCAGCCGCCTGGGCAGCGCCATGGGCCCCGACGCGCTGCGTGTGGCAGGCCTGGCGCCGGCACTGCGCCATCTGGGCCGCCAGGTGGGCGACGTGGGCAACCTGGCCGGCCCCCCCAACCCGCAGACGCCACCCGAGCACGGATTGCGCCACCTGGCACCGGCCCGCACCTGGATGGAAGGCGTGCACCGTGCCGTGGGCCAGGCACTGGCCGACGGAGAGCTGCCCCTGATGCTGGGCGGCGACCACAGCCTGGCCATGGGTTCGATCAGCGCCGTGGCCAGCCACTGCCGCGATCGCGGACAGGCGCTGCGCGTGGTCTGGCTGGACGCCCATGCCGACTGCAATACACCCGATATATCACCCAGCGGCAACCTGCACGGCATGCCGGTGGCCAGCCTCTGCGGCCTGGGCCCCTCGCCCCTGACGGCCCTGTCGGGCGGCCACCATCCGGCACTGCCGGCCAGCGCGCTGTGCCAGATCGGCCTGCGCAGCGTGGATGAGCAGGAAAAGCGCCTGCTGCACGGACTGGGCATCGAGGTCTACGACATGCGCGCCATCGACGAGCTGGGCATGCGCGAAGTCATGCGCCGCGCCCTCGACGGCCTGCATGGCAGCGACACCCACCTGCACCTGAGCTTCGACGTGGACTTCCTGGACCCGGACATCGCCCCCGGCACAGGCACACCCGTGCGCGGCGGCCCCAGCTACCGCGAAGCCCAGCTGTGCATGGAAATGCTGGCCGACACGGGCCGCCTGGGCTCGCTGGACCTGGTGGAGCTCAACCCCGCGCTGGACCTGCGCAACCAGACGGCCGAGCTGGTGGTTGACCTGCTGGAGAGCCTCTTCGGCAAAAGCACCCTGGTGCGCGCCGACCGCTGAGGTCACTCAGGCCGGCGCAAGACTGACGCGCCAGCCATCGCCGGCCGCGGCGGTGGAAAAGCGCACCGGCAGGAACTGCGCTATCACCGCGAAATTGCTGTGTGCATGCGGCGTCAGCTCCGTGCAGGTATAGCTGGCGCCGTGCCCGCTGCGCCAGACAGCCAGCGCCAGCGGCAAGGCCCACTGGTCGGCCAGGTGCGCGCCCAGCGCAGCCTGGCGGGCCTGGTAACGGCGCACCTCGCACGCCAGGTCGTGCGCCACGTTTTCCGCGCTGATGCCTTTCCTGCCGAACTGCGTGAACACCTCGCTCAGGTGTTCATGGTCCAGTGTGACCAGCAGGGCGTTGCCAGGCCCCTCGTTCTGGCGCACCGCAGCCACCTGCAGCTGCTCGCCGGCCCAGCCCAGTGCCTGACCCAGTCTGTCCAGTTCGCGCTGGGCCACGGAACGGGGAAGCCCGGGCGCGAAGCACTCGGCACGGTTGGCGACCAGCGCGCCCCTTTCCTCCAGGTCAAAGGGCTGAAGCCTGTCGCCCGCCGGTCCCAGGACCGCGCTGATCTCGCCGCCACCGGCGGGATAAAAGCCCAGTCGGCGCAGTTGCAGCTCGCAAGGCGCGCCCAGCCTGCGCAGCAGCGGCGCATAGCTGCGCTCCAGAAAGTGGAAGGGCGGAGCGGCCGGATTGTGGGTACCGCCGACCAGCGCCAGGCGGCTTTCACCGTCGGCCAGCATCAGCGCGGGCCACAGCGTCTGCAGCAGCAGGGTGCAGCTGCCCGCCGAGGCGATCACGAAACGGTACTCGCCCGCACGCACGGGGCCGGGCGTGAAATGCAGCGCCTGCGAATTCAGTTCGGCGCCCTGTACCTGCGCGCCGCAGATGGCGGCAGCGGCATGGACGCAGGCCAGGTGCTGGCGCATCAGGCCTGGCCTGGCGCGCCCGGCACGTATGCGCAGCATGGCAAAGGGCTGGCCCGTGCACATGGACAGCGCCAGCGCACTGCGCAGGATCTGGCCACCGCCTTCACCGGCCGCGCCGTCGATCTCGATCATCTTCTTGTTTCCTTCTTTTTGTTGTCGTGCCGCTGCGAGACAGGGATGGATACGGGCAAGCGCCGCGCCTCACCCCTTCACGCACACCACCTGCTTGAGCGTGTGCACCACTTCCACCAGATCCCGCTGTGCGTCCATGACCGCGTCGATGTCCTTGTAGGCCATGGGAATTTCGTCCACCACGTTGGCGTCCTTGCGGCATTCCACGCCCTCGGTGGCCTGGATATGGTCCTGCACGCTGAACAGCTTCTTGGCCTGGGTGCGGCTCATCACGCGGCCCGCGCCGTGGCTGCAGCTCTCGAAGCTTTCCGGGTTACCCAGGCCGCGCACGATGTAGCTGCGCGCGCCCATGCTGCCCGGGATGATCCCCAGCTCGCCGCGCCGCGCGCTCACCGCGCCCTTGCGGGTGACGAACACGTCCTCGCCGAAATGGCGCTCGCGCTGCACATAGTTGTGGTGGCAGTTCACTGCCTCCACATGCGACTCGAAGGGCCTGGCGATGACCTTGCGCACCGTGGCGATGAGGTGGGCCATCATCACCTCGCGGTTGCGCATGGCGAATTTCTGTGCCCAGGACACGCCGCGCACATAGTCGCCAAAGTAGCGGGCGCCTTCCTCGAAATAGGCCAGATCCTTGTCGGGCAGGTTGCGCTGATGCAGCTCGGCGTCCTTCTTGGCCAGCTCGATGAAGTGCGTGCCTATGGCGTTGCCCACGCCCCGCGAACCCGAGTGCAGCATGAACCAGACGAAGCCCGCTTCATCCAGGCAGATCTCTATGAAATGGTTGCCGCTGCCCAGGGTGCCCAGGTGCTTGCGGTTGTTGGTGCCGGCCAGGCGCGGATGCAGCTCGCACAGCCGGTTGAACTCGTCGGCCAGTGTGGCCCAGACCTGGTCCACCGACACGGGCGGGTTCTCCCAACTGCCGGGATCGCGTCCCCGGTGGCGGGGCACGGAACCATGGGGCACGGCCTGTTCTATGGCAGAGCGCAGCGGGCCCAGATTGTCGGGCAGGTCCTCGGCGCGCAGCGTGGTCTTGGCCGCCATCATTCCGCAGCCGTTCTTACTACAAGGTAACTGTTACTTCAAGGCTTCACTCTCAGCCTGCTCTTGGATGAGCAGGTAACAGTCCCGTAAGCCAACCACCGTGGAGCGCACCGCTGTTACCGGAAAGAGAGCAGGTTTCTCAACGTTCTTCGCCTGGTGCCTGATCTGGAGATGGACCGTCAGCTGTGCCGGCCACCAGGTGAAGGGCGTGCGTCGGATGAGACCGCGTTTGTAGCCGATAGAAATGGAACAGGCCTTCTGGCATTGGCAGCCCTTGCTCATAGTCCTGCCAACGCCTGGTTGGCAGGCATACTCGCCGCGCCGCTGTGGCCGGTGTATCTCCTGCTGCCTCGCGCGCTGCAACAATGGCTTCAACTTTCGGCTCGTTATGAGCGCGACGAGCCCATAGTCGAGGAGCACTGTCGTTCTTCCTGACGAGTTCCATGCGTACATCATCCCAGTCCAGGAAGACGAGGACATCAGTGTCTTTGTCGCCATCGCGCCTTGCCACAAGTGCGAGGGCCGAATCGGCACCTGCATTTTTGTACTCAGCAATTGCGCCTTCTATCGTTGAGCGAGCCAGCAAAACATGGTCTGCGACCAGCTTTCTCAGTCTCAGATGAGCCGCTCCAAGCTCCTCCATGCTTCGCCTTGCGCAACGGCGAACGTCGATCTTCTCGGGTTGCTCGTTCAAGACTCTCGCGTTGAATCCTTTGTCGGCGCTTAGGTGCCGCTTGTGGGCCGTGAATCGAACCGACTCCACCCAATTGTTGCCATCTCCTCTCATGTCGTCGTCAGATTCGAAACCATGTACAGCACTTGCTCTGTGCTGGACATGATTGCGGAGACTGCACATGAAGCGGTAGTCCGAACAGCGTTCGAACGCTTGGGTGAGTTCATCTCGGGCCGCTGTACAGAAGTTGAGCTCCAACTTCAAACACTTGAAGTCCTGAACAACTTGGTCGGCATAGCCCTTCATTGTCGTCAGCAGGTTCACTAGGTGACGGTTGGCTTGCTCAATGTTGTGTGCCACGTCTCGATACTCAAATGTGAACTCCAGCTTGGAACGTAAGCCAATCTCTGTGAGAGCCATCTCCATGCTAATGAAATTACCTAGCAGAAGCTCGTATCGCTGTTCAAAATCTATCGCATCCAGAAGCACCTCGCGCGCATGTGCAAGAGCGATGTAGCGCGCCTCCGAGATCGGCAGCTTGAGATGTGGGTTGATGACAGCTTGCTCTAGGGTGTATTGCATATTCATGGCCGTCCCGCTCCTGCCCGCTTAAGGTGCTTCATTAACTTCTCCCGAAGAAAAATTGCAGCATAAGTGCCGCTTGTGGGCCATGAATACGGGGCCAAGATCACCTGAGTAGGTACAGCACTGCGCAGAACACTCATACAGGTCTACCCGCCAGGGACTGGTTCTCGTGCGCGCGCTCTCCAGCAACGGTTTGATGATTCTCGAATTTTTCGCGGCTGATGTCGCTCGGGTAGCTTTTTCTCACCCGCCGGGCTTCTCACACGCGGAGGACGCTTTGAACACGTTCTTAGTGGAGGCATACCATGGAAAAACGTTGGTGCAGTGCATGCGGGGAAGCGTTCGAGCCGCGGCCCCAAGCTCCTCGCCAGTCATACTGCGCAAAGGCCGAGTGCCAGCAGTCGCGCAAACGCTTGTGGCAAAGAACGAAGCGCAAGACGGACCATGACTACCACGAGAACCAGGCGCAAGCGCAGTCGAACTGGCGTGGCGACCACCCAGACTACTGGCGTCGCTACCGCGAATCCCATCCGGACTACGCCGCCGACAATCGACAGCAACAACGACGGCGCAACGCGAAGCGAACGTCCCGTCAGCGCGAGAAGGCGATTGCAAACAGCGACGCGTCCTCGGGCACTCTGCCGGTCCAAGGCACCTTTCGGCTCATTGCAATCGATCCTGTCACTTGGGCAGGACGGCATGAATGGCTCGTCCAGATCACCTCGGTGTCTTGAATCTATTCGCCGACGCGTGATTGCAAAGAGAGGACTTCATCGCCAACAGAAGATGGCGCTGGTAGTGTGGTGTCGCCGTTGCTGACCAGGGAGATGTTTCCAGGTAGCCGATGACCTCGTGGCCCTGCGCCACGAGCCTGTTGAGGAGCTGCACTATGGAAAAGGGCGAACAGTCATTGCCGCAGAACGGGCAACCCACCTTCCGCGCCGCCGAGTACGTGCGGATGTCGACCGAGCACCAGCAATACTCCACGCACAACCAAGTCGCGCGCATTCGGGAGTACGCCCAGCAACGCGGCATCGAGGTGGTGAAGACCTATGCCGATGAAGGCAAGAGTGGGCTCCGGATTGCCGGACGGCTCGCATTGCAGCAGCTCATCGAAGACGTGGAATCGGGCTCCGTCGATTTCTCCATGGTGCTCGTCTACGACGTCAGCCGTTGGGGGCGCTTCCAGGATGCCGATGAGAGCGCGTACTACGAGTACCGATGCAAGCGCGCCGGCATCCAGGTGGTCTACTGCGCGGAGCAGTTCGAGAACGATGGCTCTCCCATCTCAACCATCGTCAAGGGCGTGAAGCGAACGATGGCCGGCGAGTACAGCCGGGAGTTGTCAACGAAGGTGTTTGCGGGTCAATGCCGGCTGGTCGAGCTGGGTTACCGGCAAGGCGGGCCGGCCGGCTTCGGATTGCGCCGGCTGTTGGTCGACCAGACTGGCGCGCGCAAGGCGGAGCTGGCACGCGGCGAACACAAGAGCTTGCAGACCGACCGGGTGGTGTTGGTACCTGGACCACAGGACGAGGTGCAGGTGGTCCAGAGCATCTACCGCTGGTTCGTTAACGACGGCTTGTCGGAGACGGAAATCGCTTCTCGGCTGAACTGCTCGGCCATCCGCACCGATCTGGGCCGCGAATGGAACAGGGCGACCGTCCACGAGGTGCTCATCAACGAAAAGTACATCGGCAGCAACGTCTACAACCGGGTGTCCTTCAAGCTGCGCAAGCTGAGGGTAGTCAATCCTTCGGACATGTGGATTCGCAAGGAGGACGCGTTCCCTGCCATCGTGGCGAAGGAGGAGTTCTATACGGCGCAGGGCATCATCCGCGCGCGCTCGCGTCGCTATTCCGACGAGGAACTGATCGAGAGGCTGCGCAGCCTCTATCAGCACCGCCAGGCGCTCTCTGGTCTCATCATCAACTCGACCGAGGGCATGCCATCTTCTTCGGTCTACGCCCACCGTTTCGGGAGTCTGGTACGGGCTTACCAACTCGTCGGCTTTGTTCCATCGCGCGACTTCCAGTACGTCGAAATCAACCGGGTGCTGCGCCGCATGCATCCCGCCATCGTCCTGCAGACCGAGGAGAAGATGGTGGCGCTGGGCGGTCGTGTGCGGCGCGATCCTCTCACCGACCTTCTGTACGTCAACGAGGAGTTCAGCGTCTCCATCGTTCTGGCGCGTTGCCGACGCCGCGAGTCCGGGCAGTTGTTCTGGAAGATGCGGTTCGACACGGGTTTGGCGCCTGACCTCACGGTGGCGGTGCGCCTTGATCTTGCCAACCAGTCCGCGCTTGACTATTACCTGTGGCCACGTCTGGACTTTGGCAATCCCCGGATCAGTTTGGGAGAGCGCAATCCGGTGGAACTGGAGAACTACCGGTTCGACAACCTGGACTACTTCTATGGCATGGCGGCACGGACCCGGTTGCGGAGAGCGGCATGACCGAGCCGCTTTCTCTGCCCGAACTGCGCATGATCCCGATGGACCGCATCGAGGTCCTCAACCCGCGCGAGCGCAACCAGCGCAAGTTCAGCGCCATTGTGGAAAACATCGGAGCGGTTGGCCTGAAAAAGCCTGTCACGGTCACGCCGCGGCCAGGTGAGGACGGCGCTGAGCGTTACATGCTGGTGTGCGGAGAAGGGCGGTTCAAGGCGTTCCAGCAGTTGGGAGAAAAGCGCATTCCAGCGCTTGTGGTCATGGTCTCGGACGAGGACGCGTTCGTCATGAGCCTTGCGGAGAACGTCGCACGGCGGCGGCACCAACCGCTGGAACTACTGCGCGGCATCTCGCTGTTGCGTGACAGAGGCCACTCGGTCCAGGACATCTCACGCAAGACCAACCTGCATGAGACTTACATTCGCCACATTCTCGAATTGGTCGACAAGGGTGAGGAACGACTGCTAGTCGCTGTTGAGCGCGGGAAGATGCCAATCACCGTGGCCATTCTCATCGTTGGTGCGGGCAACGACGACAAGACGGTGCAGATGGCGATGCAGGACGCGTATGAGTCCGGTGACCTGCGTGGCCCGCAGCTCATGTACGCCAAGAAGCTGGTGGAGAGACGCCAGTTCCTTGGACGCTCTATCTCACGTGCCCCGCCCCGGAAAGTTGTTGATGTGACATCCCTAAGCCTAGTCCGAGCTTACAAAACGGAAGTCGAGCGCCAGCGAATCATGATCCGTAAGTCCTCACTCGTTCAGCAACGCCTCTTCTTTGTCTACGGCGCATTGCGAAAGATGCTCAGCGACGAGAACCTGGTCAACATCCTGCGCTTGGAGGGGCTAGACACCTTGCCTAAGTACCTCGCCGAACGCGTTTCCCATGGCGGAGGTCCTCTATGAAATCTACGACCCTTGGCTTTCTTCCCAAGCCGCTCATGATCGAGGTTGGCCGCATCTTGCCGTCAGTCAAGCTGGAGCAACGGATCACAGCGACGCACAAGTTCCGGCAGATCAAGGAATCCATCGCCGAAATCGGGCTCATCGAGCCCCTTGTGGTCACGGCTGTCGACCGCAAGACCTCCCAGCATCTCATCCTGGATGGGCATGTGCGCTTCATGGCCATGAAAGAGATGGAGCTTAAGGAGATTCCTTGCTTGGTATCGACCGACGACGAATCTTTCACGTACAACAACCAGCTCAACCGCTTGTCGACTATTCAGGAGCACATCATGATCCGCCGCGCGATGGACCGTGGCATCTCCGCAGCGAAGCTGGCCAAGGGCCTGTGCGTCGATGTGAGCTTGCTGCAAAAGAAGCGCAGTCTGCTCAACGGAATCTGCGACGAAGTCGTCAAGATTTTGAAAGACCACCAGTTCTCGACAGAAGTCACCGCGGTGTTGCGGCGCATGAAGCACACTCGCCAAGTCGAATGCGCCGAGTTGATGGTAGCAGCCAACACCGTGACCGTCAGCTACGCCCGCGCAATGCTCGCGGCGACACCAGAAGAGATGCTGGTCGGCGGCAAGAGGACGGGGCGCAGTGCGGCGATGTCGCAGGAACAGGTCGCGCGGATGGAAAACGAGATGACCAATCTGCTGGGGCAGTACAAGCTGGCAGAGCAATCGCACAGCGAGGACATGCTGAACTTGATGATCGCCCGCGGTTACATCGTCAAGCTCGTCGACAACGCGCAGGTGCTGCGGTACATGCAGACCCACTTCGCAGAGGTTCTAGAAGAGTTCGCCAAGATCGTGGAGATGACGACCGTCGAGACATGAGCGCATTTCACTGCGATGAGAGCATAGAAGAACTCCCCTTCCGGCAAGGCTATGCACATAGCGCCTGGCTGTCGGCGGCAGAATGCCTGTGGCCGCCCTGGAGCTCACGGCTCCAAGCGGTCTACTGAACTCCCTAAAGGACTGGGCAGCTCGCTCTTGTCTTGCGGACAATCTGCTCGATGACGTCACGACGGCGCCACTTACGGCTGTCTCTTCTGTTCAAGACAAAAGACGCCAAAGTTAGGATTTGGCAGCCCCTCTATAACGGCGCACTCATACCCTCAGCCGCGTCTCGTGCACATCCAGGTCGTGCGCAGCTTGCGCCACTGCAACCCCACGCTCGGTCACCGAGCTTGACCGCTTCAACCTTGAATTCCCGGCTGAACTGCCGTCTCGGTCCCATAAACCACCTCCAGTTTCATCGTCCACCTTAACAAGGTGTCTTTTGAACCGGCAGCAGCCCAGGCCTCAGTGACCTGGGGCGTTGGCTGTGTCGCTTCCTTTCAGCTTTGCTACCAGCGCGACAGCCCGCTCAAGCTTCGCTTGCAACTCAGCCTGAACACGTGGGTTGGACAGCCCTGTCTCTCCACCGCAGGCCACCAGATTGTCGAGCGCCCATTCTGGCCAGTCCTCAATGTCATCATCCAGCGCGAGCCACGCCTGCGGCTGCCGGCGAATAACGTCGGCGCACACCTGCTGTCCTCGTGACATTGCCTTGAAAGCAGATTTTGCCCAGGGGTCCGCGCCGTGCACACGCTTGTGGTATGTGCCGCCGATGAATCGCTCGCGCAGCTCAGGAGGAAAACGCTTCAACGTCTTGCCATACCCCGGCCACATGCACCAGGTGCTGCTGAGCACAAGTCCGACTTGCGGAAACGGCGCCAGCGCCTCTTCCAGGACAGGAATCCATTCGAACAACGTTCGATCTGGCCCCGCGTCGGGAGACATGTAGACGCCACGTCTGGCTCGCCACATAACGGCATGGTGTTGAACGACGCCATCTAGATCGAGGTAAAGAACTACTTCACCCACCCTCGGCGTCTCCTCGGTTTTCGTTAGAACAGGTGACCGCTTTTTTTTGCTCCCAGCGGTAGATAACGGCCTTCATCGCGGCCTCAGCGTAGCTGCCGCCGACCACGATGGCGTCATCGACTTGGCACTGCACTAAATCACCCACCACACGGAACTCCGCATTCAAGCTCTGCGCCATCGCGAGCGCATCCTCTGCTGCGTGAACTTCAAAGGAGACGTTCTGCGCTATACGAACATCGCCGTACAAGGCTACGTGGCGTTCATCTGCGAGGTCTTCGAGCAGTAGAACAAAGCCTTCTTCTGTGCCGAGCAGCGCGTAGCCTGCGGCACGTGAGAAGCGGTAGGCCGTCTGAGCGTCGCACTGGCGCTCTCGGATGGTGTCAGACAACATCATTTGCATTTTTTGTGCAGGCTTGCCACGGACCCACAGATGTAAGAATGGCAAGTAGTCGAATATAGAATAGTCAATTTTGGACTATACGAAGTTGGACTGCAAGCTTTCGATGTTTTTGAAGCATCGATGGACAAGTCAATTTACTCAACGGAGTACACACTCTTCTTGGCGCTCTTGCGTGGAGCGCGAGAGGAGGTTGGTGTGTCCCAGACGAAGCTTGCCGAGGCCCTGGGGGTGACTCAGACGTTCATCAGCAAATGTGAACGTGGGGAACGACGCCTAGACGTGGTGGAGCTCCACAAGTGGTGCCGGTGTCTTGGGCTTGAGCTCGACCAGTTTGCTGCACAGCTGGTCAAGGCCTACGTTCAGCTGCCAGCTACTGCCTGATTGATGCTTTCGGGTCGAGTGGAGGCGTCCTGTACAGACGCCAGGGCCGTTACGCAAAGCCAAGCGTCTTCCTCGATACCTGCCGAGCAGAGTTTCACGAATGCCGCCTCCGACCGAGAGCTCACGTGTCCGGTACGAGCCTAGCTCGATGCTAGGCAGTCAAAGGCTGAATAACCTTGCCATCCCACTGGATCAGTTTGAAATCGAGTCCCGTCGTCGCTTCTTTGAAGACTGACTCATTTTCATCGAAAGATGCTGCAACAATAGACTGAAGACTAGGCTGCTGAATTAACAACTGAAGCAGCGAGCGCTGGCTTGCAGATCGCATTGAGTGTTGACCAGGCTCATCCATGAGCAAAATGCCTGGGTGATGACCCTCGAATCCACGCGTAGCCGACGTCTGATACAACGCCAAAAGGTAGCTCCAGATCAGGCGAACAAAATCGCTCGCACTTGAGTCAGCAGTAAGGTTAGTCTGAGTTCTTGTGCGGTCTTCACGACTACTTTGAATCTCGCGAAGCTCCAAATCAAAAAGGATAGGCGTCAGGGTATCGAGGCTTATGCGTACATTTGAGATTTCGGCACTCTCGTAACCAAATGAACTAGCATTGGCTCTAAAGTTCTTTTCAAAGAGCGAAATCCTTTCAAAATCATCCGCGTTATATGCCTCTTTTGGCAAGGACCGCCTAGAAACCTGGTTCGCTGCTAACCGGTCAGAAATCGCTTTCAGTTTTATTTTCAAGGCCGATGCTTGTTCTTCGAGCGCCTGTAGGTTGGACAGCTCCAACTCAATTTGAATCTGCCGCCGAACAATAGCACGCGACTCAGAAACACCCGCACTCACATCTCCACGCAACGAATTTCGATAATCATGAGACGCTGCCAAGCGATCTGCTATACCAATCACAGTAATCTCAGACTGATGAATCTCCTCAACTGCTCCATTTATTTGACTCTGCAGCATCTTGCGCTGACTGTTCAGATAATCAATGTTTGTTTCAAGGTCCATTTGCGGCCCAGTAACAATTCCAAGCAACAGAGTGTCGTCGACTGCTTGATGACAGGTCGGGCAGTGGTCTGTAGCCACTTCAAGGTCCATTTGAGCACCAAGGCTACGAAGCTTTTGCGCCGTTTTATTGCGTTCGACATCTTCATTGGCTGCAGCCAAAAGTAGGCGTAACTCATCCAGGGCTGCCTTCTGCAGCGTCAGGTTTGTTGTTGCTCGCTCATGCAGCACACTAAGCCGTTGCAACTCAGCTGATGTCGCCTCGAGCTCCTGCAGTGCCTCCGCGCCAGACGCCTTGCCGTAGGCATCAGCTTTCTCCCCCAGACGTTGGTGTTCATCTCGAAGTTTACTTAACTGTTCTTGCAGGGAGATTTTCTTGTTCCCATCAGGCTTAACGAGTAGAACCGCCGTCACATCGAAGGTTGATACCGGAGTTGGCGACAGTCCATCAATGACAATATTATTCGCTGTGGCGGCTTGACGAAATATATCGTAAATTTTTCGCCAATCCGAGTCAATCGCCACAGAGGCCGCATCCAACTCAGCACGCTTGGCCTGCCTTTCGAAAACACCCAATCCAAGTAGGAATTCAGTGACTCGTATCCGTGCATCACGAATTCCAAAAAATGGAATATTGGCAATGTAGTCCGTCCACCCACGCTTCTGCTCCACCGCAAGAGCGGCAAAGATTGTTTGCAAGTACAGCTTGGCCAGCCCTCCATTTGTCGTGGGAACTTGAGGTAGCTGATAGCCCATGAAACCTTCTAGAAACTGGAAATAACCTTCCTGCTTCTGCGCGCTGCCCGGATCAAAAAGATAAGTTGGCAGTGGTGTACCAAGCTCAATACCTTGAGTAAGGTGAGCCCCCTCGAAAATTTCAACAAGCTTGTCCTGGCGTACTGAATCACGGACTGCTCGACGCAGCGTCACGCTGCGCCCCGATGAATTTTCCAGTTCGACAAAGACTTCTGAGCGATCTACGTTGACACGGCTTCCGCCTTGCACGAAATAGTCTTTGACCGCATAGTTCAGAACTTTTTCGCCCTTCCCCCCAATCAGCTCCTCCATTCCTAAGCCGAAAATAAGGGTGTTGTAGAGCGTACTCTTGCCACTAGAGTTGCTGCCCCTAATAACAGTTAGATTGCGACTAAATTCGAATTCAAATCCGTACTCACCTTGCGCAGTTGAAATTCTTAGCTTAACGGCTCTGATCTTCATGCCGACTCCCATCCCTTTGCGACCGTTTTGACCATGTCTTCGGTAATTCCTTTGCCGATTTGTGCCAAAAGCGTACGCTCCGGGGCAAAGGCGCCAGCTTCCCTGAGGACCTCCGTGATGAAGGTTCGGCCTTTTTCGGCTAGTTGGTATCCAGTCGATGTAGGCTCAATCAAATCCTCAGCTACCGCGAACCGAATAGCGATTGCAAGCGCAGGGTCGAATCCCCAAGCTGTAATGTTGAGTGCCTTAGCCTTCGTTGCATCAACCAGCTTCTGCATTCGCTCTGCGCTTTTCATGGCCCAGTTAAATAGATGCAGGCGGGGCAGAGTAGACTTTCCACCCCGGGAAGACATGTCCAAGACCAAGAGCAATTGGGTGATCTTGTAGAGTGGTCTGTGCTCAACAAGCACTGGCGACGGCCGCCGGACGAAACGTAGACGCCGAGGTGACGAAATAACCGTTTCAGTCATAGTCGACCTCGCAAACGGCAATCCATCTTGCAACGATCAACCGCGCGATTTGCGAAGCACCGGTCTCGTCGATAGCTGGGGCGAGGTCTTTAACGATTCGCTCAGTAAGACCAACACGAATCTTCTCTGTCAGCTCCTGAGGCGTTCCCTCCCACGTAACACAGGTTTCTCCGATGTCGGCTTCGTATCCATTGATGAGTCGTGCGAGCCGAGAATGCACTGTAGGTGCTGTATCGTTTATTCGCTTTAAGTGAAGACCGTGGTCAAGAAACTCCCTTAGCGTGCTTGCGTATAAGCGATTTACTTTTGCCTCTAGCTTGTCGGCAGAGACGTGAGCCAGTCGTGCGCGCGTTTTGCGCATAACGTTCTTCTCGTAAACCTCCGCGCTATCAGTCAAAACAGGCAAGACTGCAGGCAGGCCACCAAAATCGAGTGCCCGCCCGACGGCCTGCTGTATCTCCTGAATCTCAGTCGCATAGTGGTCAGCATCGTGCACCAGAATCTGAAAGTCGGCATCCAGGATGGAAAGATTCCACCCTCGAACTTCACCCTCCTTAGTTTGGGCATGCTTTATGAGGTCGTTATGCGCGATGGTGGGCGTCACCAAGTGCCACCGCCGCAGCTTGGTTGACCCCAAAATTTTCAGCAAATCAGCTTGATTGCTCTGGAGCTTGTTCAGGTCCGAGGTGATCTTGTTCCGTTGCTTTTCGTAGAGCTCTCTCGTCGAGTAAGCCTTCTCGGGGCAATAGCATTGGTACCCACAGCCCGTAGTCTTCGTGAAGCCTTCGAGGCCGTAGTCGCCGGGAGTCGCCGGAATATGGAGGTATCCGTCGACTGTGAACTTGCGCTTGAAGACCAATTGGCAAAGCCGTTCCCAACTGTTCCCGTCGAATGGACCGTATGCAGTCTGGTACACAGTATCGATCAGCCGCGACGCGACGCGGAACAGCCAACAGCCACTGCTTTTGAGCAAAGCAATGCAAGTGCGGTGTAGTGAACGTGATGTGTAGTGCTTTGCCCTGTGCGCAAGCGGCTCTCCCTGATCGCTACCGCTGCGGATGCAGCACAAACTTACCCCGCGGTGCTTGGTTTGTGCACATTGTTCGATACAAATGGTTGCTTGTAAAGCAAGTTTGCGAAATTGCTGAACGAAGTTGGGGAAGCCAATGTGCGGCGCAAGGGGGCGCTGTGTACAGTTGCATGAGTTGGCCATGCAACACTGTACATAATTACAGCCACATGTGCACGACCCATACGCGCTTTGTGGCATCCATGGCACTCGAAAGTAGCGGATCACCTTTGCTTATCTGGCCTCCCCCGTAGGCGCCTGCCATACAGTGCTTGTCGAGGCCACGAGAGGGCGAGGAGGTGTGGCTATGCCGTCATGAGGCTCTTGTCTGACTGTTGGATCATCAGTGCTTTTTTGGATAGGTGGCTTGGTACGGAGGCGCCACATGAATGTCGGATTTCCGACTCAAGAGGCGAATTTTCACAAACGCGGCAGCTTGCTGGTCTGCGAACGATGATGCGGTTTAATGGTTGTTACGCCGGACTCCCGCAGGGAGACTTGCTGCTGCAAGCTGGCCACCAAGAGTAAAAGCCGAGCGTTCTCACTAGCAAGCCCTCGGTTCTCCTGTTTGAGCGCTGCAAGCTCCTCCCTCAGTTCACTTTTCTGAACTTCGGCCTTCTCTGCCGCTACCCGTTGCTTCTCCAACAATTGCTGCGGGCTCCGACCACCAGCCTTACGGATCTCATCGGCGATGTCAGCATATTTGTTATGGATCAACGCGTGGCTGACCCCGGCCTCGCGAGCAACGGCACTGATAGAAGGGCCAACTTTCTGGCCCGCCCGTTCGGCATCACGCTTGAGCTTTGCAAACGCAAACATCAACCGTTTTCTGGTCGGAATCTCGCTAGCCACCAGAGGCCTCCCTCTCATCTTTTGTCAACCGTGTGAGGATGGCATCGGCAGCGAGGAGCCCAGCCTTCGCCTTCGCTCGCCCACCTGGTCCAATGTCATCGAGTTCGAGCAACTCCTCATGGTCACGACGAAGATGTTGCCAAACCTCCGTGAATGTGTTGTCGATGACTCCATTGCCGCAATCTCCACAGCTTGGCGCTTCGAAAAGCCCTCTGCCACCGCAGTCCTGTGCCTCAGCAAGGCACCAGCTATGCCCGGTGCTACGGATATTTATCCCATCACAAATGCTCTCAACAAACTCGCGCCGAGACTTGAATAGCATCGGCTGATGGTTTTTTCCTGCATATGCCTTTATGCGATTGCCAAAACCACCGGCCAAAGGAGTTGAGTCCTCCAACCAGTGATCTATCAATGATGAATCGAAATAGGTATTTTCTTCCTCAATGAGTTCGTAAAGATCGCGGTCAGTCTCGGTAAGCTCCGCGTACCACTGGGTCAGTAGCAAACTGCTATGTTTGAAGTGCTGCTGCAACGTTGCTAGGTCAATACGCGGCCCCTTGTTCAAATGCACCGCTATCACGGCATACGTTCTACGAAACCGATGCGTTGCAAGCGGGGAGCCAAATCTGAGCCCCATCCGTTCACCGAAGGCTTTGAGCTGCTTGTTGTGCGACTTTGTGTCAGTCGAGACCACACCACGCGAAGAGTCGCTCAAAAACAGACGGTTGGCATTTCGCTCAAGCTCCAGCACTGATACCGCTAGGCGTGCTCTAGCCGCATCGGTGTCTGCGTGTGCAAGCAGTTCTCGCGTCTCGGAAAGCTCTTTGGCGATGCGAAGCCGCAAGGGTGCAGAGTGCCATTCAAGTGCATCCACAGCCTCCTTTGCAATCGCTGGAGCTAGCCAGCGCATAGGGCCATCACCGATTTTGCGAGTTGCGGATTTCAACCACCAGTACGTTTCCCCATCGACCTTCTGGGAGTAGACGCACCCCACGTTGGTTTCGCCTAGTTCATGGACGCGGCACCCTGTCGTCAGGGCTAGAACAACGTACGCTGCAGTGCGGATGTCGCTAACAGCAGACTCGAATTGGTGGACGTCTCGAAAGCCGGCCGCCCAGATCACATGGCGCTTAACGCTCTCACCCCACTTCTTGCGATCCACATCACTCTTTGCTTCAGCCCACCGTTCTGCGAGGTCATCGCGCAAGCGAAGCAACTCAGCAGCTCTCGCGAGGTGCGCTCGGGCTGAGACAAACAGGCTTGAAGCTTCAGCAAGTGGTAGGAGTTCCGTACGACGCTCCTTGCCGGCCTCGGGCTCCCACAGGGGACCGACCTGATCAAAACTTAGCTCCCTGACGGCCTCTTCTGTGAAACTGTCCACCAACACTGCTCGCAGCTCGTACACCTTGCGAAGTACGGAAATGTGATGAGCCAAGGTTCGATCATGAACCCCACTATCACGAAGCTTTTGTAGATAGTTTCGGAGGTCAAACGCCCGGACGTCGGCGAAACGCCTGATGTCAATTGAATCGCACCACTTCGCGAAGGCGTTCAGGACAACATGCCGCTTGGGGACGGTTGCTGGGTCCAGTTGCTGGCCACCAGGGGCTGCCTTGAACGTAAAAGCTGCCGCAGCGCTCCGCATCGAAGGTCTCCAGTCCTCAGGAGTCTTCTTCCACACAATCTCCTTGTCCTGCTTGCCTCTAGCAGCATGAGGGAAGAATGGCGTGTAGTCCCAATTTTCATCCCCATAACAAGAAAGTGGAATTTCTCGTCCATCGGCCATCTTCACGTACGAAATGACGAGTTTGTCTCGATCCTCCGATGTCAAGAGCTCCGGCGATGAGTGCGCTTGGTAGGATTTAGCGACACTCATTAAACAGACCTCAACGCGGCCAAGACGCTGGGGGACCGCCAGATGGGGTGAGGGGCCTTTCGGGCACGCGCTTTCTCTCGCGCCACAATCTTCGGATCAAACTTGCTCGCGATGTCACGGTCTATCACCCTAGTGACCCACCTGAAAAGCGCTATCCACCTGTCATGACCAACGTGTGACTTCTGTGAAAACACGGCCCAGTAAAAGCTGAAGAGCTTGTAGAGGTCATCCTGAACGACGACCTGAGACTTACATCGGAAGCAAGACAAAAAATCCATGCACACGGAGCCATCCTTCGGCGCAAGTTCGCCGTTAAACACGTCTTTGCACCCGGAGTGAGGCGTGTTCTCCCTGATGACTGTGCCTGCAAGTGTCTCGACCAGCACCTCTCCTGCCATGCGATGCTCCTCGAGCATTTCAGGGGTAACACTCAAGTAGCGTTGAACTGTCCCGGGGGTGTTGGACCCGCTTCGTGCTGTTGCCAGCAGGTCGCCTCTAGATGCTCGCCAGACGCGATTGAGCTTCGTATTTCTAAACAATTGGCTACTCATCTTCAGACGGGAGCCGTCATCACGGACAAGTCCATGTCTTGCAGTGAACGCGTTGGCAACGCCACTCAATGTCTGGGTGCTCATCCCGCGCACTGCCCCATCAAGCTCGTACACCCATAGGAGCCCTTCCAAAGAAGTCCCCGCGGCCAGTTTGGACGCGGCCTCAGAAAGAAGCAAAGCACGCTCGCAGAGCCTGTACACATCGAGCGAGACAACCTTTGATGCGGAAGGCTCTATCGGCGTGGGGATGTCCTTGTTTGCTCGACGCTTGAAGGTCACAAGTACCTTGCGATTCTTCCGAGGGTGGCTCAGAAAGCAAGTCTCTAAGTCCCTGGGCAGCTCAAGGAACGGTGTCGGATTGAGGCCGGTTTTGAGCAATATGGCGAAGACGCACAGCCCAAGCTGCGTCACGACAAGACCGGGATGCGTCCCTTCAAAGACCTCGGCAACCTCCCTGATGAGTGGGAGCAAGATTCGACTACGCTCTTCGTCTGAGAGAGGTTCGATGTAGTTCCGACGACGGAGGACGTTTGTGGCACCAGGAAACGGGTTCTTCTTGAAGAGGCCGTCGCCCGTTAGCAGCTTGCGCTCAACGAGCGCTTTCAATACTGTGCAGACCTTCTGGTAAGCAGTCCGAGCCGTATTTTTTGACCAGACTTCGCCGTTCGCCTTGACCCGAGTGCTCAACCATCCTGTGAACGCATCAATGACATCGCCATCGATCTTGCTAAGAGACATTGAAAAACCTGAGCTAGATCGCTCCACACAGAACCTGAACCAGCTGTTCAAACCAGACCTGACGATTGACTCAAGCGACAATGGTTCTGGCTTTCCTTGTGTAACCATCGCCCGCAGCACCAAGGTTATCGCCCCAACTGTGTCGTCAAATCCCCGCCCGAGATATTCTGTGAAATCAGCCTCATAGACCCTCCCGTGTGGAAGTGGTATTGATACGCAAGTAGGTACGATCAGCGCTGACTTAGCTGCCACAGAGGGGATCGGAACAATCGGCTCGCTGGGGGAACCGCCTACCCTGAAATCTTTCTTTTTTGCCATCGTGGACTATGCTCCCGCATCCAAGTAGCTCTTGGCTAGCGCATCGATTTCGGCCTGGTAACGGGTTCCATACACGTCATCGATTGCGTCCAGCAGATGTGTGTAACGCGATGTGGTAGTGATCGAGTCATGTCCCAACAGCCGCATAAGGGTCACGAGCGGTGACCCTCTGAACTTGCCGGCATGCTTCAGGTCTTCCAGGGAAGCCAACGTATGGGTCGCGAAGGTGTGCCTAAGCATGTGCGGATGAATGTGAAATCCAACCTTCGCTCCCAGACGGGCAAAAGGTGCTACGAATCCGTCATCAACAAAGGGCCGGCCACTGCGTGTCAAAAAAAGAGGCGCATGCTCTTCGCGTTTAGGTGCCCTAGCCAACAAGCGTGGTCTCACTACGGCCTTGTACTGCCAGAGGGCGTTCATGCAGGCAACGGAGATTCGCACTGTTCGGGCCTTGTCATTCTTCGTCGACATGTATGCTGGGTCGAGCCGGACTGGCACCGTCCTAACTTTGGAAGACAGCTTGCTGCAATCAGAGACACATTTAACAGGGAACGTTGCCAGTTCCTCGGCTCTCAGCCCTGCAGTCAATCCAAGGTAAAACGCAGCATGGTGTGTCGGATTCCTCGCCTCCTTGAGCGCGCTGTCGATCTGGCCCCTTGTCAGAACCCGCTCTAGTCGCCGCGGCTCTCGCAGGTACAAGCTTGAAGTCGACCGTCGACCTTGGGTGCTCGACGCGTGAACCAGACGCGCATCAGCACTGGCCGAAATGGCTGCGTGTCGAGTGAAGGGAATCGTTGGGATTCGTCCAACCCGATGCGCCCATTCGTAGAAGCGCTCAACGGTTGCACGCTTGTGATTGATGTAACCCGGTTGGTTGCCAGCTACCACCTGGCACCACCTAACCCAGTGCGAAAGCGGCGGCACATCGCCACTACCCGGTGCCGGAATATGGTCCCACTCAAAACGCTCTTCCAGGTACCCAAAGTAATCGTACATGTGCCGCCCGTAGGCCGCCCAAGTTTTCAGGTCCTTGGCGCCTGATCTACCAAGAAGCTCGTCAACAAAGAAGTGCAGCACCACTTCAACGATGGCGCCCGAAGAGTCGACGAGGATGGGGAAACCTTCGTAATGTTGACCTCCGACAGCGAACGAAGAATCACTGGGGTAAAGCGTCATGATCGCGTCCCAATCCAGAGCTTCACGGCCGTGATGAAGCCGCGGCCACCGCACTGCGTCGCAAGGTCGTAGAAGTCTCCGCAGCCAGCGCGAGACCCGTTGTCGTAGTGCTTTTTCCTGTGAGTAAGCGATACACATGCTCCAAGCACTGCGTGGAACTCCATCGTTCGGTTTCTGGGTCTTTCAAGGTACGAATGCCCGGTTCCATTGAGGTAACCATCCAGTCGTTTGAAAGAAGGGAGAGGTGCACGGGACGGCGCGCACTCGCATCAGAACAGCGTCATCGAAGCGCCCTACCAGACCCCATCCCGAGGCGGGCCGCTCGCTCTAGAAGCCTCTTGGGCTGCTCATGCCGGATGCGATGGATAGGAGACTACAGGTGTTCAGGGGAGGTTACAAGTAGATGTCGGAAGAACAGCCTATGTCCACGCCCACGGCCGCCGGAATGATGGCCTTGATGGTCGGTATCACCGAGCCCACGGTGGCGCCTATGCCCAGGTGCACGTCGGGCATGGCGGCGACATGCTTGAACACCACGGGCAGCCGCGCGGCGTTTTCCAGCTGCCTGCGCGCCGCGTCCTCGACCGGCACGCCCCGGGTCCACATCTTGATGGGCACGCCGTTTTCCACGTTGTGTTGCAGGTAGTTCATTGCCTTGTCCTCTTGTCTTGCTCTGTCTTCGTATGTTTCACATGTGGCGGATGGCGCGGCCCAGACGCTGGTAGTCCCGCAGGGGGAATTCATGCTCCATCCAGCGCTTGCGGTACTCCTCGACGCCCATGCAGCAGTGGATGCCGTCGAGCATGCGGTACACGCTGCGCACCACCTCATCGCGAAGTGCCTGCCCGTGGGCAAGCACCTCGTAGTCATCCATGGCGGTAATGCCCCAGCTGGCCCAGTCGGCATACTCGCGCAGTTCATAGGAAAGGGTTTCGCCCTCTCCCTGCATGCACAGATGCACCTCGCCTGGCTCATCCATGAACACGGCGCGAGCATGGTGCGCGCCATTCGCCAGCGCCAGCGCCATCGCGGCCAGGTCGCCCAGCGAATCGTGGAGGTAGGACACGGGATACTCCAGCGCCTCCCCGGGCGCGCTGAACTTCAGCGTCGCCCAGCCCGCCTCGCCCACCTCATAGCTCCATCGCTCTTCGAATGCGGCCATATGCCGTACCTCCATTTGCATTGCGTTGCGCGCCAGACCTTCGGTCAGCGCATCTTCACCAGCCCGTTGAGCACCTGGTCCAGCCCGCCGAACACGGAGATCTTGTCGATGCGCTCGGCCACACGCTCCAGCGTCTCCAGCTCCTTCATGCGCAGGGCCACGGGGTTGTCCTCCATGACCTTGGCGGTGTTGAGCAGCGAACGCGTGGCGGCCGTTTCCTCGCGGCGGCGGATCACGTTGGCCTGGGCCTGCTTCTCGGCCTGCACCACCTGGGTGAGGATGGTCTTCATGTCGCCGGGCAGCACGATGTCCTTGACGCCCACGCTTTCCAGCACCATGCCGAAAGGCTGGAGCCTGGCCGCCATGTGCGCGGACACCACGTCGTCGATCACCGTCTTGTTTTCCAGCAGTTCATCGAGCGTGCGGGTGCCCACGGCGGCGCGCAGCGCGAATTGCAGCTCGCGGTACAGGTGCTCGGCGGGCTTTTGCAGCTGGGCAAAGGCGCGCAGCACATCGGTGTGGCGGTAGGTGGCGCTCAGGTTCAGGCGCAGGCTGACCTTGTCGCGGGTCATGATGTCCTGGCCCGAGACCTCGACGGTCTGCAGGCGCAGGTCCACCAGCTCCACGGCGATGCTGCGACCGAACTTCCAGAACGCATAGCTGCCAGCCTGCAGCAGGCGATCCACGCGGCCGTCGATGGTCAGCAGCGCGCACTGGCCCGCAGGCACCTGCACCTGCAGCACGCCATTCAGGCCTGACACGCTGCGCTGGCGCAGCTGGGTCTGGGTCAGGCGCGCGGCCAGGGCAGCGGGCAGTTCGGCGCCGGCCTGCAGATCGATCACCTGAACGCCCACATCCACCAGCCCCTTCCAGTACAGGCGGCGCGTTCCGGGAGGCAGGATCTCGACCAGCACACCGTTTTCGCTGCGCAGGCCCGCTTCGGTTTCGGACAGGTCCACACGCAGGAATTCGGCGGCCACCACGGCAGGCTCCTGGGCCATCAGGTACTCGGCCAGCCCGTGCGTGAAGGCTGGCTGCTCCAGCGCAAAGGTTTCCACGCGCAGCCGGTCGGCGCCGGCAAACAGCCAGTGCTTGCCGCCGTGCAGCACGCGCTCGAAATCGCCATTGCGCAGCAGCAGGGCGCGTTCGTTCTTCTTGATGGTGATGCGTTGGATCTTCAGCATTTCTTCCTCTCCTCGTTCGACGTTGCCGTCGCAAATCAACAGGGTGCCGTTACAGCGATGGCGGGGTGCCAGGGGACAGGGCCCGGGCCTTGCAGTGCGCCCTGGCTGCCTGCCCGGATCGGGGCGGTGGCCTGGCTGGCTGCGGGCGCGGACCATGCCGGGTACTGGCACAGCCGCCGCCACTGACGGGGGCGGCCCTGGGCTGCGCTGCAGCCTGGGACCGTCTCCCGCGTTCGGCGGGTGGTCTTGCGACCGTTTCAATAGCCCGGCCTTGCGGCCGGAAGAATGGGCAGGAGTCGAACCTGCGACAGCCCTCTTGCGAGGGAGCTCTACCAGACTGAGCTACCAGTGGTGGGCAAGCCGGGAGTCGAACCCGGCAAGGTCACCACGACCTTGCCCTCATCCAGCGCTTGCGGCGTGCGGCATGCAGGAAATCGACAGGCCCCTGAAGACCCGGACTGGCTGCACCGGCGGGGCGGACCTGTGTCCCAACCCCTGCCTGTGAGCGGTCACCGCTTGCACTGGATGCCTTATCCATTGCGAGATGCGTGCCAGCCTGGCTGCAGACGCCGAAAGAATCACCACTTCATTGATTTCATTGAGAAAAAATCTCAAGCCCTGTTTTCCATCTCCCATCCGCATCCCATGCAAACTAGAATTTCAGCTATTCAATTAGATAAAAACATGGAAAAGAAAAAAGTCGTCATCGGTTTTCTGGGCACGCAGCTGGATTCCGGTCGTGGCGCGGGGCGCTGGGAGAAATGGCGGCCCACCGTCTCCCTGGTGCAACGCGAGGATCTGGTCGTGGAACGGCTGGAGCTGCTGTACACGCTGCCCCACCAGGCCCTGGCGCAGCTGGTGCGCGACGACATTGCCACGGCATCGCCCGAGACCACGGTGAACCTCGTGCCCATGGACATTGCCGATCCATGGGACTTCGGCGAGGTCTATGCGCGGCTGTTCGACTGGACACAGGCCTACCGCTTCGATCCAGAGCGCGAGGAATACTGGACCCACATCACCACGGGCACGCACGTGGCACAGATCTGCCTGTTCCTGCTGGTGGAGTCCCGCCGCATTCCCGGGGTGCTGGCCCAGACCTCGCCGCCCCGGCGCCAGCGCATGGGCGAGCCGGGCAGCTATGCGCTGATCGACCTGGACCTGTCGCGCTACGACGTGATCGCCCAGCGTTTCGGCGCCGAGCAAAGCGAGGCCGTGCAATTCCTGAAAAGCGGCATCGCCACGCGCAATGCGGGCTTCAACGCGCTGATCGACGAGGTCGAGCGCGTGGCGGTGCGCTCGCGCGCACCCATCCTGCTCACGGGGCCCACGGGCGCTGGCAAGTCCCATCTGGCGCGGCGCATGTACGAGCTCAAGAAGGCCAGGCACCAGGTGCAGGGCGATTTCGTCGAGGTCAATTGCGCCACGCTGCGGGGCGATGGCGCGGCCTCGGTGCTGTTCGGCCACAAAAAGGGGGCGTTCACAGGCGCCGCCGCCGACCGTGCCGGCCTGCTGCGCAGCGCCCACCAGGGCGTGCTGTTCCTGGACGAAATCGGCGAACTGGGCCTGGACGAGCAGGCCATGCTGCTCAAGGCGGTGGAGGAAAAGCGCTTCTACCCCATGGGCAGCGACCGCGAGGTCAGCAGTGATTTCCAGTTGATCGCTGGCACGCACCGGGACCTGCGCGTCGATGTGTCACAGGGGCGTTTCCGCGAGGACTTGTTCGCGCGCATCAATCTCTGGTCCTATGTCCTGCCCGGGCTGGCCGCGCGCCCCGAGGACATAGAGCCCAACATGGACCATTTGCTCGCACGTTCGGCCGACGAGAGCGGCCAGGTGGCGCGCTTCAACCTGGAGGCCCGCAAACGCTATCTGCGCTTTGCGCGATCGCCCGAAGCGCTGTGGAGCGGCAACTTTCGCGATCTGTCGGCCAGCATGACCCGGCTGGCCACGCTGGCCGACGCGGGCCGCATTTCCACGGCCCTGGTCGATGCCGAGATCCAGCGCCTGAAGTGGCTATGGCAAAGAGGCGATGCGATGGAGACCGCCGGCGCCTTCGCCAGCCTTCCAACCCCGCTGTCCGCCGAAGCTCTGGAAGGCATGGATTTGTTCGACCGCATGCAGCTCGAAGCCGTGCTGAGCGTGTGTCGGCAATCGCCTTCGCTGTCCGATGCAGGGCGCCGCCTGTTTGACAAGTCGCGCACCCAGCGCAGCGTGGTCAACGATGCCGACCGCCTGCGCAAATACCTGCTGAAGTTCGGTCTCCACTGGAGCGACGTGTCCGGCCGAAAGCCGGCGCCGTGAGAGCGCATGCACTCCCGGACGACTACAGCGCCTTGCGCAGCGTGGTCGGCGGTATCTTGAGCAGCTCGCGGTACTTGGCCACGGTGCGGCGCGCGCACTCGATGCCCTGCTCCTTGAGCATGTCGGCCAGCTGGTTGTCGGACAGCGGTTTCTTGGGGTCCTCGGCGGCGACGAACTGCTTGATCAGGGCCCGCACGGCCGTGCTGGACGCGTTGCCGCCAGCCTCCGTGCCCAGGCCCGAACCGAAGAAGTACTTGAGCTCGTAGGTGCCCTGGGGCGTGGACATGTACTTGGCCGTGGTCACGCGGCTGATGGTCGATTCGTGCAGGCCCAGGGCATCGGCGATGTCGCGCAGCACCAGCGGGCGCATGGCCAGCTCGCCATGCACGAAGAAGTTCTTCTGCCGCTCCACGATGGCCTGTGAGACACGCAGGATGGTGTCGAAGCGCTGCTGTATGTTCTTGATGAACCAGCGCGCCTCCTGCAGCCGCTGCTGCAACGCGGCATGGCCTTCGCTGCCGCGGTGGCCGCGCAGGGCGCTGGCATAGATGTCGTGCACGCGCAGCTTGGGCATGACCTCGGGATTGAGCTGGACCGTGAAGTCCATGCGACCGCCGCTGCGCACGGGGCGCACGATGACATCGGGCACCACGATCTGGCGCTGCACATCGGCAAAGCGCCGGCCTGGCCGAGGCTCCAGGCGCGCGATCAGTGCCAGCGCCTCGCGCAGGCGCTCCTCGCGCGCACTGCACAGGCTGGCCAGCTTGCGCAGGTCGCGCCGCGCCAGCAGGTCCATGGGCTGGTTGCAGACGTCGATGGCCGTACGCAGTGTGGCCATGGCCTCTTCGTCCTCGCCCTCGCGCTCGGCATCGGCCAGGCGGTCGCGCAGTTGCAGCTGCAGGCATTCGGCCAGGTCGCGCGCGCCCACGCCCACGGGCTCCAGGCTTTGCAGCAGGCGCAGCGCCACGGTGAAGCGGTGGACCAGCTCCTCGCATTCCTCAAGATCATCGCCAGCCAGGCCCCGGGCCAGCTCTTCCAGCGGGTCTTCCAGGTAGCCGTCGTCGTTGAGGTTCTCGATCAGAAAGCGCAGGGCCGCACGATCCACCTCGCCCAGGCGCAGCGTCATGGCCTGGCGGTGCAGGTAATCGGTCAGGCTTTCGCCGCTGCGCGCCAGTTCAGTGGCATCGGTCTCGTCATCATCGCCCTGGCCGCGCGTGCGGCTGGTGGGGGCATCACTGCCCCAGTCACGATCGTCCGATGCGGAGGACGATGGACCATCCCCGTCCCAGCTCATGGACTCCGCCGTGCCCGAGGTCTCGGCGGCCTCTGCGCCTGCAGCCTCCGCGGAGGACTCCCAGTCCGCACTGGCCGAAGCGGAATCGGAACGGCCTTCCTGGTAGCCATCCAGGGCTTCGGCACCGGCCGGTGCGGGCTCGGGTTCGGGGCTGGAGCCCGCCGTTGCGTGGTCGCCTTCGTCGTTGGCCAACTCCAGAAAGGGGTTGTCGCCCAGCATCTGCTCGACTTCCTGCGCCAGCTCCAGCGTGGACAGTTGCAGCAGCTGTATGGATTGCTGCAGCTGGGGTGTGAGCGAAAGATGCTGGGATACGCGCAGCGCGAGTCCGGGCTTCAAGCGTTGATTCCTTTGCGCAGACAGGCGGGACCGTGCATGGTGCTACATCCGGAAATGTTCGCCGAGGTAGACGCGCCGCACTTCGGCGTTGTCCACGATCTCCTCGGGCGTACCCTGGGCCAGCACATGGCCGTCGCTGATGATGAAGGCATGGTCGCAAATGCCCAGCGTCTCGCGCACGTTGTGGTCGGTGATGAGCACGCCGATGCCGCGGGCCTTGAGAAAGCCGATGATGCGCTGGATCTCGATCACGGCAATGGGGTCGATGCCGGCGAAGGGCTCGTCCAGCAGGATGAAGCGCGGCTGCGTGGCCAAGGCACGCGCGATCTCGACACGCCGGCGCTCGCCGCCCGACAGCGCCAGCGCGGGCGAGGCGCGCAAATGCTCCACGCGCAGCTCCTGCAGCAGAGCGGTCAGCCGCTCCTCGATGACGCTGCGCGCCAGCGGCTGGCCCTGCTCGTCCTTTTGCAGCTCCAGCACGGCGCGCACATTGTCCTCGACGCTGAGCTTGCGGAAGATCGAGGCTTCCTGCGGCAGATAGGACAGGCCCAGGCGGGAACGCTGGTGTATGGGCATGCCGCCAACGGGCTGGCCATCGATGTAGATCTCACCGCCATCACCGCGCACCAGGCCGACGATCATGTAGAACGAAGTGGTCTTGCCCGCGCCATTGGGGCCCAGCAGGCCGACGACCTCGCCTTTTTCCACGGACAGCGAAACATCCTTCACCACCTTGCGGCTGCCGTAGGACTTGGCCAGATGGCGGGCTTCCAGACAGCTGCCGGAACCGGTGCGCGGCGCGGCACTCATCGCTTGCCACCGTCCAGGCTGTCGCTGGGCTGCAGCGGGGCGCCCGGCGTGGCCGGCGCACGCGGCTGCGCACCGGGTGTACCGTCCTTGGGCGCGAGCACGGCGCGCACGCGCCCCCCCTGCCCAGCCGTGGAGCTGGGCTGGCCACCGCTGGTCTTCTGGCCATCCACGGTGAACACGTCGGTGAGGTTGTTGTAGACGATGATGGAGCCGGTGATCTCGTCGCTGAGCTGGCCGCCGCGGTAGCGCCTGAGTTCGCCACGGCGAATGAACTTGACGAGGTCGGCCTTGCCGTCGTACTCGATGACCTCGCCCTCGCCCTCGACGAATTCCTCGGGCTGGCCCGGCTGGGTGTCCCGCTTCTGGCGGAAGAACGCACGCTTGCCGGGCTCGGCCGTCACCACCCCGTACTGGTAGCCCTCGGGGTCCTGGCGCACGTCGAGCTGGGCGCCGCGCAGCACGATGGTGCCCTTGGTCATCACCACGTTGCCGGTGAACACGCTGGTCTGCTTGAGCTCATCATGGCGCAGCGCATCGGCCTCGATATTCATGGGCTTGGCGCTATCGGCCTTTTCGGCCTGGGCCAGGCCGGCCATGGCCACCAGGGCGGTGGCAAGGGCAAGGGAGAAAAGTCGTTGTTTCATGGAGGGCACGGTTCTTGCATCCATTGTAGGGCGTGTCGCACAAAGCCGGCTCCGGCGGCTTTTCTGCGCACAGGCTATTACAACCTGCGCAGCAGTGCTCGTCCAAAACAAAGGCCCGCACGGGGCGGGCCTTCATGAGGAGGTGGGGCGATCAGCCTTTGCGGGTCGCGGCGATCAGCTGGTCGACCACGCGCAGCACGTTGACCATGTTGCCGGCCTTGGTGCCGTCCGTGTAATAGCGGCCGGCCACACCCATGGCGGGCACACCCTCGACGTCATATTCCTGCTGCAGCTGCGAAGCCTTGCGGACCTGGTTGGAGACGGTGAAGGAGTTGTACACCTCCTTGAACTTGGCCACGTCCACGCCCTGCTTGCCGACCCAGGCGAAGATGTCCTCGTCCTTGGCCAGGCGGTTGCGCTCCACATGGATGGCGTGGAAGGCGCGCGCATGCATGGTGTCGAGCAGATTCATGCCTTCGAAGGCGTAGTAGAGCTTTTGCTGGGGCACGAAGCTGGCGTTGAAGGCCACGGGCACGCGGTGCACGACCACGTCGGCGGGCGCCGAGTTCTTCCAGGCGGCGAACGTGGGCTCGAAGGCATTGCAATGCGGGCAGCTGTACCAGAAGAACTCCACCACCTCGATCTTGCCGGCGCCGGCGCTGGTCGATGCGGGCTTGCCCAGCTTGATGTAGTCCTTGCCTTCCTTGGGTGCCGACTGCGCCCAGGCGGCCGAAGTGGACAGCGTGAGGGCGCTGGCAGCGGCTGTGGAAGCAGCCAGGGAAAAGTCGCGGCGATTCATCAAAACAAACTCCTCGTTCAAATCTGGAGATTAGGAGGCCGAGCCTCGCCAAAAGTTCAGCGCCTGTTCAGCGGGCTGCGCGCACCAGGGTGGATTCGACGCCGGCGCCGTCCAGCTTCTGCTTGAGCTGTTCGGCATCGTCGCGCTTGGTGAAGGGGCCCACGCGTACACGGAAGATGGTGATGCCGTTTTGCTCGCGCTCGCTCACGCGGGCCTCCCAGCCCAGCATGGCCAGCTTGGCTCGCTGGGCATCGGCATCGCCCTGGCTGCGGAAGGCGCCAGCCTGCACGAAGTAGTTGAAGGCGGCCTCGGCCTTTTCGACCTTTTCCGCCTTCTCGGCAGCGGCCGAGCGGGCCTTGACCAGATCGCCGAGCGGATCGGCCGAACTCTTGCCATCGGCGGCCTTGGTCTCTGGCTTGGCCGCCGGCTTGGCGGGATCGACCACCGGTGCCGGTGGCGGCGTGACGCCGCCGGCCACGGCAGGAGGCGTGGGCGTGGCGGGGCTGCCGCCCGGCAGGGCCGGCGTGGCCGCTGGCGGCGGCGGAGCCGGGTTCTTGCCCTGCAGCGGAGCGTTCGGGTCCCAGTTCTTGTTGCGCTGGGCCTCGGCCGCATCCTGGTCCGTGGTTTTCCCGCCCTTGGAAAGGAAGGGCACGGGCACCTTGGTCACATAGACGGCCACGGCCAGGGCTGCAGCCAGGCCGATGATCATGCCGATGATGAGACCGATGACGGTGCCCCCGCGTTGCAGTGTCTTCATAAGTCGGTTGTCGCTTGGTTACATGCGTTCCGGAGCCGAGACGCCCAGCACCGCGAGACCATTGTGCAATACCTGGCGGGTGGCCGAGATCAGGGCCAGGCGGGCGCGCTTGACCGCTTCGTCATCCACCAGGATGCGCTCGGCGTCGTAGTAGCTGTGGTACAGCGAGGCCAGTTCGCGCAGGTAGAAGGTCACGTCGTGCGGGGCATTGCCTTCGGCGGCAGCGGTCAGCATGGCCGGGTACTTGGCCAGCTGCAGCATCAGCGCCTGGGCCTGGGGGCCCTGCAGGGCCGACAGGTCCACACCCGGCAGCTGGGCCGCATCGCCGCCCCAGGCATTGAGCACCGAGCAGATGCGCGCATGGGCGTACTGCACGTAGTAGACCGGGTTGTCATTGTTCTGGGCCACGGCCAGATCGACATCGAAGGTGTATTCGGTGTCGGGCTTGCGCGACAACAGGAAAAAGCGCACCGCATCCTTGCTGGTCCACTCGATCAGGTCGCGCAGCGTGACATAGGAGCCCGCGCGCTTGCTGATCTTGACCTCCTGGCCGCCACGCACCACGCGCACCATGGTGTGCAGCACATAGTCGGGGTAGCCGGCAGGAATGCCCACATCGGCCGCCTGCAGGCCGGCACGCACGCGCGCGATGGTCCCATGGTGGTCCGTACCCTGGATATTGACCACCTTGCTGAAGCCGCGCTTGAACTTCTGGATGTGATAGGCGACGTCCGGCACGAAATACGTGTAGTTGCCGTCGGTTTTGCGCATGACGCGGTCTTTGTCGTCGCCGTAGTCCGTGGACCGCAGCCACAGCGCGCCATCGAGCTCATAGGTGTGGCCGCCCGCGATCAGGCGCTGCACCGCATCCTCCACATAGCCATTCGTGTAGAGGCTGGATTCGAGGTAGTACTGGTCGAAATGCAGGTTGAAGGCCTGCAGATCCTTGTCCTGCTCGTTGCGCAGATAGGCCACGGC
This sequence comes from Burkholderiaceae bacterium, assembly GCA_031253795.1. GTDB lineage: Bacteria > Pseudomonadota > Gammaproteobacteria > Burkholderiales > Burkholderiaceae_C > Comamonas. The sequence continues at coordinate 128,843 of JAIRVR010000031.1, forward strand.
GAACTGGCGGATGTTGTCGTAGTCCTCGACATCCCCATTGGCCGTGAATTCACGGTCGTCGGCCTTGACCGTCTTGCCGGCCTTGAAGTCGTCGGCGATGTCCTGGATGTAGTCGCCGTTGTAGAAGCCCTTGCTGGCAGGATTTTCGGGGTCGGTGGGCCAGCACTCGTCGCCCGGCTTGAAGCCCTTGGCCCGCAGTTGCGTGCTCTTGGTCAGCGTATCGATCTGCACGCCCGCGTCGTTGTAGTAGAACTCGCGGTGCACGCCCCAGCCCTGGGTGGCGTAGAGGTTGCAGATGGCATCGCCCAGGGCAGCCTGGCGGCCATGGCCCACATGCAGCGGCCCCGTGGGATTGGCGGAGACGAACTCAACCAGCATCTTCGTGCCACGATCCGGCTGCCAGCCGAACCGGTCGGCCTGGCCCAGCACCTCGCGGATGACTTCCTGCTTGGCGGCCGGCTTGAGGCGGATGTTCAGAAAGCCGGGGCCGGCGATCTCGATGGCATCGACCCAGCGCTGAAAGGCCGGCGTGGCCTCCAGCGCACCCTTGAGCTGCTCGCCAAGCCCACGCGGATTGAGCTTGAGCGGCTTGGCCAGCTGCATGGCGGCCGTGCAGGCGAAATCGCCATGAGCGGCCACCTTGGGGGATTCGAAGGCGGCGCGCGCAGCGGCGCCGGGCGACAGAGTTTCGAGCTCGCCGGCCAGAGCCGCGAGCAGTTCCTGTTTGACGGAGAGCATCGGCGGATTCTACGTGGCGGCCCCGCACCCTGCCGCAGAGCGGGACAACCGGGGCCTACATGCCCCGTGCCCAGAACACCGCCACCACGGCGATGATGGGCACCACATGGGCCTGCCACATTACCCAGCGGCGCGTGCGCACCACTTCGTCGGCGCTGGGCAGGCCGCGGCCGGCCGCCAGCTCGCGGCGCCAGCGGCGAAATGCCAGCGTGGGCTTGATGGACAGCAGGGCGCCGATGACGAACAAGGTCATCTTCAAATGAAACAGCGGCTGCGAAACGTACCAGGACATGCCCTTGACGCCCCATACCAGGCGCGCGATGCCCGTGAGCACCAGAAAAACCACGGCCAGGCCGTAAATCATGTCCAGCCGGGCCAGGCGCTGCACCACGGCCTCGTTCATCCAGTCATTGCGGCACAGCGCGGCCTGGCTGGACAGGAAGACCACGAAGGTCAGTATGGCCAGCAAGTGCAGGCTGGCCAGGATGGCTTCAATCGTCATGGGGCAGGTGGGTCAAGCAGATGAATCCCGTGGCGCAGGTCAGGCAGGCCCGTGCCAAGGCCTGGCCCCATTACGCCAGAAATCGGGCTTCGCCACAGCAAGACCCAGGTAAACGATAGACCAAGGCCGCCGGACCGCTTCAGCGCTGGGGTCCCAGTTCCGAGCGGAGCCAGTCGTCCAGCAGCGTCTTTTCGTAGCGCAGCGGGTCGTTGGGGTAGAGATCCGGCCGCATCATGAAGCTGGGGTCACGAAGCTGCCGGCTGGCCTCCCGCAGCAATTTGCCGTCAGAAGAGAGCAATTTGAAGTGCAGATCTATGCGTGGTGGATAGATATCGCGCACGATGCGAACATCGGCTGCCTGCGGTCCTCGCCAGGGCTCGAAGTCGCCCGCGCGCCGGATGTCGGTGATATGCACTTCCAGCTGGCGGTCCGGTCCCAGCAAAGGTGCGGCACGCTCGGCCAGGTGCAGGCTCAGCGCGTCCACCCAGGCGCGGCGCGCCGCCTCGCTTTCGTGCCCGCCCGCGCGCCCCTGGTCGAATCGCGCCGCGTCGGCCGTGGTCACGCTGACGATGCCGGCAGCCACGGCACTGCCGGATTCCCCGGCCGGAGCCGGAGGTGCCGCACAGCCTGCAGCCAGACAGGCACCGGCCAGCACCAGGACCAGGCACCGGGAGCGCAGCCAGATCGGCCAGGAGGTTGCAGTTGCGGGCTGCACCCCGCTCGCCCGGAGAATCGTCGTCATGGCAAGATGTCCTTTCCTTGCGCCGCGGCCCGCCGCCACGCAGCGTGCTGCTTCAGGTCGCGTTGCGCCGCCAGAAGTCCGGCAGCTCATAGTGGTGTTTGAGGTAGTCGATCCACAGACGCACGCGCAGGGGCATGTGCTTGCGCTGGGGAAAGACCACGAAGATGCCATTGGGCGGAGCGGCGAACTCCTCCAGCACGGCAACCAGGCGGCCGGCCGCGATTTCGGCCTCCACCTCCCAGGTGCTGCGCCAGGCAATGCCCCATCCGCCTATGCACCAGTCGTGCAGCACCTGGCCGTCCGAGCAGTCCAGCGGCCCCCCGGGCTTGAAATGCACGACCTCGCTGCTGCCGCCATCCGGATGCGGAATGCGGAAGGCCCAGCCACGCGTCTGCGAGGCATCGCTGGACAGGGTCAGGCAGTCGTGCTGCGTCAGCTCGCTGGGATGGCGCGGCGTCCCGCGGCGCTCCAGGTAGGCGGGGGTGGCCACGCACAGGCGGCGATTGTCGGCAATGCGCACACTGACCAGGGCCGAGTCGGGCAGATCGCCCACGCGCACGGCACAGTCGAATCCTTCGCCGGCCAGATCCACCACACGGTCGCTGAGGTTGAGCGAGATGGTCACATCGGGATGCAGGTCACGGAACAGCGGCACCAGGGGCGCCACATGGCGCCGCCCGAAGCCGGCTGGCGCCGTGATGCGCAAATGCCCCGTGGCCTTGACGCCGCCCGCGCTGACACTGGCCTCGGCATTGGCCACGTCGGACAGCAGGCGCTGGCAGTCCTCCAGGAAGGCACTGCCCTCATGGGTGAGCGAAATCCGCCGCGTGGTCCGCACCATGAGCTTGACGCCCAGATGTTCCTCCAGGGCATCGAGACGCCGTCCCATGATGGCCGGCGCCACCCCTTCCGCCTTCGCCGCTGCCGTGAGGCTGCCGCGCGTGGCTACCGATACGAATGACTCGAATGCCTTGAGCTTGTCCATGACCGCAGTCCGTTTCTTTTTGCTGTGGCACGCCCCGGGCATGCCTGTCTCCTGGGGTCCATTTTTCGCAGTGGGCACTGGCTTTTTGCCAATCGCCGCTGTGTCCTGGCCCCGTACCTGTGCCCTGGATGATGGGCACAGGCATAACCATCCCATATTTTTGCGTAAAAGTCACGAGTTTTAAGATTTCCGGTCTATTTATGTACGCAAATAAATCTAATAAAGTATTCCTTATAGTCAGGCCGTCAGAGGGTTCTGTGTGCCTTTTCATTCCATCCATCCGGGGTTCCCACCATGACCGATCGCACCCAAGTCCACAGCCTGCAGGTCGCCACCGAGCTGCACCGCTTCATCAATGAGCAAGTGCTCCCGGGCACGGGCGTCGCGCCCGATGCGTTCTGGAAGGGCTTCGATGCCATCGTGAACGACCTGGCACCCCGCAACGCCGCTCTGCTGGCCGAGCGCGACCGCCTGCAAACCGAGCTGGACACCTGGCACAAGGCCCATCTCGGCCCCATCACCGACATGGCGGGCTACCAGCAGTTCCTGACCCGGATCGGCTATCTGGTCGAGCCGCCCAAGGATGCCAAGGCCACGACAACCCATGTGGACGCGGAACTGGCCATCCAGGCCGGTCCCCAGCTCGTGGTGCCCATCCTCAACGCCCGCTATGCCTTGAACGCCGCCAATGCGCGCTGGGGTTCGCTGTACGACGCCCTGTATGGCACGGATGCCATCAGCGAGGAAGGCGGAGCCGAAAAGGGCAAGGGCTACAACCCCGTGCGCGGTGCCAAGGTCATTGAATTCGCACGCAATTTCCTGGACCAGGCTGCACCGCTGGCCTCCGGTTCGCACAAGGACGCCGCCGGCTACCGCGTGGAAGGCGGCCAGCTGGTCGTCGCCCTCCGGAACGGCGGCAGCACGGGCCTGAAGAATGCCGCACAGTTCGTCGGCTACCAGGGCCATGCCGCCGCGCCGTCCTCGGTGCTGCTGATCAACAACGGCCTGCACATCGACATCCGCATCGATGCGGGTACGGCCATCGGCAAGACCGACGCCGCCAGCGTGGCCGACGTGGTGGTCGAGGCCGCCCTGTCCACCATCCTCGACCTCGAGGATTCCGTGGCCGCCGTGGATGCACAGGACAAGGTCGTCGGCTATGCCAACTGGCTGGGCATTCTCAAGGGAACGCTGACCGAAACCTTCGACAAGGGCGGCAAGAGCGTCACACGCGGCCTGAACGCCGACCGCGAGTACACGGGCGCCGATGGCAAGCCCCTGAAGCTGCACGGCCGCTCGCTGATGTTCGTGCGCAATGTGGGCCACCTGATGACCAATCCGGCCATCCTCTGGGGCAACGGCAAGGAAATTCCCGAAGGCATCCTGGACGCCATGGTCACCACGGCCATTGCCGTTCACGACATCAAGGGCCTGGGCGCCAACGGCATCCGCAACTCGCGCACGGGCAGCGTCTACATCGTCAAGCCCAAGATGCATGGCCCCGCCGAAGCCGCCTTCGCCAGCGAACTGTTCGGCCGCGTGGAAAAGGTGCTCGGCCTTGCGGAAAACACTGTCAAGCTCGGCATCATGGACGAGGAGCGCCGTACCAGCGTCAACCTCAAGGCCTGCATTGCCGCGGCCGCCTCGCGCGTGGCCTTCATCAACACCGGCTTCCTGGACCGCACCGGCGATGAAATGCACACCGCCATGTATGCCGGCCCCATGGTCCGCAAGGCCGACATGAAGGGCAGCGCCTGGCTCGCAGCCTATGAACGCAGCAATGTGCTGGTCGGCCTGGGCCTGGGCCTGCGTGGCAAGGCGCAGATCGGCAAGGGCATGTGGGCCATGCCCGACCTGATGAAGGCCATGCTGGAACAGAAGATCGCCCACCCCAAGGCCGGTGCCAACACCGCGTGGGTGCCTTCGCCCACGGCAGCCACCCTGCACGCACTGCACTATCACCAGGTCAATGTGGCCGAGGTGCAAAAGCAGCTGGAACAGACCGATGCCGACGCGGCGCGCGCCGGCATCCTGGCCGATCTGCTGCAGGTGCCCGTGGTCCGCGAGGACAAGTGGACTGCCGCTGAAAAGCAGCAGGAGCTGGACAACAACGTCCAGGGCATCCTGGGCTATGTGGTGCGTTGGGTGGACCAGGGCGTGGGTTGCTCCAAGGTGCCCGATATCCACAATGTGGGCCTGATGGAAGACCGCGCCACGCTGCGCATCTCCAGCCAGCACATCGCCAACTGGCTGCAGCACGGCATCGTGACCGAAGACCAGGTCCGCGAAACCTTCGAGCGCATGGCCGCCATCGTCGACCAGCAGAACGCCGGCGACGCTCTCTACCAGCCCATGGCTGGCCACTTCGGCACGTCCATGGCCTACCAGGCCGCCTGCGACCTGGTGTTCAAGGGCAAGGAGCAACCCAGCGGCTACACCGAGCCCCTGCTGCACGCCTGGCGCCTGAAGGTCAAGGCTGCGGCCTGAACCCGAGCCCGGGCGGCCTCCGCCCGGTAATGGCATCCATCACATCTCCGGCACTTCGGACCCTGGTCCGGAGTGCTTTTTTCATGGGCATACACTCGGGCCACATGATTGACCCCACCCTCGATGCCAGCCTGTGCCCCCTGTGCGGCCGGTCCAACCAGTGTGCCGTCACGGCAGGCGCCGACCCCGCCAACTGCTGGTGCATGCACACGCCTGTGTCCCGCGAGGCCCTGGACCGTCTGGCGGCTGAGCAGCGCGACCGGTCCTGCCTGTGCCCGGCTTGTGCGGCCGGCCCAGCGAATCAGCAGCCGGTCCTCGCTGGGTAAAAAGTGAGCATCCGGCACAAGCCGAGTCGGGGCTGCAGGACCGATATGATGAGGGTTTCACCCCGAGCAGGAGACTGATATGCCTACGTACCACGTCGAAATGATGGAAGGCCGCACCGTCGAACAAAAGCGCAAGCTGGTCGAAGAGATCACACGCGTCTCGGTCGAAGTCCTGGGCGGTTCGCCCGAATCGGTGGACATTCTCATCACCGATATCAAGCGCGAAAACTGGGCCACGGGCGGCAAGCTCTGGTCCGAGCGCAGCTGAACGCCCGGGTATCCACCATTCAAAAGGCAGCTTCTGCTGCCTTTTTCGTTTCAAGCGGTGGGATCCAGGCCCCGCAGGGCACTTCCCGCCACCGTCCACGGCGCAGGCTTGTCACACCCACGGGGCCAGCGTCTTGCCACCCCCTCCATGGACACCTGGGTCAGAACCACCTGGGTTGCCCCATCGGCATAGGCCTGCAAGGCGGCTTCTGTCATCATCTCCACGTATCCCTCGCCATCGCCACGGCGAAACAGGGTCCAGGCATCCGCCACGCATTGCAGCTGCAGGCGCGGGGCCATGGACTGCGAATCCAGGGCCTGCACAAACAAGGCCCAGGTCGCTTCATGGGTGGTGGGCGCAGCGCACAGCAAGACCATGCGCGACCCGGCGTCCGAGGCCAGGGCCTGTGCGACCTCGGTTGCCAGCATGGCATCGGCACGCCGGACCTTGCCGCTGTGCTCATCAGCCACGGCCGGCCCCAGGGTCGAACAGGTAAGCAGCACGCCCCGGGACTCTGCGGCCAGGTCACCCAGCAGGCGGGCCGTGCGCTGGCGCAGCGGCCAACGCATGCCGCCATCGGCTTCGGCCTGTACCAGCAGATCCTCCCGCACCAGGTGGCGCAGCATCCCTGGCGGCCAACCCTGCTCTGCGGCCGCCTGGGCGAAGATCTCGGCATTGCTCTGTGCCGTGTGCAGGCAGATGATGGACATGCATGCTCCGTTTGCGGTCATTGACCTGCATTGTGCTTGCGGTACACCCGCAAGGCGTTAGGCTATGGCTTGGAATACACCATTCAACGATACCCTCATGTGCCAGCTGCTTGGAATGAACTGCAACACGCCCACCGATGTGCGCTTCAGCTTCTCGGGGTTCACCCAGAGAGCGGGCAACACGGGCGACCACACGGACGGCTGGGGCATTGCCTTCTTCGAGGACAAGGGACTGCGTCTGTTCGTGGGTCATGAACGAGCGATCGACTCGCCGATTGCCAAGCTGATCCGTGAATATCCGATCAAGAGCCGCAATGTCATCGCCCATATCCGCAAGGCCACCCAGGGCGCTGTCAGCTTGCAGAACTGCCACCCCTTTGTGCGCGAGCTGTGGGGCCATAACTGGGTATTTGCCCACAACGGCGATCTCAAGGGCTTTGCACCCAAGCTCCACGCCCACTTCCAGCCGGTCGGCACCACCGACAGCGAACAGGCTTTTTGCTGGATCCTGCAGGAGCTGTGGAAATCCCATGCCGGTCTGCCCAGCGTCCAGGAACTGACCCATACGCTGCGTGAACTGGCCCGGCGGATCTCGCCCCACGGCACCTTTAACTTCCTGCTGTCCAACGGCGAAGCACTGTGGGCCCATGCCACCACCCACCTGTGCTACATCGAGCGCCGCCACCCCTTTGCCCAGGCCCATTTGTCCGACGAAGACCTGAGTGTGGATTTCGCACGCGAGACCACCCCCCAGGACAGAGTGGCTATCATCGTCACTGCACCATTGACCAAGAACGAGACCTGGACCCCGATACAGTCGGGCGAGCTCAAAGTCTTTGTCCAGGGGGAATGCCTGCCCCTCTGAGGTTTTTGCAGGAGACCATGAAAAAGAGAGCGCGTCAGCGCTCTCTTTTTTTGGGTGGCTGCCTTGCGGCTGCTGTCTTTTCTTGAAGGCCCAATGCAAAAAACCCCGTAGCTTTGGGCTACGGGGTTTCTTGGGCTG
>JAIRVR010000072.1 GCA_031253795.1 Burkholderiaceae bacterium
TCAGCGTGCTGTTGCAAGGCTCACCGGATTTAAGCGGCGAGTGCGAAACGTTCGTCGTTTGCAGTTAGTTTTTTGAATGGAGATTTACGAGCGTCACTCAAGCTCGGCATGCACCACACCGGTCCCGAACCCACGTCGAAACCAGGACAGCCCCATAGGTCCCTATTTTAGCGCTTTCCCAACCATTTCAAGAGCTCGAGGGGAGAATTGATGCGCGCATCGGCTTGCCAGTGCAAAGTATCGCTGCTGGCACCCAGGTAGCCGTAGCAGGCTGCCACGGTTTTCATGCCGGCGGCCTTGCCAGCGATGATGTCGCGCTCATCATCACCCACATAGATGCAGCGCCCGGGGTCCAGGCCCATGCGGGTCGCAGCCTCCAGCAACGGCGCGGGATGGGGCTTGGCATGGGGCGTGGTGTCGCCGCTCACGATGGCAGCCGCCCTGGCGAACAGCGGCATCTGGCGGGTCAGCGGATCCGTGAAACGCATGGACTTGTTGGTCACCACCCCCCAAGGCATGGGGACGGCCTCAAGCGTGGCAATGAGCTGCTCCACACCGTCGAAGGCATAGGTGCGCTGCGTCATGCACTGCTCGTAGTTGCGGAAGAACTCTTCGCGCATGTCGGCAAACTCCGGCGAATCGGGCGTGAGCCCAAAACCCACGCCCAGCATGCCACGGGCGCCTGCACCGGCCATGGGGCGGTAGAGCTCGTAGGGCAGCGAGGCCATGCCACGCTCCACCCGCATCTTGTCCGCCGCCGCCCCCAGATCGGGCGCACTGTCGATCAGCGTTCCGTCCAGATCAAAGAGCACGGCCTGGATGTCATGCCACATGGCGCTCACTCCACGGCCCGGCGCGTGGCCAGCATGTAGTTCACCGACGTGTCGGCACTCAGCCAGTAGCGGCCCGTCAACGGGTTGTGCTGCAGCCCCTTGCTGGCCTGCAGGTCCAGGCCGGCCTGGCGCGCAAAATGCGCCAGCTCACTGGGCTGGATCAGCTTGGCGTATTCGTGCGTGCCCTTGGGAATCATCTTGAGCAGGTACTCGGCCGCCACGACGGCCAGGCCAAAGGCCTTGGCGCTGCGGTTGATGGTGGAGAAGAACACCCAGCCTCCGGGCTTGACCAGGTCGGCACAGGCCTGGACCACGGAAGCGGGGTCGGGCACATGCTCGAGCATTTCCATGCAGGTCACGACATCGAACGAAGCCGGCTGCTCCTGGGCCAGGCGCTCCACGCTGACTTCGTGGTACTGGATGTTGGGCGTGCCGGTTTCCAGCGCATGCAGCTGGGCCACGCGCAAGGCCTTGGTCGCCAAATCGATGCCCACCACGGACGAAGCGCCCTTGCGTGCCATGGAGTCGGCCAAAATGCCACCGCCACAGCCCACGTCGAGCACACGCTGCCCCCGCAGGCCAGCCAGACCATCGATCCAGTCCAGGCGCAGCGGGTTGATCTGATGCAGGGGCTTGAATTCACTCTCCGGATCCCACCAGCGGTGGGCCAGGCTGGAGAATTTCTCCAGTTCCGCCGGATCGGCGTTGACGTTGCTTGCGTTGCTCATGGCCTCTGATTGTCCGCGATTGCAGCCGCCACGCAGACATAAAAAAAGCCCCGTCACCGGGGCTTTTTTGGGAAGCAATCGAAAGATTACTGAGCAGCGCGGGTGCCCACCACTTCGATTTCCACGCGACGGTTCTTGGCGCGGCCTTCCTTGGTCTTGTTGTCGGCGATGGGCTGCTTTTCGCCCTTGCCTTCAGTGTAGACGCGGTTCTTTTCGATGCCCTTGGACACCAGGTAAGCCTTCACGGCTTCAGCGCGGCGAACCGACAGCTTCTGGTTGTAGGCGTCAGAGCCAACGGAGTCGGTGTGACCCACGGCGATGACCACTTCCAGGTTGATGCCCTTGACCTTGGAGGCCAGGTCGTCCAGCTTGGCCTTGCCTTCGGGCTTGAGGACCGACTTGTCGAAGTCGAAGAAAGCGTCGGCAGAGTAGGTCACCTTGGAAGCCACGGCAGGCGCAGGAGCGGGTGCCGGTGCGGGAGCGGGTGCCGGTGCGGGCGTTGCGGTGGGAGCCGGAGCCACTGCGGGCTTCAGAGCGCCGTCGCAGTCAGCGGCTGCGGTGGCGGGCGTCCAGTTGGCATCGCGCCAGCACAGTTCGTTGGTACCGTTCTTCCACACCAGTTCGCTGGTACCGTTCTGCCAGTTGTCGATGGTCTTGCCACCGTCAGCAGCCTTCACTTGTGCACCAGCGGCCGTTGCGAGGGCAGCAGAGGCAAACAACATCGCCACTTTGTTCAGTTTCTTCATGGTTCTCCTCTTGGGGAAAAAGCCGCAGCTGGGCTGCGAATCTGTGGACGTCATCAGTGACCATCACCAAAAACGTTGAATTGATTGTGCCATACGTAACATGCACACGGGCTGCCAAGCGGGCGCCAACAAGTAGGACAGCGGCGGAATTCCAGGGTTATGTTGCTAGGCTGCTACACGTCATTCGCCCTAAAATGAACCTTTTCCCGCCGTCAGAGTATCGCCACACATGACCCAGTTTGCTAAAGAAACCCTGCCCATCAGCCTCGAAGAGGAGATGCGTCGCAGCTATCTCGATTACGCCATGAGCGTGATCGTGGGCCGGGCCCTGCCCGATGCGCGAGACGGCCTCAAGCCCGTGCATCGACGCGTCCTGTACGCCATGCACGAGCTCAACAACGACTGGAACCGCCCCTACAAGAAGTCGGCGCGTATCGTCGGCGACGTGATCGGCAAGTACCACCCGCATGGCGACAGTGCGGTGTACGACACGATCGTGCGCATGGCCCAGGATTTCTCCCTGCGCCACATGCTGGTCGATGGCCAGGGCAACTTCGGCTCGGTGGACGGTGACAGCGCGGCGGCGATGCGTTACACCGAAATCCGCCTGTCCAAGATCGCCCATGAAATGCTGGCCGACATCGACAAGGAGACGGTGGATTTCGGCCCCAACTACGATGGCAGCGAGAGTGAGCCGCTGGTGCTGCCCGCCAAGCTGCCCAATCTGCTGGTCAACGGCTCCTCGGGCATTGCCGTGGGCATGGCCACCAATATCCCACCGCACAACCTCAACGAGGTGGTCGACGCCTGCCTGCATCTGCTGCAGACCCCCCAGGCCTCGATAGACGATCTGATGGAAATCGTCCCGGCACCCGACTTCCCGACTGCGGGAATCATCTATGGCATCAACGGCGTCAAGGAGGGCTATCGCACGGGCCGTGGCCGCGTGGTCATGCGCGCCAAGTGCCACTTCGAGGACATCGACCGCGGCCAGCGCCAGGCCATCATCGTCGACGAGCTTCCCTACCAGGTCAACAAGAAGACGCTGCAGGAGCGCATGGCCGAGCTGGTGCACGAAAAGAAGATCGAAGGCATCAGCCACATCCAGGATGAGTCCGACAAATCCGGCATGCGCCTGGTGATCGAGCTCAAGCGCGGCGAAGTGCCCGAGGTCGTGCTCAACAACCTCTACAAGCTGACCCAGCTGCAAGACACCTTCGGCATGAACATGGTGGCACTGGTCGATGGCCAGCCCAAGCTGTGCAACCTCAAGGACCTGATCGAGGTTTTCCTGCAGCATCGCCGCGAAGTGGTCACGCGCCGCACGGTGTACGAACTGCGCAAGGCGCGCGAGCGTGGCCACGTGCTCGAAGGCCTGGCCGTTGCCCTGGCCAATATCGACGACTTCATCGCCATCATCCGCAACGCGCCAACGCCTCCCGTGGCCAAGGCCGAACTGATGAGCCGCAGTTGGGACAGCAAGCTGGTGCGCGAAATGCTCACGCGCACGCGCACGGACGGCGGCCTGGTCAACGCCGACGACTACCGCCCCGACGGACTGGAGCGCGAGTTCGGCATGCAGGACAGCGGCCTGTACCGCCTGTCCGACACCCAGGCCCAGGAAATCCTGCAGATGCGCCTGCAGCGCCTGACCGGCCTGGAACAGGACAAGATCGTCGCCGAGTACAAGGACGTGATGGCCGTGATCGAGGACCTGCTCGACATCCTGTCCAAGCCAGCGCGCGTGTCCACCATCATCGGCGAGGAACTGCAGCAGATCAAGGCCGAGTTCGGCCAGAGCAAGCTGGGCGCCCGCCGCAGCACCGTGGAATACAGTGCGCAGGACCTTTCCACCGAAGACCTGATCACGCCCACGGACATGGTGGTCACGCTCAGCCACACGGGCTACATCAAGAGCCAGCCCCTGTCCGAGTACCGCTCGCAAAAGCGCGGCGGCCGAGGCAAGCAGGCCACGGCCACCAAGGAAGACGACTGGATCGACCAGCTCTTCATCGCCAACACGCACGATTATCTGCTGTGCTTTTCCAACCGCGGCCGCCTTTACTGGCTCAAGGTCTGGGAAGTGCCCGCAGGCTCGCGCGGCTCTCGCGGTCGCCCCATCGTCAACATGTTCCCTCTGCAGGACGGCGAGAAGATCAACGTCGTGCTGCCGCTGACCGGCGAGTACCGCAGTTTCCCGGCCGACCACTATGTGTTCATGTCCACCAGCATGGGCACGGTCAAGAAGACGGCGCTGGACGAATTCTCCAATCCGCGCAAGGCCGGCATCATTGCCGTGGGCCTGGACGAGGGAGACTTCCTGATCGGCGCGGCGCTGACCGACGGCAAGCATGACGTGATGCTGTTTTCCGACGGCGGCAAGGCCGTGCGCTTCGACGAGAACGATGTGCGCCCCATGGGCCGCAACGCGCGTGGCGTCAAGGGCATGACCCTGGAAGAAGGCCAGAGCGTGATCGCCATGCTGGTGGCCGAGGACGAGACGCAGAGCGTGCTGACCGCCACCGAGAACGGCTACGGCAAGCGCACATCCATCGTCGAATACACGCGCCACGGCCGCGGCACCAAGGGCATGATCGCCATCCAGCAGTCCGAGCGCAACGGCAAGGTCGTCGCTGCCACCCTGGTCCATGCCGATGACGAGATCATGCTGATCACCGACACGGGCGTGCTGGTGCGCACCCGCGTGTCCGAAATCCGCGAGCTCGGCCGGGCCACCCAGGGCGTGACCCTGATTTCGCTGGACGCGGGGGCCAAGCTTGGCGGCTTGCAGCGCATCGTCGAAAACGATGCGAACGAAGCCGGCGATGGCACCGAGGGCGAAGAAACCAGCGACAACAGCACGGCTGCCGAAGGCGCGAGCGATCCCGCCTGAGCCCACCCCACTGCCCCGGCCGCGCCATGACGGCCTTCCGCCGGGGCGGCCAGAATCCTTGACTGCCATGGGCCACGCCCGGACCGGGCGCCCCGGCGCGACTTGACTGTGAACCCCATGAACCGCCCTTACAACTTCTCTGCCGGCCCCGCCGCCATCCCCGCCGAAGTCCTTGAGCAGGCTGCCGCCGAAATGCTCGACTGGCACGGCTCCGGAATGAGCGTGATGGAGATGAGCCATCGCGGCAAGGAGTTCATTTCCATTTATGAACAGGCCGAAGCCGATCTGCGCGAGCTGCTGGCCGTGCCTGCCCAGTTCAAGATCCTGTTCATGCAGGGGGGCGGTCTGGCGGAGAACGCCATCGTCCCGCTGAACCTGTCGCGCGCAGGCACGGTGGACTTCGTGCTCACCGGCAGCTGGAGCCAGAAGTCGGCCAAGGAGGCGCGCAAGTACGTGGCCGAAGCCCACATCGCCGCCAGCGGCGAGGCCAGCCAGTTCACCAGCCTGCCCGCACCCGAAAGCTGGCAGCTCAGCCGCGGCGCCAGCTACGTGCACATCTGCAGCAACGAAACCATCCACGGCATCGAATTCCAGGAACTGCCTGACCTCAAGGCCCTGGGCTGCGACGCGCCCCTGGTCATCGACTTTTCCTCGCATGTGGCCTCGCGCCCCGTGGACTGGAGCCGCGTGGGCCTGGCCTTCGGCGGCGCCCAGAAGAACCTGGGCCCGGCCGGCCTGACCCTGGTCATCGTGCGCGAGGACCTGCTGGGCCACGCCCTGCCCGCCTGCCCTTCGGCCTTCGACTACAAGACCGTGGCGGACAACCAGTCCATGTTCAACACGCCCCCCACCTGGGGCATCTATATCGCGGGCCTGACCTTCCAGTGGATCAAGCGCCAGACCGAAGCAGGCCTGACCGGCGTGGCGGCGCTGGAGCTGCGCAACAAGGCCAAGGCCGACCTGTTCTACCAGTACGTGGACCAGTCCTCGTTCTACGTGAACAAGGTGGCGGCCAACTGCCGCTCGCGCATGAACATCCCCTTCTTCCTGCGCGACAAATCGCGCAATGACGCCTTCCTGGCCGGTGCCAGGGAGCGCGGCCTGCTGCAGCTCAAGGGCCACAAGTCCGTCGGCGGCATGCGTGCCAGCATCTACAACGCCATGCCCATCGCTGGCGTGCAGGCGCTGGTGGACTTTATGCGCGAATTCGAACAGCGCAACGCCTGACCGAAGCCTTCCACCGTCCATGAGCACCACACCCCAAGCCTCCCCCGATCTGGCGCATCTGCGCATACAGATCGACTCCATAGACCAGCAATTGCTGGACCTGCTGAACAAGCGCGCCCACGTCGCCGAACAGGTGGGCGAGATCAAGAAGCGCGAAGGCTCGCCCTTCTTCCGCCCCGACCGCGTGGCCCAGGTGATCCAGAAGATCGAGGCCGCCAACCAGGGCCCGCTCAAGAACGCCCATGTCTCGGCCATCTGGCGCGAGATCATGTCGGCCTGCCTGGCGCTGGAATCACCCCAGCGCGTGGCCGTGCTGGGGCCGGCCGGCACCTTCTGCGAAGAAGCCGCCATCCAGTACTTCGGCGGCGCAGCCGACCTGATGTACTGCAACAGCTTCGACGAGGTCTTCCATGCCACGGCCGCGGGCAGCGCCCAGTACGGCGTGGTCGGCGTGGAAAACTCCAATGAGGGCGTGGTCACACGCTCGCTGGACATGTTCCTGCACACGCCCTGCCACGTGGTGGGCGAAGTCAGCCTGCTGGTGCGGCACAACCTGCTGCGCAGCAGCAACACCGTGGAAGGCATCCAGGTCGTGGCTGCCCACCCCCAGGCCCTGGCCCAATGCCAGGGCTGGCTGTCCAAGCACCTGCCGCATGCCGAACGCCGCCCGGTGTCCAGCAACGCCGAAGGCGCCCGCCTGGCGGCCCTGCACCCCGAGATCGCCGGCCTGGCCAGCGAGCGCGCGGCCCAGCAGTTCGGCCTGCATGTGGTGGCCCACGCCATCCAGGACGATGCCTACAACCGCACGCGCTTCGCCGTCATCTGCCTGCCGCACACCCTGGCCACGCCCGCGCCCACGCAAAACGACTGCACCAGCATCATCATCTCCGTGCCCAACCGCCCCGGCGCCGTGCACGACCTGCTGGTGCCGCTGAAAAAGCATGGCGTATCCATGACGCGCTTCGAGTCGCGCCCCGCGCGCACCGGCCAGTGGGAGTACTACTTCTACATCGATCTCGCCGGCCACCCGGACCAGCCCCATGTGGCCAGCGCCCTCGCCGAGCTGCGCGAACTGTGCGCCTTCTACAAGGAGCTGGGAACCTACCCGGTGTCCAAGTGATGCAGCCTTTCGAACAACTGGGCCTGATCGGCTGCGGCCTCATGGGAGGCTCGTTCGCGCTGGCACTCAAGAAGGCCGGTCTCGTCAAGCGCATCGTGGGCTACAGCAAGTCCCCCTCCACCACGGAGCGGGCACGCCAGTTGGGCGTCATCGATGTGGAAGCGCCCTCGGCCCTGCTGGCCGCGGCGGGTGCCGATCTGGTGCTGCTGGCCGTGCCCGTGGCGGCCACGGAGTCCACGCTCAAGTCCATCAAGCACCTGGTCACGCCCGAGATGATGATCATGGACGTGGGCTCGACCAAGGTCGATGTGGTCCAGGCCGCCCGCACGGCGCTGCGCGACCAGATAGGCTCCTTCGTGCCGGCCCACCCGATTGCCGGCAAGGAAGTGTCGGGCGTGGAGCATTCCGACCCCCAGCTCTACCAGGGCGCCCACGTCATTCTGACGCCCACCGAGCGCACGCTGACCACGCACCTGCAAAAGGCCCAGTCGCTGTGGGAGCTGCTGGGCTGCCGCGTGCGCGCCATGTCGCCCGAGGCGCATGACAGCACGTTTGCCACCGTCAGCCACCTGCCCCATCTGCTGGCCTTCGCCATGATGCAAAGCGTGCTGTCCCAGCCCGGCGCCGACGAGGTGCTGTCCCTGGCCGGCCCCGGCTTTCGCGACTTCACGCGCATCGCCGCCAGCGACCCCAAGATGTGGCGCGACGTGCTGCTGGCCAATAGCGAGCAGGTTCTGGCACAGTCGCGACAGTTCCAGACGGCCCTGCAGCAGCTCGAATCCCTGATCCAGGCCGGTGACGGCCAGGCCCTGGAAGACCGGCTGACGCTGGCCAGCGCCGCACGCGCCCACTGGCGCCTGGGCGCGCCGCGCCGCTGATCGCCCGCGCCTGGCGGCGCGCGCTCGCCGAGTGCGCACCGCCACCCGCCTGTTTGCACCGAACCGCCATGTACAGCACCACTTTTCTCGACCTTCCCGCACTCGCCCAGGCCCAGGGCACGGTGAGCCTGCCGGGCTCCAAAAGCATTTCGAACCGCGTGCTGCTGCTGGCGGCACTGAGCCAGGGCACGACCGTGGTCCACGACCTGCTGGACTCGGACGACACCCGCGTCATGCTCCAGGCCCTGCAGCAGCTGGGCTGTGCCGTCGAGCCTGCCGCCATCGTGCCGGGCCAGCCCGTGCGCATCACCGGCCTGTCCGGCCGCCTGCCCGCGGGTGCCAGCGCCCGGCTGTTCATGGGCAATGCCGGCACGGCCATGCGCCCGCTGACCGCGGCCCTGTCCGTGCTCGGCGGCGACTTCCAGCTCAGCGGCGTGCCGCGCATGCACGAGCGCCCCATCGGCGACCTGGTCGATGCGCTGCGCCAGCTCGGCTGCCGCATCGACTACCTGGGCAACCCCGGCTTTCCGCCATTGCATATCCAGCCGCCCGATTTCTCGGCGCTGCAGGACCAGCCCATCCAGGTGCGCGGCGATGTATCCAGCCAGTTCCTGACCTCGCTGCTCATGGCCTTGCCCCTGCTGGCCGCCACGCGCGATATCCGCATCGAGGTCGTGGGCGAGCTGATTTCCAAGCCCTACATCCACATCACGCTGGAACTGCTGGCCCGCTTCGGCATCGCCGTGCACAACGAAGACTGGCAGCGCTTTACCATCCCCGCGGGCAGCCACTACCGCTCGCCGGGCGAAATCCACGTGGAGGCCGATGCCTCTTCGGCCAGCTACTTCATCGCGCTGGGCGCCATCGCCGCGGACAGCGCCGAGGGCGTGCGCATCCTTGGCGTGGGCCAGGACTCCATCCAGGGCGACATCCGCTTCATCGAGGCCGCGCGCGCCATGGGCGCCGAGGTGGAAGGCGGCCCCAACTGGCTGCGCATACGCCGCGGCGCCTGGCCGCTCAAGGCCATCAGCCTGGACTGCAACCACATTCCCGATGCGGCCATGACCCTGGCCACCATGGCCCTGTACGCCGACGGCACGACCACGCTGAGCAACATCGCCAGCTGGCGCGTCAAGGAAACCGACCGCATCGCGGCCATGACCCTGGAGCTGCGCAAGCTGGGTGCCGTGGTCGAGGAAGGCGCGGACTACATCCGCATCACCCCACCGGCCACCGGAGCCGACTGGCACGCGGCCAGCATCCATACCTATGACGACCACCGCGTGGCCATGTGCTTCTCACTGGCGGCCTTCAATCCGGCCGGCCTGCCCGTGCGCATCGAAGACCCCAAGTGCGTGGCCAAGACCTTTCCCGACTACTTCGAGGCCCTGTTCTCGGTCTGCGCCACGGCCCGCGAGCACATCCCCGTGATCTGCATCGACGGCCCCACGGCCTCGGGCAAGGGCACCATCGCCGCCGAAGTGGCCCAGGCCCTGGGATACCACCTGCTGGACTCGGGCGCGCTGTACCGCCTCACGGGACTGGCCGCCTCGCGCGCCGGCATGGAACTGGACGAAGCCCATTCCGCGCAGATAGCGGCATTGGCGCGCGAGCTGCCCGTGCGCTTCGATGCCGAGCAGCGCATCTGGCTGGGCAATGAGGACGTCACCCTCGCCCTGCGCAGCGAAGAGTCGGGCATGAACGCCTCGCGCGTATCCGCCCTGCCTGCCGTGCGTGAGGCACTGATGGACCTGCAGCTGTCCTTCCAGCAGTTGCCGGGCCTGGTGGCCGACGGGCGCGACATGGGAACGGTGATCTTTCCCCACGCTCCCCTGAAGGTCTATTTATCGGCCTCCGCAGCCTGCCGCGCCGAGCGCCGGCATAAGCAGTTGATTTCCAAAGGAATTGCAGCTAACATAGATGCCCTTCGGGCAGACCTTGAGGCACGCGATGCGCGCGATATGAACCGCAGCGTGGCGCCCCTCAAGCCTGCCCAGGACTCCTTGCTGCTGGACAGCTCGGCGCTTTCCATCGAAGAGGTGGCGGCGCAGGTGCTGGCCTGGTGGCAGGAACGCCGGCCTTTCGGCCGCGGCTGACTTCAGCCGCAGCGGAAATCCGGCACCCGCCCTCCGGGCCCAGGCATGGTGGCACAGCCCCTGTACGGCCCGAGGTTTATTGGCTCTTAACCCGTGGTTGAACCCACAAACCTCCGCAGGCAGTCCTAGAAACGCTTGGCAATGGTGCCAACGGAAACCTGCATGCGGGCAAGGAAATACATGTCTGAATCTTTTGCCTCCCTGTTTGAAGAATCGCTGCAACGCACCGAAATGCGTCCTGGCGAGGTCATCACGGCTGAAGTCGTGCGCGTTGAGCACAACTTCGTGGTCGTGAACGCTGGCCTGAAGTCGGAAGCCTACGTGCCGATCGACGAATTCAAGAACGACCAGGGTGAAATCGAAGTCCAGGTGGGCGACTTTGTGTCGGTCGCCATCGGCTCGATCGAAAACGGCTACGGCGACACCATCCTGTCGCGCGACACCGCCAAGCGCCTGGCTTCGTGGCTGGCTCT
>JAIRVR010000024.1 GCA_031253795.1 Burkholderiaceae bacterium
TGAAGACCGCTTTTGGCCGTTTCAAAGACTTCATCGTGGGGAACTTTTGATATGTGCTTTCATCGACTGCGCATTACCGGCCCGCCCACCGGCTTCCGAATACCGGACAGAAGACAGAACTTTCCCCAAACGGTGGTGACCACTTACAGAGCAACAGGAGAATCAACATGCCTATCGACATGATCGAAGTTGAGGAATTCAACCAGGGCACGCAGATCAAGGTGATCGGCGTGGGCGGCGGCGGCGGCAACGCCGTGGAGCACATGATTGCGCGCAACGTGCAGGGCGTGGAATTCGTCTGCGCCAACACCGATGCGCAGGCCCTGCTGCGCAGCAGCGCCCATCGCACCATCCAGCTGGGTGGCAGCGGTCTGGGCGCGGGCAGCAAGCCCGACAAGGGCCGCGAGGCGGCCCAGGCCGCCGAAGATGACATCCGCACGGCCATCGAGGGCGCGCACATGCTGTTCATCACGGCCGGCATGGGTGGTGGCACGGGCACGGGCGCTGCGCCCGTGATCGCGCGCGTGGCCAAGGAGATGGGCATTCTTACCGTGGGCGTGGTCACCAAGCCTTTCGAGTGGGAAGGCGGCCGCCGCATGGCCAATGCCGACAGCGGCCTCAACGAACTCGAGGCCAATGTGGACTCGCTGATCGTGGTGCTCAACGAAAAGCTGCTGGACGTGCTGGGTGACGACATCTCGCAGGACGAGGCCTTTGCCCATGCCAATGACGTGCTCAAGAACGCCGTGGGCGGCATTGCCGAAATCATCAACGAGTACGGCCATGTGAACGTCGACTTCGAAGACGTGCGCACCGTCATGGGCGAGCCTGGCAAGGCCATGATGGGCACGGCCAAGGCCGCCGGCCCCGACCGCGCGCGCATTGCTGCCGAGCAGGCCGTGGCCTGCCCGCTGCTGGAAGGCATCGACCTGTCGGGCGCCAAGGGCGTTCTGGTGCTGGTCACGGCCGCCAAGGGCAGCCTCAAGCTGTCCGAGTCGCGCCTGGCCATGAGCACCATCAATGCCTATGCCTCGCCCGACGCGCATGTGATCTACGGCGCGGCCTACGACGACACCCTGGGCGACGAAATCCGCGTCACCGTGGTGGCCACGGGCCTGTCGCGTCCCAATGCACGCCGCCAGAACATGCAGGTGGTGCAGGGTGGCCTGCGCACCGGCACCGACAACCTGAGCTACCAACTGCCGACGGCCGCCATGGGCGCCGCCACGGCAGCCGGTGGCCTGGTGGGTGGCGCGGCGGGTGGTGCCGACTACGGCAACAACATGTCGGTGCCCAGCGTCTGGCGGACCAACCGCACGCAGGCCGCGGCCCGCGTCGATGCCCTGGCTTCCGGTGGCATGGACGATCTGGAAATCCCGGCCTTCCTGCGCAAGCAGGCTGACTGAGCGGCGGCCGATACGGCTGCTGCATCGCCGTGATAGCGAAGACCGTGCCAGGGCCATGCCCTGCGCACGGCGCTCGCATTTAAAATTGCGACATGCTCCAACAAAGAACCATCAAGACGATTACCCGTGCCGTGGGCGTGGGCCTGCACAGCGGCCAGCGCGTGGAACTGACGCTGCGCCCGGCGCAGCCCGACACCGGTATCGTGTTCCGTCGCGTGGATCTGCCGGAGCCTGTGGACATCCCGATTTCGGCGCAGGCCGTGACCGACACGCGCATGGCATCCACCATCGGCACGGGCGGTGCCAAGGTGCATACCGTGGAGCACCTGATGTCGGCCATCGCAGGCCTGGGCCTGGACAATCTCTACATCGACATCACGGCCGAGGAAGTACCCATCCTCGACGGTTCCTCCGCTTCCTTCGTGTTCCTGCTGCAAAGCGCGGGCATCGAGCTGCAAAAGGCGCCCAAGCGCTTCATCCGCGTCATCCGCCCCGTCGAAGTGCGTGAGGGCGAAGGCCAGAACCTCAAATGGGCGCGCTTCGATCCCTTCCATGGCTTCAAGCTGCGCTTCGAGATCGACTTCGCCCATCCGGCCGTGGACTCCACGGGCCAGTGCGTGGAGTTCGATATGGGCGAGGGCAGCTATACGCGCGACATCGCCCGTGCGCGGACCTTCGGCTTCACCAAGGATGTGGAAATGCTGCGCAGCCATGGCCTGGCCCTGGGTGGCGGCATGGACAACGCCATCGTCATGGATGACTACAAGGTGCTCAACAGCGATGGCCTGCGCTACGACGACGAATTCGCGAAGCACAAGATCCTCGACGCCATCGGTGACCTCTACCTCATCGGCAAACCGCTGCTGGCGGCCTACAGCGCCTTCCGCTCCGGCCATGGCATGAACAACCAGCTGCTGCGCGCCCTGCTGGCCCAGCCCGACGCCTGGGAAGTGGTCAGCTTCGACAGCGAGCGCCAGGCGCCCAAGGGCTTTGCACAGCCCGCCCGGGCCTGGTAGGGCGGGCCTGCCCATGCTGATCTTCCGCTGGCTGGCCACCCTGCTGCTGCTGGCCTCGGCCGTGAGCTTTGCCTTCTACCTGGGCACGGGCCGGGCCCACTACAAGCGCTGGGGCTTCATCATCTTCAAATGGACGGTGATTGCCGGCGTTATCTTCTTCGCCGTGCTGCTTTTCGGCCGCATCGTCTGAGGGCGCCTCTCTGGCACCTCATTCAACGCGGTTGCCAAAGGGGCCGCGTACCCGACGCTTGTCGAGCCGCCAGCGAGCGAGACCATGGCGCTTGCAGGTGGCGCCCTCAGGCGAGAGGCTCCAAGCAAGATCCTGGTCCGGCTCTGTCTCGTCGCGAGGCAGGGGCCTAGTAGACCCTTCCCCCCTTGTAGACGGCATGCTGGCGGCGCTGCAGCTGCGTGACCTCGGACATCTTCGACATGGCTGCGCCTGCATGGGCATGGGTGATGGCCAGGCCCAGGGCGTCGGCTGCGTCGGTGCCGGGCAGTCCCGGCAGCTGCAGTAGGCGGCGCACCATCTCCTGGATCTGGCTCTTGGCCGCGCGACCATGGCCGGTCATGGCCTTTTTCATCTGCAGCGCCGTGTACTCGGCCACGGGGAGGCCGGCGTTGACCAGGGCCGTGAGCGCTGCGCCGCGCGCCTGGCCCAGCAGCAGCGTGGATTGGGGATTGACGTTGACGAAGACGATTTCCACGGCCGAGCTGTCGGGCTGGTAGCGGCTGGCGACTTCCGAGATGCCGTCGAACAGCAGCTTGAGCCGCCCGGGCAGGTCGCCCAGGGCCATGCCCGTGGTGCGTATGGTGCCGCTGGCCACATAGGCCAGGCGGTGTCCGTCGACGTCGATCACGCCGAATCCCGTGGTCTGCAACCCGGGGTCGATTCCAAGAATGCGCATGCCGTGACTGTAGCCGGTCAGGGGATCACGGCGCTGGGCATTCGCTGCATGACCACGCGTGTGCGCTGCATCAGATAGCCCGAGTGGGGCAGCTTCTCGAAACGTTTGGGCTGGGGCAGCATCACGGCCAGGCGCGCGGCCTCGGCCGCGCTGAGCTGGGAGGCGCTCTTGCGGAAGTAGTGGCGCGCCGCGGCTTCGGCACCGAACACGCCCTGGCCCCATTCCACGCTGTTCAGATAGATTTCCAGAATGCGCCGCTTGCTCAGCATCAGCTCCAGCAGCTGGGTCAGCACCAGCTCCTGGCCCTTGCGCAGCAGGCTGCGCTCGCCTGACAGCAGCAGGTTCTTGGCCAGTTGCTGGGTGATGGTGGATCCACCATAGATCTTGGCCGGCCGCCCGTCATCGGCCTTCTGTGCCCGTGCTTCGGCCTTCTGATTGCGTTGCCAGGCCTTTTCCACCGCCTCCCATTCCACGCCACGGTGGCTGGTGAATCCGTCGTCCTCCGAGGCGATGACGGCGTGCTTGAGCGTGGACGAGATCTCGCCGTAGTCCACCCATTGCTGGCTCCATCGCAGGCCCTGGGAGCCGCGCAGCAGCTGCCAGGCCTCCGAACGCTGGAAGGCCGTGGACTCGGGCGCCACCACCACCATCAGCGCGATGCGCAGCACGAAGAACAGCTGCAGCAGCAGGCCTGCGCACAGCACCAGCACCAGGGCGCGCGCAAGGGCTTTCATCTCGGAACGGAGAGGGGGAGGGAGGGCAGCGGCCCGGACGAGGCGGGCATGTCAGCCACCGCGGGCGATGTGGGCGCGCAGTTCTTCCAGCACCTGGGCCGAAGGTGGCCGCACGCCGCGCCACAGGGCAAAGGATTCGGCGGCCTGCTCCACCAGCATGCCCAGCCCGTCGCGGGACCGGGCGCCATGGTGTTCGGCCCACTGCAGAAAACCCCGGGCCGCAGGGCCGTACATCATGTCGTAGGCCAGGCTGCCGCGGCGCAGCACGCTGGCCGGCACAGGGACCTCGGCGCCCGCCAGGCTGCTGGCCGTGGCATTGATGACCACGTCGAAGTCGGCGTCCACGGACTGTTGTTCCCGGGCATGCAGCTGCACGCCATGCTGCGCGGCAATGGCCGCATGGCGTTGCACCAGTGCCTGGGCACGTTCGAAGGTGCGGTTGACGACGGCGATGTGGCGCGGGCCCTGGGCAATCAGCGTGCCCAGCGCGCCAGCGGCCGCGCCGCCTGCGCCGAGCAGCAGCAGGTCGCGCCCGGCCAGGGCCACGCCCGCATTGCGCACGATGTCGGCCACCAGGCCCAGGCCGTCGGTGTTGTCGGCGTGGATTCCGGTCGCCGTGAAGACCAGGGTATTGGCCGCACCGGCCAGCTGCACGCGTTCGCTGGCCGTGGTGGCCAGTTCGGCCGCTTCCAGCTTGAAGGGCACGGTGACATTGCAGCCAAGCCCGCCTGCAGCAGCGAAGCCGCGCAAGGCATCGGCAAAGCCGTCGAGCGCCACCAGTTGCCGGTCATAGGCCAGGGTCTGTCCGGTGAGCTCGGCAAAGCGCGCATGGATCCATGGCGAGCGGCTGTGCTCGACGGGGTGGCCCATGACGCAGTAACGGTCGGGCCGCTGGGTGGGGCTGTTCATCTCGGCAATCTCGGTCGGGTGTTATTGGACGCTGGTCTGCAGGGTCTGTTCGCGCGTGAACTTGAAGCGTGAAACCACGGCGATCTGGTCGGCCTTGGCGCGCATGGCGGGGCCGAAATGTCCGAACGGCCCGGCGGCGCGCGCAATGGCCTCGGCACGCGTGTCCAGCAGGCGGTTGCCCGAACCCTGCACGATTTCGGTGGCCAGCACGCGGCCGTCATGGTTGACGGTGAGGATCATGACCAGCTCGCCATAGAGCTTCTTGCCGCCCTGCTCGGGGAAGTTTTCCGTGCCCTTGTCCTCGACCTGGCGGCGCAGGCCGTCGTAGTAGACGGCATAGACGGCTTCGCGCGTGGCGGGGCTGATGTAGCGCTTTTTGGGGCGGGCGTTTTCTTCGTTGATGCGCTTTTCGATCTCGGCCAGCAGCTTGACCAGCTGCTGGCGTTTTTCCTGCTGCGCATCCTTTTCCTGGGCCTGGCGCGCCGTCTCGCGCGGGTCCAGCGGTGGCAGGGCCGCGATCTGCCTGCGCAGCTGGGTCAACAGCACGGCCTGTTGCTCCTGCATGGCATCGATCTGGCGCTGGCGCTCCTCGAAATCCTCACCCACGGCCGTCAGCGCCGAATACGGCATGGGACTGGTGGCCCGGCCCTTGTCCGCTTCGCCACCGCCCGCCAGCGAGGCCTGGGCGATGGCCTGTGCCTTGTCGGGCTGTTCGTTGGTGCGCGCATTGACCAGGATCACTTCCAGCGGCGTGTCCTGGAACACGCGGTCGAAGCGCTCCGGGTCCACGAAGCGAAAGGACAGCAGGCCGACATGCACTGCGACGGACACGCCCAGTGCCAGCTGCAGCGTGCTCATGGAACGGAGGGCGGTAGGCAGTTTCACGGCGGCAGGATCAGGGCTGGGAAGGGTCGGACGGGGCCGGGGCTTCGTTCATGTCCACGGCGATGGCGATGGGGCCTGCCACGGCCTCGTCATCGTCCTCGGCGCCGTCTTCGGCTTCCTGGGCAGCGGCATCGCTGTCCAGGCGCTCGATCAGCGTGCCCGAGACATCGAGCGCGATCTCGTCGATCTCGCCCAGGCGCACGCGCACGTGGGCGCCGCGCGGCAGTCCGGTCACGCCCAGCACGGGGAAGACCAGGGGCAGGTCGTCGGCACGCACCAGCAGGCCGCCGCCCATGCCTTCCTTGATGACGGTGGCCGTCAGCTCGGTCATGGCGTGCTGCTGCAGGTACTTGAGCGTCCAGAAGCGCTCCATGCCGGCCTGGTAGCCGTTGTAGGCGCTGTAGGCGCCGTCGAAGCTGCTGATGATGCCGAACAGTTCGGCATCCTTGGGCTTGAAGGGTGCCGCCAGGGCCGCGGTCTTGCCATGGCGGGCGCAGGCAATGATCTGCCACTGGTTGACCAGGTCCACATAGCGGCGCAGCGGTGAAGTGGCCCAGGCATAGCTTTTCACGCCGATGCCGGCATGGGGCAGGGCCTTGGTGGACATGCGGACCTTGATGCCGGGCGCCAGGCTGGCCTGGCTGCGGTAGATGCCGGGCACGCCGAGCTCGGCCAGCCAGCCACCCCAGGTACTGTTGGCAACGATGGCGGCCTCGGCCACGATCAGGTCCAGCGGCGCGCCGCGCTTGCGCACCGAGATCTCCACCTGTTCGCGGCCCGTGGGCTCGGCGCCGGCGTTGCCGACCAGGCGGAAGTTGTAGTCGGGGCGGTTGAAGTTCTCGGGTTTGCCGCGCACCAGCTCGCGCCCGGCCTTCAGGTGCCTGGCCCAGCGCTGCAGGAAGGTCAGCTCGGCACGCTTGCCCTGCAGGACTTCGGGCGTACCCTCGACTTCGAGGCCGGGGTCGGCCAGCCACTGCTCGGTGACGATATGGTCCAGCTTGTCATGGCGGAAGTTGACCTGCACGGGCACGCGCTCCAGGCGCGTTTCGCTGGCCGTGGTCTCCAGCGTGGCCTCGTCGATGGTCACGTACAGCGACACGGCGGGATTGGCGCGGCCTTCGTCCAGGGTGTAGATCTTGACCACCTCGTCGGGCAGCATGGTGATCTTGTAGCCCGGCATGTAGACGGTGGACAGGCGCGAGCGGCCCAACTGGTCCAGCGGTGTGCCGGGCACCAGGGCCAGGCCCGGCGCGGCGATGTGGATGCCCACGGTGACGCTGCCCGTGCCCAGGCCGCGAACCGACAGCGCATCGTCGATTTCCGTGGTGGCCGAGTCGTCGATGGAAAAGGCCTGGACTTCGGCCAGGGGCAGGTCGGCCGGCGGCTGGGGAGCCTCCAGGGCCGGGAACTGCGTTCCCTTGGGGAAATGGTCGAAGAGAAAGCGTTTCCAGTGGAACTCATAGGCCGAGTCGATGGCGCCCGCACGGTGCAGCAGCTCCAGCGGAGCCAGGCGCGTGGCCCGGCTGGCCTCGACCACGGCCTTGTACTCGGCCGCGTTCTTGTCGGGCCGGAACAGGATCTTGTAGAGCTGCTCGCGGATGGCGGCAGGGCATTCGCCCGCGCCCAACTGCTCGGCCCAGGCCGTGATCTGTGCCTGGATCTGCTTTTTCTTTTCGATGCCGGCCAGGGCCTGCTGCAGGATGTCTGCCGGGGCCTTCTTGAAGCGGCCCTTGCCCGCGCGGCGGAAGTAATGTGGCGCCTCGTACAGCCGGAACAGGGCACCGGCCTGCTGGGCCAGGCTGGCTTTGTCCGAGAAGTAGTCGCGCGCAAGGTCGGCGAAGCCGAATTCTTCCTCGGGTGCGAATTCCCAGGCCAGATCCAGGTCGATTTCGGCGGCCTGGGTCTGGGCCTGGGCCATCAGCTCGGACGGCGCCGGCTTGTCGAACTTGAGCAGGATATTGGCGGCCTTGACCTTGACCCGTTTGCCCGAGTCCAGCTCCACCTGGGCGGAGGTGTCGGCTTCGGAGAGGATGCGGCCGGCGAGGAATTTGCCGGCTTCTTCAAACAATGCGTGCATAGCCCGACATTCTCCCACGCTGTGCGTGACAGCCGCCGAGCCGGGGTGGCCTGCCACAGTTTCCCCCACAGGCCGCTGCGGTGTCAGGCCAGGTTCAGGAATTCATCCAGCTGGGGCAGGTATTCCTCGAAGTTGCTGAGGGCATGGTCGCCGCCTTCCTGCACGATCTGCAGCGCGTGCGGATAGCGGGCGCTCATTTCGCGCCAGTCCAGGACCTCGTCGCCTTCGGCGGCCAGCAGCATCTCGGGGGCGGCCGGTGTCATGCTGCGCGTGTCCAGCATGCGCAGCTCCTCGATGTACTCGCGCCGGAAGAAAAAGCGCTCCCCGGGATCGTGCCAGGCCGTTTGCTCGCCTATGTATTTCTCCAGGTCGCGCGCGGGATTGACGGCGGGATTGATCAGCACGCTGCGGCAGCGTGCCAGCTGGGCCACCCAGCTTGCGTAGTAGCCGCCCAGCGAGGAGCCGATGACGGCCATGGTTTCGCGTGGCCAGCTGGCGATGCCGTCGGCGATCAGCGCTGCCGCCTCACGTGGCGAAGGCGGCAGCTGGGGACACCACCAGCGCACATGGGGATGGCGCGTGGCCACATGCTCGGCCATGCGCCTGGCCTTGGCGGACTGGGGGGAGGAGCGAAAGCCGTGCAGGTACAGCAAATGGGTCGTGGTCATGGCGGCGCTCTCCTGGTCGGTGCATCGGGTCCGGGCCGATGAGGTCCGGGGCAGTGGCTTCGATTGTGGCTGCTGGCGCACCGGTTGCCCACCGGGGAAAGGCCCGGGCCGATGGCCCGGGCCGTGGGTCCGGGCCGGGGGGCTCAACCCTGCGGCCGGCTCGGCCGCATGTGCCACAGGATAATGTCGGCCCATGTCCGTGACCGAATTCGACAAGCCCTCGCTGTGGCAACGCATCGCTCCGCTGCTGCGTGGCTTTGACTTCTGGCTGCTGCTGTTCGTGGCCATGCTGGCTTCGGCTGGCCTGGTGGCCATGTATTCCTCGGGCTTTGACCATGGCACGCGCTTCATGGACCATGCCCGCAACATGATGATTGCGGCCACCATTTTGTTCGTCGTGGCCCAGGTCCCGCCCCAGCAGCTCATGAAGGTGGCCGTTCCGCTTTACGGGCTGGGCGTGGCCCTGCTGGTGGCCGTGGCCTTGTTCGGCATCACCAAGAAGGGGGCCCAGCGCTGGGTCAACGTGGGCGTGGTCATACAGCCCAGCGAGCTGCTCAAGATCGCCACGCCGCTGATGCTGGCCTGGTGGTTCCAGCGCCGTGAAGGCCAGTTGCGCGGCACGGACTTCGTCATTGCCATGGGCTTGCTCATGCTGCCCGTGGGCCTGATCATGAAGCAGCCCGACCTGGGCACTTCGCTGCTGGTGATGGCCGCAGGCCTGTCGGTGATCTTCTTCGCGGGCCTGCCCTGGAAGCTCATCGTGCCTCCCGTGCTGCTGGGCGTGATCGGCATCACCCTCATCGTCTGGTATGAACCCCAGCTGTGCGCCGATGGCGTGCGCTGGCCCGTGCTGCACGAATACCAGCAGACCCGGGTCTGCACCCTGCTCGACCCCACGCGCGATCCGCTGGGCAAGGGCTTTCACATCATCCAGGGGATGATCGCCATCGGTTCTGGCGGCGTGTGGGGCAAGGGTTTCATGGCCGGCACCCAGACCCACCTGGAATTCATCCCTGAGCGCACCACCGACTTCATCTTCGCAGCCTATTCCGAGGAGTTCGGCCTGCTGGGCAACCTGTTCATCATCATCTCCTTCCTGTTCCTGGTCTGGCGGGGGCTGGCCATCGCCATCCAGGCGAGTTCGCTGTTTGCCCGTCTCATGGCCGCGGCCGTGGCCATGATCTTTTTCACCTATGCCTTCGTGAACATGGGCATGGTCAGCGGCATTCTTCCCGTGGTCGGCGTGCCCTTGCCCTTCATCAGCTATGGTGGCACGGCCATGGTGACCCTGGGCCTGGCCCTGGGCGTTCTGATGTCGGTGGCGCGGGCCCAGCGCCAGTTGCCGGGTGAGGGCGGGGGGCCGCTGTAGCGGGTCAAATGTCAAAAAATATGAGCATTGCGTGTTCGATTTCTGGGCTTTTTCCATGAAATTCGGGTGGAAGCCCTCAACATGCCGCCGTTGCATGCTCTGGTATTTGATAGCCCCTGGCGGGGATGTCTCTCTTGCCATGTGGCGGCACTGCGGTTAAAAACCGGGCCATAAGACAAGCACGGCCTCGAGGCCGCTGCAGGCAAACCTGGCCCCGGAATGCCGCCCAGCCTGGTGGGGCGGCATTCCGTTTTTTTTGCGGGCTGCCGGGCGTGCGCAGCCCATCATGGACGTGGCATGGACATGGCCGGCTCTCTACAATGGGCGCATGATCTCCCGCGAACCCACCATCGAACGTCTGGCCACGGCGCGCCAGCTGCTGCTCGAGCCCTTCGGCCTCGACGAATCCCATCTTGCAAAGGCTCTGGCCGAGATCCGCAGCCACCAGGTGGACGACGCCGACCTGTACTTCCAGTACACGCGTGCCGAGGGCTGGAGCCTGGAGGAAGGCATCGTCAAGACCGGCAGCTTCAGCATTGACCAGGGCGTGGGCGTGCGTGCGGTCAGCGGCGAAAAAACGGCATTCGCCTATTCGGATGATATTTCCGAGGCCTCGCTGCTGGATG
Organism: Burkholderiaceae bacterium; assembly: GCA_031253795.1. GTDB lineage: Bacteria > Pseudomonadota > Gammaproteobacteria > Burkholderiales > Burkholderiaceae_C > Comamonas. The sequence goes on from JAIRVR010000024.1 coordinate 10,596, forward strand.
CCGCGCGCACCGTGCGCGCCATCTCGGGTGTGGCGCAGAGCAAGCGCGTGCGTGCCGGCACGCCCAAGATTGCCCAGAGCCGTTCGCTCTACCCTGGGCTCGATCCCATCAGCACTCTGGACAGCACGGCCAAGGTCGAGCTGCTGGGCAAGGTGGAGACCCTGGCCCGCGCCAAGGACCCGCGCGTGGTGCAGGTCATGGCTGGCCTGGCCAGCGAATACGACGTGGTGCTGGTGGCCCGCGCCGACGGTACGCTGGCGGCCGACGTGCGCCCCCTGGTGCGCCTGTCGGTCACCGTGATTGCCGAGCAAAAGGGCCGGCGTGAAATGGGTTCGGCCGGCGGCGGTGGCCGTTTCGGCCTGGCCTATTTCAGCGAGGAGCAGATCGCCCAGTATGTGGATGAGGCCGTCAGCGCCGCACTGACCAATCTGGAGTCCCGTCCCGCCCCCGCTGGTCAAATGACCGTGGTCCTGGGTCCGGGCTGGCCCGGCGTGCTGCTGCACGAGGCCGTGGGCCATGGCCTGGAGGGTGATTTCAACCGCAAGGGCGCCAGCGCCTTCAGCGGCCGCATCGGCCAGCGCGTGGCGGCCAAGGGTGTGACCGTGCTCGACGACGGCACGCTGGCCGACCGCCGTGGCTCGCTCAATGTCGATGATGAGGGCTGTGCCAGCCAGAGCAATGTGCTGATCGAGGACGGCATCCTCAAGGGCTACATCCAGGACGCGATGAATGCCCGCCTCATGGGTGTCAAGCCCACGGGCAACGGCCGCCGCGAGAGCTATGCCCACATTCCCATGCCGCGCATGACCAATACCTACATGCTCGGTGGCGACAAGGATCCGCAGGAAATCGTCGCCTCGATCAAGAAAGGCCTGTACGCCACCAATTTCGGCGGTGGCCAGGTGGACATCACCAGCGGCAAGTTCGTGTTCTCGGCCAGCGAGGCCTACTGGGTCGAAAACGGCAAGATCCTGTACCCGGTCAAGGGTGCGACCATCGTGGGCAGCGGCCCCGAGTCGCTCAAGCACATCACCATGATCGGCAACGACATGCGCCTGGACAGCGGCGTGGGCACCTGCGGCAAGGAGGGCCAGAGCGTGCCCGTGGGTGTGGGCCAGCCCACGCTGCGCATCGACGGCCTGACCGTGGGCGGCACGGCCTGAGGCCTGCGGGTGCCGTCGGTCCGCGAGGTCCGACCCGCCCCGCGCGTGCGCGCCGCCCCGGTGTCACGCACCGCGGCCAGGCCGCATGAAGACCGACTGGCGAATATTCCATGACCCAGCTTCCCATCCCATCGCTGCCGGGGTTGCCCACCTCGGCCCAGGTCCTGCGCAGCCAGCCCGCGAACTGGCGCACCTGGAGCAGTGAATCCAAGCTCAGCCGCTTTTGGCGGCAGGAGCTGCTCGAAGGCGACCTGCTGCCCATGCAGCGGCAATTGCTGCTGCTGTCCACGGCGCTGGAGGAGGCCGTGCGCATACGCTGTGCCGCCAGTGCCCGCCCGGCCATCGAGGATGCTGTCCAGCAGCTGGACCTGGCTGTGCTGGAGCACCAGCATTTCCTCACCACGCTGGCCCCGGGGTGGTTGAGTCTGTACGAGTTTCCTGCCTACCAGAGCCTGTTGCGAAGCTTCCGTGAAGCGGTACGGGCCTGGCAGCAGGCGGTGCTGGTCGGCGAAACGCCGGAGCTCGAGCGCTTTCGGCATTGCGAGCTGCTGGGTTGGCGGCTGCTGGGCAATGCCTCGCTGCTGATCGATATGTTCGCGGAATCCGTGCGCGTGGCCGACCCCGTCGCGGACCAGGCCCTCGCCCTGGTATCGGGCAAGCCCGCTGCCCGGGGCCTGCGTGGACTGTGGCGCCGCATCGTTGCCTGCCTGGGCCGGGGACGCTGAGTCCATTCCCTGACCACGGTGCGGGCATAGGGTGGCTGGCGCGGGGAGTTTCCCCTTTTTGCACACATGCTGCATGAGCCTGTGTGTGTCTGCAGGAAAACTCCATGTGTCGAATGAAATATTTATCGATATGCAGGTTTTTTGCGTTAATTGATTGAATACGCAGTATTTCAGAGATGTGGGATGGGTTGCTCCCTCTCTGACGCAGGCCCCATGTGCCGTCTGCTGGCACAGGGCCCATGTTGCGCTGCGAAAAATGTCTGTGCTACATTGGACGACATGCAAGCCCGTGCCTCCTTTTACTTTTACTTTTGGTTCTCCTCCCCGGCGGAAGAGAGGTAAGCGCGCGCACCCCGAACACATACCTCCCAGAAAACCGCCGAAGCTGCAAAGCCCGGCGGTTTTTTTTCACCCCGACTTTTCCGTTCCGTTTTCCAAGATCCACTTTCCTCACGAAAGCAAGCAATGACTGCTCATCACGCTTCCCTCGCCGATTCCTGGTATCGCGGCGGTTCCCAAAAGACTGGCCAGACCGACGACGCACGTATCAAGGACATCACCGTGTTGCCCCCTCCCGAGCACCTCATTCGCTTCTTCCCCATCCGCGGCACGGCCGTCGAAAGCCTGATCGGCGACACGCGCAGCACCATCCACCGCATCATGAACGGCGAGGATGATCGCCTTCTGGTCATCGTCGGTCCCTGCTCCATTCACGATCCCGCCGCGGCCATCGAGTACGCACGCCGTCTGGCGCCGGTGCGTGAGCAGTACAAGGACACGCTGGAAATCGTGATGCGCGTGTACTTCGAGAAGCCGCGCACCACGGTGGGCTGGAAGGGCCTGATCAACGATCCCTATCTGGACCAGAGCTACCGCATCGACGAGGGCCTGCGCATCGCGCGCCAGTTGCTGATCGACATCAACCGCCTGGGTGTGCCTGCCGCCAGCGAATTCCTGGACGTGATCTCGCCCCAGTACATTGCCGACCTCATCAGCTGGGGGGCCATCGGCGCGCGAACCACGGAAAGCCAGGTGCACCGCGAACTGGCCTCGGGCATTTCTGCGCCCATCGGATTCAAGAATGGCACGGACGGCAACATACGCATCGCCACGGACGCCATCCAGTCCGCCAGCCGCGGCCACCACTTCCTGTCCGTGCACAAGAACGGACAGGTCGCCATCGTGAACACGGCCGGCAACCAGGATTGCCATGTGATCCTGCGTGGCGGCAAGACGCCCAACTACGATGCGGCCAGCGTGGCTGCCGCCTGCGAAGACCTGGAGAAGGCCGGCCTGACGCCCACGCTGATGGTGGACTGCAGCCATGCCAACAGCTCCAAGCAGCACGAGCGCCAGAAGGACGTGGCGCGCGACATCGCAGGGCAGATCAGCGGTGGCTCGCGCAGCGTGTTCGGTGTGATGATCGAAGGCCATCTCGTGGCCGGTGCCCAGAAGTTCACGCCGGGCAAGGACGAGGTGGCGGCCCTGACCTATGGCCAGAGCATCACCGATGCCTGCCTGGGCTGGGATGACTCGCTCCAGACGCTGGCTGAACTGTCGTCCGCGGTCGCACAGCGCCGTGTGGCACAGTCCGAACAGGCTTCGGCACTGGCAGCGGCCTGAGCCATGCTGGATGCGCGGGGCGCCTGGCGCCCCGCAGCGCGGCTCAGTGGGTCGGTGGATCGGACGGGGTCAGCCCGCCCTGGTTCAGCGTCTCGTCGATGCGCAGCAGCAGCACCAGCAGCTGGCGCTTGTCGAACTCCACGGGCTGGCTCCATTCATGTTCGGCCAGCGGGTGCACATGGCTCTGGCAGGGCAGCTGGCCGCGGGCGTCGACCGTGGCGCGCAGCCGGGGCACGAACACCCACTGCAGCCATTGGTGCAGCTTGAGCGTGTCGTACATGAAGGGCATGGTCGACGCCATGGCCTCGGGGCTGGGAGCCACCGCCGACCAGAGGCTCTGCCTGCGCAGCTCGTCTTCGAGCTGTTGCAAGTGATCGAGCAGTTCCTGGTGCGGTTGGGGAGTCGTCATGCGGCGTGGTCCGTGAAGAATCGGGCGACACATTGTATGTGTGCCCTGTTGGGCGGTTGGGGCGGGTATGCCAAACACCTGCTGGCGTCAGTGCCTGTGCCAGGGGGACCGGTTTGCGCCATGTCAGCTCCACGGCGGCATGGAAAAGGCGCTTGCGGTTAAGCTCGGGGCATGAGCGTCGGCCTGTCTGCGAGGGCAGGGCCGTATCCCGTCATATTGAGAGGAGTTCCATGCGCAGCGAAGTGATTGTGGTGTTGGATGCCGGAAAAGAGTACCGCACGGAAACCAGCGGGCTCACGCCCATGAGTTCGGATGAAGGCCGGCATTGGCTGGATCAGCAGTTCATCTCCATGGACTGCGAACCCCTGCGTGCCAGCGGCAAGGTGCTGCTCGCCGACAAGCTGGTCGTGGTGGCGCGTGCGGCGCGCTCGCGCAGCGGCCTGTTCGACGACGAGCAATGGCGCAACAACTATGCAGTGGCTGCCCAGGCTGTGCTGTCCAAGCCGCTGATCCGGGTCGACGTCCCGGCCATGTCCATCAGCTACTGAGGCGCAAGCCCACTTGCGGGGCGTGGTGGCCGGTGGCCCCACTCCCCGCGGACCGCCCGGCCAGGCCGGGCTTTTTTATGCGCTGGCCAGGGCCTGGAGCAGCCTGGCGTGTATGCCGCCGAAGCCACCGTTGCTCATGCACACCACCTGGTCGCCGGGTCGGGCCACGGCGTGGATCTGCGCGATCAGCGTGTCGATGTCGCCCGCGGTCTGGGCGCGCTGGCCCGGACCCACGCCCAGTGGGCGCAGGGCTTGCGCGGCATCCCAGTCCAGGCCCGCGGTATGGCAAAAGACCAGGTCGGCGCTTTCCAGTGCCCAGGGCAGCTGGGATTTCATGGTGCCCAGCTTCATGGTGTTGCTGCGCGGCTCGAAGACCGCCAGGATCCGAGCCTCGGGGCCCAGCTTGCGGCGCAGGCCGTCCAGCGTGGTGCGGATGGCCGTGGGATGGTGGGCGAAGTCGTCATAGACGGCCACGCCACCGGCCGTGCCGCGCAATTCCATGCGCCGCTTGACATTCTGGAAGCGCGACAGTGCCTCGCAGGCCTGGGCCGGGCTCACGCCCACGTGGGCGGCGGCGGCGATGGCGGCCAGGGCATTGAGCCGGTTGTGCTCGCCCGTCAGCGACCATTCGAGGCGCGCCACCTTGTGGCCCTGGTGCAGCACGTCGAAGGCGCTGGGGTCGCCCTCGGCGCTGAAGTCGCTGACCACGGCCCCGAAGCTGGCCACCTCGCTCCAGCATCCCTGGTGCAGCACGCGTGCCAGGCTTTCTTCCAGGCCGTTGACGACGACGCGGCCCGAGGCCGGCACGGTGCGCACCAGGTGATGGAACTGGCGTTCGATGGCGGCCAGGTTATCGAAGATGTCGGCGTGGTCGAACTCGAGGTTGTTGAGCACGGCCGTGCGCGGGCGGTAGTGGACGAACTTGCTGCGCTTGTCGAAGAAGGCCGTGTCGTATTCGTCGGCCTCGATCACGAAGACGGGCTCGGTGCCTGCGGGTCCGCTACCCGCTACGGGCCGGCGTGCCGCGCCCAGCCGGGCAGAGACGCCGAAGTCCAGCGGCACGCCGCCTACCAGGAATCCGGGCGCCAGTCCCGCGCATTCCAGCACCCAGGCCAGCATGGAGGTGGTCGTGGTCTTGCCGTGCGTGCCGGCCACGGCCAGCACATGGCGCGGGCAGGAGGGGTGGTGGAGCACATGCTCGGACAGCCACTGGGGGCCGCTGGTATAGGGTGCCCCACTTTCCAGGATGGCTTCCATCAGCGGGAACTTGGGGCTGCCGTCGGGCAGGCGCGCCCGGCTGACCACATTGCCCACGACATACATGTCGGGCCGCAGGCCCGTCTGCTCGGCCCCGTAGCCTTCGATCAGTTCGATGCCCAGGGCACGCAGCTGGTCGCTCATCGGCGGGTACACACCCGTGTCGCAGCCGGTGACGCGGTGGCCGGCCTCGCGCGCCAGCGCGGCCACACCGCCCATGAAGGTGCCGCAGATGCCCAGAATATGTATGTGCATGGCCGGGCATTCTACGGTTGCCGCCAGGCCTGCCATGCAAGCCCTGCAAAAACGGGAGCCTGCGTTCAAGCAGGCATGGGCCTGGCGAAACAGACGGTTGCCAAATCCCCTGCCGGATCGTGATGGCGCGCAGGCCAAAGACCGTCCTCGGTGGCCCGCCCGCGGGCTTGGGTCACAATGGGCCGGGTCGGTCCGACGGGGCCGCCACATCGCTCTATATCTCTATATATAAGCCAGTAAGACAGTGGATCGGAAAGCCATGGACCAAGCCACAGCCGAAATCGCCCAGACCGCGGCCCGCCTTGTCGTCGAGGAGGGGCTGGAATGGGGGCCCGCCAAGCACCGTGCGCTGCGCCAGCTGGGCTTGCCGGCGCGCACGGCCCTGCCGGGCAATGACCTGGTCGAGGATGCGGTGCGCGAGTACATCGCCCTGTTCTGTGCCGACACCCAGCCCCAGGAACTGCAGGCGCTGCGCGAGCTGGCCCTGCAGTGGATGGACAGGCTGTCCCCATTCCGGCCGCATCTCGCCGGCGCCGTATGGCGTGGCACGGCGACACGGCTGTCGGACATCTATCTGCAGCTGTTTTGCGATGATCCCAAGTCCGCCGAGATCTGGCTGATCAACGAACGTGTGAATTACGAACCCAGCACGGTCACGGGCTTTACGGGCCAGAATGTGGAGGCCTTGAGCATCCATGCCCTGTGCCGGCCGCTGGGCGAGACCGTGGGCGTGCACCTTCTGGTCTACGATCTCGACGATTTGCGCGGGGCCCTCAAGCCTGACGCACGCGGCCACAGCCAGCGCGGCAGCGCCGAGGCTCTGCGCAAGCGCATGACCGATGCCGCACAGGAGTCCGGTGATGACTGATTCGGTGGATGCAGGGCAAAACACTTCTTCCCGTCGCCGTGGCCTGACCCTGGGTGTGGCGGCCATCGCGGCCCTGGCCGGAGGTGGTCTGGCATGGTGGCGGCTTCAGCCCCACGATGTCCTGCCCGAGGCCGAAGCCCAGCTGTGGCAGCAGCGCTTCATCGCACCCGACGGTGCGGCGCTGACCCTGGAGCGGTGGCGCGGCAAGCCGTTGCTGGTCAATTTCTGGGCCACCTGGTGCCCGCCTTGCGTGCGCGAACTGCCCATGCTCGACGCCTTCTCGGCCCAGCAAGACCAGCACGGCATCCAGGTCATAGGCCTGGCGGTGGACAAGCCCGAAGCCGTGCAGCGATTTCTGGGTCGCCTGCCCCTGCGTTTCCCTGTGGCCCTGGCCGTGGAAGGCGGGTTGGGACTGACGCGCAGCCTGGGCAATCTGCAGGGAGGCCTGCCCTTCACGGTGCTGCTGGGCGCGGATGGTCGCATCCAACAACGTAAAATAGGTGAGCTTACTACCGAAGATCTGGCTTCCTGGAGCAAAAAGGGCTGATCACGGGATGGCCTCAGGCTGTGCAAGCTCAGGAAATGCCCTGAATACCATGGCGACGTTGGTGAAAAATATGCGTCAAAGCGCGCAGAAGGCCGAAATTGGAGTAAATTCGCGCCCTGTTTAGTTTTAGCCGCTGGAGCTCCCATGGATTTGCGAAAACTCAAGACCCTCATTGATCTGGTGTCCGAATCGAACGTGTCGGAACTGGAGATCACCGAAGCAGAGGGCAAGGTCCGGATCGTCAA
>JAIRVR010000020.1 GCA_031253795.1 Burkholderiaceae bacterium
GGGCCCGGGTTGGCACGCAGCCAGTCCACGCACTGCTTGATGATGCGGTTGGACTGGCGCATTTCGGCCACGCGCACCAGGTAGCGGTCGTAGCAGTCGCCGGTCTTGCCCACGGGCACATCGAAGTCCATGCGGTCGTACACCTCGTAGGGCTGCGTCTTGCGCATGTCCCAGGCCACGCCGGAGGCGCGCAGCATGGGGCCGGTCAGGCCCAGGTTCATGGCACGCTCGGCCGTCACCACGCCGATGTCCACGTTGCGCTGCTTCCAGATGCGGTTGTCGGTGAGCAGGGTTTCGTACTCATCGGCACACTTGGGGAAGCGCTGCGTGAAGTCGTCGATGAAGTCCAGCAGCGAACCATGGCGGTTGCGGTTCATGACCTCCAGGGAACGCGCATTGCGCACCTTGCTGGCCTTGTATTGCGGCATCGTGTCAGGCAGGTCGCGGTAGACGCCGCCCGGACGGAAATAGGCCGCATGCATGCGCGCGCCGGAAACGGCTTCGTACATGTCCATGAGGTCTTCGCGCTCACGGAAGGTGTAGATCAGCGTCGTGGAGCTGCCCGCGTCGTTGCCGCTCGAACCCAGCCACATCAGATGGTTCATGATGCGGGTGATTTCGGAGTACATCACGCGGATGTACTGGGCGCGGATGGGCACCTCGATGCCCAGCAGCTTCTCGATGGCCAGGCAGTAGGCGTGCTCGTTGCACATCATGGACACATAGTCCAGCCGGTCCATGTAGGGCAGGGACTGGATATAGGTCTTGCTCTCAGCCAGCTTTTCCGTCGCGCGGTGCAGCAGGCCGATGTGCGGGTCGGCACGCTGCACCACTTCACCGTCGAGCTCCAGCACCAGGCGCAGCACACCGTGCGCTGCCGGGTGCTGCGGACCAAAGTTCAGGGAATAGTTCTTGATTTCAGCCATGGTCGTCCATCAAAAAGGCGCCTAGCGCGCCTTCAGTGCAGGCCCCCGTAGTTGTCTTCGCGGATGATGCGCGGCGTGATTTCGCGGGGCTCGATGGTGACCGGCTGGTACACCACGCGCTTTTGCTCGGCGTCGTAGCGCATTTCCACATGGCCGGACAGGGGGAAGTCCTTGCGGAACGGATGGCCGATGAAGCCATAGTCCGTGAGAATGCGGCGCAGGTCGTCGTGGCCATCGAAAACGATGCCGAACAGGTCGAAGGCTTCGCGCTCGAACCAGTTGGCACCGGCCCAGATGGGGCTGACCGATGCCACAAGGGGAAAATCGTCGTCGGCGCAGAACACGCGAACGCGAAGGCGCTGGTTCAGGCTGATCGACAGCAGATGGGACACCACGGCAAAGCGCGGGCCTTCGCGGCCGATTTCGGCATAGGTGGAATAGTCCACGCCGCACAGGTCCACCAGCACTTCGAATCGGCAGTCGGGAGCCTGGTGCAGGATCTGCATGGCCTCGTAATACTGTGCCGCCGGGACTTCCACCGTCACTTCGTCCAGGGCCACGGTCACGCTGCGGGCCTTGTCGCCCAAGGCAGCAGCCACCACATCCCGAAGAACCTCGGGGTGAATCGCAATAGCAGTCATCATCAACCCTCTTAGACGCGAGCGATGGTATTGGTGCGACGGATCTTCTGCTGCAGCTGGATGATGCCGTAGATCAGTGCTTCCGCCGTGGGAGGGCAGCCGGGCACGTAGACGTCGACCGGCACGATGCGGTCGCAGCCGCGAACCACGGAATAGCTGTAGTGGTAGTAGCCACCGCCGTTGGCACAGGAGCCCATGGAGATGACCCAGCGCGGCTCGGACATCTGGTCATAGACCTTGCGCATGGCCGGAGCCATCTTGTTGCACAGGGTGCCGGCCACGATCATCAGGTCCGACTGGCGGGGGCTGGCACGGAAGACTTCCGAGCCGAAACGGCCAATGTCGTAGCGTGCCGCCGCGGCATGCATCATTTCCACGGCACAGCAGGCCAGACCAAATGTCATGGGCCACAGCGAGCCCGTCTTGGCCCAATTCACCACGGAGTCGTAACTCGTGGTGATGAAGCCTTCCTTCATCACGCCTTCGATCATCGTGTTTCCTTAGTGAAGCCGCTTATTCCCAATCCAGGGCGCCCTTTTTCCACTCGTAGGCAAAGCCCACGACGAGAACGGCCAGGAAGATCAGGACAGCGGTGAAACCAGCCACCCCCACGTCCCGCAGGGCGACGGCCCAGGGCAGCAGGAAGGCGATTTCCAAATCAAACAGGATGAACAGAATGGCGACGAGATAGTAGCGCACGTCGAATTTCATGCGCGCATCTTCGAAGGCCTCGAAGCCACATTCGTAGGGGGAGTTCTTGGCGTCGTCGGGCCGGTTGGGCCCCAGCACATACCCCAGTACCAGGGGAACTACGCCGACACCCATGCCGACGAGAATGAACAAAAGAACGGGAAGATACTGGTCGATGTTCATCGTGTGCGGCTACCATAAAAGGCATGCCCACACCGATCACAGCCTGATCAGCAGGGCAGGCTCTTAGTTATATCTTTGGTGCCGTCGGCGAGACTCGAACTCGCACAGCTTTCGCCACTACCCCCTCAAGATAGCGTGTCTACCAATTTCACCACGACGGCTACGTCTCAGACCGGCAGACTCTAAGTCTTCATTGCAAAGATGCTGCCTACCGGACAATCCCTAAATTCTACTCTGAAAAACCCTCGGATCCTGAAGCCCGAGGACTTTGTTCGAAATTATTTCGTAGGGATCTGGGCCGCACCTTCGGCACCGGCCGCAGGGGCGGGGGCCGCAGCAGGAGCGGGCACTTCCCCAGCAGGCACGGCAGCCGCAGGGGCCGGCGCCGTCACGGGCGCGGCACCTTCCAGAATGCTGCCAGAGCTGACCGGACGCGCATTGCCCAGGTAGGCCAGGGCCAGGGTGGCCACGAAGAACACGGTGGCCAGACCCGCCGTGGAGCGGGACAGGAAGTTGGCACTGCCCGATGCACCGAACAGGCTGCCCGAACTCCCGCTGCCGAACGAGGCGCCCATGTCGGCGCCCTTGCCATGCTGGATCAGGATCAGACCGATCATGCCCAGGGCCGACAGCATCTGTATGGCGAGGATCACACTTGCGAAAGCATTCATTGTTTTATACCTGTTTGTAGAAAAAACCGGGCCCGTGCTCAGCGGGCCGCAGCGATGATGGTCAGAAAATCCGCCGCCTTCAGCGATGCACCGCCCACCAGGCCGCCATCGATGTCAGCCTGGGCCAGCAGCTGCTCGGCATTGCCGGCATTCATGCTGCCGCCATACAGCAGGGCAATGCCATCAGCCTTGGCGCTGGCGGCAGCCAGCTGGGCACGCAGCACGGCATGCACGGCCTGCGCCTGTTCGGGCGTGGCAGTCTTGCCGGTGCCAATGGCCCAGACAGGCTCATAGGCCACGACCAGCTCGCTGACGCACGGCCCCACCTGATGGATGACGGCCGCCAGCTGGCGCTTGACCACCTGCTCCGTCTGCCCGGCCTCACGTTCGGCCAGCGTTTCGCCAACGCATACGATGGGCGTCACACCCTTGGCCAGCGCAGCCTGCGCCTTCATCGCCACCACGGCATCGGTCTCGCCATGGTACTGGCGCCGCTCGGAGTGGCCGACCAGCGCAAAGCGCACGCCGAAGTCCTGCAGCATGGCCGCAGACAATTCACCCGTATAGGCACCCACCTCGTGCTGGGACACATCCTGCGCCGCGACGCCGATGTCCGACCCCGCAAGCTCGGCCTGGGCCTGGGCCAGATAGGCGGACGGCACGGCGACGGCCACGGCCGCCGTACCACGACCCCGCGGCCAGCCGGCCTTGAGGGCCTGCAGCAGCGCCGCATTGGCAGCCAGGCTGCCATTCATCTTCCAGTTGCCGACGATGAGCTTCTTCTTCATGGTTACCACGTCAAAACGATTTTGCCGGTGTGCTGACTCGATTCCATCAGCGCATGGGCCTTGTCCGCATCGGCTGCGGCGAAAGTGCTGTGAATCACGGGACGGATCTTGCCGGACTCGATCAGCGGCCACACCTCACGGTGCAGGGCCTGTGCAATCGCGGCCTTGAAGGCCACGGAACGCGGACGCAGCGTCGAACCCGTCACCGTCAGGCGGCGGCGCAGGACCAGGCCCGCATCGAACTCGGCCTTGATGCCCCCCTGCACGGCGATGATGACCAGCCGGCCATCCTCGGCCAGGCTTTGCACCTCGCGCGCCACATAGCTGCCGGCCACCATGTCCAGGATCACATCCACGCCCTTGCCGTCGGTGATGCGGCGCACCTCCTCGGCAAAGTCCTGGCTGCGGTAGTTGATGGCATGGTCGGCACCCAGAGCCAGGCAGTCGGCGCACTTGGCATCCGAGCCGGCCGTGACGATGACGGTGGCACCGCGGGCCTTGGCCAACTGAATGGCCGTGACGCCAATGCCGCTGCTGCCACCCTGCACCAGCAGGGTTTCACCGGCCTGCAGGCCTCCGCGCTCGAACACATTGCTCCAGACCGTGAAAAAGGTCTCGGGCAACGCCGATGCCTCGACATCGCTGAGCCCCCGCGGCACGGGCAGGCACTGGGCCACGGGCGCCACACAGTACTCGGCATAGCCACCGCCAGCCAGCAGGGCGCAGACGCGATCACCCGCGCGCAGGCCCGCCCGGGCCATGGCAGCTTCGTCACCCGACACCACCTGCCCCGCGACTTCCAGACCCGGCAGGTCCGAAGCCCCGGGCGGCGGCGCGTAGTGGCCCTTGCGCTGCAGGACGTCGGGACGGTTGATGCCACTGGCGGTCACGCGGATCAGCAGCTCCCCCTCGCCGGCAACCGGCAGCGGATGCTCACCCAGGCTCAACACCTCGGGCCCACCAAAGGCCGTGAGTTCCACGGCATGCATGACTTGCTTTTCCATTTCGCGACCTCGCAATCCCCGTCCAGAACGCTGCAGGCGCCGGACCACGCCGGCGCCCTTGCCATGGGCAGCACTCAGATTCCGCGGATCCCGCTGTTCACGGGATCCGGCCGGAATCACTGCTGCTGCTGCTGCTGTTGCTGCTCGCCTTCGGCAGCGGCGCGGCTTTCGCGGGGCTCGCGCGGCTCGCGGTTCTCACGCGGCTGGCGGGGAGCACGCGGCTCACGCTCGGCAGGTGCCGGACGCTCGCTGCGCTCCATGCCCGCGGGACGCTCGGCCAGGGCCTTCATGGACAGCTTGACGCGGCCCTTTTCATCGGTTTCCAGGACCTTGACCTTGACGATCTGTCCTTCCTGCAGGTAGTCGGTGACCTTTTCCACGCGCTCGTGGGCGATCTGGCTGATGTGCAGCAGGCCGTCCTTGCCGGGCAGCAGGTTGATCAGGGCACCGAAGTCCAGGATCTTGGTCACGGGGCCTTCATAGATCTTGCCGATTTCGACTTCGGCCGTGATCTCTTCGATGCGGCGCTTGGCCTCGTCGGCCTTGGCGGCATCGCTGGAGGCGATGGTGATCGTGCCGTCTTCGCCGATGTCGATCTGCGTACCGGTTTCCTCGGTCAGCGCGCGGATGGTGGCGCCGCCCTTGCCGATCACGTCGCGGATCTTCTCGGGGTTGATCTTCATGGTGTAGAGCTTGGGCGCGAAGGACGAGATCTCGGCCTTGGCCTCACCCATGGCCTCCTGCATCTTGCCCAGGATGTGCATGCGTGCTTCCTTGGCCTGGGCCAGGGCGACCTGCATGATTTCCTTGGTGATGCCCTGGATCTTGATGTCCATCTGCAGGGCCGTGATGCCGTTGGTCGTACCAGCCACCTTGAAGTCCATGTCGCCGAGGTGGTCCTCGTCACCGAGGATGTCGGTCAGCACGGCAAAACGGTTGTCTTCCTTGATCAGACCCATGGCGATGCCGGCCACGTGGGCCTTCATGGGCACACCGGCGTCCATCATCGACAGGCAGCCGCCGCAGACCGAGGCCATGGACGAGGAGCCGTTGGACTCGGTGATTTCCGACACCACGCGGATGGTGTAGGGGAATTCATCCTTGCTGGGCAGGCAGGCCACGAGGGCGCGCTTGGCCAGACGGCCGTGGCCGATTTCGCGGCGCTTGGTCGAACCCATGCGGCCCACTTCACCGGTGGCAAAGGGAGGCATGTTGTAGTGGAACAGGAAGCGGTCCTCGAACTCGCCAGCCAGTGCGTCGATGCGCTGTGCGTCGCGCTCGGTACCCAGCGTGGACACGACCAGCGCCTGGGTTTCGCCACGCGTGAACAGGGCCGAGCCATGGGTGCGGGGCAGCACGGAGTTGCGGATTTCGATGGGGCGCACGGTGCGGGTGTCGCGGCCGTCGATGCGCGGCTCGCCGGCCAGGATCTGGCTGCGAACGATACGGGCTTCGATATCGAACAGCATGCCTTCGACCTTGACGGCGTCGAACTCCACGCCCTGCGCGGCCAGACCGGCCTTCACGGCGGCGTAGGCTTCGCGGCAGGCCTGGGTGCGGCTTTGCTTGTTGCGGATCTGGTAGGCAGCGCGCAGGGCTTCATCACCCAGGGCCGACACCTTGGCGATCAGCTCTTCGTCCTTGGCGGGAGCCACCCAGTCCCAGACGGGCTTGCCGCCTTCGCGCACCAGCTCATGGATGGCGTCGATGGCAATCTTGCCTTGCTCGTGGCCGAAAACCACGGCGCCCAACATCACGTCTTCGGGCAGCTGCTGGGCTTCGGATTCCACCATCAGCACGGCCGCCTCGGTACCGGCGACGACCAGATCCATCTGCGAGTCCTTGCGCTGGGTCTGACCGGGGTTGAGCACGTACTCGCCATTGATGTAGCCCACGCGGGCAGCACCGATGGGGCCATTGAACGGGATGCCGGACACGGCCAGGGCGGCCGAAGTGGCGATCAGGGCAGCGATGTCGGCATCCACCTCGGGGTTCAGCGAGACGGTGTGGATGACCACGTGGACGTCGTTGTAGAAGCCTTCGGGGAACAGCGGGCGGATGGGACGGTCGATCAGGCGGCTGGTCAGCGTCTCGAGTTCGCTGGGCTTGGCTTCACGCTTGAAGAAGCTGCCGGGGATCTTGCCTGCGGCGTAGGTCTTCTCGATGTAGTCGACGGTCAGCGGGAAAAAGTCCTGACCGGCCTTGGCCTGCTTGGAAGCCACCACGGTGGCCAGCACCACGGTGTCGTCGATATTGACCAGCACGGCGCCGGAGGCCTGGCGTGCGATTTCGCCGGTTTCCATGGTGACCGTGTGCTGGCCCCACTGGAAAGTCTTGGTCACTTTGTTGAAGATGGACATTGTTGCTCCTTGGGATTGCGGGCCGGATGCACTCATCCAGCCCTTGATGGAGAGCAAGCCAGAACACGATGCCATTCCAGTGCTGCACTTGGCGCTATCAAATCAGCAGCATTGGAATGACACAGCTTCGCTCTGCCCTGCTTTCTCCGAAGTAAAAAACGCCTGAGCTAGACAGGCTAACTCAGGCGTTTCGATCTCCCACTGTGCTTACTTGCGCAGGCCCAGCTTGGCGATCAGTGCGGTGTAGCGATCGGCATCCTTGGACTTGAGGTAGTCCAGCAGCTTGCGACGGCGGCTCACCATGCGCAGCAGGCCGCGGCGACCGTGGTGGTCCTTGGCGTGTTGCTTGAAGTGAGGGGTCAGCTCGTTGATGCGTGCGGTCAGCAGGGCCACTTGCACTTCGGGGCTGCCAGTATCGTTGGCAGCGCGTGCATTGGCCTTGACGACTTCGGCCTTCACGGAAGAGGCGATCATTTGGTTTTTCCTTAGGAATTGGCGCCCATGCGTCCCTCGGGACGGAAAGCGCCTTGGTTACTTGCGCCGCGGCTGGAAAGGCCCCGACGTGCGTCTTGCACCATGCAAAACCTCTCGATTATAACAACTGCGCCGCTTATCCCATAAGCACCCCCGGACCCTGGGGGCGACACAGCACCCGCTCCCACGTTCGACAATGGGCTCAGCTGCACCCGGGTTGTGCGGCAACCACCGCCAGGGAGGCACTCCATGAAGCCATTGCGTCTGCGCCGCCGGGCCATCCGTCCTCTGCTTTGCACCTTGCTGTACACCGCGGCCTTGGCCATTGCGCCTGTCGCCACAGGTGCCCAGAAAGGCACCAAGCCCACCAGGGGCAGCCAGCAGGTGCGGGTCCTGCCGCAGAAAGGCGGCTCGGAAGAGAACCAGGCGGAGCGCGACAAAAGACTGACGAGGGAATGCCGGGGGCGGCCCAATGCAGGCGCTTGCGCAGGTTATGCACTGCCGACGCAGGAACGTCGCCGCTGAAAACTGCCAGATTCCGAGGAAAAACAGATTCCTCCGAAAGACGAAGCTCCTGCTGCACCCTAGATTGCTCCCAGGGTGTGGCGCCCCACACCCTTGCCACGGCGCCACGGGCCCGCGGAAAGGGCCAGGGACTGCCGCAGCAGCTGCCTGCGATGGCTCCCGCCGTGCCTCACCCCCTCCTCCGCTCCCGTCAGCGGCATCCCCGAGGCACAGCAAGGGCACAGCGCCATGGACTTCTATTCCGCAGGGCAACAGCCCCCGGCAAGCCCCCGACCGGCCCACGCCGATCCGGGGTTCAGCGCTCTGGAGCTGATTGTCGTCCTGGCCGTGCTGGCATCGCTCGCCACGTTCGCCCTGCCGGGATTTTCCCTGCTGCTCGAACGCTGGAGGGTGCGCCAGACCGCGCAGAGCCTTCAGTGGTCCCTGCTCCATGCGCGCACGGAAGCGCTCAAGCGGGGCAGCATGTTCATCGAAAGACTGCCCCACAACGCCCATGGCTGCCGCCAGGCGGCGGCACAGCGCGACTGGAGTTGCGGCTGGGTGGTCTTTGCCGATGCCAACGGCGACCGGCGATGGAATGCGGGCGAGGAAACCCAGCGCACCGATACGCCCCCCGGGGTCTCGGTGGTACGCAGCTCCGGCGGCGCCGTGATCCGGTTGGACCAGTGGGGGATGATGGATGGGCTCAATGCCCAGGGCTTTCGCATCGCCGCCCCCGATGCCGCAGGCCCTGCGCGCACAGTCCAGGCCGTCTGCGTGGCGTCCGGCGGCCGCATCAGGACCACCGACCTGGGCAAGAGCAGTTGCCGGTGAGCGCCCCCCGGGCCGC
This sequence comes from Burkholderiaceae bacterium, assembly GCA_031253795.1. GTDB lineage: Bacteria > Pseudomonadota > Gammaproteobacteria > Burkholderiales > Burkholderiaceae_C > Comamonas. Next base: position 9,092 of record JAIRVR010000020.1, read on the forward strand.
GCCGCCTGTCCGCCGCGCCCGGCCACCCGTCCAGAACGGAGACCGATGTTACAGACGGTGACCTAACATGCGCGCATGCATGCAGAACGCCCCCGATCCCGCGCCAGAACAGCGTCCTTGGGCTTCACCACCATCGAGCTGCTGACGGTGCTGGTGATCATTGCCATCCTTGCCGGCATCGCCGCCCCGAGCTTCAGGCCCATGCTTGAACGCTGGCGCGTGCGCAATGCCAGCGAAGCCATGGTCAGTGCTGTGTATTACGCGCGCTCCGAAGCCATCAAGCGCGGCGGCAACGTCAAGCTCCAGAAGATCGCCAACAACACCGACGGCTGCACGCTCGCGGCCACCAACGAGGACTGGGGCTGCGGCTGGGGTGTCTACAGCACGGATACGGCAGGCACCGCCACCCTGCTCAAGACCTTCGCCATTCCCGCCAACGTCACGGTCAGCATCAAGGACAACACCGGCAGCATTCCCATCGACCGCTGGGGCACGCTGACGGGTGTCAGCACCAAGGGCATTGCCATGCTGCCCGCCGGAGGCAGCAACTCCTCGCCCGCCGCCGTAGGCCTTTGCATTGCCGCAGGCGGCCGCATCAAAGTGATCGGAAACCCTCCATGCTGAAGCGCAAGTCTCTCCACTCGCAGCAGGGCCTGAGCCTGCTGGAGTCCCTGATCGCCATTCTCGTGATGGCCCTGGGCGTGCTCGGCATCCTCGGAATGCAGATGCGCACCCTGGCCGACACACAGGCCAGCGTGAACCGCACACAGGCCGTACGCCTGGTCGAGGACCTCAGCGAGCGCATCAAGATGAATCCCGACGCTCTGCGCAGCCTGGGCAGCTATGCCTCCGCCTGGAAAACCAGCACGGCATCCACCTGCACCAATTGCTCGCCCAGCGCCCTGGCGGCGCGCGACATCTACGAGTGGAAGAAGTCCGTGGCCAGCACCCTGCCCCTGGGCGACGCCGCCGTCTTCCTCGCGGCCGACGAAACCGACGACAGCAACCGCCGCCAGTTGGGCGTCATGATTGCCTGGCGTGCCAACGAGCGCGCCGCCAAGAAAAGCGATGGCAGCGCCGACACCAGCTATTCGGCCCCGCTCGCCCCGGCCAATACGGGCGACGCCAAAGTCTCCTGCCCCGACGGACTCATCTGCCATCTCCAGTACATACAGCCCGTGGCACGCTGCGTCCCCTTCCTGCAGGGCGATGCCACGCAACGCCTGGTGTACTGCCCCTGATCCGCCGCCATGCAAAGCACACGACCTCCCTTCTCTTCAGCCCCGGGCCGCCAGCATGGCCTGTCGCTGCTCGAACTCATGGTGGGCATCGCCATCGGCCTGCTCACCATGGCCGTGGCGCTGGGCGCGCTGATGGCCACGCGCGGCATCTCCAGCACGGTCAGCGAAGCCAGCCTGTTGCAGCAGCAGGGCGCCTATGCCATGCGCGTCATTGGTCAGCAGCTGCGCCAGGCCGGCTCCGTGGAGCTGAACCTGGCCTATGGGCGCACGCGTGCCGACCAGACCACCAACCTGCCCCAGCCCATGGAACCCGTGGTCTTCGAGGCCAATAGCAACCGCGACAGCCAGACGCTGGGAGGGGTGGACAGCCCCAGCTCGTCGGAGTTCAAGCTCAGCACCGGCTACATGAACTACCAGGAGCTGAGCTACACCTCCAGCACGGCCATTTCCTTTTTCCGCAACTGCCTTGGCGAAGGCGCCAGCGACACCCTGATCCTGAGCCGGTTTGCACTCAAGGATGGAGAGCTGGTCTGCAGCGGCGGCAATACGGCCCAGCCCATCATCTCCAACGTCAGCGACTTCACCGTCAGCTACCTGGTCCAGGACAACTCGGGCGTCAAGGCCTCCGCCCCGGAGATCTCCTTCAAGACCGCCGCCCAGGCCTCGACGCCCGACGCCAGCACGGGCCTTGCCAACTGGCCCAATGTCTTCGGCGTGCAGGTCTGCCTCGAACTGGCCGGCACCGAGCGCGTGGACACCCAGGACGCCACCTATGTCAACTGCGCAGGCAAGGAGGTCAGCCGGGACAACAAGCTGCGCATGGTGTTCCGAAATACCTATCAGATACGCAGCCAGGGCAAGCCCGCTTAAGTTGTATGAACAGCACTCCTTCCACCCAGCGGCGCGAACGGGGCATTGCCCTGTACACCGTGCTCATCATCGTCATCCTGTCCACCTTGCTGGCGCTGTGGGCTTCGCGCACGGCATGGTTCAGCGAAATCATGGTGGGCAATGACGTGGACTATCAGCGTGCATTCGAGGCGGCCCAGGCCATGCTGCAGGACGCCGAACAGGACATCCGCGGCGTGCGCCCCGATGGCAGCGCCTGCACGCCTTCCGCGGACAACACCAGTCTGTGCCGCGCGGGGATCCCCGTGTATTTCATCGAGGAAGAGCAGGACTTCACCAAGGTGCTGACCGCCATGGATGGAGAGCCCACGGGGGCCAAGTGCCTGTATGGCATCTGCCAGAAGCGCTCGGGTGCGCAGGATTTCTGGAACGACCCCGAAGCCGACCAGAGCAAGAACATCATGACCCTGATGACGGGCAGCAATGCCGCTGGCGCGCCGCGGGCCGCGCGCTATGGCACCTATACGGGGGCCATGTCGGGCAGCAAGAGCAACCCCATCCTCGCCATCACGGACGCCGGCAAAGGGGCCTGGTACTGGGTGGAGATGATGCAGTACCACAAGAATGCGGCTGGCGCCAACCTGATCAACAACAGCGCCACGACACCCAATGACCGGCAAAGCTGGGACCTGAACCTCAAGCCCTATGTCGTGTACCGGGTGACCGCCGTGGCACGCGGCCTCAAGCCCAGCACGCAGGTGGTATTGCAGACAACGATAGCGCGCCAGAAGCTGGCGGACTGAACAGGGAGGTCGCACCATGAAAATCCATACGCACAAAAAGCTTCTGGCCGTCCTCATCGGCTCCATCGGCGCCAGCAGCCCTGCCTGGAGCGATCAGCTGACCCTGGTCCAGTATCCCGCAGGCACAGCCAACAAAACGCCGGCACCCAACGTCCTCCTGTCCATCGATGACTCGGGCAGTATGAGCAACACCGACGGCACCTCGGTCAAGCGCATCGACGCCCTCAAGGCTGCGCTCAAGGATGTGTTCTCCACCGCCAACATCGCCGACGACTCCATTCGCCTGGGCTACCAGTCCATGAACAAGTCGCCCGGCATCCCCACCAGCGGAGACCGCGCGCTCAAATCCTTCTCGGGCACCCACCGCACCACCTTCAACACCTGGGTCACCAACATCTCGGAAGGCGGCGGCACCCCCAGCCACATCATGGTGCGCAACGCGGGCGACTACCTGATGAAGACGGGCCTGGGCAAGGACAACCCCTGGGGAGAAAAGCCCAGTGAAAAGGAAGGCACGGTGCTGGAGTGCCGGCGCTCCTACCATGTGTTCATGACCGACGGCGGCTGGAACAGCAATGCCGCCACCACCGACAAGCATGTGGACGGCAACCGGACCACCGACGGCTACTACGCCCTGGGCGACGGCAACATCGACGGCGCCAACATGACCCTGCCCGACGGCAAGGTGTACACGGCCAACGGCAACGAAACCAAGATCTACTATGACAAGTGGGGCTTCAAGACCGAGAAGAACAGCAAGGGCGCGATCACGACCTATGGCCTGAACACGCTGTCGGACCTGTCGTTCTACTACTGGGCCACCGACCTGCAGCCAGGTATCCAGAACAAGCTCAGCCCGCTGACCAGCAAGTCCGTTGACGAGACCTTTGGCACGGGCTCCAGCCAGAAAACCATCACACCCTACTGGAACCCCAAGAACAACCCTGCCACCTGGCAGCACATGATCACCTACACCATCGGCTTCGGCGCCGTGGCGTCGAACTGGAGCTCGCTGACCGATGCGCCGCAATGGGGCGGCGATACCTACAGCGGTGGATTCTCCAGCCTGATCCAGGGCACGACGGTCTGGCCCAGCCCGCTGTGCGCCAACAACACGGCCTGCGACGGCGCGAGCAACTACAGCACGCGCGAGAGCTACCGCACGCTGGAGCTGTGGCACATGGCCATCAACGGGCGTGGCAAGTACTTCCCCGCCAAGAACCAGGATGAGCTGACCAAGGCCTTCCGCGACATCTTCAACACCATCAACGCCGACAACAAGACGCCCATCACCAGCGCCACCAACTCCTCAGCCACCAATACGCGCAGCGACAGCGCCGAGTACACGGCGGGTTACGAGGCCACGGGCTGGAAGGGCTATGTGCGCTCCGACACCATCGCCAAGACCACGGGCGAGCGCAGCGCCAACAGCGGCTGGGGTGTCAAGGACGGCGCCGCCTATCCCAACAACTACATCACCACGGCCGACAAGCTAGACGCACTGAGCGAAGCCGACATCGGCAACCGCCTGGTGCTGAGCTACAACGACACCACCAATGTCGGCGTGTCCTTCGAGTGGGCCACCAACAACAACCTGCTCAGCAGCAACCAGAAGGCCCTGCTCAATGCCGACACCAAGGGGCAGGACCGGGTCGGCTTCCTGCGCGGCAGCCGCCTGCTGGAAGGCAACACCACGGCCAAGCCCTTCCGCACACGCACATCACGCCAGGGCGACATCGTCAACTCCCAGGTGTGGTACACGGCCCAGCCCATCAGCAACTTCAGCTACAAGGGCTACACGACCTACGCCAAGTCCATGACCAACCGCCTGCCCATGATCTACGTGGGCGGCAACGACGGCATGCTGCACGGCTTCTCCGCGCTGACCGGCCAGGAGCGCATCGCCTATGTGCCCAAGGGCGTGATCCGCAACCTCTCCGAACTCAGCAAGCCCGCCTACAATCATCTGTACTACGTGGACGGCTCCCCCTTCACCGGTGACGTGGACATGGGCGACAGCACCAACACCGACTGGCGCACGGTGCTGGTGGGCACGCTGGGCGCAGGCGGCCGAGGCTATTTCGTGCTGGACGTGTCCAAGCCCGGCAGCCCCGACGGCACGTCCACCGGAGCCGTGACCAACAGCTTCACCAAGGCCAACGCTTCCAGCCTGGTGTTGCTCGACAACACGGCCAGCCCCTCGGACAGCGTGGACGCCAGCACCGTGAACGCCGATATCGGCCACATGTTCGCCGCCCCGGTCACCGACGACAACTCCCCCCACTACACCGACCAGATCGCCCTGATGAACAACGGACGCTGGGCCGTGGTCATGGGCAATGGCTACAACAGTGTCAACGAGCGCCCCGTTCTGCTCATCCAGTACCTGAGCGGCTCGGACCGCAGCATCAAGGCCATTGCGGCAGCCCAGCGCAACAGCGAGCTGACCACCAATGCCACGGCGGACGCGCGCTCCAACTCCACGGGCAACGGCCTGTCGGCGCCACGCCTGGTGGACATCAACGGCGACGGCACGCCCGATGTAGTCTATGCGGGCGACCTCAAGGGCAATCTCTGGAAGTTCGACATCAGCGCGGCCAATGCCAGCAACTGGGGCGTGGCCCTGGCCGGCCGCCCGCTGCATGTCGCCAAGTACGTGCAAAGCGGATCCAGCACGCTGCAACCCATCACCGTGGCACCGATCACCAAGGTCAACAGCCGTGGCGTGCGCGGCATGATGGTGTCCTATGGCACGGGCCGCAGCGTCACGGAGGCCGATCGCACGGACACCACGGTCCAGAGCATTTACTCGGTCATCGACAAGACCCAGTACAAAATCGAGAACGGCAAGGTCGTGGTGGACACCGCCAATGGAGATCCTGCGCCCGTGGGCGTGGGCACCGACAATCTGCAGGCACAGACCGTCAACAGCACCAGCGTGGCCGGCGCCGGCGTCTACACGGGCCGCACCATGTGGACCGTGAGCCAGAACGATGTCGACTTCACGACGAAGAGCGGCTGGTACCTCAACTTCCCCGAGACGGGCGAGCGCCTGCTGCAGCCGCTGTCCTTCTACGACGGCAGCAACATCCTCGAGGTCATCTCCACGGTACCGGGCTCCGGCGGCAGCGTGGAGGAGGAATCCTGCGCGGCCTCTCCCACGGACACCCGCAAATTCCGCACCTTCCTCAACATCATGGATGGCAAGCGGCCCAGCGTCAAAATCATCGATCAGAATGGCGACGGCATTTATGGGCAGACAGGCGATGCCGCCGTATCGCGCATCGACGCCGCCACCACCGAAAGCAAATCCTTCACCAAGAACACGGAAGTGCGCACGGGCACCGACAAAAAGAAGGATGCCTTCCTGAAAATGCCGGAAACCGCGCTGCGCCCCAGCTGGCGCCAGGTACGATGAACCGCACTACCCAGAGCGTGCTATGCAGAGCCAGACCATGAAATACCGCCGTTCCAGGGGCTTTACCCTGATCGAAGCCATGATCGTCGTCGCCGTCCTCGGACTGCTCGCCGCGATCGCCCTGCCCAGCTACAACGCCTACATGCTGCGCAGCTACCGCTCCGAAGGCAAGGCGGCGTTGCTGCAGGCCGCACAGTGGATGGAGCGATCCGCCACCGCAACCGGCACCTATCCGCTCAAGGCCGCCTTTCCGACATCGATGGCCAACACGCCTTCGGGCCGGTATGTCCTGACCCTGGCTTCCGCCGATGGCGCCACCTACACCCTGACCGCCACGGCCCAGACGCCCCAGAAGAAGGACAGCTGTGGTGACCTGACATTGAACCAGGCAGGGGAGCGCGGCGCCAACAGCAAAAAGCAGGGCGATGCCGGCTATGACCCCGACTGCTGGGCCAAGTAGGCCGCGGCCATACCCTGCGTTACCATCCCGGGCACCATGACAAACACCGTGCCCCCCATGCACCAGGCGCTTGGGCTTGCCGCCCAGGCGCTTTTCATTTCCTCCCCCAACCCCCGCGTGGGCTGCGTGCTGATCGGCTCCGACGGCCGTCTCGTGGGCCAGGGCTTCACCCAGCAGGCCGGCGGACCGCACGCCGAGGTCATGGCCCTGCGCGATGCCCAGGCCCGGGGCCAGGACACGCAGGGCGCCACGGCCTATGTGACGCTGGAGCCCTGCTCCCACCACGGGCGCACGGGGCCTTGTTGCGATGCCCTGATCGCTGCGGGCGTGGCCAAGGTAGTGGGTGCGCTGACGGACCCCAACCCGCTGGTGGCAGGACAGGGCTTTGCCCGGCTGCGCGCCGCCGGCATCGAGGTCGAGGTCGGCCCGGGGGCCACCGAGTCACGCGAACTCAACATCGGCTTTTTCAGCCGCATGGTGCGAGGCCAGCCGTGGGTTCGGATGAAGGCCGCCAGCTCGCTTGACGGCGTGACCGCCCTGCACAACGGACAAAGCCAGTGGATCACCTCTGCCGAGGCGCGCGCCGATGGCCACGCCTGGCGCGCGCGGGCCTGCACCATCCTGACCGGAGTGGGCACGGTGCTGGAAGACAACCCGCGCCTGAACGTGCGCGAGGTGAGCACACCGCGCCAGCCACGTGTCGCCGTGGTGGACAGCCATCTCGATACGCCCCCGGACGCCCTGGTGGTGCAGGCACCGGGAGGCTGCCTCATCTACACCAGCAGCACCGATGCGGCACGCAGCGAGGCGCTGCAGGCGCGCGGAGCCACCGTCATTCCCATGGCCCATCCCGGCGGCAAGGTCGATCTGGCCGCCATGCTGCGCGACCTGGCAACGCGCGGCACCAACGAGCTGCATGTGGAGGCGGGTTTCAAGCTCAACGGCTCCCTGCTGCGCGAAGGCCTGGTGGACGAGTTGCTGCTGTACTACGCCCCCCAACTGCTGGGCACGGGCGGCATGGGCATTGCCAACCTCGGCCCGCTGGACACCCTGTCCCAGGGTCCGTCCCTGGACCTGCACGAGGTACGGCGCATAGGCCCTGACCTGCGCATCCTGGCCCGCATGAGGGGGCGAGCCGACTTCTAGACCGGCTGGGCGCCGGGTCCGTCAGCCGCAGCCGTCCGACACATCTTCATACCGTCTCTGCGCTATACCTCTGCCATGCCCGGCCCCCACCTGCCCCCCTCCCCTGGTTGGACCCGTCTGCGCACCATTGCGCGCAGGCTCTGCGCCATCGCCCTGCTGCCTGTGCTGCTGGCCGGATGCGCCGCCAGCCTGCCCACCCAGGTCGAGCGGCCGGTATCCACGGCCTTCGAAGCCCCCCAGGGCACGCCATTGGGCCAATTGCTCCAGCCCGCGGCCACCCGGCCCCAGGCCTCGGCCTTCACCCTGCTGGCCGGCGCCCAGGCGGCCTATGGCGCACGCCTGGCCCTGGTCGATGGCGCCAGCCAGACGCTGGACCTGCAGTACTACGCCATCCATGCCGATGAAAGCACGCAGAGGTTGCTGAGGGGCGTGGTCGATGCCGCGCGGCGCGGCGTGCGCGTGCGTGTTCTGCTCGACGACTTCCACAGCACGGGAGCCGACGCCCAGGTCATGCGCCTGGCCTTCGTGCCCGGCATAGAAATGCGCATGTTCAATCCGTTGGCCGGTGCGCGCAGCTCGGCACTGGGCCGGGCCTTCACGCTGCTGACCGACTTCCAGCGCGCACAGCAGCGCATGCACAACAAGCTGTTCATCGCCGACAACGCCATGGGCGTCGTGGGCGGCCGTAACCTGGGCGATGCCTACTTCGATGCTGCCAGCAGCAGCAACTTCGTGGACCTGGACGTGCTGGCCGCCGGCCCCGTGGTGCGCGACCTGTCGCGCAGCTTCGACAGTTACTGGAACAATCCGCGCGCCTACCCCGTGCAGTCGCTGATCAGCCTTGATGAACTGAAACAGCTGCGCGCGCGATTCGCCCAGGAAGACGCGGCAAGCGAGGACGATGCGGAGCCGCCCTCGCAGGCCGGTGCCAGCCCTGCCCGCGCGCGCAATCCCGTGGTCTGGGACCAGCAGCCCATGGATCTTCGCAAGGCACCCTGGGTCTGGGCCTCGGCCGCCGTGCTGGCGGACAAGCCGACCAAGATTCCGCTGGAGCATGAGGAGGCCGGCGACGCCGCGGCGGCCCTCCCTGCGGATACCCCGCAGACACGCCCCGGAGCCCGCGGCACGCTGGAACTGACCCAGCCGCCGCCGGCCCTGCGCCAGGCAGCGCGCCCCGTGCTGCAGGCCGACTCGGTGGTCGATGGCCTGCTGGCCCTGGTGCGTACAGCCCAGCAGGACTTGCTCGTGGTCTCCCCGTATTTCGTCCCTGGCCCGGACATGCTCCAGGCGTTTCGCAGTGCACGCGAGCGCGGCGTGCGCGTGCGCATCCTCACCAACTCCCTGGCCTCCAACGATGCGCCCGCGGCCCACGCAGGCTATGCGCGCCACCGCAAGACCTTGCTGGCCATGGGCGTGGAACTGCATGAAATGCGCAGCACGCCCGCCGGCCTGCGTTCGGCCCTGCGCTCGGGCAGCACGGGCAGCGGCCCTCTGGGAGCGCCCGGCGCCTCACGGGCCATGCTGCACTCCAAGCTGCTGGTGGTCGATGGCCGACTCGTTGCCGTGGGCTCCATGAACCTGGACCTGCGCTCGCAGCTGCAAAACACCGAGATCGCGCTGCTCATCGCCAGCCGCAACTTTGGCCGTCTGGCCACGCAAAGCATTGACGAAGGGCTGGAGGACGGCAGCTGGCGCGTGGAGCTCGACCAGGACGGCGGCCTGGTCTGGCGGGCATCGGAAGACAGCGGCCGCGCCGACGAAACCAGCGAACCCGACGCCAGCTGGGGCCTGCGCATGCTCCTCAAGCTCATTGGCCCGCTGGCGCCCGACCACCTGCTCTGAAGCGGCAGGCCTACAGCCCGCGCCACTCCTCGCGCCCCGCCAGCGCGGCCACCCACCGGGTGATATCGCGCTGGTCGGTCTGGGTGCGCAGCTCCTGGTAGGCCAGCTCAGCCTGCGGGTAACGGCGGCGCAGCAGGTTCAGCCACTGCTTGAGTCGGCCCGCACGCTGGCGTGGCTCCAGGTCCTCGCAGACCATTTCCCAGAAGCGCTGTACCTGGGGAATCAGCTCCGGCCACGCCACGGCATGCTGGCCCGCGCCCGGTTCAGCCCCTTGCACGGCCGCCCGGATGGCCAGGGCCAGGCCCGGATCGGCGACGATGCCGCGGCCCAGCATGAGGTCGCCGCAGCCCGATTGCTCACGGCAGCGCAACGCGTCCTCCACGGTCCAGATCTCCCCGTTGGCGATCACGGGGACGGCCACGGCCTCACGGACGCGCGGTATCAGCTCCCAATAGGCAGGCGGCCGGTAGCCATCGAGCTTGGTGCGCGCATGGACGACGATTTCGCAGGCGCCGCCCTGCTCCATGGCCTGGGCGCATTCGCGCATCAGGCCGCTGTCATGAAAGCCCAGGCGCATCTTGGCCGACACCGGCATGGCGGCCGGCACGGCCGCGCGCACGGCAGCCACCACGCGTGCGATCTGCGCAGGATCCTGCAACAGGGCTGCCCCTCCGCCATGGCGATTCACCACCTTGGCCGGACAGCCAAAATTCAGGTCGATGCCCTCGGGCCCGAGCCGGGCCAGATTGGCTGCGTTGGCTGCCATGCTGTCCGGGTCCGAACCCAGCAACTGGGCACGCACCGGCACGCCGGCCAGGGTGCGGCTGCCATTGCGCAACTCGGGCATGGTACGCAGGAATACCTTGTCGGGCAGCAGCGAGCCCGTGACCCGGATGAATTCCGAGACACAGCGGTCTGCACCGCCCACGCGCGTGAGAACATCGCGCAGCACAAAGTCGAGCAAGCCCTCCATGGGCGCCAGCAAGAGTTTCATCGCCTTGGGTCACAGTCCCTTGCGGGCTCCGTCCTTTTCGTTCCAGGGGCGGCCAGGGCCGCGGCAGGCGATTGTGCCCTCGCAAAGACCGTGTCCGCTGCCTCTTCGTCATACCCCCTTCACGCCACTGTCATTCATGTAACGTGCAATCGGGGTTGACCGCAACATCCAGGCCGCCATGCAGCTGCAAAAAACCGCCAAGGCTCTCGAGGAGCTACAGCCCGGCCGCCGGAGCCTGCCGCAGCGCGCCCGTTCCCTGCTGCTGATGGCCGACCGCCGCCCCGAACATGAACTGCACGAAATCTTCGGCGCCGAGGCCGGCAGCCTGATCCAGCAACTGATAGACAGCGGCCACCTGCTGCGGCTGGCGCACGACACACCCGCCGAAACCCCGCCTCCGCGCATGGCGCCAGTCCAGGCCGCAGCCACCACACCGCCACCCGCGGCCGCCAGCGCACTCAATCTCGCGGGCACACGCATGTACCTGTTCGATCTGTGCGAGCGCATGTTCGCCAACCGCCATGAGGACCAGGCCCGCGTGCTGCGCGAGCTGCTGCGAGAGGCGCGTGACCTGCCCGCGCTCCAGGCGGCCGCCCTGTCCATGCTCGAAGCCGTCCAGCATCATGCTGGCGAAGAACGCGCCCAGGCACTGCGCGAGCGCCTGCAGCATTTGCTGCAGCAGGAAGCCGCAGCCGGCGCCTGAGCAGGGAACGTCGGTCCTAGGCCTGAGCGGCCAGGCGCCACAGCGAAGTGACTTCGGCGGCCCGTGCCGCATGCAGCGGGTCGGCTGCATCCGTGGACTTGCCGTGGCGCGGCCGGATGTCCTCGCGGCCCAGCACCTGCAGACCTGCATCCTCCACCCAGGCCAGCAACTGCTCGCGCGAGCGCAGCCCCAGGTGTTCGGCCAGGTCCGACACGATCAGCCAGCCCTCGCCACCCGGCAGCAGATGGGCCGCCAGCCCCTGCAGGAAGCCGCGCAGCATGCGACTGTCTTCATCGTAGACAGCCTGCTCGAGCAGCGAGCCGGCCTTGCCCGGCAGCCAGGGCGGGTTGCAGACCACCAGGGCGGCACGGCCTTGCGGAAACAGGTCCTCGCGCACCAGACTCACGCGTGGCCCCAGCCCCAGGCGCCGCAGATTGTCCCTGGCACATGCCAGGGCCCGCTCGCTGAGATCGGTGGCCACCACCTGTTTCACGCCACGGCGCAGCAGCAGGGCCGACAACACCCCCGTTCCCACGCCGATGTCCCAGACCGGGGCCTGGTCCGTCAGGGCCGCCGCCGGCAAGGGCGCACGGGCCACCAGGTCGAGGTACTCACCGCGCACGGGAGAAAACACGCCGTAGTGCGGATGGATGCGCCATGGGTCCATGCCGGGGATGGACAGCTCCACCCCCTTCTTGCGCCATTCATGGGCGCCCAGGGCCCCCAGCAGCTCGCGCAGCGGCACCAGCACACTGCGGGCCTCACCGTCCGCAGGCAATTCGCCCCAGGCCTCCCGGCAGGCCACGCTCCAGTCGGGGGCGCGGCGCAGCGCGCAATGCCATTGCGCATCCAGCTCGATCAGCAGACTGGAAAGAATGCGCGCACGCTGTGCCTGCGCCTGGCGGTGCAGATGGAAAGCATGGGGAAAGGCCGGCGGCACTGCAGCGCCTGCGGGCTTGCGGGCCCGCGGCTTCTTGTCCAGCCGTCGACCCAGCGCCAGCAACAGCTGGCGTGCATTGTGGAAATCACCGCGCCACAGCATGGCCGTGCCTTCGCAGGCCTTGCGGTAGGCCAGATCGGCCGGCAGGCTGTCGTCGGCCGTTTCGATGCGGCGCAGCGCAGCCATGCTGCTGTCGGCACGCCAAAGTGCGCTGCGCGGCGCAGCCTGCTCCTGCCACTGCAGCAGGGCCCAGCTCGGAGATGAGGACATGGCCTGCTGTTGTTGCATGGCAATAAAACCCGGTTGTCGCCGTCAGTTGAGCGGGCGCTTGAGACGGACTTCCTCGATCTTGAGGGCGCCGACCTGGGCCGTCTTGGCGGTGGACATCTCGCGCTTGAAGCCGGCGAGCTCATGAAAACGCAGGGCGCGCTCGTTGCGCAGCGGCACCCAGGACGTCACATTGGTACAGCCCTCTTCAAGAAGGCCGTCGCGGGCGGCATCCCACAGGGCCACGCCCACGCCCTGGTTCCAGTGCGTGGGAGCGGCATAGATGGCCCAGATCTCGCCCGTGGTCTGGCGCGACTTCTCGTCGCGCGAACGGTCAAAACCCACGAAGCCGACGATCTTGTCGCCATCGATGGCCACCTGCACCTGGGGCTCGCAGAACTCAATGGCTTCGCGCCAGTAGGCCTGGCGCTTTTCGACCGACGACATGCTTTTCAGCTGGTCGTCGGGAACCAGCCCTCGGTAAGCCTCCATGGCGGAAGCAGTATGGATCTGGGCAATCGCTTTTGCATCGCGGAGGGTGGCTGGACGAACCTGAATACTAGACATGGAAAAAACGAAACGAAAACAGGTGAAAATGGGAGGGCGTGATTTTCACCGGAAACGCGCTTTTTGCATCCGTGATGGTTCTTAGCCATGCACGCAAGTACGGCTGTGCGCGATTTCTTGCCCTCGGCAATGGGTTGTGCTAGGTGCTCACCAAAAAAGAGCAGCCAAGGCTTTGGTTTCAAGGGCTACCAAGGAATTGATTGACAATTGCCCTGGAAGCTGCAAGGCCTTGCAGGCCTGTCGGCAGTGTCGCTCAAAGCCAGCGCCGCATCCAGCCCATGATGCGGTCGAAACGCGCTCCATAGGGCGGATACAGCAGCGAAGCTGCAGACCAGCGCGACTGCACGAAGACCGCCTTCTGGTGGCTCAGGCGAACAAAGCCCTGCTCGGAATGGTAAGCCCCCCATCCGCTGTCCCCTACGCCGCCAAACGGCAGATTGTCGTGCGCGAAATGCAGCAAGGTGTCATTCACGCTCACACCACCGCTGACCGTACGCGCCAGCACGGCATCGCGCGTCTTTTCGTCGCGGCCGAACCAGTACAGGGCCAGCGGCCGGGGACCGGCATTGATGGCCTGCACCACATCATCGAACCGGTCGTAGCTGATCACGGGCAGGATGGGGCCGAAAATCTCCTCCTGCATCAGCTGCATCTGGCCCGTGGCGCCGAAGACCAGGGCCGGGGCCATCTGCCGTTCCACGGCATCGCCCCATGCCGGCTCGCCCGTGCCGTCCTGGCGCGCACCGGCATCCTCGATCCACTCGACATGCGCGCCCTGCCCCTGGGCCTGGCGCAGCATCTGGCGCAGGCGGGCCAGGTGTCGCTTGGTCAGGATGGAAGCGTAGTCGGGGTTGCCCGCAAAACGCGGGAACAGCCGCTGCGACGCGCGGCGGAAAGCCTCGGTGAAGGCCGCCTCCTGGCCACGCGGCAACAGCACATAGTCGGGTGCGATGCAGGTCTGGCCGGCATTGACCAGCTTGCCATGTGCGATCTTGAGGGCCGCATCGTCCAGGTCGCAGTCATGGGCCAGGATACAGGGCGACTTGCCCCCCAGCTCCAGCGTGGTGGGCGTCAGATGGGCTGCAGCGGCCTGGGCCACACGGCGCCCCACGGCCGTGGAGCCCGTGAACAGCAGATGGTCGAAGTGCAGGCCCGAGAACTGGGTGGCCACGCTGACATCGCCTTCAATGACGGCGAACTCCTCAGGCGCGAAGAACTGCCCCACCAGGGCCGCCAGCTGGGCCGAAGTATGGGGCGTGAGCTCGCTGGGCTTGAGCATGACGCGGTTGCCCGCGGCCAGCGCCGTGATGGCCGGCCCCAGGGCCAGTTGCACGGGGTAGTTCCAGGGCGCGATCACGCCGACCACCCCCAGAGGCTGGCGCTCTATCCAGCCCCTTCCCGGCATGAGCATCAGCGGCGTGCGCACCCGCTGGCGCCGTGACCAGCGCGGCAAATGCCGGAGCGTGTGCTTGAGCAGATTGCGCAATACCAGCATTTCCACCATCTCGGTCAGCCGCGCGGAACGCATGCCGAAATCGGCCTGCACGGCTGCCGCCAGCACGGGACCATGCTCCTCGAGCAAGGCCTGCATGCGCAGCAGCCGCTCTCGGCGCACCAGCAAGGGCACGTCGGTCTGGGCACGGCTGGCCTGGTACTGGAGATCGAAGATGCGGTGGAGATCCATCTGGGTCATACAGGCTCGATGATAGGAAGGAACATGGACGGACGGCCACGCTCAGCCTGGACGGCCGGGGCAATGCGCCCTGGCGCCGCGGGATAAAAAAAGGGAGCCCTGCACGGGCTCCCCGGGATACCGACTATACGTGCGCCGGCGCGTGGCCCCTGGCCCCAGATGCGCGGGCCGCGTAACGGCTGCTGCAAAACGCTTCAATCACGGACTTCGCGCGGCTGCACGTCGGTCACCTCCGCAGCTCCGGGCAGTACGCCGGCGCGGCGGCCCGCGCCATCGGCCGCGCCGTAGGCGCGCTGCGGCCGCTGCGCCATCCACTCCGAGCCCGAGCGGTAGACGGTCTGCCAGCCCGCGCGGGGGCTCATGCGCATCGCCCAGGGCGTGACAGGCTGGCCCGTGAGCCTGGCCCACAGCGCCCGTATGCCCCACAGCAGCGCCAGCAGCGCTGCCACGGTCAGCAGGCTGACAAAGAAAACCAGGCCGATGAGCATCAGCGCAATGCGTACGGCCCAACGGGTCAAGGTAGTGACGAAATCGTTCAAAGCAAAGCCTTTCCTGGCAGGTCCGGCGCGTCAGGCGGAGCCTGCCGCGTCGAACCGGAATACCCCCGGCTCCTGGACCGGGTCCACATGCACCGCGATCGTGGTCTTGGGCGGGAAACGCCCCTCCAGCAGCAGCCTGGACAGCGGGTTTTCAATCCGCTGCTGTATGGCACGCTTGAGCGGCCGGGCCCCGAACACGGGATCGAAGCCCACCTTGGCCAGTTCGGCCAGCGCCTGATCGGACACCTGCAGTGCAAGGTCCATTTTCTCCAAACGCCGCTCCAGCAGCTTGAGCTGTATCCGCGCAATGGACTCGATATTTTTCGCGTCCAGCGCGTGGAAGACCACGGTCTCATCGATGCGGTTGAGGAATTCGGGTCGGAAATGGTTCTTGAGTTCCCCCCAGACCGCATCCTTTACGTCATCGTAATCCTCGCCCACCATGGACTGGATCAGCAAAGAGCCTATGTTGCTGGTCATCACGATGACCGTGTTCTTGAAATCCACGGTCCGCCCCTGGCCGTCGGTCAGCCGGCCGTCGTCCAGCACCTGCAACAGCACGTTGAAGACGTCGGGGTGTGCTTTTTCCACCTCGTCGAGCAGCAGCACGCTGTAGGGCTTGCGGCGTACGGCCTCGGTCAGGTAGCCACCTTCCTCGTAGCCCACGTAGCCGGGTGGCGCTCCGATCAGGCGGGCCACGGAATGCTTTTCCATGAACTCGCTCATGTCGATGCGCACCAGATGGTCCTCGCTGTCAAACAGGAAGCCGGCCAGCGCCTTGCACAGCTCCGTCTTGCCCACGCCCGTAGGGCCCAGGAACAGGAAGGAGCCGGTGGGGCGGTTGGGATCCGACAGGCCGGAGCGCGAGCGGCGTATGGCATTGGCCACGGCCGAGATGGCCTCATCCTGGCCGACCACGCGCTCGTGCAGCTTGTCCTCCATGTGCAGCAGCTTGTCCTTTTCGCCCTGCATCATCTTGGCCACGGGGATGCCCGTGGCACGGCTGACCACCTCGGCGATCTCCTCGGCACCGACCTGGGTGCGCAGCAGCCTGTGGGCGGGCCTACCGGACTGGCCCTGCTCGTTGGCCTGGACTTCATTGAGCTGCTTTTCCAGCGTCGGCAACTTGCCGTACTGCAGCTCGGCCACCTTGTTGAAGTCGCCCTTGCGCTTGAGCTCGTCGATCTGGATGCGGATCTGGTCGATTTCCTTGCGGATCTGCTCCGAGCCCTGGGCACTGGCCTTTTCGCTCTTCCAGATTTCCTCCAGGTCGGCGTACTCGCGCTCCAGGCTGCCGAGTTCTTCCTCGATGAGCTGCAGACGCTTTTGCGAGGCCTCGTCCTTTTCCTTCTTCATGGCCTCGCGTTCAATCTTGAGCTGGATCATGCGGCGCTCGAGCTTGTCCATGGCCTCGGGCTTGGAGTCGATCTCGATCTTGATCTTGGCTGCGGCCTCGTCGATCAGGTCGATGGCCTTGTCGGGCAGAAAGCGGTCGGTGATGTAACGGTGGCTCAGTTCGGCCGCGGCCACGATGGCAGGGTCGGTGATGTCCACGCCGTGGTGGGCTTCATAGCGCACCTGCAGGCCGCGCAGAATGGCGATGGTGTCCTCGACCGAAGGCTCTTCCACCAGCACCTTCTGGAAGCGCCGCTCCAGCGCCGCATCCTTTTCGATGTACTTGCGGTATTCGTCCAGCGTGGTCGCACCGATGCAATGCAGCTCGCCGCGCGCCAGGGCCGGCTTGAGCATATTGCCCGCATCCATGGCGCCATCGGCCTTGCCGGCACCGACCATGGTGTGGATCTCGTCGATGAAAAGAATGATGCGCCCCTCTTCCTGGGACACTTCCTTGAGCACGGACTTCAGGCGCTCCTCGAAGTCGCCACGGTACTTGGCGCCGGCCAGCAGGCCCGCCATGTCCAGCGAGAGCACGCGCTTGTTCTTGAGGCTTTCGGGCACTTCGCCGGCCACGATGCGCTGGGCCAGGCCCTCGACGATGGCCGTCTTGCCCACACCGGGCTCGCCAATGAGCACGGGATTGTTCTTGCTGCGGCGCTGCAGCACCTGGATGGAGCGGCGGATTTCGTCATCGCGACCGATCACGGGATCGAGCTTGCCGCTGCGCGCGCGCTCGGTCAGGTCCAGCGTGTATTTCTTGAGCGCCTCGCGCTGGCCCTCGCCCTCGGCGCTGTCCATGGTCTGCCCGCCGCGCACGGCATTGATGGCCGACTCCAGGCTGGAGCGCGTCACGCCGCTGTCCTTGAGCAACTGGCCGGCACGCGTGGAGGACGCGCTGGCATCGGTCAGGGCCAGCAGGAACAGCTCGCTGGCGATGAACTGGTCGCCACGCCTGAGTGCCTCCTTTTCCGTGGCCTGCAGCAGCCGGCCCAGTTCGGAGCCCACCTGGACCTGGTCCTGGTGCTGCACGCGCGGCAGATCGGACAGCGCCTTTTCGGCCGCTGCCTGCAATTGCCCCACATTGGCGCCCGCGCGCTGCAGCAGCGAGCGCGGCCCTTCGTCCTGGCGCAGCAGCGCCACCAGCAGATGCAGGGGTTCGATATTCGGTTGGTCACCGCCCAGGGCCAGCGTCTGAGCGTCGGCCAGGGCTTCCTGGAACTTGGTCGTCAGTTTGTCGATTCGCATGGTGTTTCTTTTCGCTCCTGAAACAGAGTCACTGCGATTTATCTGATAGCGGGCAGGGAAATTTCAAGCCACGCGCGTGGGCGCGCTCGCCGGCACTTGCGCCACATCAAGCCAGAGACGGAGGACCGCGCCGTCAAGCATTGCGCTGAAAGCGCGCAAACTGCGTAGGCGTAACGCCCAAATGCGTTCGAAAGCTGCGCACCAGATGGCTGGCGCTGGAAAAGCCGCAATCCAGGGCCAGGTCGGCCAGGGCCGGGGCCTGGCGGCCCGCCAGGGCGCGCTGCGCCCTGGACAGGCGCTGCTGGAGCACCCATTCATGGACCGAGCAGCCCATGCTCTGGCGGAACATGCGCGCAAAGTGGAACTCCGACAGGCAGGCGATCCGGGCCAGCCCCGGCAGGGACAGGGCCTTGGAATCGTGCAGATGCGCATCGACATGGGCCAGCACGCGGCGGCGCACGGCAACCGACAGGCCGCCCAAAGGCCGCTGCAGGGCCTGTGCCTGGCGCGGCGTGGCCGACTGCAGCACCAGACGGTCCACGAGCTGCTGGCCCAGGGCATCGGCCTGCAGCTGCTGCTGGGCGTCCTGCCAGTCCAGACGCATCAGGGCCAGGGCCCCCGCGTGCAGGGCCAGATCGTCGGCGTAAATCTGGGGACGCAAGGTGCGCGAGCGCGGCTCGGCATCGAGCATGCGCACCACACGACCAGCCCAGGCCAGGTCAGAGACATACAGGTGCAGGAACTGCACGGGCGAGCGCACCAGCCAGTGCGACTCGTCCTCGGGCGTGAAGATGCAGATGCGCCCGGGCGCCCCCATGGCCTCGGGCCTGGCCTTGAGCTGCGAGCCCTCGCCGCCGGCCAGATAGACCGACAGCGTATGGTGGCCAGGCTGGCTGTAGCGCACCTCGTCGTCCACATTGGCCCAGACGGCCAGTTCGACGCCTTCGCTCAGGCGCACGCGGCGCTGCAGCTGGGCCTTGGAGCGTGCCAGCACCCGGCACAAATGGCCGGGAGGCAGGGCAGGCAGCGGCGTGGGCGTCATGGCCGCCATTGTGGCGCCTGCCTCGTGTGCGCGCTGGCGGGCTCGCCATGAAAGCGCAGGAAAATGCCATGGCCACCCGCCCGGCGGCCCCATCATCGGCGGCCATGACTGCCACCCTCTACGCCCTGGTCGTGCTGATCTGGGGATCGACCTGGATTGCCCTGAAGCTGCAGCTGGGCGGCGTGCCCGTCGAGCTGTCGATCGCCTACCGCTTCGCGCTGGCCGCAGCCCTGATGTTCGCCTGGCTGGCCTGGTCGCGCCAGCTGCGTGTTCCGCGCGGCCCCGTCCTGCCACGCGTGCTGGCCCAGGGCCTGTGCCTGTTCAGCCTCAATTTCGTATGCTTCATGCACGCCAGCGAAACCCTGGCCAGCGGTCTGGCCGCCGTGGTGTTTTCCAGCGCCAACCTGTGGAATGCATTGCTGGCACGTGTGCTCCATGGGCGGCGGCTGGCACCCCATGTACTGGCCGGCAGCGCCCTGGGCCTGGCAGGCCTGGTCGTGCTGTTCTGGCCCGAGCTGCGCGATGGCCGGCACGCCAGCGTGGCAGGCCTGGCGTGGGCCGTGCTGGGCACGCTGTGCTTTTCCTGCGGCAATATGCTGTCGGCCTCGCTGCAATCCATGGGCTGGCGTCCTGCCCAGACCAATGCCTGGGGCATGCTGGCAGGCACCTTGCTGCTGGTCATCTACGCGCTCGTGGCGGGCCTGCCCTGGCGCCTGGACATGGAGTGGACCTATCTGGGGTCGCTGCTCTACCTGGCCGTACCCGGTTCGGTGATCGCCTTCACGGCCTATCTGACCCTGGTCGGCCGCCTGGGCCCCGAAAAGGCCGCCTATGCCACCGTGCTGTTCCCCATCGTCGCCCTGGCGATTTCAGCCCTGTTCGAAGGTTATGCGTGGACGCCGCAGGCCGTGCTGGGCATGGGCCTGGCCATGCTGGGCAACCTGCTGGTATTCCGTCCGCCGCGCTGGCTGCTGGCCATGGCCCCGCAAAAGGCCTGAAGGGCCGAAGGGCCTGAGCCGGCTAGCGGCGCCAGCGTGCCAGGGCCTCTTCGTCGCTGACGCGTGCATCCACCCAGCGGGAGCCCGAGGGCGTGACCTCCTTCTTCCAGAAGGGCGCCAGGGACTTGAGGTAATCCATGATGTATTCGCAGGCCTGGAAGGCCATGCCGCGGTGCGCGGCCGTGACCGCCACCAGCACGATCTGGTCCATGGGCTGCAGCAGGCCTGTGCGATGGATGACACGTGCGCCATGGATGCCAAAGCGCTGTACCGCCTCGTCGATGATGGCCTCGATGGACTTCTCGGTCATGCCCGGATAGTGCTCCAGCTCCATGCTGGCCACGGCATCGCCCTCATTGCGGTCGCGCACCGTGCCGATGAAGCTGCAGACCGCTCCCACGCGCGCGTCACCGGCGCGCAGCGCGGACAGTTCGGCCGATACGTCGAAATCCTCGGTCTGTATGGATACACGGGCTGCTTGCATGCCTGCATTGTCGCAGGCCCATGGCGGGGCGCCGAACGCGGTAGCATTGCCGTCCCCCGCGGCCGGCCTTTTGCCCCGCGGGATCTCCATGGCCACACTTACCATCAACACCGCCGAATACACGCTCTACCCCTCGCCGCGCAACGAGCACCGCGTGGTGTTCGAGCACCAGCTGTTCGTGCCCCACGCCTACACCATCATCCACCTGCCCGACTACGGCTTTCGCGGCAAGGCCACCTTGTTTGCGGCCCACCGCCTGTCCGACGGCAAGATGGGCCAGCTCGTGAGCTGCGAGCTGGCCGAGGACCTGGCGCGCTTCGAGCGCCTGTTCGAACCCGATTGAGCCCTTCCATGGACGACACCAGCCAGATCCAGCCCCCCCCCAGTTTCGCTGCCCTGTTCGCCGACCAGTCAGGCCGGCTGAGAACACCCATCTCCGACATCGTCGCGCGCTACGAGCTGTGCGAGGACCTGGCCAATCACCTGGTCGAACAGGCCCAGACGCTCTACCACGCAGGCAACTCCGCGGAGGTCGGCGTCCTGCTGGGCATCCATGCGGGACTGGCGGATGAGGGCTCCATCGTCAGCCCTGGCGAAGCGCGCTGGATCGTGCTGCGCCTGGCCGAGCTGCTGGAGTGGCAGGCGCCCTTGTTGCCCGACCCGACCGCGCGCCCCTCCGCGGACTGAGCCCCTGACAAACGCTGGCACGCCGGCTACACTGCGCACCATGCCTGCCGTCTTTGCCCCTTCCACAAGCCACGGCTGCGCCGTGCGCCTGTGCCTGCGCAAAGCCTGCAAACCCCAGCTCGTCTGACCGGAGCTGAGGTTCCGTCCAGATGAGCGACGGAACCGGCCCGGCACCTCTTTTCCCTTTCCTGCCTCGCTTCAGGCGCCCGCCCCTCCGTCCTCGGTCTGGCCGGGGGCGTGTTCGGTCGTTCTCTGCCTGAATCACACGAAGGGATATCCATGTCTTTGCACCCCACCTCCCCCCAGGCCTGCTTTCGCGGCCTGTGGCTGCCCCTGGTCACACCGTTCCTGGACGACGGCACGTCCGCCGTGGACCATGGCGCGCTGAGCGCCCTGGTCCGGCATTACCACGGCAGCGGCATCGCCGGCTACGTGGCCTGCGGCTCCACGGCCGAAGCGGCCGCACTGGACGCCTCCGAGTCCGATGCCGTGCTGGCCACCGTGCTGGGCGCGGCCCAGGGCCTGCCCGTGGTCATGGGAGTGTCGGAATGCCATCTGGGGCGCGCACTGGCGCGCGTGCAGGCGCTGAATGCCCTGCCACTGGCCGGCATCCTGGTACCGGCGCCACACTACATCCGGCCGTCGCAGGCCGGCCTGCTGCAGTGGTTCACGGCCATCGCCGACCTCAGCGTCCACCCCGTCATCGTCTACGACATCCCCTACCGCACGGGCACCGTGTTGGAGCTGTCCACGCTGCACGCCCTGGCCGGCCATCCGCGCATCCTGGCCCTCAAGGACTGTGGAGGCGATGCGGCCAAGACCCAGGCACTGATCGCCGATGGCCGGCTGCAGGTGCTGGCCGGCGAGGACGCCCAGATCTTTGCCACCCTGGCCCTGGGCGGTGCCGGAGCGATCGCCGCCAGCGCTCATGCGCACACGCGGCATTTCGTGGAAATGATGCAGCGCCTGGATCAAGGCGACCTGGTGGCGGCCCGCGCGCTGTGGCAGCCGCTGCAACCCCATATCGCAGCCTGCTTTGCCGAGCCCAACCCTGCGCCCATCAAGGCCTGGCTGGCCCGACAGGGCCGAATGCGGGCCGTCTTGCGCGCGCCCATGCAACCGGCCTGCGAAGCGCTGGCGCAGCGCCTGGCGGACATTCAGCTGCCGCCGCTGTCCTGGATGGAGTCCACGGCCGGGCGTTGATCGGCATAGCGGTTCAAGATCCTCTGCACTTGCCCGTGGGTCCATTCACCGCCCCGCGCAGCCGCGATGCCACGCGCATTGAGTTCGGCTGCCATGGCGCGGTGGGTCAGCCCGCGCGCCTGCAGTTCGGCGAACAGCGCCTCATGCTGCTGCGCGAAGGCATCGGCCGCGGATTTGCGCTTTTCCACCGTCGCACGCAGGTTGTCTGCGCCTGCGCGGCCGAGTTGCACGCCACGTGCCCTGGCTTCGGACAAGGCCTTGCGCGTGCGCGCGCTGATGGCAGCATCCACGCTTTTGTCATCGGACATGGCATCAGCCTCCGGTCACCGGCGGAAAGAAGGCCACTTCGTCGCCCTGGTGCAAAAGCGCAGCGCCCTCGCACAGGACCTGGTTCAGCGCCATGCGCACGGCCCGGCCCGGCGCCAGCGCCTCGGCCGCCGGGCCGCCGCGGGCGATCAGCTCGTCACGCAACGCGCCGACGGTGGCCGCCTGCGTGGACAGGTGCTCACTGCCTGTGCCCAGGGCCTCGCGGATGGAGGCGAAATAGCGCACCGTGAGGTTGATGGATTGGCTCATGACAATAGCTCCGAGAAGGCGATGAAGCGCACCTTGTCGCCGGGCGCAATCGCCTGGCCCGGCGGGTTGTCCACCACGCCGTCGCCCCAGGCGGCCGAGGTCAGCACGCCCGAGCTCTGGTTGCGGAACAGTTCCAGCCCGCCCTGCCCGTTGTAGCGCACGCGCAGGAATTCACGGCGCTTGTCCCCACGTGGCCAATGGAAGTCGGCGCGCACCTCGACGTAACGCGGCAGCACCTGCTGCACGCCCTGCAGGCGCAGGACAAAGGGCCTCACCAGCAGCAAAAAGGTGACGAAGCTGGAGACCGGATTGCCCGGCAAGCCGATGAAATGGGCAAAGCCCTCGCCCGGGCGGGCGACGCGGCCATAGGCAAAAGGCTTGCCGGGCTTGACCGAAATCTGCCACAGATCGAGCTGCCCCAGGGCCTGGACGGCCGGCTTGACATGGTCTTCCTCTCCCACCGAGACACCGCCGCTGGTCAGGATGAGGTCGTGCGCCAGCGCTGCCTGGCGCAGGGCGTCCTCGGTGGCCTCGCGGCGGTCGGGGACGATGCCCAGGTCCGTGACCTCGCAGCCCATGCGCTGCAGCAGCGCACGCAGGAAAAATCGGTTGCTGTTGTAGATGCTGCCCGGCGGCATGTGCTCGGGCGCCACCGTGCCAGGCATGACCAGCTCGTCGCCCGTGGAAAACAGCGCCACGCGTGGGCGGCGCGCCACTCGCAGGCTAGCGAGTCCGATGCTGGCCGCCAGGCCCAGTTCTGCCGGCGACAGCCGGGTGCCGGCCGCGATCACGGTAGCGCCGCGCCGTATGTCCTCGCCCGAGCGGCGTATCCACTGCCCGGCTTCGGGCCGCGCCTTGACGCGCACGCGGCCATCGTCCAGTACCTCGCAGTCTTCCTGCATGACGACGGCATCGGCCCCGGCGGGCACGGGAGCGCCCGTGAAGATGCGTGCCACCGTTCCCTCGGCCAGGGGCTGGCCCGTGGATCCAGCGGGAATGCGCTGCGACACGGGCAGCACCGCATCGCCATCCAGGCATTCGGCGCTGCGCACGGCATAGCCGTCCATGGCGCTGTTGTCCTGGGGAGGCACCTGCAGCGGCGAGACGGCGTCGTCCAGCAGCACGCGGCCATCGGCATCGAAGCTGTCCGCGATGTCGTGGCCGGCCAGGGGCAGTGCCTGGGCCAGCAGTTCGGCCAAGGCATCGTCCAGGGGCTTGAGCGGAGCTCGCATGGTTTTTCTCCTAGTCTCGGGGGCTGGCTGGCGCACGGTAGCGCAAACGCTCGCCCTGCTGCTGCAGCCATTGCAGTATCTGCGCCGGAGCGTTGAGGTCCAGCACAGGCTGGCGCGGCAGCACGGGCAGCCGCTGTGGCGCGTCGGTGGCCACGGCCAGCACATGGGGATCGCGGGGATAGAGAGGCAGGTGCGGCTTGCCCGCGTTCGCACGCTCGGGCTGCTCGCGCCAGATCTCGATCTTGGGCAGGTCGGCATGCTTGAAGCCTTCGACCAGCACCCAGTCCACGCGCGGGTCGAGTTCGGCCACCATATCGTGCACCGACAGCTCGGCGGGCTCGGCGAACTCGCGCATCAGGGCCAGGCGCCGGTCCGAGGCCAGCACCACCTCGTAGGCTCCGGCCTTTCGGTGGCGCCAGCTGTCCTTGCCCTCATGGTCCACGTCGAAATCATGGTGGGCATGCTTGACCACGGAAACGCTGAGCCCCCCGGCTCGCATGAGCGAGATCAGGGGCTCCACGAGGCTGGTCTTGCCCGAGCCGGAGTAACCGGCAAAGCCGATGACCTTCATGGCCATGCGCTCCCGCTCCGGGCAGGCTGACAGCCCCGCCCTTGCATCAGTGGCAATGCTCGGCGATATAGGCCTTGACCCGCTCGGCGTCGGCCGGCATCACGGTCACGCGCTTGGGCAGGTCCTCGATGCCCTCGAACTGGGCAGGACGCTCGGGCAGACGGCCCAGGGCCTCCTCGATGGTGGCCGCGAACTTGATGGGCAGGGCGGTTTCGAGCACGATCATGGGCACGCCGGCCTGCACCTGCTCACGGGCCACCTTGACACCATCGGCCGTGTGCGTGTCGATCATGCTGCCGAAACGTTCGAAGGTGTCGCGTATGGTGGCCAGGCGGTCGGCATGCGTGCTCTTGCCACTGACGAAGCCGTAGCGGGCCGCGGCTTCCTGGAACAGGGGGTTGTTTCCCAGGTCGAAGCGGCCCTCGCGAGCCACTCCCTCGGCGAACAGCCGGCGCGTGGCCTCGCCGTCGCGGCCCAGCAGGTCGAACACGAAACGCTCGAAATTGCTGGCCTTGGAAATGTCCATGGAAGGACTGGAGGTCTCGTAGGTGTGCTCGCTGCCACGCACCACATAGGCGCCCGTGCGGAAGAACTCGTCGAGCACATCGTTTTCGTTGGTGGCCACCACCAGGTGCTCGACGGGAAGGCCCATCTGGCGCGCCACATGGCCGGCGCAGATGTTGCCGAAGTTTCCGCTGGGCACGGTGAAGCTGACCTTCTGGTCGTTGGACTGCGTGGCCTGCAGATAGCCGGCGAAGTAATAGACCACCTGGGCCAGCAGGCGGGCCCAATTGATGGAGTTGACGGTGCCGATCTTGTAGCGGGCCTTGAAGGCATGGTCGTTGGACACGGCCTTGACGATGTCCTGGCAGTCGTCGAACACACCCTCGATGGCGATGTTGTGGATGTTCGCGTCCTGCAGGCTGAACATCTGGGCCTGCTGGAAGGGACTCATGCGGCCATGGGGGCTGGTCATGAACACGCGCACGCCGCGCTTGCCGCGCATGGCGTACTCGGCTGCGCTGCCGGTGTCGCCACTCGTCGCGCCCAGGATGTTGAGTTCCTCGCCGCGGCGGCCCAGTTCGTACTCGAACAGATTGCCCAGCAACTGCATGGCCATGTCCTTGAAGGCCAGCGTGGGACCGTTGGACAGCGCCTCCAGCCACAGGCCGTCTTCGAGCTGGCGCAGCGGCGTGATCCGCTCCGTGCCGAACACCTGCTGCGTATAGGTCTTGGCGCACAGGGCCCGCAGGTCTTCGGCGGGAATGTCGTCGATGTACAGGCTCAGGATCTCGAAGGCCAGGGCGGCATACCCCTGCTCCTTGTAGATGCGGCGCAACTCACCCAGGCGGGTGCCATCGATCTGCGGATAGCTTTCAGGCAGGTACAGCCCGCCATCGGGCGCCAGGCCTTCGAGCAGGATGTCGCAAAAGCGTTTGCGGTCCGCGTGGCCGCGCGTGGAAAGATAAAGCATTTCGCTTCCTCGTCAGTGTTCCGTGAAACGGGGCACGGCCCAAGCCAGGGACGCCGAGCAAGGGCCGCCCCGCAGCGAGGGCGTCGTCCCCCTCCCGCGTGCAAGAGAGGGGGCAGCGGCGCAACCGCTCAGGGGGTGCTTAGTTCAACTCGTCCTTGCGGATGCGGTTGATCGGTGCCAGCACCGTGGGCAATTGCTGGATCTGGCCCAGGGCCTCGTCCATGTCGCCCTCGCGCGTGGCATGGGTCAGGATGATCAGATCGGTCTGCGGCACGCCCTGGCTGCCTTCGGAATCGCCCGTCATCTCGCCGGCCTCGCGCTGGAGCAGGGCATCGATGCTGATGCCGGCCGTGGCCAGGATGCCGGTGATCTTGGCCAGCACACCGGCCTCGTCGGCCACGCGTATGCGCAGATAGTAGCTGGTGACCACTTCGCTCATTGGCAGCACGGGCAATTCACCGGCTGCGGCGGCCAGGGTGCTGGACTGGAAGGCCAGCGGGGGCACGCGGTGCTCGGGATCGGCCGTATGCAGGCGGGCGATGTCCACCAGGTCGGCAATGACGGCGCTGGCCGTGGGCTCGGAGCCCGCGCCCTTGCCGTAGTACAGCGTGGTGCCCACGGCATCGCCATGGACGACGACGGCGTTCATGGCACCCTCGACGTTGGCGATCAGGCGCCTGGTCGGCACCAGGCTGGGGTGCACGCGCAGCTCGATGCCCTTGTCCGTGCGCTTGGTGATGCCCAGCAGCTTGATGCGATAGCCCAGCTGTTCGGCGTACTTGATGTCGGCGGCCGACAGTTTGGTGATGCCTTCCACGTGGGCCTTGTCGAACTGCACGGGAATGCCGAAGGCAATGGCGCTCATCAGGGTGACCTTGTGGGCCGCGTCCACGCCCTCGATGTCGAAGGTGGGGTCGGCCTCGGCATAGCCCAGGCGCTGGGCTTCCTTGAGGACCACGTCGAAATCCAGGCCCTTGTCGCGCATCTCGGACAGGATGAAGTTGGTCGTGCCGTTGATGATGCCGGCCACCCACTGGATTTCGTTGGCGGTCAGGCCTTCGCGCAGCGCCTTGATGATGGGAATGCCGCCGGCCACGGCCGCCTCGTAGGCCACCATCACGCCCTTTTCGGCGGCAGCCTTAAAGATCTCGCTGCCGTGCACGGCCAGCAGGGCCTTGTTGGCCGTGACCACATGCTTGCCGGCAGCGATGGCCTCCAGCACCAGGGCCTTGGCCACGCCATAGCCACCGATCAGCTCGATGACGACGTCGATGTCGGGATTGGCGATGATCTCGCGCGCATCGCCAACCACCTTGGCCGTGTCGCCCACGACGGAGCGGGCGCGTTCCGTATCCAGGTCGGCCACCATGGCAATCTCAATACCGCGGCCCGCGCGGCGGCGGATCTCTTCTTGGTTGCGCTGCAGCACGTTGAACGTGCCGCTGCCCACGGTGCCAATGCCCAGGAGGCCTACTTGGATCGGTTTCATAGAACTACTTGCCAGTCAAAAAACGCCGCGCCACCACAAGGGGCCGCGCAGCCGTGAAAAAGCGGTGTGCGTGCAGCCCTGCGCGGACCGCACGCGCGATGGTCAGCCGCGGTCCGTGCCGTGGCGCTTGCGGTATTTCTCGAGGAACACGGCCAGGCGGCGGATGGCTTCACGCAGGTCGGCCTCGTGCGGCAGAAAGACGATGCGGAAATGGTCGGGGTGGGGCCAGTTGAAGCCGGTGCCCTGCACCAGCATGACCTTGGTCTCCTGCAGCACTTCGAGGAAGAATTCCTGGTCGTCCCTGATCGGGTAGACCTCGGGGTCCAGGCGCGGGAACATGTAGAGCGCAGCCTGGGGCCTGACGCAGGTCACACCGGGGATTTCGGTGATCAGCTTGTGCGCCAGGTCGCGCTGCACACGCAGCCGGCCACCAGCCTGCACCAGTTCGTCGATGCTCTGGTGACCTCCCAGGGCGGTCTGCACGGCCCACTGGCCCGGAACATTGGCGCACAGGCGCATGTTCGAGAGCATGTTCAGGCCTTCGATGTAGTCCTTGGCAGGCTTCTTGTCGCCCGACACCACCATCCAGCCCGCACGGTAGCCGCAGCTGCGGTAGGCCTTGGACAGGGAATTGAAGGTCAGGGTCAGCACATCGGTGGACAGGCTGGCAAGGGGCGTGTGCTTGACGTCGTCGTACAGGACCTTGTCATAGACCTCGTCGGCGAAGATCACCAGGCCATGCTCTCGCGCCAGCTCGACGATGCTCTGCAGCAACTGGCGGCTGTACAGCGCGCCGGTCGGGTTGTTGGGGTTGATGACAACGATGCCCTTGGTGCGGGGCGTGATCTTGGCGCGTATGTCGTCCAGGCTGGGCATCCAGCCGTTGTCCTCATCGCACATATAGTGCACGGGCGTACCGCCCGAGAGGCTGGTGACGGCCGTCCACAGCGGATAGTCGGGCGCCGGCAACAGCAGCTCGTCGCCATCGTCCAGCAGCGCATTGGTGGCCAGGCTGATCAGTTCGGAAGCGCCATTGCCCAGATAGATATCGTCCAGCGTCACGCCCAGGATGCCCTGGCGCTGGGTCTCGTGCATCACGGCCTTGCGTGCGGCGAAAATGCCCTTGCTGTCCGAATACCCTGCCGAGTTGGGCAGGTTGCGGATCATGTCCTGCTGCACTTCCTCGGGAGCATCGAAGCCGAACACCGCTAGATTGCCGATGTTGAGCTTGATGATCTTTTGCCCGTCCTCCTCCATCTTCTTCGCCGCGTCCATGATGGGCCCGCGGATGTCATAACAGACGTTGGCTAGTTTGGCGGATTTGCGAACGGTTTTCATGCTGAGGATGGAAAGTGGCCGGCTACGGGCTGCGGCCTTCATGCACGCCAGAATGCCCCATGCACCCTGGTGAAACCTATAATTTGACCACAGTTCCGCAATGCAGCATCGGCCCTCACCCCGGCTGCATGGCGACCACCCCCATCGCGCCACCCGCGCCACCCGCGCCACCGCATCCATGAAACTCCACGCCGACAAATCCGATGTCCAGACCATCACGGGCTATGGCCCCGGCTGGCTGGCCGTGGACAAGCAAAGGTTCGAACACAGCCTGATCGTCGGAGCCAGCGGACTGCGCCAGCCCTGGGACTGCGCGCGTTTCGAGGACCTCACGCCCGCCCATTTCGAAGCCCTGGCCGGGCTGGACGCCGAAGTCATCATCTTCGGCAGCGGCCAGCGCAACCGCTTCCCCCCTGCGGCCTGGCTGCGCCCGCTGATGGCCCGGCGCATCGGTCTCGAGAGCATGGACACCCAGGCGGCGTGTCGCACCTACAACATCCTGTCCGGGGAAGGCCGCAATGTCGTCGCGGCCCTACTCTTGGAGTAGACTCCTGCCCCCCTGATTCGGAGAAATCTCGTTTTCGGGGTAAAATTGCAGGTTGCGGTTGGGGGCAATCGATAAAAGCAAAAACACCAACAACGCCCTCGGCATTTCAACGACTACACCCGAGAGATACAAGCGCATGGCGATCGTTGTCAACAAACCTCTTCCCGAATTTGAAGCCAATGCGACCGGCGGGATCAAGGTGACCAACACCGCCCAGCCGGGCCAGATTCTGCTCCTGTATTTCTCCCCCAAGGACAACACGCCCGGCTGCACCACCGAGGCCATGCAGTTCCGCGACAAGTACAAGGATTTCCTGAAGGCCGGCGCCACCGTGTTCGGCGTTTCGCGCGACAACATGAAGTCGCACGACGACTTCAAGGAAAAGCTGGAACTGCCGTTCGAGCTGATCGCCGATACCGAGGAAAAGATGTGCCATATGTTCGGCGTGGTCAAGAACAAGATCATGTACGGCAAGAAGGTCAAGGGCATCGAGCGCTCCACCTTCCTGATCGGCGCCGACGGCGTGCTGGTCCAGGAATGGCGCGGCCTGAAGGTACCCGGCCACGTTGACGAGGTGCTCAAGGCTGTCAAGACGCTGAAGTCCCTCAAGCAAGCTGCCTGATTAGCAACATTCCGACAGCAGACCGGGGAAAGCTGCCACATCGGCGCCATGGGCCTATGCATAATGGTCCAATGCCTTCGTGCAAAACCCTTCCCCGTCACCCCACCAAAGCCGCCTCGGTTTCCAGGCGGCTTTGTGCTTTTTGATCCCTGTTGAGGAACGGTTCGCCCACTATGCCCCTGCCTCCCGCACCCGGCCGTCGCGCCGCCAAGCTCTCCCCCGAAGCCTTCCTCCCCGTGCGCGGCACCAAGCACGCAGACCCCTTGCCCGATGAAGACACACCGGCCGCAGCGGTCGCGCCCGCGGCGGCACCCGCGGCGGCCCGCACGCGCAAATCCGCAGCCGCAGCCGTAAGCGCCGCAGCACCCAAGGCAGCACGCAGCCGCGCGGCGACCGCCACCAAGAAAACCGCGGCTGCCGAACCGGCAGCCGCCGCGACGACCGCCAGGCAGACCCAACCCGCCACCCCCGTTACCGCCAAGGCGGCACCCGCCGCCCGCAATCAAACCACCAAGTCCGGCACCGAGGCCAAGCCCGCCGCCCTGCTGAGCGCGCCGGCCCGCCCTCGCCGCGCACGCACGGGTCCGCGCACGCTGTTCGTGCTCGACACCAATGTGCTGCTGCACGACCCCACCAGCCTGTTCCGCTTCGAAGAGCACGACATCTTCCTGCCCATGGTGGTGCTGGAGGAACTGGACGGCCACAAGAAGGGCATGACCGAGGTCGCGCGCAACGGCCGCCAGGTCAGCCGCACGCTGGACTCCCTGGTCGCCTCCCAGCCTTCGGACAGCCTGACCCAGGGCCTGCCGCTGAACGCGACAGGCCAGCGCAGCGCCACGGGCACGCTGTACTTCCAGACCGAGCCGCTGGAAACCTCGCTGCCCGACAGCCTGCCCCAGGGCAAGGCCGACAACCAGATCCTGGGTGTCGTGGCCGCGCTGCGCAAGCGCTTCAGCGACCGCGAAGTGGTACTGGTGTCCAAGGACATCAACATGCGCGTCAAGGCACGCGCCCTGGGCCTGGCTGCCGAGGACTACCAGAACGACAAGGTGCTGGACGATGGCGACCTGCTGTACGCAGGCGCCCTGGCCCTGCCCCAGGATTTCTGGGCAAAGGCGGGCAAGAACGTCGAAAGCTGGCAGGAAGGCGCCATCACCTACTACCGCATCAACGGCGCCATCGTCGACCAGCTGATGATCAATCAGTTCGTCTACCACGAGGCACCGGGCGAACCCAGCCTGTTCATGCGCGTGACCGAAATCCGCGACAAGACGGCCGTGCTCAAGACGCTCAAGGACTTCGGCAATCCCAAGTACGCCGTCTGGGGCGTCACGGCACGCAACCGCGAACAGAACTTCGCGATGAACCTGCTGATGAACCCCGACATCGACTTGGTCACGCTGACCGGTACGGCCGGCACGGGCAAGACCCTGCTGGCGCTGGCCGCAGGTCTGTCCCAGGTACTGGACGAACGCCGCTACACCGAGATCATCATGACCCGCGCCACCGTCAGCGTGGGCGAGGACATCGGCTTTCTCCCCGGCACCGAGGAGGAAAAGATGGGCCCCTGGATGGGCGCGCTCGACGACAACCTCGAGTTCCTGGCCAAGGGCGACGGCGGCAACGCCGGCGAATGGGGCCGCGCCGCCACCAATGAGCTGATCCGCAGCCGCATCAAGATCAAGAGCATGAACTTCATGCGCGGGCGCACTTTCCTGAACAAGTACGTCATCATCGACGAGGCCCAGAATCTGACGCCCAAGCAGATGAAGACCCTGATCACGCGAGCGGGCCCGGGCACCAAGATCATCTGCATGGGCAACCTGGCGCAGATCGACACCCCGTACCTGACCGAAGGCTCTTCGGGTCTGACCTATGCCGTGGACCGCTTCAAGGGCTGGCCGCACAGCGGCCACATCACCCTGGCACGCGGCGAGCGCTCGCGCCTGGCCGACTTCGCCAGCGAGGTGCTCTAAGCCATGGCCATCAGCTGGATCACGGCGCTGAAGATGGTGCCCTGGGGTGACGTGATCGAGGCCACGCCCCAGGTCGTCAAGGCCGCCAAGAACCTGCTGCGCAAAAAGGAAGCTGCCCAGGAATCCGCCACCCCGCCCGTCGGGGCATCCACCCAGACGCTGTCGCCGCCGCTGTCGGCCAGCGAGCAGGCCCTGCAGCTGATCCAGGGCCTGGAGTCCCGCATCCAGCAGCTGGAACAATCCCAGCGCCAGTCGCTGGAGCTGATCGAAAAGCTGGCCGAGCAGAATGCCCAGATCGTGGCCACCGTGGGCGCCCTGCGCACGGGCGCCCAGCGCCTGGCCTGGACCTGCGCCATCCTGGGTGTCTGCGTGGCCGGCCTGCTGGTCTACGCCTGGAGAATGTAGAGACTCCCCTCGAAGACACAAAAACGAAACGGCCCCTCATGGGCCGTTTTTTCTTGCCCGCAGGCTACTCAATAACCGTCATCGCCGCCATAGCCCTGGGCCAGATTCTCGAAGCGGGTCTGGTTCTTCTGGAAGAAGAGCTTGACCGAGCCCGTGGGACCATTACGCTGCTTGCCGATGATGACTTCAGCGATATTGGGCTCCTTGCTGTCCTTGTTGTAGTAGTCGTCGCGGTAAATGAACATGATGATGTCGGCATCCTGCTCGATGGCGCCCGATTCGCGCAGATCGGACATCATGGGACGCTTGTCGGTGCGCTGTTCCACCGACCGGTTGAGCTGGGACAGCGCGATCACCGGACATTGCAGCTCCTTGGCCAGCATCTTCAGCCCCCGGGAAATCTCGCCCAGCTCGGTCGCCCGGTTGTCGGCACTGGCCGCACCCGAGCCGCTCATCAACTGCAGATAGTCGACCACGATCAGGCCCAGCTTGCCGCAGGTGCGCGCCAGGCGCCGCGCATTGGCACGAAGCTCCGTGGGCGACAAGCCCGGCGTCTCATCGATGTGCAGGGACACGGTGCGCAGCCGCTCAATGGCCTCGGTCAGGCGCGGCCATTCATCGTCGCTGAGCTTGCCCGTTCGCAAATTGCCCTGATTGACCTTGCCGATGGAGCCCACGATACGCACGGCCAACTGGGCCGCGCCCATTTCCATGGAGAAGATGGCCACGGGCAGGCCTTCGTTGAGCGCCACATGCTCGGCGATGTTCACGGCGAACGAGGTCTTGCCCATGGAAGGACGGGCGGCGAGCACCACCAGGTCGCCCGCCTGCAGACCGCTGGTCATGCGATCCAGGTCGACGAAGCCCGTGGGCACGCCGGTCACGTCCATGGGGTTGTCGGCCATTTCCTGCACACGGTCCAGCAGGTCCACGACCAGGGTATCCAGCGACTGGAAACCCTGCTTGTTGCGCGCCCCCTCTTCACCGATAGCCAGGATCTTCTGCTCGGCCTCATCGAGGATGCGCTCCACCGTTTTGCCCTGGGGATTGAAGGCATTCGTGGCGATGTCATCGCTGGCCGTCACCAGCTTGCGCAGGATGGAGCGCTCGCGCACGATCTCGGCATAGCGCCGGATGTTGGTGGCACTGGGGACGTACTGGGCAAGCTGGTTGAGGTAGAGCAGGCCGCCGATTTCCTCGGCCTTGCCCATGCCTTGCAGGTGCTCGTAGACCGTGATCACATCGGCGGGCTTGCTGGCATTGATCAGCTTGCCTATGGCCTCGAAAACCAGTTTGTGCTCGTGGCGGTAGAAATCGCCCTCGACCAGCAGGTCACCCACACGATCCCAGGCGTTGTTGTCCAGCAGCAAACCACCCAGCACACTCGACTCCGACTCCATCGAATGCGGCGGCACGCGCAGCTGGGCGACCTGCTGGTCGCCAGCAGGCAGCGGCGCGAACGCATCATCATCGAGATCGAGCGGGGGCATAACGGACGACATGGAATTCCTAGTGATAAGCCTGCCATCGTAGCGGCTGGGAAAAAGCCGCGCCACCGGGCGCCATCACCCGGTCACGGCAAAGCAAAAAGCCGCCCGAAGGCGGCTTTTTGATGATACGGAACGGATCCCGGATCAGGAGTGGTCGCCGTAGACCGACACCGACACTTCGACGCTGACGTCGGTGTGCAGTGCCACGACCACGGTGGCGTCGCCCACGGTCTTGATGGGACCGTTGACCAGGCGAACTTGCGACTTGGCGACGGCGAAGCCGGCCTTGGTCAGTTCTTCGGCGATGTCGGCGTTGGTCACCGAACCGAACAGGCGGCCGTCCACGCCGGCCTTCTGGGTCAGCTTGACGTTCACGCCGTTGAGCTTCTCACCCAGTTGCTGGGCGGCAGCCAGCTTTTCAGCGGCTTGCTTTTCCAGTTCGGCGCGCTTGGCTTCGAACTCGGCCTTGGCGGAAGCCGTGGCACGACGGGCAGCGCCCGTGGGGATCAGGAAGTTGCGGGCGTAGCCGTCCTTGACCTTGACGATATCGCCGAGGCCGCCGAGGTTCACAACCTTGTCGAGCAGAATGACTTGCATGGTTGTTACTCCTTAGATCTTGTGCTGGTCAGAGTAAGGAACCAGAGCCAGGAAGCGGGCGCGCTTGATGGCCGTGTTCAGCTGACGCTGGTAGATGGCGCGCGTGCCGGTCAGGCGTGCGGGCACGATCTTGCCGTTTTCGGCGATGAAGTCACGCAGGGTGTCGACATCCTTGTAGTCGATTTCTTCGACGCCGGCGACGGTGAAGCGGCAGAAGCGCTTGCGCTTGAACAGCAGCGACTGCGTGTTGCGCTTGGGGCGCTTGTCCTTGTTGAATTTCTTGAA
>JAIRVR010000021.1 GCA_031253795.1 Burkholderiaceae bacterium
CCAGCGGCTGGTCCGGGGTGGTCGCCAGCAGCGACAGCTCGAACTCA
This sequence comes from Burkholderiaceae bacterium, assembly GCA_031253795.1. Classification (GTDB taxonomy): domain Bacteria; phylum Pseudomonadota; class Gammaproteobacteria; order Burkholderiales; family Burkholderiaceae_C; genus Comamonas. The sequence goes on from JAIRVR010000021.1 coordinate 48, forward strand.
GCGCCCAGGCTGCCATCGCTTTTGCGGCTGAGCGTGCCGCGCAGCGCATACCGGGGAGCACCCAACCGGATGGCCACGCCGCCGCCCACGGGCTCCCGGGTCACGGTCTCCAGCATCGTGATGCAGCGCTGGCCCTTGCCATCGAAGAAGATCGGCTGCGTGATGGCCAGCTCCGGCCCCGCAGGCACAGCCCAGCGCGCGAACTCTTCCGCGTGCGACACGCCGGCGGTGTTCTTGTCCTTGGGATCCACGCGATACAGCACCACCTGCTGGTCACCGTATGCTTCGCCGCCCCCCTCTTCATAGGAGGCATACACCACGCTTTTGGCCGTGCCGCCCTGCGGCAGCGAGGCCTTGAAGATGGCGCAGCCGCTGACCTCGTGAGCCAGCTTGATCCGCGCGCCGTTGCGGAAGATCTCTGCCTTGGCGCCGCTGGTCGCACTCTGGGCACCGGAGATCGCGTACCGGAAGCCGTTGCCGTGGTCGTAGGTAAGTACGTCCTTGTGGTCGTCGCTGATCCAGTCGTGCGGCCCAGCCAGCAGATCCACGTTCTCCTTGCGGCGCAGGCCTTTGTCGGAGGCGTTGAGCGTCAGCGCACACAGGGGCGAGATCTCCTCACCCTGCTCGTTCTTGTCCACGCCCATGCCGTGCTCAAGGCTCGTGGGCCAGGTCAGGTACTCCCAGCTGCCGCCCTTGATCTCGATCCAGGCGTCGTCCTCGGCAATGGTCACACGCACCAGCAGGCCCAGGATCTCGTAGCGCTGGGTAATGTGGCGAAACCCTGCGGCCCGCAGAGCGCGCACGCGGCCCCTCGCCCAGGGCAGCAGCTTGGCCTCTTCGGCGCCGCCCAGCAGCAGGTGCTCGCGATTCGTTCCCATGGCCTGGCCTACCCGCCACTCACTGCGCAGGGATCATGTACGAGAACGAATCGATGGTGATGGGCTGGCCCACCGTCACCGTGAGCGTCGAGAACTTGCCCTCGCCCGAGCCCACCGCTGCAGCACCGTCCAGACGAGGCAGCAGCGTCGACAGCGAGCCGTCATCGGCAGCGTTACCCACGAAACGAAACCAGCCGATGGTGCCCGCAGCCAGGCCGATGAACTTCCAGATGGCGGCGGCGGGCTTGAGCACGCCGCCATTGGCCGGCGCATCGAGCACCAAGCCGTTCGTGGGCGAACCCGCGACCCAGGGATCGCCATTGAGCGTGGCGCGACCCAGCAGCACGCCCGTGGGCGCTGCATCCGCCGTGATGGGCTGTGGCCCGCTGTAGACCAGGATGCAGCCGCCATTGAGCGCGCCGGCCAGGCCCGTGGTGCCGGCCTGTGCATTGCGCACGCCGGTGGAGAGTTTGAAAGTCATGGCGATACCTCGCGTCGTTGGTTGAAGGGGATGCCGCCCGCGTGCAGGCAGGCAAGAAAACGGACCTGGCCATCGACCTCGAGCACGGCCGCGCCGGCTTGCAGGCCGGGCGCCACGCTCACGCGCGAGGCGGTCAGGTTGGTGAATTCAGGGAATTGGCACAGGCCGCGCTTGGTCCAGATGAGCGTCCGCTTGACGTCCTGTGCCCAGGGCAGGCCCGGCACCGTGCCGTAGTCGGCAAGCGGGGCCAGGCGCTCGGGCGTGAGGGCATGCATAGCGCGATCGGTGGCCACGACCAGGCCGGCGTCGTTCGGCGCCAGGGCATGCACGCGGCCGGGCACCATGAAAAAGCCATCGGAGAGATTCCAGAGGTGCGGCGCGAGGGGCTCGCTGCGCCAGACCACCGTCTTGTCATCCTCGGGCAGGTACTGGGCGCCGAAGATTCGCCCGCTCCATTCGGCGATCACGTCCACGCCCACGGGCAGCGGGTCCAGGCCATCGGTCAGCAGCTCCTGGCCCAGGGCCTCGGGCGGCTGCGCCCAGACTGCAGCAGGGCCAGCGGCACCGAACGCCAGCTGGAACGCCGTGCTGTCGGCCGGCGCCACGTAAACGCGCGTCACGCAGCCGGGCAGCTGCTCAATGCCGCTGATCTGCAGTGCAGCGCCCTGCTCGACCACGACCTCGGCGGCCGTGCTGGCCGGCGTCTCCCGGCCATCCGGCAGGATGAAGGTGGCGCAGACGCGGTACTGGCCCGCTGGCAGCTGGCCGCCCTCGCCCACCACCACGCGTGGCTCGGCAGGCACGGGCAGGCGCCAGGGCAGCACCTCGCTCTCGGCAGTGATGATCCCTGCCGCGTCACCGGCCACATACAGCACCTGGTCGTTGATCTCCGTCCAGTACGCATCGCGGCCCAGGCCCTGCGCCAATGGGCGCACGGTCATGTCGTCCAGCACCTGCCGCAGCTCGCCGCCGTCGATCACGTACAGGCGGGTGAAATCGCGCGTGGAGTAGATGCCAGTCGGCGCGCCAGCCAGGGCCAACGCATATCCCGCACGCCGCTGCACCCCGCCCGACTCCGTCACATCGACGTTGTCTGCGCGCGTGAACCACGACAGGCCGAGCCGCAGCGGGTCGGTGACGTTGTTCAAGCCTTGGAAGGAGCGGATTGCAGCCATGCCGAGGACTTTGGCAAGGCGCGCCCTCCGAGTCACACCCTGCCCGGAGGCGCATCACCCCACGCTTGAGGCCATCTCCCGCATCTGCTGCCGCAGAGCCTTGGGCGATGTGTCCGCGATCCGATCCGTGCGATCCTTGTTCATCTCGCGCACGCGCTTCATCACGTCGGGGATCTTGACCACGATGGGCTGCTCGGGGTTGTTCTTGTTCCAATCGGCCAGCCGTTCGCGCACGCGCTGCAGGCCGGCGTCATCCTTCTCGAAGACAGCCTGGGCCCATTGCGCCTTGATGTCCGAAGAGGTCTGGGTATAGAAACTCTTGGTCCGCTGCATGAAGCTGTTCGCCTCCTGGACCTCGGCAACGCTCTTGGGCTGGAAGCCGATGGCCTTGGCAGCCGCTTCGGCAAGCGTGGTGTCGATCACCTTGTAGCCCTTTTGGTCGCGGTACATGCCGGTGGCCGCCATGTCCGCGCCCTTCGCCAGATTGCGCACCGCCGTGGGCGACACCTCCAGGGCCGCGCGACCCACAGCCGAAACATCGGCCTTCATCACCCCTCCCATCAGTTCACGCACCGCCGAAAAGCCTCGCTTGGCCAAGTCACCAGCCGGCCCTGCAACCTCTAGAAGATCGCGCTCTCGATCTTGCTTGGTCAGCCACAGTCCCGTGCCGGGTAGCAGGTTGCCCATGCCCAAGCGTCCCGACACATCAATGGGTGCGCCAGGTAGACCAGAAACACCCTGCTCCAAGAACTCAGCCAGCTCCTTGCCGACGATGCTGGCCAAAGCCTGTTTGCGCCACTGCTTCGCACTGACGTTGTAGCCCATCATCTGCCCCAGGCCATCTGCCACGTCCTCAACATCCTCCATGAAAGGCACGCCACCGGCGCCGCCCATCAGCAGCAGCATGGCCAGGGCCCAGCCGACGGCGCGCTTACCCTCGGGCCCGCCCTGCTTCCACATGCGCTGCATCAGCTCCAGGTAGCTGACGGAATAGGTCTTGAAGGTGAACAGCGTGCCGCCCACGGCGCCGCGCGCCCACTGGGGTTTGTTGGCCTTCGAGTAGACGAACTGGGTCTCCAGCACCGCCTTGCGCGCGAAGGCGCCGGGATCGGGCATGCCCTGGGCCTTGGCGATCCGGAATGCAGCGATGAAAGTGCTGCGGCGGTTGAACTGCTCGGCCAGGGCGAAGGGCTGCCCCCATGCCACCTTGGCGCGCTCCCAGGCATTGCCCGCCGCGGCGCGCGCATCGCCGGCCCGCGTACCGTCGCCTGACCGCAGGCCTCCCACGCCGCGGCTTTGAGCCATGATTTGGTGCACCTCCTGCGGCGAGACCGTGCCATCATCCTCTGCCACCTTCAAGGCATGCGCCAGGTCCGATTCGTACCGAAACCCCTTCTCCATCCAAGACCGGCGCATATCGTTCACTGCCCGCGTCATTTCTGCACTGGCTTTGCGCATGCCACCGAACTGACTGAGCCAGGGCAGCGTCACGGCAAAGGGCTGGGTCATGTTCACAAAGGCCGAGGCCAGGGAGCCGCCCAGGTACTGCGCGAACAGCATGCCGCGCACGGCCTGGCCCTCTTCCTGTGGATCGCGGATGTAGCTGCGCAGACCCATGGCCAGGTCCTTCAGCTCGCCCTGGTCTTTGGGGATGTCGTTGATCGCCCGGTCCATCGTGCCCGCGTTCAGGCCCGCCGCGCCCTGGCGTGCATTGCTGTAGACGAAGTTGGCCACCACGCGGCCCACGTCCTGGCTGTATCCCTCAATGCCCTTGCGCTGGATCAGGCGCTTCAAGGCGCTGTGGTTGTTCTTGGTCAGCTTCAGGTATTCGTCGTAGACCTTTCGCGTGGCCGCGTCGGCCTCCTTGCCCACCACCATGTCCTTGAAGATCTCCAGCGTCTCGGGCGTTATGCCTGCGAACAGCTTGAAGGACTGCTGGCTCATGGTTCCCTGCGTGATGACGGCGCCAGGGAAGGCCTGGGCCATCTGGATCTTGGCCAGGTTGGCATCCTTCATGGTCTCGTACATGCCGAAGTACTGCCGGTTGCCATCCTGGTCCACAACGTCCAGGGTGTACCGGCCGAAGCGCGACAACGGCGCATACCCGGCGTCCTGCAGGTCCTTGGCCGTGGCGGCGCGGTCAACCACCAGGTTGTTCAGTTGCATCAGCCGGTCGGCGAGCTCCGGCTTGGCCTTGGCATCGTGCTGCAGCGTGGTGGTCAGCAGTTCCAGGGCATCCGAGAGCTTGGGCGCGTCCAGAACCATGTCGCGCATCAGGGCGTACTCGTCGCCCAGCGCGCGCATCATGTCCGCCCGAGCGGTCATGTCGATGGAGCGGTCGATGGCCGCGCGGGCCTCGCGGTACAGCGCGATCTGGTTGGGCGTCGCGCCGAACATCGTCTGCAGCTCGGCATCGGTCCAGACCGTGCCGGCCTTCAGCATCTTGCTGTCAAAGCGGGAATTCACGTTGGCCTCGTACTGGGCCAGCGGCAGGCCGCGCCAGGCGCCCAGCATGCGGTCGTCCAGCCGCCCGGCACGCAGCAGCAACTGGGCCTTGTCGTCGGCGGGCAGGCTACCGTACTTCTTGGCCAGCTCGTCCACAAGCACCGCCTTGCCGTCCACGTCCCGGCCCCAGAGCAGCGTGCCTTCAAACAGCGGCTTCGCCACGGCCTTGTTGTCGGCCGCCGAGACGGGGGTCTTGCGGTTCTTGCCCACCAGGTCGCCGATGGTGTCCACGCGCGGCAGCAGGCGCGGCGCGCGGTCGGCTGCATCGTTGGCCAGCATGGACACGTCATCGATGTTCTGCTGCGCAGTCTCGTAGACGGGCTTGAAGGCTGGCACGCGCTCGGCAAGGTGCCGCATGGTGCCGATGGTCTTGTCCCAGACAGAGATCTTGCCCGGGTGGGACATCGTCTTCTGGAGCTGGTCCAGAGCGCTGTTTTTGATCTCCGAAAGCCGCGAGCGGCTGAAGCTCAGGTCGTCGTCGGCATCGCCTTGGCGAGGCTTGCCTTGATCTGCGCGCTCGCTTCCGCGTCGTCCTTCTTCAGCGATTCGATCTCGGAGTCGCTCAGCCGGTTCGAATCGCGCGAGGTATCGGGCTTCCGACTCAGTGAGCGCGTCGAAGCCGTAGCCTGTGGCTGCACGGAATTGGTCTTCGAGGTCACCATGTTTTTGCCGGAGAGTTGCGAGAATTTCAGGAGAGGGCTGGATTTTTGCACTGTACTGCTTGCCGGTCAACGCAACCACGCCCACCACGTTGCCGCCGCCCTCGCGGATGTGGCTGGCCAGGGCCGCGAACGTGCCACCCTGGGTGAGAGTGTCATCCACCAGCAGGTAGTCGCCAGGCTCCACGGCGCCCGCGAAATCGACAGGTGCAAAGATGCGGTCCAGCCCATCCAGGCCGGTGCGACGCGCGCGGTTCGCCTGCACAATGCCTGTCGCCGTTTCCAGGCCCAGGCGCGCTGCCAGAACTTCGGCCACGGCGCGCGGGATCTTGTTGCGCCCCGAGGCCTCTTCGGCCGCCACCGGCAACACGCGCGGGCGGGCGCCACCCAGTGCAGCAGCGACCTTCGCCACCATCTCGGGTGTGACGAGGTCCACAGCCAGCCGTGTGGCCGCTGCGACATCCCCACCCTTCGCCGCCGCGTAGTCCGGGTGCTTCGATGCGCTGCCCAGCGTGCTGCCGATGATGGCGTCAGGCGTGATGGCCGGCGAGTCCGAGCGGCTGAACACTGGCTCGATGCGGTCGGTAGCGGCGCGCTGCCCGCGCTCCACGAAATCGCGCGCAGGCAGGATGTAGCCCTGGATGATGTCGGCGTCCGAGAGCTTGAGCCCCCTGAAGCCAGGCACGTTGGCCCGCAGCCAGTTGCGGATGGCGGCCACGGCGCGGCGGACGAAATGCAGCTGCGGCGTCTTCTCGGCCATCTCGGCCAGCACTTCCTCGGCCGCGTGGCGCCGGCTCAGGTCCGTGACGCCGCGCAGGCCGTATTCTGCGATCTTGGCCGCCACCTCGGCCTGGCGCATGGTGGCCACCTGGTTGAGGATCTTGTTCAGCTCCGGGCCGAACATGCCGCGCAGGCCATGGTGGCCCAGCACTTCGTGGTGCAGCACGCGCGCGGCGTCGGCCGGCGTGTTCAGCTTGCTGGCCAGCAGGTAGGCTCGGCCTTTCCAGTAGAAACCCTCGGGCGCCCCACTGGCCCCGCCGCTGCGCTGGCGCAAATCCGCGCGCCGCGCTGCCTCGGGTACGGCCGGGTCGTTCATGTCGAAGGCCACCACCACCTCTGGGCCGTTGGTCCAGCCCTTGCGGATTGCATCCACCGTCTCGCGCACCTGGCCCACGGCCTGGGCCCGCGCTGCATCGGTGAAGGCCGTCGGCTCCGGCCGCATGATGCGCAGCAGGTTGGCCATCTGGTCATCGGTCAGGCCCTGGCCCTCGGCCTCGCCGCGCCGGAATGGCAGATCCTCGGTGCGCTCCACCGGCCCTGCCTTCAATTCGCGCGCGCTTGGTGGCGTGGCATGGGTGCGCTCGCGCACGCCCGGCACATCCTCCCAGCCAGAGCCCTGCTTCTCCACCTGGCGCACCGTCACGCTCCACACGCCATCGGCATTGGCCGGCGTGTACGAGACCACGCGGACATGGCTATCCCCGTAGCCCTTCACGATGTTGCCCGGGGTGAAATAGTCGGCGCGGGCGGCCTCCTCGGCTTTGGCCTTCTTGGCCAGGACGCCGCGAGGCTTTGGCTTGGATGCTGCAGCAGAGGCCGGAGCCGCAGCCTGGGCAGCACCCCCGCTGGTCGTGGAGCTGGGGAACTCTCGCGCGGCGTCCAGCAGTTCGCGGATGGGCGCATCCAGCCGGATCACCTTCACGTCCTCGCCGGCTTCGCGTGCAGCCAGCCACTGGTGGTGGCCGTCGAGCACATGTCCGTCGCGCGAGACCAGGATGGACCGATCCCCGCCCTCGAAGCCCCTGGCCCGCGCCACGCGCTCGCGGCTGAATTCCGCCTGCGTGGGCTTGAGGCTGGAGGCCTGAACGCTCTCCTCCTGGTGAGCAATGCCGCGGGCATTCATGAAGTTGACCATGGCGCCGCGGTGCTCGGCCCGGATCTGCGGCATCTCCGCGCGCGGCACGCCGATGGAGCCGGAATCGCGGGAGAACTCGGCCCAGCCGCCGCCCAGGTCGCGGCCTTCCACGGAACGTGCTGGCGCGCGGGCTGCAGGTGCTGCAGGTGCTGCAGGTGCTGCAGCAGCATCGGACATGGCGGCGGCCAGCTTCTCGCGCACCTTGGGTGCCAGGTCAGCCCATGCACGCGTGTGGGAGGAAGCGCGCGCCAGAGCGTTCAACCCCTTGGCACTTTTCGCCACAGCCTGGCGCTCGGCCGCCGGCATGCTGGTCCAGCGCTCGCTGGCGGCCAGCAGCTGCGCGCGCCGCGCGTCGTTCCCTTCCTTGGCGATGGCCTGGGCCTCCTGCTCGCCCGCCGTGGGCGCTGGTGCAGCAGCAGGCGCTACAGCGGCAGCCTGTTCGCTGGCGCCACTTCGGCCAGGTACAGCAGGTTGCACGCCGGCAGCAGGCTGTCCGGCACCGCCACCTCGCGGCCCAGCAGGCTGCGCATCTGGCGCGCGTCCTGCCGGCTCACCGCTCCCAGCCTGCGCAGCAGCCGAAGTGCCTGCTGGGCGTTCATCTGCCAGCCGTACTGCAGGTGCGGTTGAATCATTGGTCTCTCCCTGCGGCGCTATGGCGTCCGCGATCTTTCGTTGCAGATCCACGTTCAGCCGCTCCCACGTGGCGCCGGGGAGCGCCTTGCGGATGACCGGCTTCAGGCCCTCAATCCGTCCGGCCAAGGCCTTGCGTTCTGCGGTGGGCATGCTGGCCCAGGCCGCGCGCCCGGCGTCGATGCGCTGGGCAGGGGTTTGGACCGGCGCTTGAGCCTGCGGGCCTGGCGCTGCACCTGCTTGCGCGCCATCGTGCTGAGACGTGGTGGTGCCATCGGTCAGATCCTGCGCAGTTGCAGGACCTGCAACCGGCGCTCCTTGCGCTCCTGCTGCCTGCGAAGATTCCGCGCGCGGCGGCTGGGCTTGATCGGCTTGTGTGCCATCGATGCTTCCTTGCTGGGTGGTAGGTGTTGTTGCGGGGGCAGGCGCAGCGGTCTGCTGGTCACGCTCGGCGCGGCGCCGGGCCAGCTCGCCCGCCAACTGCAGGCGCACGTTCTTTGCCTGGGCGGAACGGAATGCGTTGGACAGGTCTTCATCCGTCCAGGTGGCCATGGCCCCGCCCTGGATCTCCCCGGTAGCGGGGTCAGCGGTGACCTGGCGTTCCGAGGCCTTCTTCTTGCCAGGCGCGCGCGCGGCCACCTCGGCGGCCTGGGCCATGGCATCGGCCTGCTGGGTCTGGGCAGCCGCACCGGAATCCACGGCCAGCGCAGCAGCTGCGGACAGTGATCCAGCAGCAGGGTCCAGGCCCATGGCCTCGGACGGGCGCGGCGCGCCGATAGCACCATCTATGCGAGCAGCATCAAGCTGCGGCGCAGGCGTGATGCCCTGCTCGCGCAGCCGGGCATCATCAATGACCGGCTCTTGCTGAGCGGCCAGCTGCCGCTTAAATTCATCGCGCACCTTGGATAGGCCCGACGGCGCTTGGCCATCGGCCTGGCTCTCACTGGACTGCTGGAACAGATCCGGGTTGAACGCCTGGTGCAGCGAATCCGCTGCGGCCTTCCGGTCCTCGGGGCTCAGGGACTCGTCCTGGGCCCGCGCCAGAGCATCCCGGAACTGCTGCTGGCTCTCTGGCCGCACCATCTGGTCGATGGCAGCGCCGTAGGTTGCGACGTCGGGCAGGCCTGCTGGCTCTGTGCCGGCAACATCACCATGCCGCCCTATCAGCAGCGACGTGCCAGCGCCCGTAATGCCGCCCAAGGCAGCGCCCATGCCGGCAGCGGCTGCCACGCCCTTGGATGGATCAATGGTCGGATCGAATGGCAGGGCCGCGCGCTGGCCCTCGTACTGAGTGACGCCTTCCTCAACCGCTTCCTGAGCCGCCTCGCTGGCCCCTGTCTTCGCCGCGCGTGCAACAGTGCCGCCGGCGAAACCCTTGCCACCGGCCAGGAGACGCTCAGCACCAAACGCTCCGCTGACCCCGCCCACAATGGCCGGGATGACGCTGGCACCGCGCCCTGCCGAGACAGCCTCGTCCTCGGTCGCACCAGCATTCTTGGAGAGGTCGTAGGCTGTACCCGCCGCATCCCCGCCCGCCATCGCCGCGCCAGCCGCAACACCGCCAGCCTGAGCCGCGCGCTCGACACCCTTCGCCCCAAGGCCGGCCGCGCGCCCAAGAGCACCAGCACCCTTCACCGCCGCGCCCGGCCCAACGAACGAACCAGCCGCCTGGGCCGCCGCAAGCACGGGGTTGCGGACGATGTACCCACCCACCGCGCCCAGCTCATCCATCACGCCATCGGCGCTGTCCACCTCTTGCTTGAAGCGTTGCTTTTCGGCTTGAACGACGGGGCTCTGCTTGGCTTCGCCGGCCTGGATGATGTTCTTGTCGATCCAGCCGGAGACCGCGTTGCCAGGCTTGATGAAGTTGGCGGCGGAAGAGATCCCGCCGGCAGCAGCGTTAGCGACTTCGATGACGGTGTCGTTTACGGCCTCGAGAGCCTTGCGCGCAGGAGGCCCTGACAGAGCACCCTTTTCCCAATCGGTCTGCTGCTCAGTGGGGGCAGATAGGGCGCCCTTGTCCCAGTCGATGTTTGCCATCCCCCCACTCTCTCGGAGCAGGCGGGTGGGCGTCGAACCCTACAGGGGTCGCAAAAAAGCCCGCTGATGCGGGCTGATGTTGTTGGGGGCTACTCGCCAGATTCCTTGCGCCGTGCGGCGGCCTCCGCCTCCAAGCGCGCTATGCGCTCAGACAGCTCCTTGTAGACATTGTCCGGCGGGCGTCCCGGTGCGGCACCAATGCCGGCCATTTCCGTCATCACCCAGTTCAGCAGTTCATCTGGGGTTTTGCCCATCCGCTCAGCCATTTCTCTAAAACGCCTACCAGTCTCCTCGTCGGGGCGAAATGTGACATCGACCATCCCTTTTCCATCCGGCGTCATCGTCATCTCTGTCGCGTGACGGTGAGTCGAACCATCAGCAAGCCACTGGGTGTTGACCTGAAGTGCAACCGCCAAACGCTCGATCACCTTACGCCTGGGGGTGGCGCGCCCTCCTTCGTACCGGGCCAGTTGCGTGGGCTTCATATCCACCCTGCGCGCCAACTCCGATTGAGAAAGCCCCAACCCTTCGCGCGCGGCGATCAGCCGATCTTTGAACTCTTTTTCGTTCATATTAGTTCATGTGGTACAAATACAACTTGCAAATAGTTCACTCAGTACACTACATTCAATCCGTACACAACAGTACAAAGGAGTGAATTCTATGTGCATTGACGATACACGTTTCGCTGGCAGGCTCGTCCAGCCGGCCCGCGCTCGCAAGGAGTGCTCACATGAACGGTAACGAGGCCCTCGCAAAGCGCCTGATCATGGCGCGCGCCTGGGCGGGCATGTCTCAAAACGATCTTGCGCGACGCGCTGGCATCGCGCAGACGCAACTCAGCAGGTACGAGACCGCAAGGAGCCAGCCGCGACGTGCGGCCTTGGATCGCCTTGCCGCAGAGCTGGGGATCTCCCCCGCCTGGCTTGCCCTCGGCGGCGGCGATGCACATCGCGGCAATCCCGCTCAACCCACCCAGCAATCGCCCATCGATCTGGCCATTGTTTCAACACAGGCCCTTCTTGTTGAAGTCGCGCGCCGCTGTTCGTAATTCTTTTCCGCAGGAGCATCGCCATGAGCAACATCGTCACCATCGCCGGCATACAGTCGGCCCGCATCACCTACAAGGATCGTCCGGTCTGCACCACGCAGCAGCTCGCACAGTTCTATGGCTGCACCGACCGCAACCTCACCGACAACTACCAACGCAACTCCGACCGCTTCGAGGAAGGCAAGCATTTCGTGAAGCTGGATGGCGAAGCCTTGCGGGCCTTCAAGGCTCACTACCCCGCAAATAGCGGGGTAGTCGCCGAACGCGCACCACACCTCATGCTCTGGACCGAGCTGGGCGCAGCCCGCCACGCCAAGATGCTGACCACCGACAAGGCCTGGGATGTATATGAGGAGATGGAGGAGGCCTACTTCACTCATGGGCTGCGCACGGTGCAAAACGCCTCCCAGCGCCCGACCCCGCTGCGCGATCAAGTAGACGCTGGCATTGCACTGCTGCGCGCAGCGGCCGAAGACCTGAAGTTCGCGCCATCAGCCCTGCTGGGCAGCTACCAGAAGCTGGAGAGTCATGTCGGCGTAGCAGGCCTACTGCCAGCCTATGCAGTCGATGCATCCACCACCTCCACCGCAGGCTCCAGCGAGGAGACCAAGTCTGCCAAAGAGCTTCTAGACATCCATGGCGTAGACATGAGTGCCATGGCCTTCAACCGCCTGTTGATGCAGCGCGGCTTTCTGGAGGAGCGCGAGCGCCCCTCGACCAAGGGCAGCGGCCTGAAAAAGTTCAAGGTCTGCGCAAATCTGGTGTTTGGCAAGAACCTCACCGCCCCGGGTAATCCGCGCGAGACGCAGCCGCACTGGTATGTGAGCAAGTTCGCCGAACTACTGGACTTGGTGATGCCCACCAAGCGTGGCCCAGCCGCGTGAGTAGAAAAGGAAAGAGCCCTGGCGACTGGTACTCGCTAGGGCTCTCGGGCGAATCAATCGAGCGATCAAAGGATTCAGGAATGAATGCTACAGCAAAGCCTCGCGCGCGCAAAGCTCCGGCAGCCGCGCGCCCCACATTCGAGCAGATGATGGCCCTGGCCTTGGCTAAGGCAGAAGATGACCTGGGCCGGCTCGTCAGCACCCGCTGCGCAGACGAGCATTGGAAAGATGCCGATTCGGACGTGGACTACGCAGTGGAACTCGCGCTTTCACACATCCGCGCGATGAAGGCCCGCAACTTCAAGGATGCCGCCGAGTTCTGCCTCACCTGGGGCCACGCTGGCGCGGCCATCAACCTGGCAGCGAAAGCGTTCAGCCGCACAGACTGCGCCTACAGCCGATTCCTCCGTGATACGGTGCACATGTTCGCCCAGGTCGGCGAGCTGGTGGAATTCTCGGGTTGACCGGCGACGCCTTCCCTTGCAAAAAGGTGCATATCTGCACTTTTTCCAGAACGACTCTTGGCGAAAAGGTGGTGATCACCACCTTTTGTCCGCTGCCGTGCAGGTAGCTTAGAAATTGGTCTTGAAACTCTGCGAATCTGTAGAGTTGCTCGCTGCCGCGCAGGCAGCTCGGAAATTGATCTGCGGATCCGCAGAACATATTTCAGCGTTCGCTGCCGCGCAGGTAATTCCGGGGATCACCGGAATTGGCCCGCCTCGCCGCGACCTGCGCGAACCGGCTCAGCCACATGGCTGGGCACCTTCCTGCGCCACGATCCGCCTGAGATACGTGGTTCGTCAGCTGCTTGCGTCCCAGTCCGTCGATGACCTCGCGTTTCCCGAGGTCATCGGAATCGACATGGCGGGCCTCTACCCCCGCCCTGTATCCGCAAGCGAGCGAATAGCGGCGCTGAAGCCCTGAAGCCGCTCGATCTCACCAGCGAACGCTTCAGGGTCAGGACAGGCTGTGGACACCGGGTTGTATTTGGACCATTCCGACAGCGGCCCACTCAGCAAACCGGTGGTACCGCCTCCCGCATCTTCTGTCCCCGTTGGTGGTGCCGCGCTCTCCAGCAAATCCATGGCGACGTCGATAGCTGCCCGTGCCCTGCCGAAGTCGACGGTCCAGCTGGTGTCTGGCGACAGGGGTAGGTCTGGCCGGTCGGTAGCCACGCAGCCGCCGTGGAAGTCAAACTCACGGCGCGCCAGCAGCAGCACGTCGCGCACATAAGCCAGATCGGCGTCAGCAGGCCGCGCGCCCGTTTCAGCCCGCCGCGCCTCAGCCCTCGCACGATGCGCCGCGTGCAACGCTACGCAGACCAAGACAAGCGCCAGGAATAGCGCACCAGAGAGGATGAGGACGGGTAGATGTGCCATGCCCCAGTCTCTTCACAGGGGCCGCCGCGAGCGAACCCTACGCGGAGAACTGCGGGCGTTAGAGCGGCGCCGACAGCTTGTAGCGATCCGAGCTGCTCGACAGGTATGACTCGTCGGAGCCGTCGACGCGCAGGGTCTGCCCGGCGAGTTTGAACACCCGCCCGCCTTCAGCCTCGTAGCCTCCGCCTTCAGAGTAGGTGCCGTGCGTGATCTCTCGGAAAACCTGAACGGTGACCGCTGCCCCGTCGGACTCGCGAGTTGCATGGATGGTGCCAATTGGTCGAAGGCTTGTGCGTGTCATGGCGTGCATGAGAGTTGAGGAAGGCCCAGTCTATGATGGCTCCGACACAGGCGGGGTGTGGCCATGGGCGGCGGTCATGTGCAGTCGGCGCCTACCTGCATAAAGGTCTGCTCAGCATAGTGGAGAGAGGCGCCAAATGTGAGGGAGGAGGCGTTCGTACCTCGCGCTCAGCACCCGTATGCTTTCAAGACCACAAAGAAGCACTGTGTATCCCTACAGCACTGTGCCTTATTGCCTACAGATTCACTCTTCGGCAATAAAAAGGTTATTAGCCACGCTATTGCAGCTCACAAGTCTGGTTGATATTATTTGAGCAATTGACAGGTCGAAAACGTTCTCCCAAGAGCAAAAAAGTCGCCCCTGCAACGCACCCCAGCAGCACCGCCATGAGTAAACTCTTCGTCTCCCGCATCGTTCGTCCGCGCAGCATCAGCCACGCCCCTGGCCACTATGCGCTTGGAGCGGTCAAGCGCGTCGCGCGTCAGGCCTCTGCGTCTGCGCAGAACAAAGACGCCGATGTCGATGCACGTGAGGTAGCAAGCTTCATGCCGCTGGGCATCAGCGCGCGCGTGATCAACTGGCCGCAACTGTAAGCCTTAGGGCGTGCGCCTTAGGGACCTCGTCAGCCAGCATGGAATTTCCAGCTTTACGGCTGATGACTTCAGGTTCGTAACCTCAAAAATTTCAGCTGATCCTGGCCGGCTCATCTTGGTGGGCGGGCAAGCGATAGCCGTCTGGGGCATCTTGTTCGATGTCCCGTCTCCTCTGGGTGAGCATCAGACCTTAACAGAGGACGCCGACTGGCTAGGTAGCAAGCTTGACGCGAAATGGCTATGCGACCGACTTGGTGCACCAGCGGATGTCGATCTTCAGTTCGCTGGAGATTTTGACTCGACACCTAGCTCGGCGCTCGCATTCTTGCGCAGAGGCAAGCGCCTGCTGATGATGGACTTCCTTCGAGCCATCGTCGGGCCCGAGACCCGCGAAATTCAGAAGCTTGCGGTTGAGGTGCAGCTCCACGAGGCAAGCTTCCTGGTCATGCACCCCCTGCTGTGCCTCGAAAGCCGGTTTGCAAACCTCAAAGAACTGCCTGCCAAACGAAGCGGCAACGGGCCACTGCAGGCCACGTGGATGATCAACATCACACGCGCGTTCCTTCTTGCCCAGGTCCGCGATGGCATGGATCGTAAACAGGTAGCCAAGGCGATCCGTCGGGTAGCAGAGCTTGCCGAGTACCAGCTTGGGAAATTCTGCCTCCTGAACTTCCGACTGAATGCCATGGAAGCTATACCACCGGAGGCTATTGCCTACGCAGGGGAAGGGTTCGAATCTATCGAGTGGCCCCATTTGGCTCAACGCATCGCGCGAAAACAAGCGGGCTGGAGAGCGCACCATGAGCGAGCGCAGCAGCGGGCCGCGAATCGTCAGCCGGCATGAGGAGCGCTGAAGTACATGCACAAATTCTTCCGCCTGGCGGCCATACTCGCCTTCATCCCTCCAGTGTTTGCCGCGGACTACGCCACCTGCCTCCTGGACAAGCTCCCGGGCGTGAAGAACGCCCCGGCCCATGCTGCCGCGCTGAACTTGTGTGCCCAGCAGCACCCTGACAAGTTCTTCGAGGTCCGCCGCGGCTCGGGCCGTGGCCTGCAGTGAGAGGAGGCAGTTCCCGAGTCTCCGGGAACTGCTCCAAGCTCAGTGGACCCACGGCAGCCGAGGCTGAGCCAGAGCCTCCAGCACCGCGCGCTCCTCGGCGAACACGGGCTTTTCTTTGCGGCGCTCGTTCATGAGCTTGGAGCCGACCTGACCCTTGATCTGGGACGGCAGCTCGCGGCGCTCCAGGTCGAACAGCCGCTCGGTGATCGATCGCTCGGCGCGCGAGAGCCGCTCAGCAACCTCATCGAAGGCGTTGATAAAACGAATGCGGACCACGCGCGCCTTGTCGCCCGTGAAGCTCATTGCCAGCTCTGACAGACCTTTCTGCGTCATGCGGTACATCGGGCGCCGATCTCCATTTTTATCAATGAAATCAACGGGCTCAAAATTGAGCCGGTAGTGCTTGGCGATCTCGGGATGCGTGCTGAGGCGCATCTGGTCGATGGTCCTCAGCACGTTCTTGTGGAGCTTGCCGAAGGCCAGCGCCACGGCGCGCGAGTCTGTGACCAGCCCACCGTGTTCGCGGGAGATGAAGGCCGTGAGGTCTTGAATTGCATCCATCGCTCAGCCCTCCACGCCCATGAGGCGCTTGATCTCGGACACGGGCCAGGCCAGCCGGCCGTTCACGCGCAGGGGCTTGATGGGGCCCTTGCCCGTGCATGACCACCAGTTCAGGGTTCCTGGGCTTCGGTTCAGGTGGCGCGCGGCCTCGGCTGTTGGGAGTGCACTGCGCATCTCCTGATCCAGCGGGGTTAGGGAGAGCTTGGCGGTCATGTTGACCTCGCAGGTTCGTTGAACATGACAAGGCATTCTTTGCATGTGCACGCGCAAGGCAAACTCTGGACGGGGGGTAGGCCCGCAAAGACGGAGCCCGCGCGAAGCGGGCCCCTCAAGGGGTGTGTGGAAAATTCCGCGTACCCAAATAAGCTCAGGCGCCACTCGCCGCAGGCAGGCGCCCGGCCATGGATCCGAGGCGGTTTGCGCAGGTGGCGGCAAGGCGGGCGAGCACCGACGGCTCCACGCTCATGCTGGTTTCGATGGCGTCATAGAAGCGATCCATCGGCATGACATACGCGTTGCCGTCGATCTTTTTGGCTTGCGCTACGAGGCCTCGCGTGTTGACATCGAAGCTCAGCATGAAGCGATCGGCCTGCCAGTTTTGCCCCGTCATGACGGCATCGAAGATCGCGCGGGAGACGTGCGGCATGACTTCAGCCACCAGCGACAGGGCGCTGTTGACGCGCTCGGGAGGCCAGTCGGCCGACTGGGCTGGATCCTCGACAATGTTCGGGGCGTAGCCCCGTGGCAGCTTGGCGATCAGGTACTGCCGCGCCTCCATGTGCCGTGCCGCCGGCAACTCCAGGTAGCTGTTCACCCGGAACTTCTTCTGGAAGCGCGCCCAGGTCTCCGCGTGCTTCTGGATTCCAGCGTCCACGATGGCCTGCACGATCTCGCGCAGGTCCTGTGCCTGGGCGGGACTGATGCGGTCATAGTCCAGATCCATCTGGCCGGATCGCGCGCCAGGCGCTGCCTGGGCCAGGAACACGCGGATGACCTGGAGATGGAAGGCTGCGCTGATCCAGGCCGCGTAGGCGATGACAAGCTCGCGGCAGGCGTAGGTACCGCCGAACTTTCCACGGACTGCTCGTGCAGGAGCGTAATTCTGCGAATCTGCAGATTTAGAAATCTCGTCCACAAGGGCCTGCGTTTCCTCGCGGCGCATGAAGAAAGACGGCTGATGTCTTTCTTCGCCGCCCGCAGCCCTGTGCAGGTCGTTCAGGGAAAACAGGCCACCTACTTGGCGAACGCTTGTAGATCCGATGATCAGTGCAATAGAATCCGACATGTCGACTCCTTGAATGTTTGCTTGGTTTTTGACATCCAACGCCCCGAAGCTCCTACCTTCCGGGGCGTTTCCTTTTTCAGCCTCGCGAGGCATGACCTGCCTCCTTGGCCTCGCGTGTTGCAACGCCTTCACGCAGCATCGCGACGATCTGCGAATTGAACGAGCGACCCTCCGCCAACGCGGTGGCGTGCACCTGCTGGTGCAGGCCTCGGGGAAGACGAAGAGCGGTCTTCTGCCAGTCGATTTGAGATTGATTCGTAGCCATACACTCCTTAGACAAGTCACCGTGACTTGATGGCTGCAGTTTACGTCACCGTGACTCCTTGTCAAGTGTGAATTTGCGTCACGGTGACTTTAGATATACTTCACCCATGGTCACCAAAACCTCCAGCACCGGGCGCGACTCGGACAAGTTCATGCTTCGGCTACCTGATGGGGTGCGCGAACGTATTGCAGAAGCTGCGAAGGCCAACAACCGGACCATGAACGCAGAGCTGGTCGCGCGTATCCTCAAGACTCTTGACGATAGCCCGGTGCCGTCTGTTGAGCAGGACAGGAAGATCTTTGCGCTTCCGCCCATGACCGAAGAGGCGCTCGAAGCAATGAAGCGCATCGAGTGGAAACTCGAAACCCTTGCCCAAGGATTGCAAGGAGAGCCGAGGTTCTCGCTTCCGCCAGCGGATATGCGCCTAATTGAAGAGCAAACAAAGAAGGCACCGCCCCGAGCTGCGCGCAAAAAGTAGCGTCTCACGTCTGCTAAAGTGCCTCTACAGGAGAGGCATATGGGATCTTTCAGCGCCATTCACTGGCTCATCGCACTGCTTGTCATCGCGCCCGTTGCGGCTTTGATGGTCGTCCCGGCTTGGCGCATCCTGCAGCGCGCCGGGCACAGCGGTGCTTGGGCACTGCTCATGCTTGTGCCCGTGCTGGGCTTCGTGGTGTTGTGGGTGCTGGCCTTCTCGAAGTGGCCAAACGACAAGGATGGGAAGACCAGCACCAGCGTTCCCGGGATCATCCTGGGCATCGTGCTGGTGCCGCTGTCCATCGGATCGGTCGTGATGCTGTCTTCGGCGGGGATGCGCGTGGCGGGACCAGTGGGTCAAGCAGCGACGACCCCTTCACAGTCCGAGCCGCTACCGAAGACCATGACCTATGAAGAAGCCTACGGGCTCCCTCCCGCGAAGCGGAGTCAGCCAGAGGCTGAGGACGAATGGTGGAAAAAGAATGCCACTCCGATCACCCAATCTGACTGGGAGAAAGGTGTATTGACACCACCCCCCAGCAGATAGGCGTCGGTCAGGCGCGCGGGACCCACTTCCCGCCATCCCAGACTGCAGTTTTTCCATTGACTGTGGACGTCGTGCCGATCGGCCGCGATGCGGGGTCCGACAGAGGCGCGGTCTTGGGGTCAACCGCCCCCTGCCCCGGTGCAATCACCCGATATTCCCCCGTAGCCTCATCGGTGAGCAAGCCGTATCCAGGAAGCTTGTTCCCTGCTGCGTCCATGCCACCCTGGACTACGGATGTCTTCCATCGCGGCGCCTTGTCTTTGCCCTGGAGGGTTGCTAGCGACTGCTGGGCCTGCTGTTTCTGCTGAGGCGTTGAGTTCGGATCCAGGAACGTGTTGCGCAGCTGTTCCTCTTGCTGCTGGGCCCGCGACTTGAACCCGCGCGCCGTGATTTCCGAGTCAGCCAGGCGGCGCTCCGTGTCCAGCCGCTGCTGGTCCACATTGAAGCCGCGTGCTGTGCGGAAGGTGTCGGCCGCGATGCGGTCGCGCTCCAGCTGCTGCTGGCCGGCGGCGAAGCCCAGGCGGGTGTCGTAGCGCTGGGCCTCCTGTAGGCGTGCCAGGTCGCCGCGATCAGCTGCGCGCAGGTGGCTGGCACGGCGGAAGCCGCGCGCGTCCCCGGAACCCATGATGGCCACGCGCTGGATTGGGGATGTGGGCGGGGGCGCCATGGCGGCCTGCACGCGCTGCATGGACTCTGTCTGCTGCTGGCCTGCCAGGTTGTTGGCCGCATTCATGTCCTTTTCCGAAGGCCCTGCATACTTTCGATCACCCAGCGCTGCTGCCTGCGCACTGTCGGCGTAGCTGTTGCCGCGACGGTATACGCCCGGCACAACCTGGGACGGTGCGGCGGCATCAGGAGGGCCCATGGTGGAGCCATCCTCACTGGTGCTGTTGGTGGTGACGGAGCTCGCCTGAGTTGGGGCGGGAGCAGCCTGCGCCGACGGCACCTCGGTGGATGCCGAAACCGGGGTCGATAGGGCGGCCGCGCCCCCTGCCAGACCGGCGCCAGACGCCCATCCACGCGCAGCATTTGAGCCGGAGTTGATGGCGCCACTGATCGCCCCGCCTGTGCGCCCCACAACGGACAGAGAACCACCCAGCGCACCAGGCATGGCGTTGGCCAAGTTCGACACATTGCGCCCAACGTCGGTATTCATGGCGCTGTCCTGGGAGCCGTCAGGCAACGGTGCCTTAGGGTAGCCATCCGTGGGGATCTGGTCTTCGGGCCGGCCGCCATTGGCGAAGAACACCTTGGGCTTGAATCCGCGCGGCACCCAGGCCTCTTCAGCTGCTGGTGTGTGGGTGGCATCCACGGCTGCCTGCAGCGCGCCCGCGCCGCCCATGGCGTGCACGGTATCGGGTGGCAGGACAAACTCGCCCGGCTTCACCATGGCAGGGATGGAGTCGGGCGCCTGGTTCTGGGCCTGGGCCAGCGCCGCGCTCTGCTGCTGGCTGCGCGGACGGAAGCCCAGCTTGGGCTGCGGTGCCGGCGGCGCCTTCTTGTCAGGATGAAAGCCGAACATGGCGGACCTTTCAGAGAATGATGGATTCGGTGACGTGCGGCACGTCTTCGCGCGTCTCCCGGCGCAGGTCGGAATCGGGGCGACGTCCGAAATACTTGGTGAACTCGCGCTCGGACAGCTCGGCGCGGGTGGGGTCGAAGGCCTCGGAGTCGGGCTGGGAGAAGCCGCGATACAGCGCCCAGAGCACCAGCTTGTCGTGGCTGAAGGCGTGGATCTCGGGCACGTCGGCCCCCGAGCGCATTTCGGTCAATGGCAGCCGGTAGCCTTCCAGCAAGATCTGGCCGTCGCGCGGCGGGGCCGGCACCAGACGGATGGAGCCTTCGGTCTGGACGGCCCAGCGGACGCGGTCCAGGCGCTTGTGGCGCCACCCGGGCTGATTGCGATCCAGCCATTCCGTGGAGACCAGGTCCAGCTGCTGCGGCTCGCTCGCGCCGTCGCATGCATAGGACAGGTGCGTGATCTCGTACAGTACCGGATGCAGCGGATATGTGCTCTGTCCTTCCTTGGCGGCAATGCGGCAGATGCCCGGCTGGCTGGATTCCAGCAGGAGCCGCCCGCGCACGGCGGCCTCGGCCACCGCGTCGTTCAACCACATGGTGATCTTCTTGTCGGTCCACCGATAAGTCTCGACCTCATCATCGGCCGCGACCCGGAACCGCGCGATCAGGTCTCGGAGGTTCATGTCAGCGTGCCCCGAACTGCTCGATCAGGTTGGCCACCTCGGCGCGCATCTTGGCCTCACCCTTGCGCGCGTCCAACTTGACCTCGTACTTTGCGGCGTACTCGACCAGGGCACCCTTGTCCATGCCCTCGATGGTCAGCAGCATGGCCTCGGTGGCCGCGCGCTCTTGCTGCTGCAGCTGCTCTGCCTGCTGCTGGGCGGCCTGTGCCTGCTGGAGCGCAGCATCGTCCTGCGTCTGCGTGGTGTCAGGCTGTTGCGCCTGCTGGTCCTGCTCGCCCTGCTGGTCGGCAGGCTGCAGCTGCTCTGCCTGCTGCTGGTCGCCGGGCGCGCGGCGGAACTCCACGAAGCGCAGCAGCTTGCGCGCGACGGCCTCGGGCACCAGCTTGGTATCCCCAGGCTCCCAATGGGTGGCAGCGTGACGGTCGTGATAGGGCTTCTTGCCCGTGTATTCCAGCTTGTCGAACTTCATGATTCGCTCCGTTCATATGAAACAAGCCGGACAGGCCGGCTTGCTGCATGGTTCATCGCCGCGAGCGCGGCTTCGATCAGGCCACGCCTTCGGGGACGCCCAGCACCACCACATCCAGAGCGCTGGCCTTGGCGTTGTCCGCGCCGCCCACGGTCAGGATCAAGTAGGCATCCTTGGTCAGCGTGATGACCGGGTTGGCAGTGGCATTGCGCAGGCGCGCCGTGGCGGCCAGGTTCACGGCTGCGCCGAAGTAATCGTCGTCCTGGGGCACGGCCGGCACATCCACGCCGTCGGCATACTCGAAGCCGATCTTGGCGGTGACGGATGCCGTCATGCCAACCGCAACGACGACCAAGCTGTCGATCAGCTTGAAGCCAGCGGGCAGCAGGCCCAGGCGGATCTTCGTGCCCTGAATGGCAGGTGTCAGAACGTCGCCGCCCAGGGCCGCGCCGGCCGCATTGGTGGCAAGGGTGTAATGCAGGGCGCTCAGGTTGCCCCACGGAGTCGCACCCAGCTGGTTGCTGGAGGACTGCACTTTGGTGATGGTTGCCATGTCGGCCTCCGATGAAATGGTGAAGAACTCAGCGGAGGACAGGCGATCAGCTGACCGCCCGCCCTGGGGCGCGTCAGTTGCGCTCGCCGATGATGCGCACAGCCGTGTCGATGGCCGTCGCGCCGTGGTCGGTGAAGTGCTTCTGGCCGTTGCCCTGCGACACCAGCCAGCGGATCTTGAACACGCCCATGATGGCGCCGATCAACAGCTCCAGCTTGTCGCCGTGGTCGAAGTCCTTCTCGCTCCAGAAGAAGGGCATGCCGCCATGCTTGGACTTGCCGAAGGCCTGGGCCAACGACTGGCCACCCAGCAGGATCGCGCGGTCCACCGCGTGGGTCGTTCCGAACGAGGCAGGCACCACGCAAGTGCTTTCGGTTTCGGTCGTGTACGAGCCGCAGTAGCGCACCGTGTCGCCGGCATAGAAGCGGATCGGCTTGGGCATCTTGCAGATCAAGATGCCGTTCCACAGGCCCACTTCACCCAGGAACAGGGGGTGGTTGTTGGCCTTGGCAGCACGGGCCAGGGCATTCGCCTGGAACTGGCGGAAGCCGGGGTCCTGTGCGAAAGCGTGATACTGCGCGGGCGAGACCAGCAGAACGCGCAGCGGCGAATCCTCGGCCACCTTGTCCTCGGGAATCTTGATGGCGGGCGGCGGCAGCGCAATGGACTCCATCACCGTTCGGATGCTGTCCACCACATCCATGCCGAGCACGTCGGTGGATGCAATGTCCAGCTCGCCCGCGTTGGCCGCCACCGTCTTGATGGCATCACCATCGGCGACGAAGTGGCGATTGCGGGTTGGCGCCTTCACTTCATTGATGGCGAATTCCGCGAAGTCCGGATGGGCTTCGGTCGGCAGACGCCATTCAATGTTGTTGTGGAAGCCGCGCGCGCCAGCCAAGTGGGTCAGCATCAGCTGATCCTGGTAGCCGTTCATCAGCGACAGCGCAATGGGGCGGCCGATGCGGCGGAACTCCACGGGGGAATTCATGTCGGTCATCGTGTCGCCCAGGTCCACGGGGAAGCGGACTTGGTTCACGCGCACGCGGCCGTTGTCCAGCTCAATGCCGGTGCCCTTGCCCTCGGCCATGCGGCTGCCCATGATGGGATAGGCGTTGGTGGGCTGCACGAAGTGGAACTCCACCTCGGAGCCCTTTCCGCGCGTCAGGTCCACCGTGCGCACGATGGGCATGTCGGTGGAGGTCTGCTTGCTCAGCACGGCGCTGACATGGGCCTCGCCCTGGGGGACAGTGCCCACCATGCGGTTCAGCGTCGAATTGCGCTGCATGGACTGAGCGAACAGCCCGGCAGCCTGGACGAATTGGGCATTCGGCGAACCGGTTGCCACATTGGTTTTTCCGGACATATGTCCTCCGTCTTGGGGAGAGGGCTGCCTCATCACGAGGTGGCCCGGGTTTCAAAAATATTCAGCGGTTCACGCCAAGCTGTTCATCAAGGCATCAATCTTTGCCGGTGACATACCGCTCATCACGTTGAGCAGCGCCGCGGGGTTGTTGGCAAGTGCCTGCGCGCGCTCCGCTTCGCTGGCACCGGCAGCCGCGCCCGTCAGTTCAGACAGGCTCACCGGCACTGCCTGCTCTGCTTCAGCCTTCGCTTTTGCCACGGCCGCGTCCACGGCATTGGCAGGAGCAGCCGGGCTGGCTGCTGGAGCGGCGGCGGGCCGGGCACCCTTGAAAGTGCTGAAGACTTCCACGATCTCGGCAGCGGAGCCGTTCTGCAGGACATTTGCCACGGCTGCGCGCGCGAAAGCAGGCTGGGAATCCACCCACTGCTTGAACTCGGCAGAGTCGGCAATTTCGTCCGCGTCGGCGTGGGCCGCATAGATCGCGTTTTCGTGCGCCTGCTGGGCGCTGAGCTGTTCGCGCTGCTGGAGCGGCTGCATGGCCTGGGCCAAGCGCGCGTCCACCAGTGCTGCAGCACGCTGGTCCACCAGCGCGGCCACGCCCTTGGCGATCCCCTCCTCCGAGAAGTCGCCGAACAGGGTCATGTCCACGCCTTGGGAGGCGGCGGCCTGGGCAATGGCCAGGTTCTTGTCGGCCGAAGTCGGCGCCGCGCCAGCTTGCTCGCGGGCCGCGGCGTCCGCCTGGGCCTGAGCGAGATTGGTTTGCTGGCTGCGGTTCAGCTGGTCGATCTGCGCCTTCAAGGTGGCGTTCTCGCTCTCCAGCGAATCGCCGCGCGCCTTGAACTGGTCACGCTCGGAACGAGCCTGGGCCAGCTTTTCAAAGGGGATCGTGTAGCTGCCCGACTTGCTGGCAATGGGCGCACCGGCCGGCTCGTCATCCTGAGCGGGCGTCACGCCTGCAGCAGGTGCAGGAGCAGGGGTTGCTGCAACAGCGGGGGCTGCAGCAGGAGCGGGAGAAGGCGCTGCAGCGGCTTGCTCAGCGCCAGGGGTGGCGGTTGCGGTAGTGGCAGTGCTCGCGGCGTTGCCGGCCTCGGCGGTCTGGGCCGCATCCGCGTCCAGATCCAGTTGGCCTGCAAAGGCGGATTCGAGCAGTTGCTCAGGTGACATCGGCATGTAGGTGCTCCACATCCCCGGCTATCCGGCCGGGCCTGTTTGAGGGGGCACGCAGATTCGAGGATCAGGCCGGGGCCGAAGCCCCGACCATCACGCTCTCCAGCTGCGGGAGGTGCCGACCCATCACGGGCAGGCTTCTCGTCTCTGGCTTTCGCCTTCAACGTGGAACACAGTGTCAGGCGGCACGCTCGCCGTATCCAACTCTGGACGGAGTGAGTCGCTACAGGTTGTCGGCAGGGGTGGCGGTCTCGATCCCCTGCATGCCGCGCGCCGGCTCCTGCGGGATGGGCGGGAATCCGGGGCTGGTGTTCTCGCGCACCTGCCCAATGTCGCCGGCCGCGCCCGGCCCGCCAGACTGAGGAGCGGGGCCACCAGCTGTAACGCCAGGCACAGGGAAGTCCGGATCGTCGCCACCCGGATTGGGCTTCTGGTAGCCCGCGCCCTGCATGATGGCGTCCGCGATCGGCGCGATGGCAGGATTCATGGCCACCTGGGCCCCGCCCTGCATCGCCGAGAAGGCAGCTTGCACGCCCACCTGCACGGCATCGGCCATCACCTTCTTGATCTGGGCGTCCGTCAGGCGCTCCTTCATCTCCAGCTCGCGCGCCTTCAGCTCGTGGCCGGCCTTCAGCAGCGCAGCCTGGACCTCCTGCTGCAC
>JAIRVR010000026.1 GCA_031253795.1 Burkholderiaceae bacterium
TTCTGGCGCACCGGCACGCTGTGGTCGGTGGAGAACTTCGGCGTCAAGCCCGACGTGCTGGTCTTCGCCAAGGCGCTGACCAACGGCCTCAACGCCCTGTCGGGCCTGTGGGCGCGCGAAGAGCTGATCAACCCCACCATCTTCCCGCCGGGATCCACGCACTCCACCTTCGCCTCCAACCCGCTGGGCACGGCCCTGGGCCTGGAAGTCATGAAGATGACCCACGAGATGGACTTCGGCCGCCAGGTCCGCGAATCGGGCGCCTACTTCCTCGAAGGCCTCAAGGAGCTGCAAAAGCGCCACAAGGAAATCGGCGATGTGGACGGCCTGGGCCTGGCCCTGCGCGCCGAGATCTGCACCGACGACGGCTTCACGCCCAACAAGGCCCTGCTGGACAAGATGGTGGACATCGGCCTCGAAGGCGGTCTGGAGTACCAGGGCAGCAAGCGCGGCCTGGTGCTGGACGTGGGCGGCTACTACAAGAACGTGATCACCTTCGCGCCCTCGCTGATGATCTCGCGCCCCGAGATCGACGAGGCCATGGTGCTGCTCGACCAGTTGCTCACGAAGGCAAAGGCCGCCTGAAGGCGTGATGCCCCCGGACCGTCTGCACAACCAGCTCGAACCCCGGGGCCTGCTCGCGCAGTTCGAGGCCCATCCTCCCGAGGGCTTCGGCCTGCTGCGCGGCTGGCCGGCGCCGGCCTTCACGGCGCCGTTCGATCTCCTGACCACGGCGGACGACGCGCTCAAGGCGCGTCTTTCGGCCATGCCGGGCGGCGCCTGGCTGTCGCGCCGGCTGCGCCTGTCCACCGATTTCGTGGGCACGACGGTCAGCGAGTACGCCGTGCTGCCCCAAGGCCCTTCGCCCGCCGGGCAGGCCGCGGCGCTGCGCGCCTGCGCAGGCCGGCGCATGCTGACCATCGTCAAGGACCTGCCCCAGGATTCGCCGCTGCTGCCGGCCGCGGACAACGCCCATGCCCGGGAACTGGCACAGGCCCTGCAGGCGGCGGGCTTCATCCTGGTCGAGGGCCAGGCCCTGGCCTACGTGCCCATCGATTTCTCCAGCCTCGACGACTACCTCGCCCGCCTGTCCAAAAGCCGGCGCCAGAACCTGCGGCGCAAGCTGCGCAGCCGGGCGCAGCTGCAGGTGCAGCGCGTCCCGACGGGCGCGGCCTATGCCGAGGATGCGCGCGTCGATGCCTGCTACGCCCTGTTCGATGCGGTGTACGCGCAAAGCGAAATCCATTTCGACAGGCTCACGCGCGATTTCTTCGCGGCCCTGCTGCGCGACGCGGACAACGGCGGCGTGGTGTTCGAGTACCGCGCCCTGGATGCGGAAGGTGTGCCCGGCGACCTGCTGGGCTGGAACCTGTGCTTCGAGCACGATGGCAAGCTCATCGACAAGTACATCGGCCTGTCCTATCCGGCCGCGCGCGAGGCCAATCTCTATTTCGTGAGCTGGATGGTCAACCTCGAGTACGCCATCGAGCGCGGCCTGTCGCACTATGTGGCCGGCTGGACCGACCCCGAGGTCAAGGCCCAGCTGGGCGCCAGCTTCACCTTCACGCAGCACGCGGTCTTCATCCGCAACCCCCTGCTGCGTGCCCTGGGCCGACGCTTTGCCGGCCATTTCGAAAGCGATCGCCAATGGAGCGAACAGAACTGAATCCCGTGGTGCTGGATGTGGACGGCTCGGTCGGCCCGCTGACCGGCGAGCTGCGCCTGCCGCTGCAGCACTGGCAGGAGCAGGTGCGCTTCGGCTGCGGCCTGCGCCGCTTCGCGCGCTTTCGCGCGGCGCTCGATGCCCTGATGCCGGCAACCCACGGCACGGCCCTGATTGGCAGCGGTGACTTCCACCACCTGAGCTGGCCCCTGATCGAGCGCTGCATCGAGGCCCGAGCCCTGTCGGCAGGCCGGCCGCTGCGCGTGGTCGTGCTCGACAACCACCCCGACAACATGCGCTTTCCCTGGGGCGTGCACTGCGGTTCCTGGGTGCGCCGCGTGGCCCTGCATCCGGCCGTCTCGCATGTGCACGTGGCCGGCATCACCTCGAACGACATAGGCCGCGGCCACGCCTGGGAAAACTACCTGACCCCGCTGCGCGCAGGGCGGCTGAGCTACTGGAGCGCAGGCGTGGACACGGCCTGGGCGCAGCGCCTGGGCGTGGAGGCGGCCTTCCGCAGCTTTGCCAGCGTGGCCGATCTTTCGCGCACCCTGGCCCGCATGCTGCACGAGCAGCCCCAGCCCACCTATCTGAGCATAGACAAGGACGTGTTCGCGCCCGAGGTGGTGCGCACCAACTGGGACCAGGGCCGCATGCAGGAGGAGGAAGCCGTGGACATCATCGCCGCGCTGACCGGCCAGATCGTGGGCAGCGACATCACGGGCGACGTATCCTCGTGGCGATACACCACCTGGTGGAAGCGCTGGATGAGCGCGGGCGACGGCCAGGACACGCAGATCGACGCCAAGACCCTGGCATGCTGGCAGCTGGGCCAGCATGCCTTCAACGAAAGACTGCTGGAGCACATCGCCACCCACAGCAGCACATAAGACCCCACGCCCGCGCAGCGCGGCGGACCGAACGACAGGAGACACACCATGATCGACCGGCTGACCGAAAACCTGCTGCAGCGCAGCTTCACCCCGCTGGTGCGCGAGGGCCGGCTGGAGATCGGCCTGCCCTGGGGACGCACGCTGTGCTTCGGCGATGGCGGACTGCCCCAGGCGCGCCTGCGCTTCACGGACCGGCGCGCCCTGTGGGCCGTGATGCGCGATCCGGACCTGAACTTCGGCGAGATGTTCATGCAGCAGCGCCTGTGCGTGGAGCAGGGCAGCATCTACGACGTGCTGGAGCTGCTGCTGCGCGGTGCCCGGGATGTGCCCGTATCCGCCAGCGTGCGCCTGCTGGATTCCTGGCGCATGCGCCTGAAGCCGCTGCTGCAGCACAACCTGCGCGGCAGGTCCCGCGCCAACGTGGCCCACCATTACGATCTGGACGACCGGCTCTACGCCCTGTTCCTCGACGCGGAGCGCCAGTACTCCTGCGCCTACTTCGAGCAGGGCGACGAAAGCCTGGAGCAGGCGCAGCGCGCCAAGATGCGCCATATCGCCGCCAAGCTGCTGGTCGATCCCGGCCACAGCGTGCTCGACATAGGCTGCGGCTGGGGCGGGCTGTCGCGCTATCTGGCCGAGGTGGCCCAGGCCGGCCATGTCACGGGCATCACCCTGTCGCAGGAACAGTTCGCCGGCGCGCGCGGACGCGCCGGCGCATCGCCCGCAGCGGACCGGCTGGAATACCGGCTGCAGGACTACCGCGACACCCGGGGCCGCTTCGACCGCATCGTCTCCGTCGGCATGTTCGAGCATGTGGGCACACGCTTTCACGATGCCTTCTTCCGCCAGTGCAAAGAGCTGCTGGCCGACGACGGCGTGATGCTGCTGCACTTCATCGGCAACAGCGACGTGCCCGACTTCAACAACCCCTGGATCGAGCGCTACATCTTCCCCGGCGGCCACATTCCCTCGATGTCGGAGTTCACGCCCGCCATAGAGCGCGCCGGCCTGGTGGTCACCGACATCGAGGTGCTGCGCCTGCACTATGCGCGCACGCTGCGGCTGTGGCGCGAGCGCTTTCTCGCGCGGCGGGACGAGGCCGCACGCCTGTACGACGAGCGCTTTTGCCGCATGTGGGAGTTCTATCTGTCCATGTCGGAAACGGCATTCCGCTACCAGGACATCGCCATCTTCCAGGTGCAGCTGGCGCGGCGCCAGGAAGCCGTGCCGCTGACACGCAGCTATGTGGAGCAGCGCAGCCAGGCCTTGCGCGCACGGGAGGCAGGACCCGGTGCGCAGCAGCCAGGGGCCGGGCCCGGTGCCACGCCTGCGCTCAGGCCGAGGCGGACGACCGTGCCCGCAGCAGGCTGACCAGGGCCTCGAAGCGCAGATCGTCGAGCCAGGGGCTGTTGCCCACGGCCACCAGACGCTGCGCCCAGTCGCGCGCCCGTGCCACACCGTCCTGGCGCGCCAGGCCCAGCACATGGTCGTAGCGCCCATAGTCGGGCAGCACATGGACGAAGGGCAGGGACAGGCCCCAGCCCTGCCCCCACTGCGCGGCCAGCAGGGCATCGCGCGCCTTCGCGCTGGCCAGCCTCAGCAGCAGCACGGGCCAGACGCCCCGGGCGCCGGCCACGGCATCGCCCACCACCTCCACGCCTTCGATGGCCTGCAGGCGGGCGCAGCGGCGCAGGGCCCGGTCGGCCCCCGCCTGCTGGAAGTCCGCCAGCCGCCGCAGCGCGCGGCGGCCCACGCGGCGGCGCCAGGCGCCGAGCTCATGGCGCGGTATGGCATCGTCGAAATCATCGCCCGCAGCCTCCACCCAATCGCCGCGCTTCAGCGCGGCGCGCAGCGGCCGGCCATAGGCCAGGCCCAGGCCCCCAGGCCGGTACAGGGCGGCATAGCCCAGCAGTTCCAGGCTGCGGCGCAACTCCCAGCCTGCATCCTGGCGCACGCTGGCTGCATGGGTGTCTCGAAGCGCCTGGCGCAACACCGGGTCGCGGGCCAGCAGCACTCCGCCTTCGAACGTGGTCAGGCCCTTGCCCACGGCCAGGCTGTAAAAGCCCACATCGCCCTGCCAGCCCACGGGCTGGCCTCCAACGCGCGCACCCAGGGCCTGGGCCGCATCCTCGACCACCCAGGCGCCCACGGCACGTGCGCAGACCAGGGCCGTGCCCACATCGGCCACGCGCCCGCACAAATGCGTGGGCAGCACGGCCAGGGTGCGCTCTGTGCACAGGGATTGCAAATGGGCGGGGTCCATGTCCAGCGCATCGGGCCGCAGGTCGCACAGGCGCAGCTGCAGACCGCACTGGGCGATGGCCAGTGCCACCAACGGGCAGGTGTAGGCAGGGGCGACCACCTCGCCACGGCCCGGCGCCAGCCGGCGCAGGGTGTCCAGCGCCACCATCAGCGCCGAGGTGCCCGAGCATTCCAACTGTACGGCCGGCACGCCCAGCCATGACGCCAGGGCCCCCGCCAGATCGGCACTGCCCCAGGGCAGCAGATCGGCCGCGCGCAGCGGCAGACCTGCCGTGGGCGGCAGCATGCGTTCAGCCATGGCGGGCCGGGGCATCGGGCGAGGCCGCCAGATGGGCCGCGCCCGCGCTGGCCGACCCTGCGCCGGGATGGCCGCCGGCATGGCCTGGCGCGTCGCCGCCCGTGCCGTCGGCCGCAGCCTCCTGTGTTTCGCTGACGGCCAGGCAACCTATGCCGGCGACGATGAACAGGCAGCCGATGATCTGGGGCCAGCCTATCTGCTCGTTGAACAGCCAGTAGGACAGGGCCAGGACGGACAGGATTTCCAGGTGCGATGCCGCGAAGGCCGGCCCTATGGGTGCGCGCTTGAGCAGGGTCATCCAGGAAAAGAAGGCACCGATATAGCCCACGAAGGCACCGTAGATCCAGGGCTGGCCGAAGACGCGCGCCAGCCAGTCCACCGAGAACTCCAGCGGCAGCGCCGCGTTGCCGGCCTGCTTGAAACTGAGCTGGGCCAGGGTATCGAAGGCCATGAGCACCAGAAAACCAATGACGTAAAAACGCTTCATCTCAATGATCCATTACGCCACGCCATCCACTGGGCCGAAGCGGCCGGGACGGCCTGCCCTCAATGCAAACCCACCACGGCCACGCCGATGGACACCAGCACGATGCCGGCCACGCGCATGGGTGCCAGCTTTTCACGGAACAGCAGGCGGCCCGCAATCATGATGGCCACGATGTTGATCGACCCCAGCAGCACGCCTTCCGACAGCGGCACCAGGGACAGAAAGGCCAGCCACAGCACGAACTCGGCCACATAGCAGCCCACGCCCAGCCAGAGCCAGGGGCGTGCCGCCATGAAGCGCCAGCGCGCCAGGCCATCGAGCTCGCCGGGCTCGCTGGCCGCGGCCTTGAAGGCCAGCTGGCCGCCGCTGTCGACCAGCACATTGAGCACCCACAGCACGATGACCAGCGGCGAAAGCTCACTGCCCATGCGCCACGGCCTCCCGGGTCTGGCGGCCGCGCGGCGCCGCCGTGCTGGCGATGCGGGCGACGAATTCCGTCATGCGTGCGATGACGGTGCGCCGGTCGCGGTCGATGGTGATCATGTGGTAGCTGTTGTCCAGCAGCACCAGCTCGACATGGGCCTGGGTGGCGCCATGCACGATGTCATGGGCGTTGCCCACCGAGGAGATGTCGTCGTGGCGCGCATGGATGACCAGGCAGGGAGAACGCAGCTGGGACAGGCGCGACAGCACATGGGCCGACAGCCGGCGCAGCTCGATGATGGTCCACCAGGGGTTGCCGGGCAGGCCCGCGGCCGCGCTGTCCCCCGAGTGCATCTGCTCGACCACCCGAGCGCGCAGGGCCTCGTCCTTGATGCCGTAGGGCGGCTGCTCCATGAACACGCTGCGCCGGCCTATGCCCAGGGCGCGGAACAGGGGCAGCAAAAAGGCCAGGCGTGTGTAGAAGGGGATGCTCCAGCCGTCGTAGCGGAAGGTGGTGGACAGGGAGCAGACCCCGTCGACCTTGTCGGGATGGCGTTCGGCCACGGCCAGGGACAGCACGGCGCCCATGGACAGGCCGCCGACCACCACATGGTCCATGTGGCGGGACAGGCGCTGCAGCCCGGCCTCCACGCTGGCCAGCCAGTCAGGCCAGCGCGTATCCACCAGGTCTTCCATGCTGCCGCAATGGCCGGCCAGTTGCACCGCATAGACAGTGAAGCCCTGCTTGTTCAGGCCCTTGGCCAGCAGGCGCATTTCGGCGGGCGTGCCCGTCATGCCATGGACCAGGAGCACGCCGGTGCGCGCGGCCGCGCCCGTGCCCGGCATGACGAACTCATTCTCGGTCACGCAGATGCCGGCCAGCGCCTGTTCATCGATGCCCGCCGCGTCGGCCGGCTCGCTGCGCTGCACGGCCTCGAATCCGTCTGCCAGGTTCATGCGGCCACCTCCAGCCCCAAAACCACCTTGTCGAGCAGGCACGTGGCCTGGGCAAAGGACTCGAAGGGCGCATGGGCGATGCCCTGGCTTTCGCAGTGGGCGATGAGCTTGTACTTGGCCAGCACGAAGTCGGCACGGCCCGAGACGCAGAAGTCCGAAGTGCTGTCGCCCACGTAGAGCACGCGCCCGTGCACGTTCTGCTGCTCGGCCAGCCGCTCGCACTTGCAGTTGCCGCTGGCACGCGCGCAGCGCGCGCTGGCCCAGGGCGACTCCAGGCGCCAGCTGCGCTCGCCGGTCTGCACCAGGCGGTTGGCGATGACCTCCAGGTGGCTCAGCCCGTGGCGGGCCAGCACATGGCGGATGGCGTAGTCGATGCCGTCGCTGACCACCTGCACCACCATGCCATGGGCCTGGGCGGCGGCCACGAAGCCCGCAAAGCCCGGGTCGATGGCGATCGTGTCCAGGTGCTCGCGCAGCTCGGCCTCGTCCATGTCCAGCAGGGCCACCTGGCCCTTCATGCATTCGCGCGAGCCGATCTCACCGCGCTCCCAAGCATCCTCCAGCGCCTGCCAGCCCGGCTTGCCGAAGCGGTTGAGCAGGGTATCGGTCACGTCCAGCACGCTGATCGTGCCGTCGAAATCGCTTTGCACCATCCAGCCGGGTGCGGAGGTGTCCAGATAGAGGGGAATGCGCTTATTCATGGAATTGCACCCTTACGTTCTGGCCCACGCGCACGGCGGCGGCGGGGGCCTGGTCGAAAGCCAGCACGCATTCGATGACGCGCACCGGTCCACGCTGCTGGTCGTCCTGCAGCCGCGCCGTGCCATAGACGGGGCTGATGCGCAGCACGCGCGCCGAAGGCAGCTGCTGGGGCGCAGCGCCATCGGCGTCCAGCGTCACCGTGGCCTGCATGCCTTCGCGCACGGCGGCCGCGAAGCTTTCATTGATTTCGGCGCGCACCTGCAGCGGCCGCTGGGGCAGCAGCACCACGGCTGGCGTGCCCGCCACGGCCTGGCTGCCCACATGGGTGGCCAGGCGCACCACGGTGCCGGCCTCGGGGGCACGCAGCTCCTGGCGCTTGTGCTGGGCGCGCAGCTGTTCCAGCTTGCTCTGGGCCACCTGGGCCTCGGCCGCGGCCACGTCGATCTCGGCCTGGGCATCGCGCAGGGCCTGCGCCGCCTCGTCCACACCCTGGGCATCGGCCGCGCCATCGCGCGCAGCGGCCTGCCAGCGCGCCAGGGTCTGCCTGAGCTGGGGCAGACGCGCGGCGCGCGCCTTCTGGCGTGCCTTGGCCAATTGCGCCTCGGACTCGGCCACGGCCAACTCGGCGCGCAGCTGGTCGTCTGCCAGGCGCAGCAGCAGCTGGCCACGCTGCACGGACTGGCCTTCCTTGACGGCCAGCTGGTGCACCGTACCGGCCACGGACGGCGACAAATCGAGCAGGCCGCCTTCGACCTCGATCTTGCCGCGCGCCACGGCCACCGTGCCCGCCGGCTGCGACCGGGACCCCGTAGCCGCGCCCGCCGCATTGGCGGACGCATCGTGCGAAGGTCCGCAGCCCGCCAGCAGCGCGGCCACGGCCACGGCAGCCAGCAGGGCGGCCGGCGTACGGGCGGCCGGCGTACGGGCAGCCGGCGCCGGACCTGCGGGGCAAGCGGCGAAGCCGCTCAGGGGGTGCTTCATTTTCTTTATTCCTTGATCGTGGCCGACTGGCGCCAGTCGCTGCGGATGGCGCCGTCCTCCATGCCCAGCACGCGGTCGGCATGGCGCACCAGACGCGGGTCATGGCTGACGCACAGCACCGTCGTGCCGTGGTTGCGTGCCGCGCGGTGCAGGATGTCGATGACGCGCTGGCCGCTCTCGGCGTCCAGCGCACTCGTGGGTTCGTCGGCGAACAGCAGCTGGGGCGCCTTGGCCATGGCCCGGGCAATGGCCACGCGCTGCTTTTCGCCGCCTGACAGTTCGGCCGGCCGCATATGGGCGCGGTGGGACAGGCCCACCTCGTCCAGGGCCTGCTGGGCGCGGCGCAGGGTTTCGGCACTGCGCAGGCCCATGTAGCCCAGAGGCAGCTGCACCTGCTCCAGCGCCGTGAGCGCGGGAAACAGGTTGAAGCCCTGAAAAACAAAGCCCGTGTGGCGCAGGCGGAACTTCTCCAGCGCGCGCGTGCCCAGCTTGGCCAGGTCCTCGCCCAGTGCCACGGCATGGCCGCTGTCGGGAGCCTGCAGGCCCGACATCAGGGACAGCAGCGTGCTCTTGCCGCAGCCCGATGGACCGGAGATGAGACTGAGTTCGCCCGGGTACAGGGTCACGGACAGGCCTTGCAGCACCTGCACGCGCACCATGCCGGACAGAAAGGACTTGCACAGGCGCACCGCTTCGAGGCTGGGTGCGGGACGGGCGCTGGAGGGCAGGTTCATGGCGTTCATGGCGGCCCCTCAGCGCAGCAGGGTGGCCGGATCGGCGCGCAGCAGGCTGCGCATGGCGCCCAGGCCCGACAGCAGGGACAGCACGGCCACCAGCACGCCGCAGGCGACGATGGCCGACGTATTCAGCGCCACGGGAACGCGGTAGGCCGTGGCCAGGCTGAGCAGCACGGCGCTGGCCGCGCCGGCCAGCACAAAGCCCAGGCCGCCGATCCAGCAGGCCTGCTCCACCACCACGCGGCCCAGGGCCGCGCGGCTCACGCCCAGGGCGTTGAGCACGGCGTATTCACGCGAGGAGGCCGCCACCACGGCCTTGAGCGACTGGCTGGTGACCACCGAGCCCACGAGGCAGACGATGAGGGCCATGAACAGCACGCCGGCGCCGGCGCCGGTGTCGAACATCCAGTAGCGCTGGGAACGGCGTGCGAACTCCTTGGCCGTCCAGGCCTCATGGGGGCCGAAGCTGGCCGTGGGCTGATTCAGGCGCTGCTTGACGGCCTTGCGCGAGGCACCCTCGCGCACGCGCGCCACGAAATAGGTACTGCCCTGGGACAGATCGACGCCGCCGATTTCGCGCGCCGTCGCCAGCGAGGCCAGCACGTTCACCCCCCCCAGGCCGCGCAGGCCGTCCACGGCGGCCACCACCTGCACGCGGTGGTTGTTGATCCAGGCCACGCCGCCTTCCTCCACGCCCAGCTGGTGCAGGTCGGCACGGTCCACGACGACGGCGCCCGGCTCGCGCAGGCGCAGGCGCTGCCAGGGCTGGAGCAGGCGGGCGAAGAGCAGGGCGGAGGCATCGGTGGCGATGCCCGACAGGTAGACGGACACGCCGCCGCCGGCCTCGGCGCCCACGGCACCCGAACGCCAGTCGCCATCGACCCAGACATAGGGCTCGACGGCAGCGATGTCGGGGTCGGCGCGCAGGCGCATTTCCACGTCGCGGCCGACAGTGCGGCCGAAGTTCACGCTCTGGGTGCCCGGATAGCCGACCCAGATGTCGGCCGTGGAGGCCGTCACGTACAGCGCGGCCGAGCCGAAGATGCCCAGCACCAGGGCGGCCTGCATGGCCAGCAGCACCCCCGAAAATCCCACGGCGAACACGGAAGGGATGAACCGGCGCCACTCATGGACCAGGGTCTTGCGGGCCAGCGCGATCACGAGGCGGCCCCCTGTGCGGCGGGCACGTCACCGCCCTGCGGGGGCGCATCCTCGGGCGGCAGGGGAGCGCCGCCCAGCGCCTTGTACAGGGCCACATAGGCCAGGGCATGGGCGGCCAGGGCCGTGGTCTGCTCGCTGCGCGCCTGCAGGGCGGCACGGCGCCCTGCCAGGCCGCCGAATTCGCTGTCCAGGCCCAGCTGCAGGCGGCGCGCCTGGGCCTGTTCGCGTTGCTGCAGCAGCTGCTGCGAAGCCTGCAGCGCGGCGATCCGCTCGCGCTGGGCCGACAGGGCAGCCAGGGCCGATTCGACCTCGGCCACGCTGTCGAGCACGCTCTGGCGGTAGGCCTGCACCGAAGCCTGCAGGGCCAGCTCGCTGGCATCGGCCTGGGAGCGGCGGCGGCTCCAGTCGAACAGCGGAATGTCGATCTGCGGGCCGAAGGTGGGCGCGTTGTCCTGGGTGGTGCGCAGGTTCTGCGTGATGTTGTAGGAATACAGCAGCGAGCCGCCGATCACGAAGCGCGGGTACAGGGCAGAGCGGGCCATGCCCAGATCGGCCGCGGCACGCTCCACGCCGGCCTCGGCGATCTGGATGTCGGGCCGCGTGCGCAGCAGGTCGGCAGGCAGGGCGGCCACGGCCAGGGCGTCGGGCCCGGGCAGGGCCGCACCGGCATCGGCCTGCAGCCATTCGGAATCGGGGCGTGTGCGTCCCAGCAGGGCAGCCAGGCCATGGGCTGCGCGGGCCTGGGCCTCGCGCAGCGCGGCCTGCTGGGCCGCGATCTGGGAGGACTGCAGCCTCAGCTGCTGCACGGCCTCCAGGCTGCCCAGGCGCTGTTCGCGGCGCACTTCGGCCAGTTGCACGGCGCGCGTGTCGAGCCGGGCCTGCTCGTCGAGCAGGGCCCTCTGGCGCTGGGCCATGCGGATGTCCAGGTAGCGGTGGACCACGTCGGCGACCAGGGCCACGCGCGCGGCCTGCAGCCGGCCGCCGGCATCGAGCACGCCGGCCGCGGCACTGCGCAGGCCGGCTTCGCGGGCTCCGAACAGTCCGAGGTCCCAGGCCACGTCGATGCTGGCGTGGAAGTACGAGTCGATGGCCGCGATGTCCTGCAGCGTGCGTGCGCCCGCCGTCAGCACGGGCCGGTAGGCCGCATCCGCCGTACCGGCCAGCAGGCGCTGCTGTCGCAGCCGCGACTGGGCCTGCGCCAGGTCCAGGTTGGCGGCCAGGGCTTCGTCGACCAGCCGGTCCAGCGCCTCGTCGCCCCAGGCCTTCCACCATCCGCGCAGATCCGCCGTGGCGGCGCCGGGCGCCGCCACGGGCAGGGACTGGGTCCAGGTCTGCGGCACCGTGCCGTCCAGCTGTGCAGGGGCGGGCGAGGAGCAGCCGGCCAGCGCCAGGACGGCAGCCAGGCACAGGCAGGAGAGGCGGTGCGTCGCGTCGGCAGTGGTTTTCACAGTCGGTCGGAAGGGGCGGTGGGCAAGGAAAAAGCGGGGAACATGTCCCAAGCCTTGCATTTAAAGACAACAAGCTTGCGCTCGAATGCAGGCTTTATGGAGGGAATATGGAGAGCATCCCCCTGTCGCGTGCCCGCCCGGACGCCCCGCCAGGCAGCGCGCCGGCGGAATGGGACTGCTGCCCCTCCGCAAAAACCCGGGGATTGGACTGCCACTGTCTTGCGCCAGATTGCAGGCTTCATGGAGCGAATATGGAGGCCTGCAGCGCGGCGGCCATCGCCCCATAATGCGTTTTTGACGCCATGCGGTGCGGCCCGACAATGCCGGCCGGCCATGGCCTTGCCGGCTTTTGCGCCATGAATTCCTCTGTACAGCCAACGACAACCACACCCCTGGTGCTCGTCGTCGAAGACGAGCCCGGCATCGCCAGCATACTGACGGCCTACCTGGAGCGCGACGGGCTGCGCACACGCCTGGCCCAGGACGGCCAGGAGGCCGTGCAGCTGTTCCGCCAGCTGCGCCCCGACCTCGTGCTGCTGGACATCCACCTGCCCGGCATGGACGGCATCGACGTGCTGCGCGCCATCCGCGACGAGGGCCAGACGCCCGTCATCATGGTCACGGCCCTGGCCGACGATGTGGACAAGTTGCTGGCCCTGCGCCTGGGCGCCGACGACTACGTGGTCAAGCCCTTCAATCCGCCCGAGGTCGTGGCGCGCGTGCGCGCCGTGCTGCGCCGCACCCAGGCGCGCAAGAGCCCGGCGCCCGCCCCCATCCGCGTGGGCCCCATCGAGATCGACGCCGAAGCCCACAGCGCCGTCGTCTACGACGACGCGGGCCGCTCCATGCCCCTGCCGCTGACCCTGACCGAATTCCGCCTGCTGGCCTGCCTGGCTGCCCAGCCCCGGCGCTGCTTCTCGCGCGCCCACCTGATCGAGCACTGCCTGCCGGAAAGCGATGCGCTGGAGCGCGTCATCGACTCCCACCTGTCCAAGCTGCGCCGCAAGCTGCAGCTGGCCGGCCAGGAGGGATTGATCGAAACCGTGCGCGGCATAGGCTACCGGCTATGGCCCTGGGACTGAGCTTCAACCGCATCTGGGTGCGCTTCGGCCTGTGGATCACGGCCACCGTGCTCAGCACCATCGCCCTGCTGGCCATCGGCGTGCTGGTGTTTTCCGAAATCCAGTACCGGGATTTCTACAGCAGCCTGCCACCGGCCGTGCAGGTCGAGCTGGACCAGCTCAACGCGCAGTCGCTGGAAGACAGTCCGCGCGCCATGGAAATCTATGGCCAGTACTGGACAGGCGATCTGCTGTTCGGTGAAAAATGGTCCCTGGTCATCGGCCTGCTGATCTGCCTGCCTTTCGGCCTGGCCGTGGGCTTTTGGGTGTCGCGCCTGGTCACGCGGCCGCTGGCCTCCATGGTCGAGGTGGCCAAGCGCGTGGAACAGGGCGACTTCAGCGCACGCGCCCTGCCCGGCAAGGCCCATGGCGAGCTGGCCGAAATGGTCGAGGCCTTCAACCGCATGATCGATGCGCTGGAAACCCTGGAGGCCGAGCGCCGCGCCACGGCCGCGTCGATTTCGCACGAGCTGCGCACACCGCTGACCGTGCTGCAGGCTCGCCTGCATGCCATCTGCGACGGCGTGATCGCGGCCGATGAAGGCGAGCTCCATGCCCTGCTGTCCCAGGTCGAGCACCTGGGCCGTCTGGTCGGCGACCTGCACACCCTGTCCATGGCCGATGCGGGGCAGCTTTCGCTGCAAAGGCAGCGCCTGGATCTGGCGGCCCTGGTGGCCGACATGCTGGACCAGCTCCACCCCCAGCTGCAGCAGCATGGCATGCAGCTGGACCTGGCCCTGCCCGCGCCCACGGATGAGGGCCTGACCGACATCCGCGCCGATGCCGACCGCATGCGCCAGATCGTCTCCAACCTGGTCAGCAATGCCATGCGCCACGCGGCCAGCGGCCAGTGGCTGGGCGTGCACCTGACGGTGGAAAGCCATGCCGGCGACCGCCCCATGGTGACGCTGCGCATCAGCGATGCCGGCCCCGGCCTGCCCAGCGAGCTGCGCGCCCACCCCTTTCAGCGTTTTGCCCAGGTGCCTGGCAAGCGCCGCCGCGAAGGCTCGGGCCTGGGCCTGTCCATCGTCCATGCCCTGACCACCTCCCAGGGCGGCAGCGTGGACGCGGGCGACTCCACGCGCGGCGGCACCTGCTTCACGCTGCGCTTTCCCCCGGCCTGATCCCGGACTGCGGCGCCGGGGGCGGCTGCACGGCCTCGCGCAGCAGGGCATGGACGGCCCAGCCCAGCGGTGCGCGCAGGCCGGCCGCTCCCTGCTGCGGCCCCAGCGCCAGCAACGACTGCGAAACCCAGCCATAGGTGAGCGTGTGCAGCAGCCGCGCCAGGGGCAGCCCATCGGCGCGCGGCGGCGCGCCGGCGGGCTCCAGCGCCAGGGCCCACAGCTGCACGTAGGCCTGGTAATGGCGCCGGAAGGGCTCGGGCGTGGAGACCTTGCGCTCCAGCATGAACAGGGCGGCCCACATGGGCGCCTCGCGCGCGATGCCATCGGCCAGCACGTCGAGCAGGGCGTCCACGCGCACCGCCAGCGGTGCGCCGGACTGCTGCTGCAGCACGGCCCGCCCCCGGTCGTGCAGGGCCCGCACCTGCCGATGAATGCACATGGCGGCCAGGGTGTCCATGTTGCCGAAGTACTCATAGAAGGTGCCCAGGCCCACACCGGCCACGGCCGCCACCTCGCGCACCGTGGTGCGCTCGTAGCCCTGGTCGATCACAAGCCGAACAAAGGCGTCCTGCAGGGCCTGGGAAGTGGCCTGCGCGCGCGATTGCAGGGGGCGGCGCCGCACCTGGGGCGGCTGAGGCCGCTGCTTTGAAACCCGAACACCTTTGCTGGGCATTTTTCCTAGACTTTTGCGATGGGACCAACGACCAAGGAGACCGACATGGACACGGCACAGACATGGCAAACGCACGAGGTCCTGAACCAGTTCGACGAGTTCAGGGATTTCCACCTGCTGGAGGCCGACCCCGCCCTGGGCGAGGCCCTGCGGCGCAACGGCGCACACGCCCATGTGGATTCGCTGTCGCGCTATGCCCGGCAGCTGGGCCGCGGCGAGACCTGGGACCTGGCCGAGCAGGCCAACCGCCACACCCCCGAGCTGCACCGCTTCGATGCGCGCGGACGCATCATCGATGCCGTGGAATTCCACCCCAGCTGGCATGCGCTGATGGGACTATACCGGCAACAGGGGCTGATCTCCCTGCCCTTCGAGGACAGCCGCCCGGGCCGCTGGAGCGCCTGGGCCGCGGGCTTTTACATGCATGGCCAGGTCGAGCAGGGCACGCTGTGCCCTGCCACCATGACCACGGCCGCCATACCCCTGCTGCAAAAGGAACCGGTCCTGTGGCAACAGCTGCGGGACAAGCTGTACAGCCCTGTCTACGATGCGCGCGATGTGCCCGTGCACGAGAAGGCGTCCATCTGGCTGGGCATGGGCATGACCGAAAAGCAGGGCGGCTCGGACGTGCGTGCCAACACCACGGTGGCCATGCCCGTATCGGCGGGCGGGCGTGGCGGCGAATACCTGCTGCGCGGCCACAAGTGGTTCTACTCGGCCCCCATGTGCGACGCCCACCTGGTGGTGGCGCGCATGGGCGAGGGCGGTGGCCAGGCCTGTTTCTACGTGCCGCGCTGGCGGCCCGATGACAGCCGCAACGCCGTGCGCGTGCAGCGCCTCAAGGACAAGGTGGGCAACCGCAGCAACTCCAGCAGCGAGGTGGAATTCGAGGATGCCTGGGGCATTCTGATGGGCGAGGAGGGCCGCGGCATCCCGACCATCATCGAGATGGCCACCTACACCCGTCTCAATTGCGTGCTGGGCAGCGCCGCCATACTGCGCTCGGCCACCACCCAGGCCCTGGCCTATGCGCGCCGGCGCCAGGTCTTCGGCCGCCTGCTGGCCGAGCAGCCGCTGATGCGCAGCGTGCTGGCCGACCTGGCGCTGGAAAGCGAGGCCGCACTGCAGATCGCCATGCGCCTGGCCCAGGCCTACGAGGGCGACGCGGACCCGCTGGACCGCGCCTGGAAACGCATCATGACGCCCGCCGCCAAATTCTGGGTCTGCAAGCGCACCGTGGAGCTGGCGGGCGAGGCCATGGAGGTGCTGGGCGGCAACGGCTATGTGGACACCGGCGTGATGGCGCGCCTGTTCCGCGAAGCGCCCGTGAACTCGATCTGGGAAGGCTCGGGCAATGTCATGTGCCTGGATGTGCTGCGCGCCATCGCACGCGATCCCGACAGCGCACAGGCCCTGCTCGGGGATTTGCTGGACATGGCGTCCGGCGACGCCCTGCTGCAGGCCCGGGCGCATGCGCTGGCCCGGCGCCTGTCGGGACCGCCCGAGGCCCTGGAAGCCCAGGCGCGCCGCCTGGTCCAGGACCTGGTGCTGCTGGCCCAGGCCTGCCTGCTGCGCCGCCATGGGCCGGCCGCCATGGCCGACGGCTTCACGGCCACGCGCCTGGGTGACAGCCAGGGCGCCATGGTGGCCGGGGCCTTCGATCCCGCGGGCCTGGACATCCAGGCCATTTTGCAGCGCTGCCTGCCGGCCTGAACCCGGCACCGCACCACACAACGACAAGGAGACACAGCATGCACCTGCTCGACGCTTTCGACAGCGCCGTTCGCAAGACCCCCGGCAAGGCCTTTGTGCGCGACCGCGGCAGCTCAATCAGCTATGCCGACATGCAGCGGCGCTCGCGGTGCGCAGCCGCCGTGCTGCAGGCCCAAGGCGTGGGTCGCGGCGATGCCGTGGCCCTGATGTGCCTGAACACGCCGGGCTTCATCGAGGCCCTGCTGGGCGCCTGGCGCCTGGGCGCAGCCGTGGTGCCCGTCAACCACAAGCTGCAGGCACCCGAGCTGCAGTTCATCCTGGACCACGCGCAGTGCAAGGCCCTGGTATTCGATGCGGCCCTGGCGCCTGTGGTCGCGGCCGCGCCGCATGCCTGCGTGCGCCTGGCCACCGAAGGCGCGGCGCCGGCGGCCGGTTCCCAGGACTGGGACGCCCTGGTCGCTGCCGCCCGGCCCCTGGAGGGCCTGAGCCCCGGTGACGCGGAGATCGCCGAAGTGCTCTACACCTCGGGCACCACGGGCCGCCCCAAGGGCTGCCTGCTCAGCCACCGGGCCGTGACGCTGGCGGCCGTCACGGCGGCCCTGGGCCTGTCCATCACGCGCGATGAGCGCACGCTGATGGCCATGCCCCTCTGGCATTCCTCGCCGCTGAACAACTGGTTGGGCGGCACGCTGTACATGGGTGGCACCGTGGTGCTGCTGCGCGAGTACCACCCCCAGCATTTCCTGCAGGCCGTGCAGGACGAACGGGTGACGCTGTACTTCGGCGCCCCGGTCTCCTACTCCGCGCCGCTGCAGATGCTGCCCGACTTAGCGCGTTATGACCTCTCCACCGTGCGCGCCTGGATCTACGGCGGCGGGCCGATCAGCGCCGACATGGCGCGCAGGCTCGCGGCCGCCTACCGCAGCGACCGCTTCTACCAGGTCTATGGCATGACCGAAACCGGCCCCACGGGCAGCACGCTCTACCCCGAGGAACAGGTCGAGCGCGCGGGCTCCATCGGCCGCGTGGCCCTGCCCGGCGTGGACATGCGCGTGGTGCGCAGCGATGGCGCCGACGCGCAGTCCGGAGAGACCGGCGAGATCTGGCTGCGCACCGGCAGCGTGATGGACGGCTACCTGGGCGACCCCGAGGCCACGGCCGCGGCCTTCGCGCCCGGGGGCTGGTACCGCACGGGCGATATCGCGCGCCTGGACGATGCCGGCTACCTGTACATCGTGGACCGCGCCAAGGACATGGTGATCACGGGTGGCGAAAACGTCTATTCCAAGGAGGTGGAGGACGCGATCGCGGCCCATCCCCAGGTGGCTGACGTGGCCGTGGTGGGCCGCCCCCATCCCGAATGGGGCGAGACCGTCATCGCCCATGTGGTGGTGCGCGGAGATGTCCCTCCCGAAGCCCGGGACCTGCAGCAATTCCTGGCCGACCGGCTGGCGCGCTACAAGATCCCGCGCGAGTTCGTCTTCGCCGCCAGCCTGCCGCGCACGCCCACGGGCAAGCTACAGAAATTCCTGCTGAGAAAGCAGGCCTGCACCACCTCCTGAGGCGCGGGCCTGCTACGTCCGGGCCTTGAATTGCGACTCGCTCATGCCGCGGCGCCAGTAGGCCACGACCAGTTGTTCGTGCTTGGCCAGTCCGCAATCCTCGCGTGCCCAGTGGCGCACGGCCTGGGCGGTATCGAACTCCGCGCCAACCCAGACAAAGCGGCTGGCGGGCTCCTGCGCGGCATCGGGCCAGGGCAGGGCGCGCAAGGCATCGGGCAGCAGCGTGCCGGTGCCGGGCGCAGCCTCCCCCCGGTGCAGCCAGTGCCAGCGCAGGCCTGCTGGCGTGCGCACGGGCAGCTCGTCCTGCGGGCCCTGGACTTCGGCGAAGACATGGCCGCGCACATGGGCGGGCAGGGCGGCGGCGA
The DNA here is from genome assembly GCA_031253795.1 of Burkholderiaceae bacterium. Lineage (GTDB taxonomy): Bacteria > Pseudomonadota > Gammaproteobacteria > Burkholderiales > Burkholderiaceae_C > Comamonas. The sequence continues at coordinate 18,571 of JAIRVR010000026.1, forward strand.
TGCGCAGCATGGCCGGCAAGGCCGTATCGTCGCCGGCCAGCACCATCCAGTCGGCCGGGGTGGCCGTGCGCCCGCCGGGGCCGGTCATGCCGATCACCTGGCCTGGTTCGGCGCTCGCGGCCCAGGCCGAGCCCGGGCCAGCATCCTCGTGGACCACGAAGTCCACATCGATCCAGCCCCCCGGACCCTGGGCATCGCGGCCCGTGGCGCTCATGGTGTAGGTGCGCATGTCCAGGCGCCGCTCGCCTTCGGGCAGGCGCAGCAGGCCGCTGGCCGACAGCGTGGGCCATTCGGGGTCGCCGACGCCGGGCTGGGGAAAGAGCAGCTTGACGTGGATATTTCCGTCCTGGGCGTAGCGGTCGATGTCGTCGCAGGCCAGGCGCACGCGGCGCAGATGGGGCGTGAGCGCGCGCACGGCCTGCACCCGCAGCAGGCGGAAGGCCGGCGGGCGCTGCAGTTCGGCGCCATCGCCCTGCCAGGCCAGGCCGGCCTCGGACGAGCCCAGGGCCTCCAGCAGCAGATGGGCCAGCATGAGCTTCATGTCCTGCAGCAGCTCCACGCCGGGCGCGGCGACCTCGGCGTGCAGCTGTCCGTCCGCGTGCCACAGCTGGCCACGCCCGCCCTCGTAGTCGGCCACCCAGCGCCCGCCTTCCTGGCGCACGGCAATGTCGTGCTCACGCATGTGTTCGACGACGGCATGCATGGTTTCCCGGGCCTGTTCCATGCGCACCGAGGTGCGCGCCTGTAGCAAGGTCATTCGGCATTGTCCTTTCGTTGTCCGATTGCAGCACCGGCCGGCACCCGCGTGGTTTGCGGCAGGCCCGGCGATGTTTGCGCGGCGGTCAAAGCCTGGCGCGCACCAGCTTCGGAGAGATGCCGAAGCGGCGCTTGAAGGCCGTGGAGAAATTGGCCGCGCTCGTATAGCCGGCGGCGTGCGCGACCTCGGACACGCTGCAGCCCGTCTGCTCCAGCGAGGCCCAGGCCTGCTCCAGCCGCTGCTCGCGGCGGTACTCGTCGATGCTCGACCCATAGGCCTGGCGGAACTGGCGCTGCAACGCGCTGGCGCTCAGGCCGACTTCGCGCGCGATCTCGGCCAGCGTGCGGCAGCCGTCGCCACCGCTGTCGAGCAAGGCCTTGAGCCGCGCCATGCGCCGGTGATCGCGCACGCCCAGCACGGTCTGGGCCGCCTCGGGCGCGGGCGCGGGCGCATCCAGCGATTGCAGCGCCTCGTGCACCAGCTCCAGCGTGCGGCTGACCAGCAGCACGGGGGCCGAGCCTTCGCGCGCCAGCTGGATCAGCTGCTCGGCCAGCGCCACCGCGCGCGGCGAGGGCTGCCAGGGGTGCATGGCCAGCTGCTGCTGCTCCATCCAGTGCCTGAGCAGGGGCGGGGCGGCCATGGGCAGGGTCTGGGCCGCGAACCACTGCGGCTGCACGGTGATGCTGAGCTTGCGTTCGAACTTGCCGCGACGCCAGTGCCGCATGAACATATCTCCGGGACGCGAATGGATGACCGCGCCACAGGCCTGGGCCGGGGTTCTGGCGCCATCGCCGGGGGCCACCTGCAGCTGCAGGCCCTGGTGGCCGAAGGCCACATCCACGCTGCCCTCCAGCAGCACCACCAGATGCAGGCCGGGCACGGCCGGGGAACGCGTGCTCATGGTGCGCAGGTCCCGCGCCTCCACACCGTGAAGCCACAGGCCAGGCTGCACCTGCCAGGCCTGCACATGGCCGGCCAGCAGCGCATCCTGGGCCGTGACCTCGGCATCGAGGATGCGGTAGTCGGGGCCGCTGAAGTCGCAGGCACGCAACGTGCCGCGCCCCAGCCAGCGGGGGGAGCGATGAGATGTCGGGGCAGAGGAGGAGGCCATGGCCAGCCGGAGCGGTACGCATCCACAAACAAGAATGATTCTTATTTTAAAGCTTCATGCCCAGGCCACGGCGGCGCCCGGAAACATGCCGGGAAATACGGGGGACATACCGCGCGCCGGGCTGCAGACCGGGGCGGTCCGCCATGCGCCACAATGCACCATGCTCAGCCTTCAAGACATACAGAACGCCGCCGACCGCCTGCGCGGCGCCGTGCTCGACACGCCCTGCGTGGAATCCCGCACGCTGTCCCAGCTCACGGGCGCCCAGGTCTATCTCAAGTTCGAGAACCTGCAGTTCACGGCGTCCTTCAAGGAGCGCGGCGCCCTGAACAAGCTGTCCCAGCTGGCACCGGCCGAACGTGCGCGCGGCGTGGTCGCCATGAGTGCCGGCAACCATGCCCAGGGCGTGGCCTACCACGCCCAGCGCCTGGGCGTGCGTGCCGTCATCGTCATGCCACGCTTCACGCCCGGCGTGAAGATCGAACGCACGCGCGGCTTTGGCGCCGAGGTGGTGCTGCACGGCGACTCCCTGGCCGAGGCCCGCCAGCATGCCTACACCCTGGCCGAGCAGCAGGGTCTGTGCTTTGTCCACCCCTATGACGATGAGCAGATCGCCGCGGGCCAGGGCACACTGGCACTGGAAATGCTGGCCGAGCAGCCCGATCTCGAGCAACTGGTCGTGGCCATCGGCGGCGGCGGACTGGTGGCGGGCGTGGCCACGGCTGCCAAGGGCCTGTCGCCGGGCATCGAGATCATCGGTGTGCAGACCCAGCGCTTTCCCTCCATGTTCAACGCCGTGCGCCATGCCGAGCTGCCCATGGGCAGCTCCACCATCGCCGAAGGCATTGCCGTCACCCAGCCCGGGGCCATCACCCAGGAGGTGGTGACGCGTCTGGTGGACGACCTGGTGCTGGTCGACGAGGGCGACATCGAGCAGGCCGTGCTCATGCTGCTGGAAATCGAGAAGACCCTGGTCGAGGGCGCGGGTGCCGCGGGCCTGGCGGCCCTGCTGCGCCATCCGCAGCGCTTCGCGGGCAAGAAGGTCGGCCTGATCCTGTCGGGCGGCAACATCGACCCCCTGCTGCTGGCAGCCATCATCGGACGTGGCATGGTGCGCTCGGGCCGGCTGGCGCGCATCAAGGTCAGCGCACGCGACGTGCCCGGCGTGCTGGCCCGCATCACGGCCACCGTGGCTGCCGCGGGTGCCAACATCGAGGAAGTCCATCACCAGCGCGCCTTCACCATGCTGGCCGCGCAAAGCGTGGAGATCGAGCTGGTGCTGCAGACGCGCAACAAGGCCCATATCGAGGAGGTGATGACCGCCCTGCAGGCCGAAGGCATGCAGGTCAACGCCGTCTGAGCAGGCGTCCGGGGCGGGCCTGGCATCATGGCTTTCCCCGAAGCCGCGGACGTCGGCCGCTGCCTACAATGGCCCATCCCCATGGAGCCAGGAGGCATTGCATGACGCACGATCCCGCAGCGAACCAGGCCGATCAGCCGGCCAGCGACGACGCCGCCGAAGCCGTCGTGCCCTACATCCCCTATATCCTGCCCCTGGCCGGTGCCGTGATGATGTTTCTGCTGGCCTTCATTGCCGTGAGCATGGCCTGAAACCGGCCCTGGCGCCCCCCTCCGAAAGCCCCGCGATGCGGGGCTTTTTGCTGCCTGCATTCGCAGCAGATTTCAGCGTCAATGCGCATACTTCAATGCATAGAATGCATAGTTTTTGCCATTCGTTTGCTGACAAATTCGTGACCCCTCCCTAGAATTGAATCCCCAGCCGGTGCGCCGCCAGCTTGTGCCAGCGCCCTTCGCCACCCCTTGAAGAGCTTTCTTCGCGCGCCGCCTGACGAAAGCCTGTTTCTCAAAGATGGCGTGGCGGTCCCAGCGTCCCCTTTGAAAAACTGGTTTTTTCAATTGAAGGAAGCTCCGCGATGAACGCACCCGTCATGCAAGGCCTGAACATCCAGGCCCCCGCCTACGTCAAGAACCACCGCCTGATTGCCTGGGTGGCCGAGATGGCCGCCCTGTGCAAGCCCGCACGCATCCACTGGTGCGACGGCTCCCAGGAAGAGTACGAGCAGCTGGGCCAGCAGCTCGTCGATGCCGGCACCTTCAAGAAGCTCAACCCCGCCAAGCGTCCCGGCAGCTACCTGGCCTGGTCCGATCCCTCGGACGTGGCGCGCGTCGAGGACCGCACCTATATCTGCTCGGCCCGCAAGGAAGACGCCGGCCCGACCAACAACTGGATGGAGCCGGCCGAAATGCGCGCCACGCTGCAGCCGCTGTTCGACGGCTGCATGGCCGGCCGCACCATGTATGTCGTGCCCTTCTCCATGGGCCCCCTGGGCTCGCCCATCGCCCACGTCGGCGTGGAGCTGTCCGACAGCGCCTATGTGGCCGTGAACATGAAGATCATGACGCGCATGGGCCGCGCCGTGTACGACGTGATCGGCACCGAAGGCGAATTCGTGCCCTGCATGCACACCGTGGGCGCGCCCCTGGCCGCCGGCGAAACGGACCAGACCAGCTGGCCCTGCAACAAGACCAAGTACATCGTCCACTACCCCGAAACGCGCGAAATCTGGAGCTATGGCTCGGGCTACGGCGGCAACGCCCTGCTCGGCAAGAAGTGCTTTGCGCTGCGCATCGCCTCCACCATGGGCCGCGACCAGGGCTGGCTGGCCGAGCACATGCTCATCCTGGGCGTGAGCAACCCCGAAGGCAAGAAGTACCACGTGGCAGCGGCCTTCCCCAGCGCCTGCGGCAAGACCAATTTCTCCATGCTGGTGCCGCCCAAGGTCTTCGAAGGCTGGAAGGTCACCACCATCGGCGATGACATTGCCTGGATCAAGCCCCAGGCCGACGGCTCGCTGCGCGCCATCAACCCCGAGGCCGGCTATTTCGGCGTGGCCCCGGGCACGAACTACCACACCAACCCCAACTGCATGGCCAGCCTCGACAGGAACGTGATCTTCACGAACGTCGCCCTGACCGATGACGGCGACGTGTGGTGGGAAGGCATGGAAAAGGACACGGGCAGCCTGCCCGACCACCTGGTGGACTGGCAAGGCAAGGACTGGACGCCCCAGATCGCGCGCGAAACCGGCGCCAAGGCCGCCCACCCCAATGCCCGCTTCACCGTGGCCGCGACTAACAACCCCGCGCTGGACGAAGCCTGGGACGACCCCAAGGGCGTGAAGATCGACGCCATCATCTTCGGCGGCCGCCGCTCCACCACCGTGCCCCTGGTCACCGAGGCCCGCAACTGGACCGAAGGCGTCTACATGGCCGCCACCATGGGCTCCGAAACCACGGCCGCCGCCTTTGGCGCCCAGGGCGTGGTCCGCCGCGACCCCTTCGCCATGCTGCCTTTCGCCGGCTACAACATGAGCGACTACTTCCAGCACTGGCTGACGCTGGGTGCGAAGATCGAAGGCCAGGGCGCCGCCCTGCCCAAGATCTACACCACCAACTGGTTCCGCAAGAACGCCGATGGCAAGTTCGTCTGGCCCGGCTACGGCGAGAACATGCGCGTGCTCAAGTGGATGATCGACCGCATCGAAGGCCAGACCGCAGGCCAGCAGACCGCCTTCGGCGTTGCACCCGCCTATTCCGAGATCAACTGGACCGGCCTGGACTTCTCGGCCGAGCAGTTCGCCAGCGTCACCAGCATCGACAAGGCCGCCTGGGCCGAGGAAATGCAGCTGCACGCCGATCACTTCGACAAGCTGGCCCACAAGCTGCCCCAGGAACTGCTGGCCACCAAGGCCGAACTGGAAAAGCGCCTGACGGCTTGACCCCCTGAGCGGCTGCGCCGCTGCGGGGGACAACACCCTCGCTGCAGGGCGGTGCGGCCGGCCCGGGCCCTCGCTCGGTGTCCCCGGTTTGAGAAGGCGCCAGTTTCATGGACTGTGGACGATGCACAGAACAATGGATCCCTGAATAGCTTTCGACCCATAGAAAAGCCTCGCACTGCGAGGCTTTTTTTGTGGCGTTGCAACGACGCCTCCAGACAACAAAAAAAGCCGCGCCTTGTGGGAAGCGGCTTTTTTTTGTGAACAGCGCCAAAACTGGCGTGACCTAAAGCGAGAGACGCCGGGCAAGAGCCGCCTCGCGGCGGGGGAGCTCAGCTACCTTGCCTATCCATGGCCCGGGCCAGATCGGCCATCAGGCGGGCGTCCTGCAGGGCAGCATTCCAGATGCGCTCGTCGGCGGCGGCCTGCTGGCGGCTTTCCAGCCAGGCACGGTAGCCGGCACGTGCCACCATGGCGGCGCGGCGGGCAGGGGCCGAGAACAGGGCCAGGCCCATGAAGGCGGCAACCCAGAGCACCACCCAGGCGCCCAGCATGTGGCCATCGGTCCAGTTGTGGGCGACTTCGTTGACGACCACCATCAGTGCAGCCACCAGGGCCGCCAGCAGCAGGGCGCTGGCGCCACGCTTGCCGGAAAAACGCCGGGCCGCGCCCTGGCGGGCTTCGTCGGCTTGATAAACATGCACCACACCAGGGTGCTCGACACAGTAGGAGTTGTAGATAAAGTTGCTCATGGCAGATAAACCCAGGTAGATGACCGCTTTTGGCGGTATGGCGGGCGACTGGGTATAACTATAGGGTTTACCCTAGAGAACTTCAAATTTATATCTTGAATCTGTAGCATTCACAGCAGTGATGACTCAGCTGCCATGACGCCACTGAACTTCCATACCCTGGACCTGAACCTGCTGCGTGTGTTCGACGAAGTCATGTCCGAGCGCAGCCTGACGCGCGCCGCACACAAGCTGTCCATCACGCAGCCGGCGGTAAGCAACGCGCTGCGGCGCCTGCGCGAGGCCCTGGGCGACGAACTGCTGGTACGCCGAGGCCAGGGCGTGGAGCCCACGCCGCGCGCGCTGGCCCTGTGGCCGGTGATACGCGAGGCCCTGCAGCAGTTGCAGGAAAGCCTGGCCCCCGGGCAGTTCCATCCGGCCACGGACACCACCACCTTCGTGCTGGCCATGGCCGATGCCACGGCGGCCACACTGATACCCCCCATGTTCAGCCTGCTGGAGCGCGAGGCGCCGGGCATAGGCATACGCGTGCTGCCGCTGACCACGCGCGATCCGCGCGCCCTGCTCGAGGCCGGCGAAGCCGACATGGCCGTCGGCTATTTCCCCGCCGTGCTCGCCGATCTCACGGCGCGCGCCCAGTCGGGCGCCCTGGTGGCCTTCGACAGCCGGCGCCTGTACGAGGGCGAATACCTGTGCGTGATGCGCCAGGGCCATCCGCTGGAACATGTGCCACTGACCCTGGACAACTACTGCGCCGCACGCCACATGCTGGTCAGCTTCTCGGGCCGCTCCTTCGGCTTCATCGACGAGGCCCTGGCCTCGCTGGGCCGCACGCGCCAGGTGGTGCTGACGGTCAACCAGTTCTTCACGGCCGGGCGCGTGGTCATGAACTCCAATCTGCTGACCATCCTGCCGCGCCATTTCGTGCCGGTGACCGGCATGGCCGACCGCCTGGTGCTGCGTGAGCTGCCCTTCGAGGTCCAGCCCGTGCACGTGGACGCGCTGTGGCGTCGCCGCGGCCCCCATCCCCAGGCCTATGACTGGCTGCTGCGCACGCTGACGCGGTCTGCCGAGGCCACCTTCCCCCATACGGGACAGGCCCTACACTTGGGCGCATGAAGATCCAGCTGCTGTCCGACCTGCATCTCGAGGCCCATCCGCATTTCGTGCCCGAGCCGGCACCCGATGCCGATGTGCTGGTCCTGGCCGGTGACATAGGCTCCTACCAAAGCGGCAGCCTGCTCGCCGGCGAACATTTCGGCCTGGAGCGCTTCTCTCCCCTGCCCCAGTACGCGGGCTGGCCCTGCCCCGTGGTCTTCGTGCCCGGCAACCACGAGTACGACATGCAGGACTTCGACGCTGCCCATGCGCGGCTGCGCGCCAGCTGCGAGCGCATGGGCATGGTCTGGCTGGAGCGCGAGTCCGCCGTGCTGGATGGTGTGCGCTTCGTCGGCACCACGCTGTGGAGCGACTACGACGCCATGTCCCGGCACGAAGGCGTGACCGATCTTGCGCGCCTGCTCAAGCTGCGCGAGAAAGCCTTTCGTGCGGCCAACTTCTACCTGCAGAAAACCGGTGGCACACGCCATGGCGAACCCTTTCTGGCCGAGCCCATGCGCGAGCAGTCCCTGGCCTGCCAGCAATGGCTGCGCCAGGCGCTGGAGCCGGACTTCGACGGCCCCACCGTGGCCGTCACGCATTTCGCGCCCAGCCTGCGCAGCGCCGATCCGCGCTATGGCCTGGTGCCCGGCACGGCGGGCTTTTGCAATGTGCTGGACGACCTGCTGCCTTTCGCCGACCTCTGGCTGCATGGCCACCTGCATTCGCCCAGCGACTATGTGGCCCAGGGCCTGCACGACGACGGCAGCCCCTGGCGCTGCCGCGTGGTGGCCAATCCCCTGGGCTATGCGCGCAAGGGCGAACAACAGGGCTTTTTGCCACGGTCTACCATCGACGTGCCGGTTCCGGCGCCCGCGCTGGCGCACGGCGCAGCGGCCAGCGCTTGACATGGGTCAAGCCGCTCGCCGATGCCTGGGCTTAGTCTTGAGTCATTCCAAAGGAGGACCTTCATGAACATCCTGCTCGCAGTCGACGGCAGCCCCTACACCCAGAAGATGCTGGCCTACCTGACCTCGCACCCCGAGATCCTGGGCTCGGCCCACAGCTACACCGCCATCACCGTCCAGCCCCAGTTGCCGGCACGCGCGCGTGCAGCCCTGGGCAAGGAAGTGGTGGACGAGTACTACGCCGAGGAATCGACCAAGGTGCTGGACCCCGTTTGCGCGTACCTGGCCGAGCACGGCGTCAAGGCCGAGCGCATCAGCAAGGTCGGGCCCATTGCCGATTCCATCATCAAGACCGCCGATGAAGGCCGGTTCGACCTGCTGATCATGGGCACCCATGGCCATGGCGCCCTGGGCCGCCTGGTCATGGGCTCGGTCAGCACCCAGGTGCTGGCCGGCAGCCAGGTACCCGTACTGCTGATCCGCTGATCCGAAGCCGGTCCGCGCCTCCGACCAGAAAAAACAAAGCGCGGCTGACGACCGGCACCGCCACCAGGGCGGCTCCCGCAGGGGAGCCGCCTTTTTTCATCCGGACCGGCCCTGCCCCGTCACCAGACTGTCACACCCGGCTTTTACAGTCGCGCGATTTGTTACACCGGGATGGTAAGCATGCGCATGATGACTTTGAAGGGGCAGCACAAGGCGATTGCAGCGGCCTGCCTGGCCCTGTGTGGCACGGCCTGGGCCCAGTCTTTCACACCAGGCAATCTGGTGGCCTACCGCGTGGGCACGGGCACGGGCGCCCTGCCCGTCTACCTCGACGAATACCGCGCCGATGGCACCCTGGTGCAGACGCTGGCGCTGTCGGGAGGCGCCACGCCGCTGACGGCCAGCAGCACGGCTTCTGAAGGCCTTCTCAACCGCTCGGCCAACGGCCAGTGCCTGACCGTGCCCGGCTATGCCGTGGCGCCGGGCGGCAGCGACCCCAAGGCCGGCGCCGCACGCGGCGTGGCCTTCGTGGGCTGGGACGCGGCCGTCAACAACCAGACGCGCCTGGGCGGCTCGGCCCTGGTGGGCGATGCCATGCGCGGCGCCATCAGCGACAACTGCGCCCGGGTATGGGCCAGCGGCGCCGGCAGCCCCAATGCCAACCGCGGCATCTGGTTCGTGGCCCGTGACGGCGCCAGCGCGGTCCAGCTCAGCAACAAGAACACCCAGGGCATCACCATCGCCGACGGCCAGCTGTATGCAGCCTTCGCGGGGGGCGACACGGTCAACAAGGTCGGCACGGGCCTGCCGACCGCGCCCACGCCCGCGGTGAGCGCGCTGCCGGGGCTGAGCGCCAACAACATGCGCGGCATCGCCTTTCTCGACCTGGATGGCACGCCAGGCGTGGACACGCTGTACGTGGCGGCCAACAACGACGGCAATGGCACGCTGCAGAAATACGCCTACGACGGCAGCACCTGGGTGGCCAAGGGCTCGGTCCCCCTGTCCGGCGTGCACGGGCTGTCGGCCCTGCCCATGGGTGATGGCGGCGTGATGCTGCTGGCCACGGCGGGCAACAACCAGATCCAGCGTCTGTTCGATACGGCGGGCCGCACGGGCAACCTGACGGGCACGCCCCAGACCATGGCGACGGCCGGCGAAGGCGTGTTCTACGGCCTGGCCTGGGCACCCGAGGCAACCCCCCCGGCCAGCCTGCCGGCCACGCCCACCGGCGTGACGGCCCAGGCCGCGGGCAACAGCGTGAATGCCCAATGGAATGCCGCCGTGGGCGCCGACTACTACCTGCTTGAGGTCTCGGCCGACGACTTCGCCCACATCAGCCAGAGCCTGATCGTCTTCGGCACCAGCCAGACGGTGAACGGCCTGGCGGAAGGCAGCTACAAGCTGCGCGTGCGTGCGGTCAACAGCCTGGGTGGCGGCACGGCCGCGGCGTCCGCGGCGGTCAACACCAGCGCGCCGCCCACCACTTCCCTGCCCGCGATCACGGCCCTGTCGGGCGTGCTGGGCGACGCCAGCGACGCGCTGGCCACCACCGGGCTGGCCTTTACCGTCAACGATCCGGCCGCCACGGTCAGCGCCACGTCGGGCAACACCGCCGTGGTCGCCGCCAATGGCCTGGCCGCCAGCAACGTCCAGGGCAATGCCCTGCTCAGGATCACGCCCACGGGCGTGGGCTATGCCGACATCACGGTCACGCTGACCAATGCGGGCGGCGCCTCGATCACGCGCACCATCAAGTACGCCGCCTCGGCCAATCCCGCGCCAGGCACCAGCCCCCGCTGGCTGGCCGGCCGCTCGGACGCCTCCACGGCCATCGTCGTCGACGCCGCGACCCTGCTGGTCGGCGACGACGAAGCGCCCGCCCAGGACGCCTCGGGCAATGCACTGCCCGGCGGCAACTCCTTCTCGGCCTACGGCCCGGCCGGCGGCCTGCCCGTCAAGGCCCTGGCCCTGGACAAGACCGCCCTGGGCCTGGGCGATCCCAATGCCTGCACCCAGCCCGGCATCACGGGCCTGGACAGCTGCAAGAGCGACGAGGAAATGGACATCGAGGCCAGCTTTTCGCTGGGTTCGCGTGTCTATGGCACGGGTTCCCACTCCAACAACAAGAACGGCAAGTCCCGCACCGACCGCTGGCGCCTGTTCGCCTTCGATGTCGCGGGCTCGGGCGCCACGACCACGCTCACGCCCCAGGGCGACTACCGCTGGCTGCGCGAGGACCTGCGCAGCTGGGACGCAGTGGCGCGCGACGGCCGCGTGGCCAACTACTTCGGCCTGGTGGCCAGCTCGGACGGCGGCCCCACCAAGGCCCCTGAAAGCGAAACGCGCAGCGGCTTCTCCATCGAGGGCATGTCCACCAGCCCCGACGACTCGGCCGCCTGGCTGGGCTTTCGCGCGCCCCTGGTGTCCGCCCCGGGCGGCCCCGCCGTCACCGCCGACAATGCGGCCAACCGCACGCATGCGCTGATCCTGCCCGTCAACAACTTCACGGCCCTGCCCACCGCCAACGGCGGCAGCCCGGGCCAGGCGCAGATAGGCCAGCCCATACGCCTGAACCTGGGCGAGCGCGGCATCCGCGAAATCCGCAAGAACGCCGCCGGCCAGTACCTGATCATCGCCGGTCCGTCCACCAGCGCCACGGGCGTGGCACCGCGCAACTTCCAGCTGTACTCCTGGGATGGCCGCGTCAGCGGTACGGGCGAGGCCCTGAACCTGCGCCCGCGCGGCGATGCCCTCGCCGCCATCACGGTGCCCAACACCGCCTGCTCTGCCGAAGGCATAGGCACCATGCCGGCCCAGCTGGATGCGGGCGGCAGCGTGGACATCATCAGCGACTGCGGCGACGCCGACTTCTACGGCGACGGCCAGGCCGCCAAGGACCTGCCCTACGCGGCCTGGAAGAAGGCCCGCCTGGACAGCCTGCCCATCCCGGCCCTGTCCACCGTGGTTCTGGCCACCCAGACCGTGGACCAGACCTCGGCCACCGTCACTGCCACCCCCAGCCAGAGCGGCACGCTGCGCGCCGTGGCCCTGCCCGTCAGCGCACCCACCCCCAGCTGGGAACAGGTCATGGCCGGCCTGGACGCCAGCGGCCAGCCGGCACCGGCCAGCAACCTGGTCCAGGCCCTGGCAGGCACGCCCGCGGGCCTGTCCTTCACCGGCCTGGATCCCCAGCTCGCCTACCGCGTCCACGCCATCAACCTGCCGGCCACGGGCACGGCCAGCGCGCCCGTGGCCCTGTCCCTGGTCAAGCCCCAGCCCATAGGCACGCAGATCGGCTCGGGCAGCAACACGGCCGGCGTCAGCAACGGTGCGGGCAACGTGGGTGCCGACCAGTGGCAGTTCGCCTCGAACTCCGAAGGCTTCGGCACCGCGCCTGCAACGGGCAGCCTGCCCGCCAACCTGCGCCTGCCCTATGGCGCCCTGAGCTTCGTGCTCGTGGGCGGAACGCCGGGCTCCACCGCCACCCTGCGCATGGACCTGCCCGAGGCTGCGCCCGCCCAGGCCACGCTGTGGAAATACGGCCCCACGACTGGCACGCCCACCGCGCACTGGTATGCGCTGGATGCTTCGGCCTACCGCTTCGCGGCCGACCGCCGTTCGGTGAGTTTTGACATCACCGACGGCCAGACCGGCGACAGCGACCTGGCCGTGAACGGCGTCATCGTCGACCCCGTGGCCCTGGCAGCGCCAGCGGCCGTGCCGCCGGTCGCCACGGCCACGCCGGTGCCCGGCCTGTCTGCGCTGGGCCAGGCCTTGCTGGCCCTGGGCCTGGCCGGTGCGGCCGCGCTGCGCCGACGCCGCCGCTGACGCGCCCGCCACCGCCTGCCGCGGTGAGCCTTGCCCCAAGCCCATGCACGGTCCGCCGTGCATGGGCTTTTTTGCTGCGCCTGGGAAAACCCTGAATCTGCGCGGTTGACGGCGGTGATTGCCATCACAATAATTACCACGTTAACTAAATTCACGCCATGCAGATTCAGCCCTTCCTCCTGGACGACGGTTTGCCGCTGGGCAGCGTCTACGGCACGCTGCTCAACGACAGCGCCACCGTGCAGCGCCTGTCGCCGCAATTCGACAGCGCGCCCTACAAGGCCGCTCCGCGCGCGCCCGTGCTCTACATCAAGCCCCGCAATACCTGGGCACATGCAGGCGTGGCCGTGGCAGTGCCCGCCGAGCCGGGGCAGGTGCGTGTCGATGCCAGCATCGGCCTGGTGATAGGCCGCAAGGCCAGCCGCGTTCGCGAGGAACACGCCCTGGACCATGTGGCGGGCTGGATCATCGCCAGCGACCTGACCCTGCCCCACGACAACTACTACCGCCCCGCCATACGCCAGCGCTGCCGCGATGGCTTTCTGCCGCTGGGCCCCCTGGTGCGCACCACGGACTTCGATGCCACGGCGGCGCGACTTACGGTCTCGCTCAACGGCCAGCCCGCCTGGACACGTGGCTTCGCTCACCTGGTGCGCCCACCGGCGCGGCTGCTGGCCGATGTGACGGAGTTCATGACCCTGTCGCCCGGCGACGTGCTGCTGCTGGGCCCTGGCGAAGGCGCGCCGCTGGCGCGGCCCGGGGACCAGGTGTCCATCGACGTGACCGGCCTGGGCCGGCTCGCGCATTCGCTGGTGGCGGAACAGGGGGTGGAGCAATGAAGCACGGACGCATCCTCCATGAGGGGCAGACCCTGCGGGTCACCGAAGGCCCGGATGGCCAGGTACGGCTGCCCGACGGCCGCCTGATGCCCGAGGCCGCCGTACAGTGGCTGCCGCCGCTGGAATTCGGCACGGTGTTTGCCCTGGGCCTGAACTACGCCGACCACGCCAAAGAGATCGCCTTCCACAAGGCGCCCGAGGAGCCGCTGGTCTTCCTCAAGGGTCCGAACACCCTCAACGGCCACCGGGGCCGCACGTACCGGCCCGCCGACGTGGCCTACATGCACTTCGAATGCGAGCTGGGCGTGGTGATAGGCCAAACCTGCCGACACGTGCGCCGCGAGGACGCCTATGGCGTGGTCGCCGGCTACTGCACGGCCAATGACTACGCCATCCGCGACTACCTGGAGAACTTCTACCGTCCCAATCTGCGCGTCAAGAACCGTGACGGCGCCACGCCCGTGGGCCCCTGGTTCGTCGATGCGGCCGATGTGCCCGACCCCATGAACCTGCGCCTGCGCAGCTGGGTCAACGGCGAGCTCAGGCAGGACGGCAATACGCGCGACATGGTGCACGACATCCCCGCGCTGATCGCCCACCTGTCGGGCTTCATGACGCTCAACCCCGGCGATCTCATCCTCACCGGCACGCCCGACGGCGTGGCCGATTCCCGCGTGGGCGATGAAATCGTCACCGAAATCGAAGGCCTGGGCCGCCTGGTCAACACCATCGACGGCGATACGCCGCACGCCCCCTGAACCGCAACGCATCGCCAAGAGAGAGACCCATGCGCATCGACCATCTGATCAACGGCAAGGCCGTCGCCGGCCAGCAGTATTTCGAGACCGTCAACCCCGCCACCCAGGAGGTGCTGGCCGAGGTGGCCGCGGGCGGCGAGGCCGAGGTCGAGGCCGCCGTCGCGGCCGCCAGGGATGCCTTCCCCCGTTGGGCCGGCACCCCCGCCACCGAACGCGCGAAGCTGGTGCGCAAGCTCGGCGACCTGATCGCGCAGAACGTGCCCGAGATCGCGCGCACGGAGACCAATGACTGCGGCCAGGTCATCGCCCAGACCGGCAAGCAGCTGGTGCCGCGCGCAGCCGACAACTTCTACTACTTCGCCGAGATGTGCACGCGCGTGGACGGCCACACCTATCCCACGCCCACCCACCTGAACTACACGCTGTTCCACCCCGTGGGCGTGTGTGCCCTGATCTCGCCCTGGAACGTGCCCTTCATGACGGCCACCTGGAAAGTGGCTCCCTGCCTGGCCTTCGGCAACACGGCCGTGCTCAAGATGAGCGAGCTGTCGCCCCTGACGGCCGCGCGCCTGGGCGAGCTGGCGCTGGAAGCGGGCATTCCGCCCGGCGTGCTCAATCTGGTGCACGGCTACGGCAAGGACGCGGGCGAGCCCTTGGTGCGCCACCGCGACGTGCGCGCCGTCTCGTTCACCGGGTCCACCCATACCGGCAACCGCATCGTCCAGGCCGCCGGCCTCAAGAAGTTCAGCATGGAGCTGGGCGGCAAGAGCCCGTTCGTGATCTTCGACGACGCCGACTTCGAGCGCGCGCTGGACGCGGCCGTGTTCATGATCTTTTCCAACAACGGCGAGCGCTGCACGGCCGGCAGCCGCATCCTGGTGCAAAAGGGCATTTACGCGAAGTTCGTGGACCGTTTCGTGGAACGCGCCAGGAAGATCACCGTGGGCGACCCGCTGGACGAGCAGACTATCGTCGGCCCCATGATCAGCCCCAGCCACCTGGCCAAGGTGCGCCACTACATCGAGCTGGGCCGCAAAGAGGGCGCCAGCATGCTGTGCGGCGGACTGGACACGCCCGGCCTGCCCGAGCGCGTGCGCAACGGCAACTACGTGCTGCCCACGGTCTTCGCCGACGTGGACAACCGCATGCAGATCGCCCAGGACGAGATCTTCGGCCCCGTGGCCTGCATCATCCCGTTCAGCGACGAGGCCGAGGCCGTGCGCCTGGCCAACGACATCCAGTACGGCCTGTCCAGCTATGTCTGGACCGAGAGCGTGGGCCGTGCCCACCGCGTGGCCGCCGCCATCGAGGCCGGCATGTGCTTCGTCAACAGCCAGAACGTGCGCGACCTGCGCCAGCCCTTCGGCGGCACCAAGGCCTCGGGCACGGGCCGCGAGGGCGGCACCTGGAGCTATGAAGTGTTCTGCGAGCCCAAGAACGTGGCCGTCTCCCTGGGCTCGCACCACATACCGCACTGGGGCGTCTGAGGCTGGCGCGAAAACACAGAAAGACCGAGGAGACACGACATGCAACGCCGCCATTTCCTGCAATCCACCGCCGCCTGCGCCAGCGCGCTCGCGTTCCCTGGCCTGGCCCACGCACAGTCCGGAACCTGGCCGACCAAGCCGCTGCGCATCATCGTGCCCTTCACGCCGGGCGGCACCACCGACCTCGTGGCGCGCCTGGTGGGCACGGAACTCGGCAAGTCGCTGGGCCAGCCTGTCATCGTCGAGAACAAGCCCGGCGCGGGCACGGTGATCGGCGTGGACTATGCGTCCAAGCAGCCGGCCGACGGCCACACCCTGGTCTGCGTGGCCAACAGCTTCACGGCCAACAGGACCCTGGTCAAGAACCTGCCCTACGACACCACGCGCGACCTCAGGCCCGTGGCGCTCATGGGCCTGTCCGAGCATGTGCTGGCCACCCATCCGGGCAGCGGCCTGAAGACGCTGGCAGACCTGCGCAGCCGTGCCCAGGCCAAGCCTGGCGAGCTCAGCTATGCCTCCTTCGGCAACGGCACCTCGGCCCATCTGTCGGGTGCCCTGCTGTGCCAGCAAATGGGCGTGGACATGGTCCACATCCCCTACAAGGGCCAGGGCCCGGCCCTGGCCGACCTGCTGGGCGGACAGGTGGACGTGATGTTCGGCAACTGGTCCGAGTTCCGCGGCCACGTGCAAAGCGGCAAGCTCGTGGCCCTGGGCATGGCCACGCGGCAGCGCTCGCAGTTCGCACCCCAGGTGCCCACGCTGGCCGAGCAGGGCGTGGCCCTGGAGTCCAATTCCTGGCAGGGCCTGCTGGCACCCGGCGCCACGCCCGACGCGCTGGTCCAGCGCATCAACGCGGCCGTGGTCAAGGCCCTGGCCGAACCCGCCGTGGTCGATGCCTTCGCGCGCGGCGGCATCGTCTCGCAGGCCGGATCGGCACCGCAGTTCGCGGCCTTCGTCCAGAGCGAAATCGCCAAGTACGCCGACATCATCCGCCGTGCCAACATCACGCTCGGCTGAGGCCGCGAGACCACCGGCCCGGGAGATGCCATGAGCCTGTACACCATGCAGAAATTCCTGTTCCAGCTCAACCGCGAGCCCGAGGTCCAGCGCCGCTGGCGCGAGGACCGTGCGGCGCTGCTGGCCGACTACGCCCTGGACGCCGAGGAGTACGAAGCCATGTTCCACGGCGATATCGGCAAGCTCTACGTGCTGGGTTGCAACGGCCAGCTGCTGATGCATTTCGCGCCCCTGCTGGGCATGCCCTGGGCCGACTACCTGCAGGCCATGCGCGATGGGGTGCACAGGCATGGGCCTGTCCGAGCGGGCGTTTACGCCATGACCACGGGCACGAACGAAAAGATTGCGGGAGTCTGAAATGAGTCTGGTCTTTGCAGGCGTTTGCAGCCACGCGCCCGGCATCACGGGCCGTGCCCACCTGGCCGATCCGGCCGCCAGGGATGCCTTCCACGCCGCTTTCCGCGACATGGGCGCACGGCTCGAAGCCGCGCGGCCCGATGCCGTCATCGTCATCGCGGCCGAGCACTTCGCCAACTTCTTCATGAACAACATGCCGGCCTATGCCATCGGCATGGCCGACGAATACGAGGGCCCCATCGAGGACCCGGCCTGGCTGGGCATAGAACGCCACCGCGTGCCCGGCAATGCCGGGCTGTCGCGGCGCCTGATCACCGAGGTCATGCAGACCGTGGATGTGGCCTTTGCCGAGGAGTGGAAGTTCGACCACGGCATCATGGTGCCGCTGCACTTTCTGACGCCGGCCTATGACAAGGACATCATCCCCGTCAACATCAATTGCCAGGGCCCGCCGCTGACGCCGCTGCACCGCGCCTGGGCCTTCGGCGAGGCCTTGCGCCGCGCCTGCGACCAGGTGCCCGAGCGCATTGCCATCGTGGGCACGGGCGGCATCTCGCACTGGCCGGCCACGCCGGACTCTGGCAAGGTCAACTGGGAATGGGACCGGCAGTTCATGGACCGCTGGTGCCGCAATGACAAAAATGCCCTGCTGTCGTACACCGATGCCGATACCTACCGCGACGGCGGCCAGGGCGGCTTCGAGATCCGCAGCTTCATCGCCGTGGCGGCCGCCGCGCGCGGCGCGGGCCAGGTGCTGTACTGCCAGCCCATTCCCATCTTCGCCGTGAGCTGCACGGCGGCCACCATGGAGGTGGCCTGAATGCCGCACGTGGTCATCCTCTACACGGCGCGCCTGGACGCGCACACCGACATGACGGCGCTGTGCCGCGCCCTGGCCGACACCATGCTCACGGTGCGCGCCGAGGACGGCGCCCAGGTCTTCCCCACGGGCGGCACGCGCGTCTTCGCCTACCCGGCGCCCCACAGCGCCGTGGCCGACGGAGGTGCCGCGGGCCGTGCGGCCGGCGGCGATGGCGAATACGGCTTCGTCTACATCAACCTGCGCATGGGACGCGGCCGTTCGGCCGCCGTGCAGCAGCAGGCCGGCGACGCCCTGCTGGCCTGCGCACGCCACCACCTGCAGCCCCTGTTCGGGCAACGCCACCTGGGTCTGACCGTCCAGGTCGATGAAAGCCCGGGCCAGGTGTATGACGGCAAGCACAGCAGCCTGCACCCCCTTTTCCAACGGATCACCCCCTGAGTCGCTTCGCGCCTTTCCCGGTGCCTGCAGGTTGTACCGGGCCAGCGTCACACGCCTCCGACGATGCAGCAACGCAATGAATGACTGAAATGCTGACCCCAGAACTTCTTTCCCAGCTGGCACATGAGCTCGACCACAGCGAGAAGACGCGCGTACAGGTCGAGCACTTCTCCAAGCGCTTTCCCGGCATGACCGTGGAGGATGGCTACCGTGTCTCGCGCGAATGGGTGCGCATGCAGGTCGCGACCGGCCGCCGGGTGATAGGCCACAAGATCGGCCTGACCTCGCGCGCCATGCAGATCTCCAGCCAGATCGACGAGCCCGACTACGGCACCCTGCTCGACAGCATGCGCCACCAGTGCACGCCGGGCCAGGTGCTGGACATCCCCGCGGACCGCTTCATCGCGCCGCGCGTGGAAGTGGAGCTGGCCTTCGTCCTCAAGGCGCCGCTGCGCGGCCCCGGCCTTGCAGGCGGCCGCGAGCTCACGGTCCAGGACGTGCTGGATGCCACGGACTACGTGACGCCGGCCATCGAAATCATCGATGCACGCATCGAGCAGTTCGACCGCCACACCAAGACCATGCGCAAGGTCTGCGACACCATCAGCGACAACGCCGCCAATGCCGGCATCGTGCTGGGCGCGGAACGGGTCGTCCCCCAGGCGCTTGACCTGCCCTGGTGCGGCGCCATACTGCGGCAGAACGGCGTGGTCGAGGAGACCGGGCTGGCAGCCGGCGTCCAGGGCCATCCGGCCATCGGCGTGGCCTGGCTGGCCCACAGGCTGGCCCCCTGGGGCGAGGCGCTGGAGCCCGGGCAGATCGTGCTGGCCGGCTCGTTCACGCGCCCCGTGGCCGCACGCGCCGGCGATCTGTTCGATGCCGACTACGGCCCCCTGGGCCGCCTGCAGTTCCGTTTTGTCTAGGGCCTTGCCCGCCCTCCTGGAGAATTCCATGCCCATTGCACTTCGCGATCCCCGCCTGCTCAAGAACCTGTGCCTGATCGACGGCCAGTGGCAGGCCGCCGATGACGGCACCCAGCTCGCCGTCCACAACCCCGCCACGGGCGATACCGTGGGCCAGGTGCCCCGCATGGGCGAGGCCGAGACGCAGCGCGCCATCGATGCCGCCGAACGCGGCTTCGCGCTCTGGAAGCAGCAGACGGCCGAAGCCCGCGCACGCCTGCTGCACCGCTGGTACGAGCTGATGATGGAGCACCAGGAAGACCTGGCCCTGATCATGACCAGCGAACAGGGCAAGCCCCTGGCCGAGTCGCGCGGCGAAATCGCCTATGCGGCCTCCTATGTGCAGTGGTTCGCCGAAGAGGCGCGCCGCGTCTACGGCTCCACCGTGCCCTCCCCCTGGGCCGACAAGCGCATCATCGTCACCAAGGAACCCGTGGGCGTGTGCGCCGCGATCACCCCCTGGAACTTCCCGGCCGCCATGATCACGCGCAAGGTGGCGCCGGCCCTGGCCGCTGGCTGCACCATCATCGTCAAGCCCGCGCAGCAAACGCCGCTGTCGGCCCTGGCCATGGCCGAACTGGCCCAGCGCGCCGGCATTCCGGCCGGCGTCTTCAGCGTGATCACAGGCTCGTCGCGCGCCATCGGCGGCGTGCTCACGGCCAGCATGGCCGTGCGCAAGCTGACCTTCACGGGATCCACCGAAGTGGGCCGCGTGCTGGCCGCGCAATGCGCGCCCACGCTCAAGAAGCTGTCGCTGGAACTGGGCGGCAACGCACCCTTCATCGTCTTCGACGATGCCGACCTGGACGCTGCCGTGGAAGGCGCGATGGCCTCCAAGTACCGCAACACCGGCCAGACCTGCGTGTGCGCCAATCGCCTGCTGGTGCAGGACGGCGTGTACGACGCCTTCATGGCCAGGCTCAAGGTGGCCGTGCAGGCCCTCCAGGTCGGAAACGGCATGGACGAAGGAGTGGGCCAGGGCCCGCTGATCGACCAGGCCGCCGTGGACAAGGTCGAGGAACTGGTGGCCGATGCCGTGCAGCAGGGCGCCGACGTGGTCACCGGAGGCCGTCGCCACGCCCTGGGCGGCAGCTTCTACGAGCCCACCATCCTGGGCGGCGCCACGCCAGCCATGCGCATCGCCAGGGAAGAGGTCTTCGGCCCCGTGGCGCCCGTGTTCCGCTTCCGCACCGAGGAGGAGGCCATCCGCATGGCCAACGACACCGAGTACGGCCTGGCCGCCTATTTCTACGCCCGCGACCTGGGCCGCGTATGGCGCGTGGGCGAGGCCCTGGAATACGGCATGGTGGGCATCAACAGCGGCATCATCAGCACGGCCGTGGCGCCCTTTGGCGGTGTCAAGCAGTCGGGCATGGGCCGCGAGGGCGGCGCCGCCGGCATAGAGGAATACCTGGGTACCAAGTACCTGTGCATGGGCCACTGAGGACCTGACAATCTGACCATGCAAACCCCTGTGAACCGCTTCAAGGCCGCCATCGCGGCCGACCAACCCCAGATCGGCCTGTGGCTGGGTCTGGCCGATGCCTATGCGGCAGAAATCTGCGCCGGTGCCGGCTTCGACTGGCTCCTGCTCGACGGCGAGCACTCGCCCAACGACACACGCAGCCTGCTGGCCCAGCTGCAGGCCCTGGCGGCCTATCCCGACAGCCACGCGATCGCCCGCGTGCCCATGGGCCATGGCGAAATCGGCGAAATGCTGATCAAGCAGTATCTGGACCTGGGCGTGCAAACCCTGCTGGTGCCCATGGTGGACACGGCCGAACAGGCCGCGCGCATCGTGCGCGCCGCACGCTATCCGCAGGCCGACGGCAAGGGCGGCATCCGCGGCATGGCGGGCGCGCGCGCCTCGGCCTGGGGCCGGCGCGCCAGCTACGGCGTCGAGGCCAATGCCCAGGTCTGCGTGCTGGTGCAGGTGGAGACGCGCCAGGCCCTGGCCGATCTGGACGCCATCGCGGCCACCGAGGGCGTGGACGGCGTCTTCATCGGCCCGGCCGACCTGTCCGCATCCATGGGCCACATCGGCAACCCCGGCCACCCCGAAGTGCAGGAGGCCATTGCCGACGCCATCGCCCGCATCCGGCGCGCGGGCAAGGCGCCGGGCATACTCACGCCCAACGAGGCCATGGCGCGCAAGTACCTGGAACTGGGCTGCACCTTCACCGCCGTGGGCCTGGACACCCAGCTGCTGGTGCAGGCCACCAGCGCCCTGGCCGCGCGCTTTCGGCAGGCCAGCGCGCCTGCGCCGCAAAGCCAGACCTACTGAGCAGCCGCAAGCGCCGCGCCGCACGCCCCGGGCCGCGCGGCGGCTGCATAGAATCCAGCCGACAGACGCTGCCGAACATGCCCCAGACTCCGCCATCTTCCGTTTCCCTGCCCCTGCGCGACTTCTCGCGGTCCCTGCCCATGGCCCTGCTGCGCGCGCGCGAATCGGTCATGGTGCGCTTTCGGCCCATGCTGCGTGCCCATGGCCTGACCGAGCAGCAATGGCGCGTGCTGCGCGCCATGGCATCGGCTGCGCACCGGCTGCGGCCCATGGAGCTGTCCCAGGCCACCTACATCAGCATGCCCAGCCTGTCGCGCCTGCTCAAGACCCTGGAAGGCCGCCAGCTGGTGGAGCGTTCGCGCCATGCCAGCGACATGCGTGGCGCGGAGTTCGAGCTCACGGCAGCCGGCCATGCCATCGTCGCCGAGATCGCGCCCCACTCCTCGGCCACCTATGCCGACATCGAGGACCTGGTGGGCCATGCCGAGATAGAGCAGCTCTATGCACTGCTGGGCCAGGTCGTACAGCGCCTGGGCGCAGCCGACGGCAGCGACGTCGAGGAATAGCCGCCCCGCCAGGGCGGACAGGGCCGGGCGGGCACAATCGCCCCATGCCACAGCCGATCGCCGTCATCGACTTCGAAACCACGGGCATGGCCCCCGCCCAGGGCGCGCGCGCCACCGAGGTGGCCATCGTGCTGATCGAGGGCGGCCGTGTCGTGGACCGCTTCCAGAGCCTGATGCGCACCGGCGCCTGGATCCCTCCCTTCATCACACGCCTGACGGGCATCACCAACGCCATGGTCGCCGCGGCGCCCGCGGCCGAGGATGTGATGCGCGATGCCGCGCGCTTCGTCGGCGACGCGCCGATGGTGGCCCACAACGCGGCCTTCGACAGCAAGTTCTGGCAGTCCGAGCTGGCCCTGGCCGGAGAGGCCGCGCCCCATCCCTTTGCCTGCACCGTGCTGCTGTCGCGCCGCATCTACCCCGACGCACCCAGCCACAACCTGGGTCGGATCACGGCCCACCTGGGCCTGCCCGTGGCCGCGCGTGCCCACCGGGCACTGGCGGATGCCGAAATGGCCGCCGCCCTGCTGGCCCGCATGCAGCAGGATCTGTGCCTGCGCCACGCCCTGGCCTGGCCCGGGCATGGGCTGCTGATGCAGCTGCAGCGCTGCCCCCGTGCCCGCCTGAACCAGTGGCTGCGCGAGAATGCCGCGCCTGCGCAGATGGCGATGCCGCTGTGACCCAGGTGCGTGGCAAAGACCACCCTTGCAATGTCCCCATCGCCGCCGCGCCGGCACGGCAGCACCCATAATCTGCGGTTGCTGCCCGGCCCCGGGCGCCCGTTCCTCAGTCACAGCGGCATGCCGCTGCGCCGCTTTTTCCATTCGTGAATTCCGCTCTGCCCCCTGCTGCCCTGGCTCCCCAGGCCCCGTTCACGTCGCGCGACTTCCGCGATGCGCTGGGCCAGTTCGCCACCGGCGTGACCATCGTCACCGCGCGCAGCCCCCAGGGCCATCCGGTGGGCGTCACCGTCAGCTCCTTCAATTCGGTCTCGCTCACGCCGCCCCTGGTGCTGTGGAGCATGGCCTTGTCGGCCGCCTCGCTGCCGGTGTTCCAGCACTGCTCGCACTACGCCATCCATGTGCTGGCAGCCTCGCAAAAGCCCCTGGCCGAGCTGTTCGCACGCAAGGGCGTGGACCGCTTCGCCCAGACCGCCTGGCGCAGTTCGGCCCTGGGCGTGCCCCTGCTGGATGCCGCGGCCGCCGTCTTCGAATGCCGCAACCGCGCGCGCCACGAGGAAGGCGACCACGTGATCTTCATCGGCGAGGTAGAGCAATGCACGCACCAGCCCGGCCAGGCGCCCCTGCTGTACCACGGCGGCCGCATGCACACGGACGGCCTGCAGGGCTGAGCCACACCCTGCGGCCCGGCCATGGCAGCCTTCAGCGCGAGGCGTCAGGCAGTTCGATCTTGACTTCGAGCACTTCCAGGTTTTCCTGGCGTTCCAGGTGCACCTTGATGTCGTTGACGTCGATGTCCACGTACTTGGAAATCACCGCCATCAACTCCTTTTGCAGCGCCGGCAGGTAGTCGGGGCCGCCGCCATTGCCGCCCACGCGCTCGCGCGCGAGGATGATCTGCAGGCGCTCCTTGGCCACCGAGGCCGTCTTCTTCTTTTCTCCGAGCAGAAAGGACAGCATGGACATGGATGCTTACCTCCCGCCGAAGATGCGCTTGAAGAAGCCGGGCTTTTGCGCTTCGGTGAAGCGCATGGGCTTGTCCTCGCCCAGGAAGCGGGCCACCACGTCCTGGTAGGCCTCGGCCACGTCCGAGCCCTGCATGTGCACGGCCGGGATGCCCTGGTTGGAGGCCTGGAGCACGGTTTCGGACTCGGGCACGACGCCGATCAGCGGAATGCGCAGGATGTCCTGGATGTCCTCCAGCGACAGCATCTGGCCGTCCTGCACGCGGTGGGGGTTGTAGCGCGTGATCAGCAGGTGCTCCTTGACGGACTCGCCCCCGGCCACGGCGCGCGCGGTCTTGGAGCTGAGCATGCCCAGGATGCGGTCGGAGTCGCGCACCGAGGACACCTCGGGATTGGTCACGACCAGAGCCTCGTCGGCGAAATGCATGGCGATCAGGGCACCGCTCTCGATGCCGGCGGGCGAGTCGCAGATGATGAACTCGAAGTCCATGGCCGCCAGGTCGTCGAGGATCTTCTTGACGCCGTCCTGCGTCAGGGCATCCTTGTCACGCGTCTGGGAGGCCGCCAGCACGAAGAGGTTGTCGCACTGCTTGTCCTTGATCAGGGCCTGGTTCAGGTTGGCTTCGCCCTGGATGACATTGATCAGGTCGTAGACCACGCGGCGTTCGCAGCCCATGATCAGATCCAGGTTGCGCAGGCCGACGTCGAAATCGATGACGGCGGTCTTGTGTCCGCGCAAGGCGAGGCCCGATGCGAAGCTGGCGCTGGTGGTGGTCTTGCCCACGCCACCCTTGCCGGATGTCACGACGACGATTTTGGCCATGTTTTCACGGTTCCTTAAAGACTTGTTGGGCAAACGCGGATCCGGTGCCATCACACCGGTTCGATGACGATTTTTTCCCCGTCCAGCCGGACCTTGGCGGGCTTGGCAGCCACGTCGGCGGGCAGGTCGGTCTCGATTGTGCGGTAGATGCCGGCGATCGACAGCAACTGGGCTTCCATGCAGGTGCTGAAAATCCGGGCAGCCGTGTTGCCACGCGCGCCCGCCACCGCCCTGCCGCGCAGCGGCGCGTACACATGGACGTTGCCGTCGGCGATGACTTCGGCGCCGTAACTGACCATGGCCAGCACCACGATGTCGGTTCCGCGCGCATACACGCGCTGCCCCGAGCGTAACGGTTTGTCCACGATGAGCGCGTCAGCCAAGGGCGCGGGAATCTCCCGCACCACCTCGACCTCGCGCACCACCTCCTGGACCTCGGGCACGGCGGCGCGCGCCGGCGCGGCCTCGGGCGCGGGCGCCAGGCCGGCGGCGCGCGCCGCCTCCATCTGGCCCGGGCTGCCGCCGCGCACGGCCACGGGCACGGTGCGGTGAAAGCGCAGCGCCTCGACCAGGGCCGCGAAGTCTATCTCCCCCTCGGCCTCGCGCACGTGGGCCAGGTCGATCAGGACGGGATCGTTGTCGAAGAAATCGGGGTCATCTGCCAGCCGCTGGGCCAGGTCGGCCACCAGCACGCGCACATCGGTGTCCCGGAGCGCCACCGCCACAACGGGCAGCTGCGCGCTCTTGAGGTCGAAGCTGGGGCGGGCAATACTCGTCGTGTCAACGGCCATGGGATTGCGGTGGATGGGAGAGCACAGGCTCTCGACGCGCAAAGTGTACTGTGTGTGCAGTCCATGGGCGCCCACTCCCGCGGGCAGGCCGCCGGCCGGGCGTGTCGATTTGTGACCGGGCCTGCCCCGGCACAAGGGGGCGGGCCGGCGGTTTGAGGATGCCCTTCACGCACCGGGCCCATCCGCAGATGCACGCACCGCAGGGACTCCGTGAAGAGCCTCCCTTACTGAAACCGCGGCTTACGTTTCTCCACGAAGGCCATCACGGCCTCGCGGTGGTCGGCCGTCTTGTGGGCCATGGCCTGGTAGCCGGCCGACAGCTCCAGCAGCGACTCCAGCGAGCTGTGCTCGCCCTCGCGCAGCAGGCGCTTGGTCATGCGCATCACGGCACCCGGATTGGCGGCGATTTTCTCCGCCAGGGCACGGGCCGTGGGCAGCAGCTGGTCCGCGGGCACGACGCGGCTGACCAGGCCGCAGGCCAGGGCCTCGCGGGCATCGATGGCCTCGCCCGTGAACGCCATTTCGGCGGCCTTGGCCCGGCCCACGGCACGCGGCAGCAGCCAGGCGCCGCCGTCGCCGGGAACGATGCCCACGCGCACAAAGCTTTCGGCAAAGGTGGCCGTCTCGCTCGCCACGCGGATGTCGCACATGCAGGCCAGGTCCAGCCCCGCGCCGATGGCCGGGCCGTTGACGGCGCAGATCACGGGCACATCCAGCTGGGTCAGCGCGCGCGGTATGCGCTGTATGCCCTGGCGGTATTCCTCGCGGATGGCATCGGGCGCGAGCGCCGGGTCGAAAAAGCGCTGCATGTCCTTGACATTGCCGCCCGAGCTGAAGATGGGCCCGGCGCCCGTGAGGATCACGGCCTTGACCGACGCATCGCGCCGTACCTGGTCGCAGACCTGCACGAACTCCTCGACAGCCGTATTGCCCGTGAGCGCGTTGCGCGTTTCGGGCTGGTTCATGGTGAGGGTGAGGATGGCGCCGTCGCGCTCCTGGTGCAGAAAAGGCATGGGGAAAGACTCCTTTCAGGCAGTCATGTCGGTGGTCGAACGGATGGCATCGAGGGTGCTGCCCTGGTGGCCGTGGACCAGGGCTTCGCCGGCCACGCCATGCCAATGGGATTCCGACCCTGCGGCCTGCCGCCAGGCATGCAGGCGGCGCGTGAACAGCTGCAGGTCGTATTCCTCGGTGAAGCCCATGGCGCCATGGATGGCGTGGGCGGCCTCGGCCACGGCCAGCGCGGCCTGGCTGCAGCGCGCCTTGGCCACGGCCACGCGCAGGCGGTCGGGCACCAGGCCCTGCGCACGGGCCGCACAGCCCAGCCGGGCGGCCATGCGTGCGGCGAACACATGCTCGCTCATCACGGCCAGCTGGTGCTGTATGGCCTGGAATTTGCCGATGGGGCGGCCGAATTGCTGGCGCTCGTTCGCATACTGCAGCGTGCGCTGGAAGACTTCCATGAGCGCGCCCGCGAGCTGGGCCGCCAGCAGGCAGGCCTGCAGCGTGCGCAGGTCGGCCCCGTGGAACTGGTCCGGCGCCAGACTGCGCACCTCGGCCGCCGGCCAGCACAGGTCCGCGTCCAGGCAGAAGGCCGCCGGTCCGGATGCCGCCCGCGCCACGGGCAGCAGGCTCCAGCCCCGCCCGTGCTGCACCAGCACGCTATCGGCCACGGCGCCCAGGTGCACGGGCATGGCATGCAGGCTGCCATCGTTGCGCAGCCGTCCCTGGGCCAGGGCGATGCTGCCCTCGGGGCGGGCCATGCCGGCGTGGGCCAGCAGGGCCCGTGCCACCATGGTCTCGGCCAGCGGCACGGGCAGGGCATGGCTGCCGCACAGCGACCAGACGTCGAACAGCTGGGCCAGCTCCAGCCCCGGGCCGCCCTGGGCCTCGGGCACCAGGGCATCGGCAAAGCCGGACTGCTCCAGCGCGGCCCACAGTGCCCGGGGCGCGGCGCCGGCCTCGATGGCGCGCACGTGCGCCGGCGTGCACTCGCCCTGCAGCAGCTGGCGCACGGCGTCGGCAAACAAATCGCTTTCCTGCTCTTGCATGTCTCTCTCCATTCACGAACCAAGGGCGCCTCGTGTCAACGAAGCCCCAATCCTCTGGCGATCATTCCGCGCAGGATGTCCCGTGTTCCACCGCGCAGCGAGTACGAGGGCGCGACTTCGGTCACATAGCCCAGGGTGCGCAGCAGCTCCAGCGGCACTTCGTCGCCAGCGCGCGCGAACAGGTCGTCGGCGATGGCGGCGGGAATGAACTGCTCCAGCGTGGTGCCCAGCTCCTTGACGAGGGCGGCCTCGACGATGGGACTGCGGCCGCGCACCAGCTGGTCCTGCACGGCCACCGACATGGCGCGCAG
The DNA here is from genome assembly GCA_031253795.1 of Burkholderiaceae bacterium. Classification (GTDB taxonomy): domain Bacteria; phylum Pseudomonadota; class Gammaproteobacteria; order Burkholderiales; family Burkholderiaceae_C; genus Comamonas. The sequence continues at coordinate 46,463 of JAIRVR010000026.1, forward strand.
CGGTGCCAATTCGCAAAAGACGCGGCCAGCCAGGCGCAGCGCGCTTTCGCTGCGGTCCCCGGACTGGCGCAGCCAGGCCAGCCATTCGTCGAACAGCACGATGCTGGAAAACAGCCGCTCGGGCCCGCTGCGCTCGAAGGCCAGTTCGGCCGTGACCTGCTCCCAGCCCTGCCCCTCCCGGCCGATGAGGGCATCGGGCGGCAACTGCACGTTGTCGAAGAAGACCTCGCAGAAATGGCTGTCGCCCGACAGGTCGGTGATGGGGCGCACGCTGACGCCGGGCAGGGACAGGTCCACGATGACCTGGGACAGGCCCTGGTGGCGGTCGGCAGGCTCGCCCGAGGTCCGCACCAGGGCGATCATGTAGTGGCAATGGTGGGCATTGGTGGTCCAGTTCTTCTGGCCGTTGAGCACGAAGCCCGCACCGTTGGCCACGGCGCGCGTGCGCACGCTGGCCAGGTCGGAGCCGGCGTTGGGCTCGCTCATGCCTATGCAGAAAAAGGCCTCGCCCCGGCAGATGCGCGGAAGGTAGAAGCGCTTTTGGTCTTCGCTGCCATATTTGAGGATGAGCGGCCCGCTCTGGCGGTCGGCGATCCAGTGCGAGCCCACGGGCGCGCCGCAGGCCAGGAACTCCTCGACCAGTACATAGCGCGTGAAGGCGCTGCGCCCGCCGCCGCCGTACTCGCGCGGCAGGGTGACGCCTATCCAGCCCTTGCGGCCGAGCTGGCGGCTCAGCTCGGCGCTGTAGCCGCCCCAGGAGCGCGCGCGCACATGGGGCGGCAGCCCGCGGATGGCCTCGGCCAGAAAGGCGCGCACCTCGGCGCGCAATGCCTCATCCTCGGCGGGGATGCGCGTGAGGTTCAGGGAATCAAGCACGCTCATCCGAGCACTCCTTGTCGTTGCAGTTCATCGATGGCTTCGTGCGAAAGGCCCAGAGCGTCCCGCAGCACCTGCCCGGTGTGCTGGCCCAGTTGGGGCGGAGCGGTGCGGTACTGCACCGGTGTTCCCGACAGCCGCATGGGGCTGGCCACCAGGGGGATGGGGCCGGCCTGGGCGTGGTCCATGGCGATCTGCATGCCGCGTGCACGCACCTGCGGGTCGGCGAAGACCTCGGCCACGGTGTGGATGGGGCCGCAGGGTACGGCATGGCGCTCCAGCAGAGCGATCCACTCGCGCGTGCCGCGCTGCGCCGTGAGTTCGCGCAGCAGCGCGATCAGCGTGCCACGGTGGGACAGGCGCGCGGCATTGGTGGCGAAACGCGGATCGGAGGCCCATTCGGGGTGGTCCACCGCATGGCAAAAGCGCGCGAACTGTCCGTCATTGCCGATGGCCAGGATCATGTGGCCGTCGGCCGTGGGAAAGTCCTGGTAGGGCACGGTGTTGGGATGGGCATTGCCCATGCGCCGGGGCGGCGGTCCGTCGTAGAGGTGGTTCATGGCCTGGTTGGCCAGGCAGGCCACCTGCACGTCGAGCAGGGCCAGGTCGATGTGCTGGCCCCGGCCCGTGCGCTCGCGCGCCTGCAGCGCCGCGAGGATGGCCGTGCTGGCATACAGGCCCGTGAGGATGTCGGCCAGCGCCACCCCCACCTTGGCCGGTCCGGCACCGGGCACGCCATCGGGCTGGCCCGTGATGCTCATCAGTCCCCCCATGCCCTGGACCAGGAAATCGTAGCCGGCGCGGTGCGCATAGGGCCCGGTCTGGCCGAAGCCCGTGATCGAGCAATACACCAGGCGCGGGTTGAGCGCGGACAGGCTGTCGTAGTCCAGCCCGTAGGCAGCCAGCCCGCCGGTCTTGAAGTTCTCGATGACCACATCGCTGCGGGCCGCGAGCGCGCGCACCAGCGCCTGGCCCGCAGGCTGCGTGAAGTCGATGGCCACCGATCGCTTGTTGCGGTTGGCACACAGATAGTAGGCCGAATCGCCCGTGGGCCGACCCTGGCCATCGGCCAGAAACGGAGGCCCCCAGGCGCGCGTGTCGTCCCCCGTGCCCGGGCGCTCGATCTTGGTGACTTCGGCTCCCAGGTCGCCCAGGGTCTGGCCGGCCCAGGGCCCGGCCAGCACGCGCGACAGGTCCAGCACCTTCACATGGGACAGCGCGCCCGGCGGCAGGGTGGCGGACAGGCTCATTGCAGCGGCACCTTCGCCTGGCTGACGATGCGTTTCCACAGCGCGATTTCGTTCTTCTGGAAGTCGCGCATCTGGGCGGGTCCGCCCGTCATGGGGCTGGCACCCAGGCGCTCGTAGAAGGCGCGTGTCTCGTCCATCCGGGAAATGGCGGTGAACCACTCGGCCAGCTTCGCGGTCTCGGCCGCGGGCGTCCTGGCGGCGACCATGGCGCCCACCCAGGTGTAGGCCTCGAAGCCCGGAAGGCCGGCCTCGGCGGCCGTGGGCACCTCGGGCGAGGATGGCACGCGCCGGTCGGCGGCCACGGCCAGGATGCGCAGGCGCCCGCCCCGGGCCAGTTCCTGCACGGCCGTGACTTCGGCAAAGGCATAGTCCACCGTGCCCGCCGCCACGGCCGTGGCGGTTTCGCCGGCCCCCTTGAAGGGCACGTGCACGGTCTGCACCCGGGCCACATCGTTGAGCAGTTCGCCCATGAGCTGGTAGCCCGCCGAGCCCGCGCCGAAGTTGACCTTGCCGGGGTGGGCCCGCGCATGGGACAGCAGGCCGGCGAGATCCCGGTAGGGCGTGTCGGGACCGACCACGACCATGGCCGGCGCGCGCATCATCATGGTCAACGGCGCAAGGTCGACCGTGGGGTCGTAGGGCAGCTGCCGGAACAGGGCCGCATTCACGGCCAGCGTGGAATTGCTGCCGATGAAGACGGTATGGCCATCGGGCGGCGCCGACAGCACCTGCTTGACGGCCAGGAACCCGTTGGCCCCGGGCCGGTTTTCCACGACCACGGCCTGGCCGGCCAGCTCCTGCAGCTTGCGCGCGAAATAGCGTGCCGAGGTATCGGTACCGCTACCGGGCCCGAAGGGCACGACGAATTTGATGGGACGCGAGGGAAAGTCCTGGGCCAGGACCGGTGGCGTGGACGCGGCCCCCAGGGCCAGCAGGCTGGCGGCCAGGGTGCCCGCAAGGGATCGGCGGGTTGGCATGCTGTGTCTCCTTGGCAGCCCTGTGTCGGGCCTTGGATGCACTCTAGCCAGCGTGCCTTGCGCGGTCTAATATTAAAAATCACGCAACCGATACTGTCTGGATATCACATGAACCTGCGGCAGCTGCGCCAGTTCGTCGCGCTGGCGGAGACCGGCAATTTCCATCGCGCGGCCGAGGCGCTGCACATGGCCCAACCGCCGCTGTCGGTGTCCATACGCAAGCTGGAAGAGGAGCTGGGGGCGCCGCTGTTCGAGCGCAGCTCCACCGGCGCCCTGCTCACGCCCGAAGGCCAGGCCATGCTGTCCGATGCGCGCCTGGCCCTTTTCCATGCCGAGCAATGCCGCCAGGCCGTGGCCGATGCCCGCCAGGGCCAGGGCGGCCTGCTGCGCCTGGGCATCATCGGCTCGGCCACCTATGCCCTGCTGCCGGGCCTCATTCCGTCGCTGCGCGAGGCTTTTCCCAAGATCGAGCTGGAACTGACCGAGGCCACTTCCTCCGAAATCCTCGAAGGCCTGGTGTCGCGCCGCTTCGACGCGGGCCTGGTGCGCTATCCCGTGCTGGAGCCCGGGGGCTTCGAGCTGCTGCCGCTGGACCGCGACGATTTCGTGCTGGCCGTGTCCGAACGCAGCCCCCTGGCCGCGCTGGGGTCCATCGCGCTGTCGCAGGCGGCCGGCGAGCCCTTCATCATGTACCCGCAGGACAAGGTGCCCAGCCTCTGCGCCCTGGCGCTGATGCGCTGCCAGCTCTCGGGCTTTCGGCCGCGCGTGGCCCAGGAAGCCATGCAGGTGCAGACCATCATGAGCCTGGTGGCATCGGGCCTGGGCGTGGGGCTGGTGGCCGGCGTGTCGCGCCAGGTGCTGCCGCCCGGCGTCACCTGCCTGGAGCTGACCGACAACCCGCCGGACTTCCGTATTGGCATTGCGCTGGCGCGGCTGGCGGGCGGCAGCAACCGGCTGGTGGAGCGCTTCGCCGCCCATGCCCTGCACCACGCTCAGCACGCTGCCCGGGCGCCGGACCGGGCGGACTGAAACGCACGGTCCGGTGCCCGGGGCCTAGGCGTCGCGGGCCTGCGCATGGCGGGCCGCAAAGCCCACATACCAGTCCAGGCAGCCGGGATTGGCCATGGCCTCCTTGTTGACCACCTTGTCCAGCGGCTGGCCCAGCATCAGCTTCTTGATGGGCAGCTCCTGTTTCTTGCCGCTGAGCGTGCGCGGAATCTCGGCCACCTGCACGATGTCGTCGGGCACGAAGCGCGGCGACAGGGCCTGGCGGATGGCGGACTGCAGGCGCGCGCGCAGCGCCTCGTCCAGGGATACGCCGGGGCGCAGCACCACGAACAGCGGCATATAGCTCTCGCGGCCCAGGTATTCGAGGTCCACCACCATGGAGTCCAGCACCTCGGGCAGGGCCTCGACGGCGCTGTAGATCTCGCTGGTGCCCATGCGCAGGCCGTGGCGGTTGATGGTGGCGTCGCTGCGGCCGTAGATGATGCAGCCGCCCTCGGGCAGGATGCGTATCCAGTCGCCATGGCGCCAGACCGGCCCCATGGCGGCCGGCCCGTCCCCGCCACCGGGCTGGCGGCCATGGCCTGGCGGGTACATGTCGAAGTAGCTGGACAGATAGCGCTTGCCGTCCGTGTCGCCCCACAGGTACAGAGGCATGGAGGGAATGGGCTGGGTGCAGACCAGCTCGCCCACCTCGTCGATGACGGGCTGGCCCTGCTCGTTCCAGGCCTCGACGGCCGCGCCCAGTTGGCGGCACTGCATGATGCCGGGCTCCTGGGGCAGCTCGCGGTGGCCGCCGATGAAGGCGCCCGCGAAATCCGTGCCACCGGAAATATTGTTCCACCAGATATCAGGATGCCCCATGCCTGCGAACTGCGCCGTGCCCCAGCTCTGCACCTCGGGTGACAGCGGGGAGCCCGTGGTGCCCAGGCTGCGGATGCGCGACAGGTCGCCGCACTGCGCCAGGTCCACGCCGGCCTTCATGCAGTTGGCGTAGAAGGCCGCGCCCGAGCCGAAGCTGGTCACGCCGGTCTCGGCGGCGAAGCGCCACAGCACGCCCCAATCGGGCTTTTCCTTGCTGCCGCCAGGGCTGCCGTCGAAGATCACGCAGGTCGTGCCGCCCAGCAGGCCGCTGACCTGGGCATTCCACATCACCCAGCCCGTGGAGCTGTACCAGTGGTAGCGCTCGCCCCAGCTGTTGGGGTGGTAGCTGCAGCCCACGTCGTTGTGCAGGGCCTTGAGCTGCAGGGCCACCAGCACCATGCCGCCATGGCCATGGACGATGGGCTTGGGCAGGCCGGTGGTGCCGCTGGAGTAGACGATCCACAGCGGATGGTCGAAGGGCAGCCATTGCGGCTCGAAGGCCGCCGTGGCGGCATCGTCGCGGGCCGTGACCTGCCCGTAGTCCGCCGCATCGGGAAGGCGGGCCGCCAGGTCCAGGTTGGGCACCAGCACCACATGCTCCACGCTGGGCAGCCCGGCACGCAGCTCGGCCAGCACGGCCATGCGGTCCATGTCGCGGCTGGCGTAGTGCACGCCGTCCACGGCGATCAGGGCCTTGGGCGCGATCTGGCGGAAGCGGTCGAGCACCGCATTGGTGCCCATGTCGGGGGCGCAGATGCTCCAGACGGCGCCCAGGCTGGCCGTGGCCAGGAAGGCGACCATGGCCTCGGGAATGTTGGGCAGGTAGGCGGCCACGCGGTCGCCACGGCCCACGCCCTGCTGCTTCAGGTGCAGGGCCAGGGCCGCGACCTGGCGGCGCAGATCGGGCCAGGACAGCTCGCGCTGGCGGCCGGCCTCGTTGCGGCTGACCACGGCAGGCATGCCCGCCGCATGGGCAGCGTCCACATGGCGCAGCACCTGGCGCGTGTAGTTGACCTGGGCGCCCGGAAACCACTGGGCGCCGGGCATGGTGTTGCGCGCCAGCACGGCGGTGTGCGGCGTGGGCGACTGCAGGTGGTTGTAGTCCCAGACGCTTTGCCAGAAGGCATCGAGATCGGTCACCGACCAGCGCCACAGCGCGTCGTAGCTGTCGAACTGCAGGCCGTGGCGCTCGCGCAGCCAGTCCTGGTACAGGCGGATCTGGGGGATGAAGGCAGGGTTGTGACTCATGACCGGCCACGGTACGCGCGCGCGGCGCACGAGCCCAGACGGGAAAGCCACTAGGCTGGCACCTGGGCGACAAAGTGCACCGCCCGGCCCGCGTATCTGCGCACAAACACTGGGAAAAAATTTCCGGCCGCCCCTTCCTGCCGGAAAACAAATGCCTCTAATATCGCGCCAATTTTTTACAAGGAGCGATGCCAAATGGGCCTTTTCCAATGGACGGAGAAATCCGCCGACCAGCTGCAATCGGGAGGCGTCATCGGCCCCGACGAGCGCCTGCCCTGGCCCCAGACCGGGCTGATGGGCATTCAGCACGTGATCGCCATGTTCGGCTCCACGGTGCTGGCGCCCATCCTCATGGGCTTCGATCCCAACGTGGCCGTGCTCATGAGCGGCATAGGCACGCTGATCTTCTTTCTGATCACGGGTGGCAAGGTGCCCAGCTACCTGGGCTCGTCCTTCGCCTTCATCGGCGTGGTCATCGCCGCCACGGCCTATGGCGGCAAGGGACCCAATGGCAACATCGGCGTGGCCCTGGGCGGCATCATCGCCTGCGGCGCGGTCTACGCCCTGGTGGGTCTGGTGGTGCAGATGGTGGGCACGCGCTGGATCGAGCGCTTCATGCCGCCCGTGGTCACGGGCGCCGTGGTGGCGGTGATCGGCCTGAACCTGGCGGCCATTCCCGTCAAGAACATGGCGGCCAACAATTTCGAATCCTGGATGCAGGCCCTGACCTTCGTCTGCGTGGGCCTGGTGGCCGTGTTCACGCGCGGCATGGTGCAGCGCCTGCTCATCCTGGTCGGCCTGATCGCTGCCAGCCTGCTGTACGGACTGTTCACCAACGTGCTGGGCATGGGCAAACCCGTGGACCTGTCGGGTGTCATCGGTGCCGACTGGTTCGGCCTGCCCCAGTTCCATGCGCCGGTGTTCAGCGGCCCGGCCATGGTGCTCATCGTGCCCGTGGTCATCATCCTGGTCGCCGAAAACCTGGGCCACATCAAGGCCGTGACGGCCATGACGGGCAAAAACCTGGACCAGTACATGGGCCGGGCCTTCATCGGCGACGGCGTGGCCACCATGGTCAGCGGCGCGGCCGGCGGCACCGGAGTGACCACTTACGCCGAGAACATCGGCGTGATGGCGGCCACGCGCATCTACTCGACGGCCGTGTTCTTCGTGGCCGCCGTGCTGGCCGTGCTGCTGGGCTTCTCGCCCAAGTTCGGCGCGCTGATCCAGGCGATTCCGCTGCCCGTGATGGGTGGCGTGTCCATCGTGGTCTTCGGCCTGATCGCCGTGGCCGGCGCCAAGATCTGGGTGGACAACCGCGTGGACTTCTCGCAGAACAAGAACCTGATCGTGGCCGCCATCACCCTGATCCTGGGCACGGGCGACTTCACGCTCAAGTTCGGTGACTTCGCGCTGGGCGGCATCGGCACCGCCACCTTCGGCGCCATCATCCTCTATGCGCTGCTGGACCGCGCCAAGGATGACCAATCTCTGACTCATTGAATGTGAGCACACGCACACGTTGAAAAACCTTTGACTGCGCAGCAGGGCCTTTACGGGGAAACCCGAAGTGGTCCCGCAGCGCTGCTACCATCGGTTTCCGGAGATATGCCGCCCCCTGACGGGGCGGTTTTTTTTAGGCTTGCAAGCCAGCGCTCCGGCCCCTGCCGGCTGGCGCGAGCCGTCAGCCGGAGCCCCAGATGTCCATCGCAGACCGCGTACGCTTTCCCGAATTCCTTTCGCGCACCATGACGGCCGAGCAGGCCGCCGCCCTGATCCCCCACGGCGTCAACGTCGGCATGAGCGGATTCACGGGCGCGGGCTATCCCAAGGCACTGCCCCAGGCCATCGCCCAGCATGCCAGGAACGAGCACGCGGCCGGCCGGCCCTACAAGATCAATGTCTGGACCGGCGCTTCCACGGCGGCCGAGACGGACGGCGCCCTGGCCGCGGCCGACGCCCTGGGCCAGCGCCTGCCCTTCAACACCGACCCAACCTGCCGCGCCAAGATCAATGCCGGCGAGATCGACTTCATCGACATGCACCTGTCCCATGTGGCCCAGCATGCCTGGTTCGGCTTCCTGGGCCCCATGAGCGTGGCCGTGGTCGAGGTGCTGGGCGTGACCGAGGACGGGCGCCTGATCCCCTCCACCGCCGTGGGCAACAACAAGACCTGGCTGGAAATCGCCGACAAGGTGATCCTCGAGGTCAACACCAAGCCGCCCCTGCAGATGGAGGGCATGCACGACGTCTACTACGGCACGGCCATCCCGCCGCGCCGCGTGCCCATCGCCCTGACCCATGCCGACGACCGCATCGGCGAGCCCTATCTGCGCGTGGACCCGGCCAAGGTGGTCGCCGTGGTGGAAACCCACAAGGGCGACCGCGACAACGTCTTCGCCCAGCCCGATGCCAACTCCAACCTGATCGCCGCCTCCATCATCGACTTCCTGGCGCATGAGATGAAGATGGGCCGCCTGCCCAAGGAGATGCTGCCCATCCAGTCGGGCGTGGGCAATGTGGCCAATGCGGTGCTGGCCGGCCTGCTGACCGGCCCCTTCGAAAACCTGCTGGGCTTCACCGAGGTGCTGCAGGACGGCATGCTGGACCTGCTTCGCGCGGGCAAGATGAGCAAGGCATCGGCCACGGCGATCTCGCTGTCCGGCAGCGCATACCAGGACTTCGAGAAGAACATCGACTTCTACCGCGAGCGCATCATCCTGCGCCCCCAGGAGATCAGCAACCACCCCGAGCTGGTGCGCCGCCTGGGCGTGATCGCCATGAACTCCATGATCGAGGCCGACATCTACGGCAACATCAACTCCACCCA
>JAIRVR010000035.1 GCA_031253795.1 Burkholderiaceae bacterium
CAGAAGGAAAGATCATGAAAGAAGGCATCCACCCCAACTACCGCGAAGTTCTGTTCGTGGACCTGTCCAACGGCTTCAAGTTCGTGACCCGCTCCTGCGTGAACACGAAGGAAACCGAATCCTTCGAAGGCAAGGAATACCCCCTGTTCAAGCTGGACACCTCGTCGGAATCGCACCCCTTCTACACCGGCACGCAAAAGTCGGTGGACAACATGGGTGGCCGCGTGGAACGCTTCCGCAACCGTTTCGGCAAGAAGTAAATCCTGCTTCTCCGGCCAGAAGGGCAGCCCGGGCAACCGTGCTGCCCTTTGTTTTTTCAGTCCGGCCATCCTGTGACGGCCGGGCGCGCCCCACGCTTTCAGAGGGCCTTGCTTCGCGTATTCTTGCGCGGTCCGTTGCAGAAAGTTCTTGCGTGTGAACCAGCCCACTCCCGCCATCGTTGCCCAAAGCGCCGTGCGCCGTCTGCCGCGCTGGTCGCTGCTGCTGCTGTGCCTTGCCTATGTCGTGCCGGGCTATGTGGGACGCGATCCCTGGCGCATGGCCGACATGGAGGCCTTTGGCTACATGCGCGAACTGGCCCTGGGCCATACCTCGTGGCTGGCGCCCCGCATGGCCGGGCTGCCCCCCGAGTCAGAGGGATTGCTGTCCTATTGGCTGGGAGCCCTGGCCATGCAGTGGATGCCATCGTGGATCCATACGGAATTCGCGGCACGCCTGCCCTTCGTAGCCATGCTGGTGATGACTCTGGCGGCCACCTGGTGGGGCGTGTACTACCTGGCGCGCTCTCCTGGCGCACGGCCCGTGGCCTTTGCCTTCGGTGGAGAGGCCCAGCCCACGGATTACGCACGCGCCATGGCCGATGGCGGCCTGCTGGCCCTGGTGGCCTGCCTGGGCCTGGCCCAGCTGTCCCATGAAACCACCAGCTATGTCACCCAGCTGGGCTGCACCGCACTCATCTTTTTCGCGGCCGCCGCCATGCCCTACCACGGCCGCATCGCCACCGTGGCGCTGCTGCTGGGCCTGCCGGGGCTGGCACTCAGCGGCGCCCCCACGGTCGCCCTGCTGCTGGGCCTGGGCGGCACGGCTGTCGCCTTCCTCTCTCGCACCTGGGGTGACGAGGCCGCTCCGGCGCCGCAAGCCGCACGCGCCTGGGCCACAGGCTGGCTGGCAGCCAGCCTGCTGGCCGCGCTGCTGACCTGGTGGCTGGACCAGTGGGCGTGGCGCCTGGTTGATGGCTCCACGGCCAAGGAATGGCAAAGCCTGGCCCGGTTGCTGCTGTGGTTCAGCTGGCCAGCCTGGCCACTGGCCCTGTGGACGCTGTGGGTCTGGCGCCGGCAGATTGCCACGCCCCGCCGCTATCCGCATCTGGCGTTGCCGCTGTGGTTCGCGACCGTGCCCGTGATGGCATCGCTGACCACCCTGCCAGCCGACCGTGCCCTGCTGCTGGGACTGCCCGCCATCGCCACGCTTGCCGCCTTCGCCCTGCCCACGCTGCGCCGCAGCATCAGCGCCTTGATCGACTGGTTCACGCTGCTTTTCTTCAGCGCATCGGCCATAGGCATCTGGGTGATCTGGCTGTCGCTGCAGACCGGGGCGCCGGCCAAGCCGGCTTCCAACATCGCACGCCTGGCGCCGCAGTTCGTCCCCGAATTCTCGGCCACCAGCTTCGCCATTGCCGTGGCCGCCACCGTGGCCTGGTGCGTGCTCGTGGCCTGGCGCACGGCGCGCAACCGCGCCGCCATCTGGAAAAGCCTGGTGCTTCCGGCCAGCGGTGCCACCCTGGGCTGGCTGCTGTTGATGACACTGTGGCTGCCCCTGCTGGACCATGCACGCAGCTTCGAGCCCCAGATCCGCCAGGTGCTGAGCGCCCTGCCCAAGAATGCTGGCTGCGTGCAGACCTATGGCCTGTCACGCGCCCACATCGCTGCCCTGCGCTATTACGGCGACATCAACACCCAGAGGCTGAGCATGGCCGGCTCCCAGCGCTGCGAATGGATGGTGGCCGAGGAGGCCACCTGGAGCGACCCGCACAGCGCGCGCCTGCAGGAAGAATGGCAGCCCGTGGCGCGCGTGGTGCGCCCCACCGACCGCAAGGACTTCCTGCTGGTGCTGCAGCGCCGGACGGCCGCGCAGCCCGCACATAGGCCATGAAGGCGCAGGCCCCGCAGGATGTCGAACGCCGCACCATCGCCCAGCACGCGCTGACCGTCCTGGCCGGCCAGCTGGCCGTGATGGCCTTCGGCGTGACCGACACCATCGTGGCGGGCCGGTATTCCGAATCCGCGCTGGCGGCTCTGTCCATAGGGGCCGCCATCTTCGTCAGCGTCTATGTCTCGCTCATGGGCATCTTCCAGGCCCTGCTGCCGCTGTGGGCCGAGCAGCGGGGGGCAGGCCAGCCCCAGGCCATAGGCCGCTCCCTGCGCCAGGCCATGTACCTGCTGGCCGCTGCCTGCCTGCTGGGCATGGCCGTACTGCTGGCCCCCGACGCACTGCTTCGCTGGACCGATGTTCCGCCCGCCCTGCAGCGCGAGGTCAAGGCCTATCTGTCGGTCCTGGCCTGGAGCCTGCCGGCGGCCCTGATGTTCCGCATCTACAGCACGCTGAACCAGGCCCTGGGGCGGCCCCAGCTCGTCACCTGGCTGCAGCTGCTGTCCCTGGCGGTCAAGCTGCCTCTGTCCATCTGGCTGACCTTTGGCGGGGCCGGCATGCCGGCCCTGGGCGCCGTGGGCTGCGCCTGGGCCACGCTGGTCGTGAACTACGCCATGCTGGCCATTGCCCTGGTTCTGCTGCGCAGCCAGCGCCTGTATGTGCCACTGGAGCTGTGGCGGCGCATGGAGCGCCCGGACTGGCCGCAGCTGGCGCGCTTTGCGCGCCTGGGCATCCCGGCAGGCCTGGCCATCCTGGTCGAGGTGACCTCGTTCACCCTCATGGCCTTGTTCGTGGCGCGCCAGGGCACACTGGCCTCGGCCAGCCACCAGATCGCGGCCAACCTCGCCGCCCTGTGCTATATGGTGCCGCTGTCCCTGGCCATTGCCACCAGTGCCCGGGTCAGCTACTGGCGCGGCGCGGGCGACGAGGCCATGGCCCGGCGGCTGGTGTTCATGGGCCTTCGCCTTGCCGCGTGCACGGGTCTGGCGCTGGCATCAGCCCTGCTCCTGGCCCGCGGCAGTGTGGTGCACATCTATACCACCTCCCCCGAAGTGGCGGCACTGACCGCCAGCCTGCTGGCCTGGGTGGCGGCCTACCATGTGGCCGACGCCGTCCAGACCTTTTGCATTTTCGTGCTGCGCTGCTACCGCATCACCGTGGCACCACTGGTGATCTACTGCGTGTTGCTGTGGGGCGGCGGGCTGGCAGGCGGCTACTGGCTGGCCTATGGCGCGGCCAGCGGCCTGCCGGCCTGGCTGCACCCGGGCACGCCCGTGCCGTTCTGGGCCAGCAGTGCCCTGGCCCTGCTGGCCACGGCCCTGGTGTTCAGCGCCATGGTGCGCAAGGTGGCACTGAAATGACCACGCCCGAGGCACAGCCCGCATGCCTTCGAAGCGGGAACGCGAGGCAAGGCCGCGCAAGGCATCAGGCCGCGGCCCGGCGCTCTCCCAGAAGGGCCGGCGGCCCCGCACGCAGGCGGCTGGCCGGGAACGTCACGGAAAACTCCGAACCCTGGCCCGGCGTGCTGGCAATGCCGAGCTTGGCGCCATGGCGCTGCAGCACATGCTTGACGATGGCCAGGCCCAGACCCGTCCCGCCCGTGTCGCGCGAACGGCTGCGGTCCACGCGGTAAAAGCGCTCGGTCAGCCGGGCCAGGTGCTTGGGCTCGATGCCAGGACCTGAATCGTGCACGGCAAAGCGCGCCGAACCGTCGGGCAGGGATTCCCAGGTCACCTCGATGCGGCCGCCGGCCGGCGTGTAGCGCATGGCATTGGCCAGGAGATTGGAGAAGGCGCTTTGCAGCTCGGCGCTGGCACCGGCCACCTCGCCGGCCTGGGCCAGCACGTCGTGCGCGGGAAAGCTCAGCGCATGCGGCAGGGCCTGCTTGCGCGTCAGCATGGCAGACAGGCCGCGGGCTTCGTTTTCGCAGCGCTGCATGAGCTGGGCCACGGGCACCCATTCGTTGTTGCTGGGCAGGGGACTGCCCTCCAGGCGCGACAGAGTCAGCAAATCCTCGACCAGGTGCTGCATGCGCTCGGCCTGCTGAGCCATCATGCCCAGGTAGCGATTGCGCTCTTCGGCATCCAGGGGCAGGTTCTGCAGGGTTTCGACGAAGCCCACCAGCACGGTCAGCGGCGTGCGGATTTCATGCGACACGTTGGCGACGAAGTCGCGCCGCATGGCCTCGGCCTGCTCCAGCGCGGTCACGTCGCGGGCCAGCAGGAGCTTGCGGCCCTCGCCATAGCCATAGAACTGCACGGACAGCCTGACGGGCCGCGAAGGCGTGCTCTCGCGCCCCTGCATGACCAGATCACGCGAGAAATCCTGGGTAGCGTAGTAGGCGCTGAATTCCGGATCACGCACCAGGTTGCCAATGCTTTGCAGCACATCGCGCTGGGCATCGAAACCGAACTGGCGCGAGGCGATCTGGTTGCACCATTCGATGCGCCCCTCGGAATCCAGCAGCACCACACCGTTGGGGCTGGCCTGCAGGGCCGAGAGGATGTCGTTGAGCCGCTGGTCGCCCTGCTGCACCTGCTGCACGCTCTGGCGCAGCCAGCGGCGCATGCGCACACAGGCCTCGCCCCAGATGCCACTGAGGTCGGGTGCATCGCTCAACTCCGACTGGCGCAGCCAGGACAGCAGGCGCATGGCATTCCAGCTGTCGACCAGCCACCAGACCCAGCCAGCGACCAATGCCCCTGCCAGGGCCGCCAACGCCTGGGCGGTGATGCCGGGCCGGCCATCGCCGAACCAGGACCAAAGACCCCAGGCCAACAGCGCCCCAGCCACCTGGGACGCCAACAAGCGAAATCCTCGCCAACCCATACTGCGCCTTCTTTGCGTTGTATTCGCTGCCATCGGCAGCGGCGCCCCGGCACGGCCGCCAGGCCATGCGTGGGTTCGTACGGCGTTCCGGTCAGGCCAGCGCCTGCGCGCTGAGCCGGTAGCCGGCACCCCGTACCGTTTCGATCAGCGTGCCGGCAACACCCAGCGCCTCGCGCAGGCGCTTGACGTGCACGTCCACGGTGCGCTCCTCGATGAAGACATGGTCGCCCCAGACCTTGTCCAGCAGCTGGGCGCGGCTGTGCACGCGCTCGGGATGCTTCATCAGATAGTGCAGCAGCTTGAATTCGGTGGGGCCCACCTTGAGCATGTCGCCCTGCCAGCTCACGCGGTGCGATGCAGCGTCGAGCACCAGCTCGCCGATATTCACCTTGTCCTGGATCTGCTCGGGAGCGCGGCGCCGAAGCACGGCACGTATGCGTGCCAGCAACTCCTGCGTGGAGAAGGGCTTGGTGATGTAGTCATCGGCCCCCGCATCCAGTCCTGCGACCTTGTCGGGCTCGTCGCCGCGCGCCGTCAGCATCAGAATGGGCACGGCCTTGGTACGGCTGTCGGCGCGCCATTTGCGCGCCAACGCCAGCCCGCTCGCACCGGGCAGCATCCAGTCCAGCAGGATCACGTCGGGCAGCACGGCGTCGAGCTCGCGCTGGGCCGTCACGCCGTCCTCGGCCCAGACCGGCTGAAAGCCGTTGTGCCGAAGGTTGACGGCGATCAGCTCGGCGATGGCGGGCTCGTCCTCGACAATGAGGACCATGGGCATCTTCTTCATCCGTTGTATGCCTCCGGCTCTTAGAGCAGCGCCGATTCAATGGCGTCCATGGTCTGGTGGCGCACGTCCTTGCCTTCCACCAGGTAGATGATCAGTTCGGCCACGTTCTTGGAGTGGTCGCCGATGCGCTCGATGGCCTTGGCCAGGAACAGCAGGTCCAGGCTGGCCGAGATGGTGCGCGGATCTTCCATCATGTAGGTGATGAGCTTGCGAACGAAGCCGTCGAACTCCTCGTCGATGAGGTCATCCTCCTTGAGGATGGCCACGGCGGCCTTGGTATCGAGGCGCGCGAAGGCGTCCAGCGTCTTGCGCAGCAGGTCGGAAGCCATCTCGGCGGCCACGCGCAGATCGCCCGTGGGCATGGAGCGGGCGGCGCCGCTCTCGATGATGGACTTGACCATGCGTGCCATCTTGTGGGCCTCGTCGCCCATGCGCTCGAGGTTGGCCGTGGCCTTGGAAAAGGCGATCAGCAGGCGCAGGTCACGCGCGGTGGGCTGGCGGCGCGCGATGATGGACGACAGGTCATGGTCGATCTCGACTTCCATGGCGTTGACGCGCTTTTCGGCCGCATCGACCTGCTCCACGGCCTCCATGCTGAAGCGCGACAGCGCATAGACGGCCTGGCGGATCTGGGACTCGACCAGTCCGCCGAGCTCCATGACGCGTGCCGAGACGCGGTTGAGTTCGCTGTCGAACTGGCTGGAAAGGTGTTTTTCTGTCATCGCTTGCTCCTTAGCCGAAGCGGCCTGTGATGTAGTCTTCGGTTTCCTTGCGCTGGGGCTTGAAGAACATCTGTTCGGTGTCGCCAAACTCCACGAGGTCGCCCAGGTACATGTAGGCCGTGTAGTCGCTGCAGCGCGCCGCCTGCTGCATGTTGTGGGTCACGATGACCACGGTGTAGTCGTTCTTGAGCTCGGCGATCAGTTCCTCGATCTTGGCCGTGGAAATCGGGTCCAGGGCCGAGCAGGGCTCGTCCAGCAGCAGCACTTCGGGCTTGATCGCAATGCCGCGCGCAATGCACAGGCGCTGCTGCTGGCCACCCGACAGGCCGGAGCCGCTTTGCTGCAGCTTGTCCTTGACCTCGCCCCACAGCGCCGCCTTGCGCAGTGCCCATTCGACACGGTCATCCATGTCGGACGAACTCAGGTTTTCGAACAGCTTCACACCAAAGGCGATGTTGTCATAGATGGACATCGGGAAGGGCGTGGGCTTCTGGAAGACCATGCCGACCTTGGCACGGATCAGCGCCACATCCTGCTTGCTGGTCAACAGGTTTTCGCCGTCCAGCAGGATCTGGCCTTCGGCGCGCTGCTCGGGATAGAGCTCGAACATGCGGTTGAAGGTGCGCAGCAGCGTGGATTTGCCGCAGCCCGAGGGGCCGATGAAGGCCGTGACCTTCTTTTCAGGGATGTCCAGGTTGATGCTCTTGAGCGCGTGGAACTTGCCGTAATAGAAGTTCAGGTCGCGCACGGCCAGCTTGGCGGAAGTCGACACGGGAGAGGAAGTCGCAGTCATTGCGTGATCCTTGTTGTTGGCTTTGTCAGCATTACTTCTGGCGCGTCAGGAAACGCGCCAGGATATTGAGGCCCAGCACCGCCACGGTGATCAGGAACACGCCGGCCCAAGCCAGCTGCTGCCAGTTCTCGTAGGGGCTCATCGCGAACTTGAAGATGGTCACCGGCAGGCTGGCCATGGGCTTGGACAGGTCCGAGTTCCAGAACTGGTTGTTCAGCGCCGTGAACAGCAGCGGCGCGGTCTCGCCGGCGATGCGGGCCACGGCCAGCAGCACGCCGGTGATGACACCGGCACGTGCGGCACGCAACGTCACCAGCATGATGACCTTCCACTTGGGCGTGCCCAGCGCATAGGCGGCCTCGCGCAGGCTGGCCGGCACCAGCACCAGCATGTTCTCGGTGGTGCGGATGACCACGGGAATCACGATCAGGGCCAGCGCCACCACGCCTGCATAGCCGGAGAAGCTCTTGAACCGCGCCACCACGACGGTGTAGACGAACAGGCCGATGACGATGGAGGGTGCCGACAGCAGGATGTCGTTGACGAAGCGCGTGGTATTGGCCAGCCAGCCGCGCGCATCGTATTCGGCCAGGTAGACACCGGCCATCACACCGATGGGCGTGCCCACGAAGGTAGCGAGGGACACCATGACCAGAGAGCCGAAGATGGCATTGGCGATGCCGCCAGCCTCGTTGGGCGGAGGCGTCATGTCGCTGAACAGTGCCAGGCTCATGCCGCCCAGCCCCAGGCGGACGGTTTCCCACAGAATCCAGATCAGCCAGAACACGCCGAAGGCCATGGCCAGCAGGGACAGGGTCAGCGCCACCTGATTCAGGCGCTTGCGCTGCGAGTACTTGGACTGGCGGATGCGCGCCAGTTCGGCCGCATTGATCATCTTGGTGGAGGTGGTGCTCACGAACGGGCTCCTTCACTCTTTTGCAGGCGGTTGAGCAGGACCTTGGAGCAGGCCAGCACCACGAAGGTGATGAAGAACAGCACCAGGCCCAGGTAGATCAGGGATGCCTGGTGCAGGCCTTCGCCAGCTTCGGCGAATTCGTTGGCCAGGGCCGAGGTAATGCTGTTGGCGGCCTCGAAGACCGACAGCGAATTGAGCTGGTTCATGTTGCCGATCACGAAGGTCACGGCCATGGTCTCGCCCAGGGCACGGCCCAGGCCCAGCATGACGCCGCCCAGCACACCGGTCTTGGTATAGGGAAGAACCACCTTCCAGACCACTTCCCAGGTCGTGGAGCCCAGACCGTAGGCCGACTCCTTGAGCAGGGCCGGTGTGACCTCGAACACATCGCGCATCACCGAGGCGATGAAGGGAATGATCATGATGGCCAGAATGATGCCGGCCGACAGGATGCCGATGCCCACGGGCGGGCCCGACACAAAGGCTTCCAGATAGGGAACGCCCTTGAACAGCGACTGCAGCGGCTGCTGGACATAGGTGGACAGCACGGGACCGAACACCATCAGGCCCCACATGCCATAGACGATGGACGGCACGGCGGCCAGCAGTTCAACGGCCGTACCCAGCGGGCGCTTGAGCCAGGCCGGGGACAGCTCGGTGAGAAACAGGGCGATGCCGAAGCTCACGGGCACGGCGATCAGAAGCGCGATGGCCGACGTGGCCAGCGTGCCGTAAATCATGACCAGGCCGCCGAAATCATTCTGCACGGGGTCCCAGACGCTGCGGCCCAGGAAGCCGAGTCCATATTCATGGATGGCGGGCCAGGCCCCTACCAGCAGCGATACCAGGATGGCCAACAAAAGGCCCAGGGTCATCAGGGCCGCCAGACGCGCCAGCACGCCAAACAGACGATCCGCCACGCGCCCCGACATCATCGAGGGGCGAAGCGGAGAGGGTGTACGTCGCTGGGTGGCCTGTGCAGAGGAGGCGGCCAGCGGGTTCGGGGGCGACGTTGTGGACACGTTGAGCGCCTTTATTCGCGGGTTGCAGGGAGCGGGAAGGGCCATGATGCACCGGACTGCGGTGCGCCATGGCCCTGCTTCAGGGGTTTACTTCAGGGAGATCGTGGTGCCGGAACCATCCTTGATCTGGCCCCAGGATTGGAAGATCACGTTCTTGACCGCGTCGGGCATGGGCACGTAATCCAGGTCGGCGGCGGTCTTGTCGCCGGACTTGTAGGCCCACTCGAAGAACTTCAGCGAAGCGGTGGCCTGGGCAGGCTTGTCCTGGGCCTTGTGCATGATGATGAAGGTGGCCGAGGTGATGGGCCATGCATCCTTGCCAGGCTGGTTGGTCAGGATCTGGTAGAAGCTCTTGGCCCAGTCGGCGCCGGCGGCGGCAGCCTTGAAGGTGGCATCGTCGGGCGAGACGAAGGCGCCACCAGCGGTCTGCAGCTGGGTGTAGGTCAGCTTGTTCTGCTTGACATAGGCATACTCCACGTAGCCGATGGAGTTGGGCAGGCGGCCCACGAAGGCGGCCACGCCTTCATTGCCCTTGCCACCGGCACCCGTGGGCCAGTTCACGGCCTTGCCTTCGCCAACCTTTTCCTTCCACTCGGCATTGACCTTGGACAGGTAGTTGGTGAAGCCGAAGGTGGTGCCCGAGCCATCGGCACGGCGCACCGGAGCGATGGTGGCGTCAGGCAGGTTCACGCCGGGGTTCAGGGCCTTGATGGCATCGTCGTTCCACTTGGTGATCTTGCCCAGGTAGATGTCGCCCAGCACCTGGCCGGTCAGCTTGAGTTGGCCGGGCTGAATACCCTTGATGTTGACCACGGGCACAATGCCACCGATCACGGTGGGGAACTGCACCAGGCCCTTCTTGGCCAGTTCGTCGTCCTTGAGCGGCTCGTCCGAAGCGCCGAAGTCCACGGTCTTGGCTTCGATCTGCTTGATGCCGGCGCTGGAGCCCACGGACTGGTAGTTGATCTTCACGCCGGTGGCCTTGTGGTAGTCGGCAGCCCACTTGGAGTACAGCGGTGCCGGGAAGCTTGCGCCGGCGCCGGTGGCTTCCTGCTGGGCGAAAGCCTGACCCAGGCTACCTGCCGACAGAGCACCAGCCACCAGAATATGAATCACAGACAACTTCATGTACAGACCTCTTAGGGGTTGAAAGATGCGATGCCTGGACTGTAAAAACGCTTTATGACATGGATGTGACATCGAAAAAATACGTCACAAAGGCGCTTTCCTCCACTGTAAGACCCTGGTCATGGTGGTGTCACAATTTCGTCTTAGTCTTGTGCCCCGCACGAGCCGGTGCCCTGCACCATGCGCTCGAAGAATTTTGATTGGCTTTTCTTCATGGCCCCAGAATCCCTGCTCGCCGCCGTTGACCTTGGCTCCAACAGCTTTCGCCTGGAAATAGGCCGCGTGGGCACCCACCAGCGCATAGAGCGCGTGGAGTACCTGAAAGAGACCGTCCGCCAGGGCAACGGGCTGAACGAGCAGCATGAACTGACCCTGGAAGCCATGCAGCGCGGCTGGGATTGCCTGGCACGCTTTGGCGAACGCCTTGCCGGCTTCGCCCCCGACCAGGTGCGCGCCGTGGCCACCCAGACACTGCGCGAAGCCCGCAACCGCGACACCTTCATCGCGCGCGGCAGCGCCCTGCTGGGTTTTCCCATCGAAGTCATCTCGGGCGAGGAAGAAGCTCGGCTGATTTACCGCGGAGTCTCCAGCCTGCTGCCGCCCTCGCCTCAGCGCCGCCTGGTGGTGGACATCGGGGGACGCTCCACCGAAGTCATCATCGGCCAGCACGGAGAGGCCCGCCAGGTGGCCTCCTATCCCATAGGCAGCGTGGCCTGGAGCACCCAGTTCTTCGCCGACGGCGTGCTGTCGCGCACCCATTTCTCGGCAGCCATCAAGGCGGCCCAGGCGGCGCTGGCACAGACCGTCTCCGCCTATCCCGGCACGGCCTGGGACTGCGCCTATGCCTCCTCGGGCACGGCCAATGCCGTGGGCGACATCCTCGCGGCCAACGGCTACTCGGGAAAAACCATCACCCCCGACAGTCTGCGCTGGCTGCATGGCCAGCTCATGGAAGCCGGCCATGTGGACCGCATCCGCCTGGCAGGCCTCAAGGAGGATAGGCGCGCCGTCATCGCAGGCGGCCTGAGCATCCTGATCGCCGCCCTGGGCCTGCTGGGCATCAGCGAGCTGGAGGTGGCGCAGGGCGCCCTGCGCCAGGGCGCCCTGCACGACCTGCTGGAGCACGAACCGCCGGCCGACCGTGAGGCGGCCGAGATCGCAGCCCTGCAACAGGACTTCAGGATCGACATCGCCCATGCCCAGCGCGTGCGCAAGGTCGCCCAATGGGCCTGGCAGTCGCTGGATGCACAACAGCCACCCGACAGTCCCTGCGCCCACGCGCTGGACGCGGCGGCCAGCCTGCACGAGGTGGGCATGCGCATCGCCCTCAGCGCCTACCACCGCCATGGCGCCTACATCGTCGAACACTGCAGCGCCGCCACCTGGTCGGTGGAACTGCGCACCCGCATCACCCAGCTGGTTCTGGGCCACCAGGGCAAGCTGCGCAAACTGGAAGCTGCCATCGAAGACCCGGCCGTGGCCTGGCCGCTGCTGGCCCTGCGCCTGGCCGTGCAGCTGTGCCATGCCCGGCGCGATCCGGAACTGCAGGGCATGCACCTGCAGCGCACGGGCAGCACATTCCAGCTGACTACACCCGAAGGCTGGGCTGACGGCTATCCGCAATCGGCCCAGCTGCTGCGCACCGAAGCCGTGGCCTGGCAGAAAACCCCCTGGGCACTGCAGCTGCGGCTGCGCTGAATCCGGCCCCTGCTCCAGGCAAAAAAAGCCGGCCTGCGCCGGCTTTTTTCCGATGAAAGGATCAGGCCCTGGGTCCGTAACGATCCATCAACGCGCGCTGCGCACCCAGGCCCGTGGTCGGCTGAGGCGCGCGCTGGTAAGCGCCATTGGCCTCCAGGGTCCAGGCATCACGGTTGTCATGCAGATAGGCCACCAGGCACTCATCGATGACCTGCTGGCGCAGCACGGGGTCGCGCACCGGCCAGGCCAGTTCCACGCGACGCATCATGTTGCGGTTCATCCAGTCCGCGCTGGACAGCAGCAGCTCCTCACGCCGGCCCCAGGCGAAGTAGAAGACGCGCGAGTGCTCCAGGAAGCGGCCGATGATGGAGCGCACGCGGATGTTGTCCGTCCAGCCCTTGCGCTGCGGCGGCAGCATGCAGGCGCTGCGAACGATGAGGTCGATGCGTGCCCCCTGCTGGCCAGCGGCCACCAGGGCCTGCATCAGCGCCTCGTCGGTCAGCGCATTCATCTTGAGCACGATGCGCGCTGGCTCGCCTCGCGCGGCAGCCTCACCCACCTGGGCAATCAGCGCCAGCATGCGCTCATGCAGATGGAAGGGCGCAATCACCAGCTGCTGCAGTTTGGGCAGACGGTTGTGGCTGGACAAATGGCTGAACACCGCATCCATGTCGGCAGTGATCTGCGGGTCGCAGGTCAGCTGGCTGATATCCGTGTACAGGCGCGCCGTGCGCACGTTGTAATTGCCGGTGGACAGATGGCCGTAGCGCTTGAGATGGCCGCCGCGCTTTTCACGGCGCGTGATCAGCAGCATCTTGGCATGGGTTTTGAGACCCAGCACGCCATAGACCACCTGGGCACCCAGGGCCTCGAGCTTCTCGGCCGAGTTGATGTTGGCCTCTTCGTCGAAACGCGCCTTGAGCTCCAGCACGGCCAGCACTTCCTTGCCACGGCGCACGGCCTCGGCCAGCAACTGCATGATTTCGGAGTCGGAACCCGTGCGGTAAATCGTCTGCTTGATGGCCAAGACCTCGGGGTCGTTGATGGCCTCACGCAGCAACTCCAGCACCCCGTCGAAGCTCTCGAAAGGCTGGTGGATGAGTACATCGCGCTTGCGCATCTGGGCCATGACCGAGCGGCCCGCCTGCAACTGGCGCGGCCAGGCCGGCCGCCAGGCAGGAAACAGCAGGGCCGGATCATCCACCAGGTCCACAAGCTGGGACTGGCGCACCAGGTTCACGGGCCCTTTCACGCGGAACAGGGCTTCGGAAGGCAGGCCGAACTGGCCCAGCAGCAGGTCCGACAGCATGGGCGAACAGGCGAACGACACCTCCAGGCGCACGGCCTGGCCATAGTGGCGGTGGTGCAGCCCCTGGCGCAGGGCCATGCGCAGGTCGCTGACATCGTCCTCGTCCACAGCCAGATCCGAATGCCGCGTGACGCGGAACTGGGCAAACTCAGCCACCTCGCGTCCCGGAAACAGCTCGGCCAGGTGGGCCCGCACAATGCTGGAGATACTCACGAACAGCCGCTGGCCGCCGGAAATCTTCTCGGGCAGGCGCACCAGCCGCGGCAGGGCGCGCGGCACCTTGACGATGGCCACTTCGTTGGCCCGACCGAAGGCATCGACACCCTTCAGGCGCACGATGAAGTTCAGCGCCTTGTTCGCCACCTGGGGAAAGGGGTGGGATGGATCCAGTCC
The DNA here is from genome assembly GCA_031253795.1 of Burkholderiaceae bacterium. GTDB lineage: Bacteria > Pseudomonadota > Gammaproteobacteria > Burkholderiales > Burkholderiaceae_C > Comamonas. Next base: position 13,746 of record JAIRVR010000035.1, read on the forward strand.
CACCGGCATCAGCAGCGGCTGGACCTCGCGCAAAAAGTAGTCACCCACCCATTTGCGCTGGGCACTGCTGCGCTCGCCGTGCGAGACCACACCTATTCCCTGCTGCGCAAACGCCGGCATCAGCGACTGGTTGTAGAGCGCATACTGGCGCGCCACCAATCCATGTGCCTTGTCCATGAGAGAGCGAAAGCTTTGCAGCGTGTACAGGCCCTTGGCGTCGCCGGCCTTGGCCGCCGTCACATGGGGAGCGCATCGCACCTCGAACCATTCATCGAGGTTGGACGAGACGATGCACAGAAAGCGCAGCCGCTCCAGCAGGGGTACGTCCTCGCGCACGGCCCAGTCCATCACCCTCTCGTTGAAGGCCAGAATGCAATGGTCACGGTCGAGGAATTGCGGCAGCAATGCTTGGCTTTCGGCTGTGGCGTCGGCTCCAGTGTAGGCCGACTGGGGCAGGAACGTCATGCCGGACTCCGCCATGGCCTGCGAGCGGCTTTCTTCAAGTGCTGCGGACAGACTCTTGGGCAAGGCCACCAAGGGTGCGGCCTGCGCAGCTTCGGACCGAGGGACCTCCCCTCCCATGCCCAGCGAAGCAGGACCTGGGGCCCGAGGGACAGACCCTGCATGGCCCGCCAGGGGTTCGGGAGAGGCCGGCGCCGGAGCGCCATCGGGGATCTGCGGGAAAGTCTGGGGCATGGAGGCTGGGATCCGGCCTGGCCGGACCCGGTAGTTCTCCCCGGCATCCGGGGCTGTGCGCAGTCTGCAGTGGCTTTGTGACATGTTAATGACAGCAATGCGACAAAACCCATGCAGCACGCCTCAAGGGCACCTCGGCAGTCACATGGCGGTCATGAATGCGTCACAGAGACGGCCGCCTGCCGATGGCCCGTGCCGGCGCAACGAGCCGCACACAGGGCCCTCGGGATGCTAAGCTCGCCCTCTGTGCTGGATGCCGTTTGCCGCTGCAAGCCTGCCGCAGCCGCTTCGACCTCTTTGCCGCCATGCCTCCACCCTCCCTGCCCGAAAGCCGATTGGCGGCCATCGATATCGGTTCCAATAGCTGCCTGCTGGTCATGGCACGCCAGGTGCGCGGCCAGGTGCAGCTGTTCAACCAGCGCAAAGAGGCCATACGGCTGGGCAGTGCACTCGATGCCCAGGGTGTCCTCAGCCAGGAAGCCATGCAGCGCGGCTGGGACTGCCTGCAGCGCTATGCCGAGATCCTGGGCGATCTGCCACGCCGTCGCGTGCGCGCCGTGGCCACACAGACCCTGCGCGAAGCATCGAACCGCGACGTCTTTCTGGCCGAGGGCCAGCGCATCCTGGGCTGCCCCATCGAGGTCATCGACGGCGAGCAAGAAGCGCGCCTGATCTACCGGGGCGTGGCCGAGCAGTTACCTCCCTCGCCTCACAAGCGCCTGGTGGTGGACATCGGCGGACGCTCCACGGAACTGTGCGTGGGCCATCAGCTCCAGGTACTGCAAGCCCACTCATTTCCCGTCGGCAGCGTGACCTGGGCACTGCGCCACTTCGCCCATGGTGAGCTGTCGGCGCAGGCCATGGCCCAGGCCGAGCAGGCCGTGGCCGACCTGGTTGCCCCCCAGGTCCGTCATTTCGGCGCAGGCCAGTGGAGCCATGCCTATGGCGCCTCGGGCACGGCAGGTGCCATCGTCAAGGTCCTGGCGCATGCCACGGCCGAACCCCGAGGATGGATCACGCGCCAGGGCCTGGACTGGCTGCATGCCGAGCTGCTCCAGGCGGGCCACGCCAGCCAAGTACATATCGCCGGCCTGAAGGAAGAGCTGCGCCCCATGATAGGCGGAGGCCTGAGCGTGATGCGCGCCCTGTTTTCGTTGCTGGGCATCGAGCGCATGCGTGTCACGCACGGTGCTCTGCGCCATGGCGTTCTTTACGAACTGGCTCAACGCCTGCCCGAGGAGCGTTGATGTCACGGTCCTGCAACTGTCCCGCCTGCGCACGCGGGGATAGGTTTGGGCGTTTTTCGAGCGAATGCTACACTTTGTAAGTTCCACTGCGCTCACGCGCCCCTAACATCTCCCACCGCTTCGCCATGTCCGCGCCGTCGATTGCGTACGACCCTGTGCACGAACGTCCATCATCGATGATGGCGACGTCGCTGCAGCGCAGCCTGCGGGAACAGCAGGCCCTGCTGGACAACGCGGGCGTGGGCATCGTCTTCATACGCCAGCGCGTCATCGTCCGCTGCAACCAGTGCTATGCCGACATCTTCGGATATCCCGGCGAACATGCACTGGTCGGCATCAGCAGCGAGCATTTGCACCCCAGCCGCGATGAACTGCGCAGCCTGGGCCGCGAGGCCTATGCAGCGCTGAGCGCAGGCCTGTCCTTTCGCACCCAGCGACGCCTGCGGCGCAAGGATGGCAGCCTGTTCTGGGGAGAGCTCACCGGCCGCCTGATCGACCCCGCCAATCCGCGGGAAGGCTCGATCTGGATCGTCAGCGACATCGACGAGCGCCTGCATGCCCAGCAGGCGCTGAGCCAGGCGCACGAGCTGCTGGAGCAGCAGGTGCGCGACCGCACGCGCGAACTCAGCGCCACGGTGGAGAACCTGCATCGCGAGATTGCCGACCGCAAGCTGGACCAGGAGCGCATCTACTGGATGGCGCATTACGACGCGCTGACCGGTCTGCCCAACCGCACCCTGCTGACCGAGCGCAGCGCGCGTGCCATCGAGTTGGCCCGCGACAACGGCACGCCGCTGGCCGTCATGTTCCTGGATCTCGACCATTTCAAGCACGTGAATGACTCGCTGGGCCATCGCGTGGGCGATGCGCTGCTGGTGGAGATAGCGCGGCGCCTGCGTGCCGTGGTGCGCGACCGCGATACGGTGGCCCGCATCGGTGGCGACGAGTTCGTGCTGCTGTTGCCGGGCGCCAATGCCCAGGGAGCGGCGCGCGTGGCAGGCAAGCTGCAGGAAGCCTCGCGCCAGGCCTACCAGATCGACCGCCACGAGCTGACCATCGCGCCGTCCATGGGCATTGCCCTGTACCCCGCCGACGGCCACGACATCGACTCCCTGACCCAGGCAGCCGACGCGGCCATGTACCACGCCAAGCAGGCCGGCCGCAACACCTACCGCTTCTTCACGCCCCAGATGCAGGCCCAGTCCCTGCGCGCACTGCAGCTGGAAAACGCACTGCGCCGGGCCCTGGAGCGCAACCAGCTCTATCTGCACTACCAGCCCCAGATCACGCTGAGCACGGGCCATGTGCGCAGCGTCGAGGCCCTGCTGCGCTGGGAACACCCCGAGCTGGGCACCATCTCGCCGGCCGAATTCATTCCCGTGGCCGAAGACAGCGGCCAGATCCTGCAGATCGGCGAATGGGTACTGCGCAGTGCCATGCAGCAGCTGCAAACCTGGCGCCGTGCAGGATTGCGCGACCTCAAGGTGGCCGTCAATCTGTCGGCCATACAGTTCCACCAGCAGCAGCTTCCCGAGATCATCACGCGCATCCTGATGGACAGCGATCTGCCGGCGGACTCGCTGGAACTGGAACTGACCGAGGGCGTGGCCATCCAGGATCCCCACCAGGCCACGGCCACCATGGACCGCCTGCGTGAACGCGGCGTGCGCCTGGCCATGGATGATTTCGGCACCGGCTATTCATCGCTGAGCCAGCTCAAGCGCTTCCAGATCTACAAGCTCAAGATCGACCAGTCCTTCATCCAGGACCTGGACCACGACGGCAATGACCGCGCCATCGTCAGCGCCATCATCCGCATGGCGCAGGCCCTGGGCATGCAGACCACGGCCGAGGGCGTGGAAACCGAGGCCCAGCTGCAGTTCCTGCGCGAGCAGGGCTGCGACGAGGCCCAGGGCTACCACTTCAGCCGCCCACTGACACCCGAGGCACTGGAAGCATTCTTGCGCAGGCAGGGCTGAGCGGCAAAGCTCAGGCCACAGGAGAGTTGCGCGCCGCGCTGGCCAGTTGCTCGGCGCAGCGGCTGGCCTGCTCACCGTCGCGCGCCTCCACCATCACGCGCAACAAGGGTTCGGTACCGCTGGCACGGATGAGAACGCGGCCCGAACCACCCAGTTCGGCTTTGACGGCTTCGGTGGCCTGCTCCAGCTGGACATTGCGCTTCCAGTCCTGGCCGGGCTGCAGCCGCACATTGAGCAGGACCTGGGGAAACAGCTGTACCGAGGCCAGCCATTGCGACAGCGTGCGGCCCGAACGCACGCAGGCCTGCAACACCTGCAGGGCACTGACCAGGCCGTCGCCCGTGGTGTGCTTGTCCAGCGCCAGCAAATGCCCCGAACCCTCGCCGCCCAGATTCCAGCCCTGGCGGTGCAGTTCTTCGAGCACATAGCGGTCTCCCACCTTGGCGCGCACAAAGCCCACGCCCTGGTCTTTCAACGCCTGCTCCACGGCCATATTGGTCATCAGCGTACCCACGGCGCCTGGCACACTTTCACCACGGGCCAGACGGTCCGCGGCCATCAGGTAAAGCAGCTCGTCGCCGTTGTAGAGGCGACCCGCCGAGTCCACCAGGAGCAGGCGGTCCGCATCACCATCCAGGGCCACGCCGAAGTCCGCGCGGTTGGCGCGCACGGCCATCACCAAGGCCTCGGGATGCGTGGCACCCACGCCTTCGTTGATGTTCAGACCGTCGGGAGTACAGCCGATGGCCACCACGTCGGCACCCAATTCGTGAAACACCTTGGGGGCGATCTGGTAGGCCGCGCCATGCGCGGCATCCACGACGATCTTCACGCCTTTGAGCGTGAGTGCATGATCGAAGGTGCTCTTGCAGAACTCGATATAGCGGCCGGCCGCATCCTCCAGGCGCCTGGCCTTGCCCAGCTCGGCCGACTCCACCCAGGCCGGGTCCTCGGACAATGCCAGCTCCACGGCTTCTTCCCAGGCATCGGGAAGCTTGGTCCCCTGCGCACTGAAGAACTTGATGCCGTTGTCATAGTAGGGATTGTGGCTGGCGCTGATGACCACCCCCAGGCTGGCACGCTGTGCCCGCGTGAGATAGGCCACGCCCGGCGTGGGCAGCGGCCCCAGCAGCATCACATCCACACCGGCCGAATTGAAGCCCGACTCCAGCGCGCTTTCCAGCATATAGCCCGAGATCCGCGTGTCCTTGCCGATCAGGACCAGGGGACGCGCCTCGCTGCGCCGAAGTACGCGGCCGACCGCATGGGCCAGGCGCAGGGCGAAGTCGGGCGTGATGGGCGTACGGCCCACGAGGCCGCGGATGCCATCGGTACCGAAATACTTGCGTGCCATAGTGCTCCTTGTTGTTCAATGGTTGTCTGGCGCAGCATTGCGGCTGTCATTGTCCTGCATGGCCTGCCAGACGCCGAGCGCGGCCACGGTGTCGGCCACATCGTGCACACGCACCACGCGCGCACCGCGCTCCACGGCCAGCAGGGCCGCCGCTACACTGGGCACCATGCGCCGGCCCTGTGGCAGACCGCTGACCTGGCCCAGCGAGCCTTTGCGCGACCAGCCGGCCAACAGCGCAAAGTCTAGGCCCAGCAGCTCGCGCTGGCGTGCAAGCAAGGAAAAATTCTGTGCCACGCTCTTGCCAAAGCCTATGCCGTAGTCCCAGACGATGCGCTCGCGTGCCACGCCCAGCGCCTCCAGGGCCTGGCTGCACTGCTGCAAAAAGCCCAGCACTTCGGGCACGGCATCGCCCTGCATGGGATGGGCCTGCATGTCCTGCGGCGTGCCATGCATGTGCATCAGGCAGACGCCGCAGTTCGGGTGCGCAGCCACGGCCTGCTGCGCGCCGGGCTGGCGCAGCGCCCAGATGTCGTTGATGATGTCGGCCCCCAGGTCGAGCACGGCCTGCATGACCTCGCTCTTGTAGGTGTCCACCGAAACCGGCACGCCCAGCCTGGCGGCTTCGCGCACCACGGGCAGCACCCGCCTGAGTTCTTCGTCCAGAGCCACCGCCGGCGATCCAGGTCGCGTGGACTCACCGCCGATGTCGAGGATATGGGCACCTTCGGCGACCAGTTGCTCGGCATGACGCAGAGCCTGGCTTGCCGTGGCGTGCCGGCCGCCATCGGAGAAAGAATCGGGCGTCACGTTGACGATGCCCATGACCAGCGGGCGCTGAAGGTCCAGCACGAAGCGCGAGGTCTGCCATTGACGGGCCATGAAATCTCCAGGAAAACCGCGCCCCAGCCGGAGCGCGAAAAACATCAGGTCGGAAGGCCGGCAACGCAAAAGGGCCCCAAGGGGCCCTTTTTCTGCGGATTGCCCTGGCCTGCTTCGGCAGCTCAGGCCGTGGTCGGCGAAGGTTCGGCGTCCACTGCGGGCGTTCCGCCCGAGGAGTTGCCACCATCGGAAGACGGCGGATTGCGCGGCACGAAGTCCTTGGGGGGCCGCGGAGCACGGCCGGCCATGATGTCGTCCAGCTGCTCGGCATCAATGGTTTCCCAGTCGAGCATGGCCTTGGCCATGGCATGCATCTTGTCGGCGTTGTCCTCGATCAGCTTGCGTGCCAGGTGGTACTGCTCGTCGATGATGCGACGCACCTCCTGGTCCACCTTCTGCATGGTCTGTTCGCTGACATTGTTGGTCTTGCTCATGGAGCGCCCCAGGAAAGGTTCGCCTTCCTGCTCGGCATAGACCATGGGGCCCAGGGCATCGGTCATGCCATAGCGCGTGACCATGTCGCGCGCGATCTGCGTGGCACGCTCGAAGTCATTGCTCGCGCCCGTGGTCATCTGGTTCATGAACACTTCTTCGGCGATGCGTCCACCGAAAAGCATGGCGATCTGGTTGAGCATGTACTCCTTGTCATAGGAATAGCGGTCCTTCTCGGGCAGGCTCATGGTCACGCCCAGCGCACGACCGCGCGGGATGATGGTGACCTTGTGCACGGGATCGCACTTGGGCAGCAGCTTGCCGATCAGGGCATGGCCGGCCTCGTGGTAGGCCGTGTTGCGGCGCTCTTCCTCGGGCATGACCATGCTCTTGCGCTCGGGGCCCATGATGATCTTGTCCTTGGCCTTCTCGAAATCCTGCATCTCGACGGTGCGCGCATTGCGGCGCGCGGCCATCAGGGCAGCCTCGTTGCAAAGATTGGCGAGATCGGCGCCCGACATGCCGGGCGTGCCGCGCGCGATCACGCCGGGGTTCACGTCCTGGCCCACGGGACTCTTGCGCATGTGGACGTTCAGGATCTGCTCGCGGCCGCGGATGTCGGGCAGCGTCACATAGACCTGGCGGTCGAAGCGGCCGGGGCGCAGCAGTGCGGCATCCAGGATGTCGGGGCGGTTGGTCGCCGCCACCACGATGACGCCGAGGTTGGTCTCGAAGCCGTCCATCTCGACCAGCATCTGATTGAGTGTCTGCTCGCGCTCGTCGTTGCCGCCACCCAGGCCCGCACCACGCTGGCGGCCCACGGCGTCGATTTCATCGATGAAGATGATGCAGGGAGCATTCTTCTTGGCGTTCTCGAACATGTCGCGCACGCGGGCAGCACCCACGCCAACGAACATTTCCACGAAATCCGAACCCGAGATGCTGAAGAACGGGACCTTGGCCTCGCCGGCGATGGACTTGGCCAGCAACGTCTTGCCCGTGCCCGGAGGGCCGACCAGCAGCAGGCCACGCGGAATGCGACCGCCAAGCTTCTGGAACTTGTTGGGGTCCTTGAGGAAGTCCACGACTTCCTTGACCTCTTCCTTGGCCTCGTCGCAGCCCGCCACGTCGGCGAAGGTCACCGTATTGTTGTTCTCGTCGAGCATGCGCGCCTTGCTCTTGCCGAAGCTGAAGGCACCACCCTTGCCGCCGCCCTGCATCTGGCGCATGAAGTAGACCCACACGCCGATGAGCAGCAGCATGGGACCCCAGCTCACGAGCAGGGTCATGAGCACGGAGCCTTCTTCGCGCGGCTTGACGTCGAACTTGACGTTGTTGTTGATCAGGTCGCCCACCAGCCCACGGTCCAGGTAGGTGGCCGTGGTACGCACCTTGCGGTCGTCATTGGTCGTGGCCACGATCTCGGTGCCACCGGGGCTTTCCTGGATGGTTGCGCTCTTGATGCGGTTGCTGCGCACCTCTTCCAGGAATTCGGAGTAGCCGAGATGGGACGCGCCAGCGCCGCCGCGGGTGTCAAATTGTTTGAACACCGTAAACAGCACCATGGCGATGACCAGCCAGACGGCGATTTTTGAAAACCACTGATTGTTCAAGCGGGGCTCCAATGGGAATACAGACAACACGGCTTGCAGCACGCGCTGAGCCTATTTACGGTCCATTTTAGGTGTTTCAAGCTGGCAGGCCGCATATATCCCTCTATAGCAGCCATAGCTTGAATGCGGTCTTGACCTGGGGCAGGCTGCGGCAGGGTGGCAGCAAGCCTCACTTGAGGCCCATGCCCACCAGAAAAGTCTCGGACGACTTGTCGCGCGAGGACTTGGGCTTGATGGGCTTGACGACCTTGAAAGTCTGGCGGAACAGCGCCACCATCTCGTCGTAGGAGCCGCCATGGAAGAGCTTGACCACCAGGGCGCCCTCGGGTTTCATATGGTGGCATGAAAAATCAACGGCAAGCTCGACCAGATGGGCCACGCGCGCCGCATCGGTCGTGCCATTGCCCGACAGGTTGGGCGCCATGTCAGAGACGACGATATCGGCCTTGCCCCCTTGCAGCGCCTCGGTCAGCTGGGCCAGCACGGACTCCTCGCGGAAATCGCCCTGGATGTACTGCACGCCCTCGATGGGCTCCATGGGCAGCAGGTCCAGCGAGATGATGCGGCCGTTGAGCTGGCCAACCGCCGCGCCATCGGGCGACAGGCGGCGGCGCACATACTGGCTCCAGGCCCCGGGCGTGCAGCCCAGGTCGACCACGGTGTCGCCGGGACGGATCAGCTTGAGCTGCTCGTCGATCTCCTTGAGCTTGTAGGCAGCGCGCGCGCGGTAGCCGTCCTTCTGGGCGGCCTTGACATAGGGATCGTTGACATGGCTGTTGAGCCATGCCTTGTTGACCTTCTTGCTTTTTGTTTGGACTTTCATGCTGGATTCTTTCAGCCTCGATAATACGGCCATGCCCCAAATTCAATTGACTCCCGCCGAGCGCCGGGAACACCGCGCCAACGCACACCACCTGGACCCCGTGGTCCTCA
>JAIRVR010000008.1 GCA_031253795.1 Burkholderiaceae bacterium
GGCGAGCTGGAGCTGGACCTGCCCGACACCATACGCAGCACGGCCGCCAATGCCGGCTACCTGGACATCAAGATGATCCCGGAGCGCCACAACAACGTGAAGGTGCTGCTGCTCATGGACGTGGGCGGCACCATGGACGAGCATGTGCAGCGCGTCGAGGAACTGTTCTCGGCCGTCAAGAGCGAGTTCAAGCACCTGGAGTTCTACTACTTCCACAACTGCGTCTACGACTTCATGTGGAAGAACAACCGCCGCCGCTTCGCCGAAAAGTTCCCGACCTGGGACATCATCCGCAAGTACAACAAGGACTACAAGCTGATCTTCGTGGGCGACGCCACCATGAGCCCCTACGAAATCCTGCAGCCCGGGGGCAGCGTCGAGTACATGAACGAGGAGCCCGGCGCCGAATGGCTGCAGCGCCTGACCCATGCCTTCCCGCGCTTCGCCTGGATCAATCCCGAGCCTCCGGGCGTGTGGCAGTACCGCCAGAGCATCAGCGTCATCCAGCAGCTCATGGGCAACCGCATGTACCCTTTGACACTCAAAGGTCTCGAGGAGGCCATGCGCCTGCTGTCAAAATAGGGCGATGCCCAAGCTCCCCTCCGCAACTGCGCCGGCACGAGGGCCGGCGTTTTTGTTTCTGCTGAGTGCCGCGCTGCTCCTCGGCGGCTGCAGTCTCCTGCCATCCAAGAATGAGGAACAGGACCCCTCCCTGGTCGCCGCCACCGGCGACCCGGCCTTCACCCTGGTCGTCGACGCCCCCAAGCAAGTGCGCGAGCTGCTGGAAAAGCACCTCGAACTGCGCCGCTACCGCTACCAGAGCGATCTGCAGCGGCGCGAACTCACGCGGCTGCTGGGCGCCACCGACGCCAATGTGCGCGAACTCATAGGCACGCTGGGCTACTTCAGCCCCACGGTCTCGGTCGAGATCAAGGAGACGCCGGACAGCGAGGAGGCTCCGCTGGAAGTCACGGTCAAGGTCGACCCGGGCGAGCCTGCCACCATCGCACGCAGCCAAGTGCGCTTTGCCGGCGTCAATGCCGACGACCCCGACGGCGCCGCACAGCGCGCCACCATAGAGAGCCAGTGGCCGCTGCAGCCGGGCCAGCGCTTTTCGCAATCGGACTGGAGCCAGGCCAAGAGCCAGGGCCTGCGCACCCTGCAGGCAAGGCGCTACCCGCTGGCGCGCATCGACTCCAGCCTGGCCGACATCGATGCCGACACCCAGCAGGCCGATGTCAGCGTGGCCTATGCGCCGGGACCGGCCTATACCTTCGGGCCGCTGCGCATCGAAGGCTCGCAGCGCTACGACCCCGTGGGCACGGCCCGCATCGCCCGCCTGCCCGAGGGCGAGGTCTATGACCAGACCGCCCTGGTCGATGCCCAGCTGCGCCTGGCCAGCAGCGGCTACTACGACTCGGTCTTCCTGACCCTGGCCGACGTGCCCCAGCAGGGCGAGAGCGCGGCCGAGGACGAGGAGGCCATCAGGCGCCAGGGCCGCCAGGTCACCACGCCCGTCATCGCCCAGGTGCGCGAGGCCCAGCTGCAGAAATGGGTGTTCGGCGTGGGCATGAGCACGGACACCGGCCCGCGCCTGAGCGTGGACCACATCCACAACCGGCTGCCCGGCATAGGCTGGCGCGCCGTCACGCGCCTGCGCCTGGACCGCAAGAACCCGCTGCTTTCCACCCAGTGGACGGCCCTGCCCGACGACACCCTGTGGCGCTGGTTCACCTCGGCCAAGGCCGAACGCGCGCCCTCGGGCGACTTCGATGTCAACAGCCTGCAGCTGCGGGCCGGCCGCACCAAGTCCGAGGACCACATCGACCGCAACTACTACCTGCAGTACGACTACGCCAAGACCCAGGGCGTGGGCGCGCCGCCGTCCAGCTCCTCGGTCACGGCCAACTATGGCTGGACAGGCCGCTACTTCGACAGCACGCTGGCCCCCTCATCGGGCTTCGGCTTTGCCTGGGAGGTCGGCGCGGGCACCACGCTGACCCCCGAGCGCACGCCTTTCGGCCGCGTCTCGGGCCGCTGGCTCAGCCTCATTCCCGTCGGCGAGGCCGATCCCGAGACCAAGCGCCGCAGCCGCCTGGCGCTGCGCGCCTCGGGCGGCGCCGTGCTGGCACGCAAGGACGCCGACCTGCCCGTCACCCAGCTGTTCATCACGGGCGGCGACAACACCGTGCGCGGCTACGGCTACCAGAGCATCGGCGCACGCACCAACAGCGGCCAGGTCATCGGCGGGCGCTACATGGCCGTGGGCAGCGTCGAATGGCAGCGGCCCATCGTCCTCAAGGGCAACACCCAGGACTGGGAGCACGCCGTCTTCATCGACGCCGGCACCGTGGGCGACGCCCTGAACGCCATGTACATGCGTGTCGGCGTGGGCACGGGCCTGCGCTGGCGCAGCCCCGTGGGCCCCGTGCAGGCCGACATCGCCTGGGGTGCCCAGGAAAAGCAGCTGCGCCTGCACCTGCGACTGGGCTTCAACTTCTGACCATGGTGGACTCCCGCTTGAACACTCCCGTCCCTTCCGAGTCCCCCGGCGCGCCAGGCCCTGCGGCCGCGCCCCCGGCCGCACCCGCGCCGCGCCGCCGCCGCCGCTGGCTGCGCGCCCTGCTGTGGTCCGGCCTCGCCCTGGTCCTGCTGTTGGCAGCGGCCCTGGGCTCGGCCTGGTGGTGGAGCGGCCGGGCCGACTCGCTGGCCACCACCCTGCAGCGCGTGGCCGGCTGGCTGCCCCAGGGCCAGAGCCTGCAGGCCAGGGAGGTCACCGGCACGCTGCGCCAGGGCGGCCGCATCGGCTGGCTGCAGTGGCAAAGCCCCACCATGAAGGTGGAACTGCGCGATGCCACCATCGCGTGGCAGTTGCGCCCCTTGCTGTCGCGCACCGTGCGCCTGGGCGAAGTACGCATCGCCGAACTGGACATCGCCAGCACGCCCGACCCCGAGGACAAACAGCCCGTGGAGCCCCTGCAGCAACTGGTGCTGCCCGTGAAGATCGACGTGCCCTTCCACGTCGATCGCATCGTCTGGCAGGGCCCGCCCCGGGCCGAGGTGCTGGGCCTGCAGGGCCACTATGCCTATGACGGCAACGAGCACCGGCTCGACGTGCGCGATCTGCAATGGGCCGATGGCAACTACCAGGCCCGGCTGCGCCTGCAGGCACGCGCACCCATGGCCGTCGAGGCCGAACTGCGGGGCGATCTGCAGGCCCCGGCCCTGAACCCACAGGACGGCAAGACCACCCCGGCCGCGCCCCTGGCCGTGCAGGCCCGCGCGCAGATCGACGGCACCCTGGCCACGGCCGCCGCGCAGCTGGGCCTCAAGCTCCAGGTCAATGCCCTGGCTGGCGAGACGCCCGCGGCCACGCCACCGACCTCGTCCACGGCCAAGGCCACCCGGGGCAAGGGCCGCCAGCAGGCCGGACCTGACCCCCAACCCGCGGCCGAGCCCATGCACGCCGACATCGAGGCCAGCGTCCGCCCCTGGCAGCCCCAGCCGCTGCAGACCGCCCGCGCCCAGTTCAGCCAGCTGGACATCGCCGCCTTCTGGCCCCAGGGTCCGCGCACGCGCATCAGCGGCGAACTGCAGGCCGGCCCCGACGGCTCGGCCCCCGACTCCGCACAGGCGGCACAGAATGCGGCGCAAGCGCCGGAGGCGGCCCAGGCCCCCGGCTCCGCCATTGCCACCACGGTCTGGCAATTGCAGACGCGGCTGAACAACAGCCTGCCCGGTCCCTGGGACCGACAGCGCCTGCCGCTGGACCAGATCGACGCCTCGGTGCGCTATGACGGCCGGCAATGGCAGCTGGAACAGGCGCAGATCTCCGTCGGCACGGGCTCCATCACGGCCCAGGGCCATTTCGAGCCCGCCACCCAGGTCTTCGAAGGCCAGGCCACGGTCCAGCGCCTGGACCCCGCCAGCCTGTACAGCACCCTCGATGCCGCGCCGCTGCAAGGCGAGTTGCGTGCCAGCGCCAATGCCGAACAGCAGGTCGATTTCCGCGTGGACATCCGTGCCGCAGCCGCTGCCCAGGGTGGCAAGCACCAGCCGCTGCGCATCGAAAAGCTCGCCACCCAGGGCCGCTGGGCCCAGCCTGTTCTCACCTTGGAGAACCTGCAGATCGACGCACTGCAGGCATCGGTCAGCAGCCGCAGCCTGCAATTCGACACCGCCCAGCAAAGGCTGCAGACCGTGCTCCAGGCCCGGCTGCCCGGGGCCGAGCTTTCGCTGGACGGCCACATCAGCCCCACGGCGGGCCAGGGCGGCACCCGGCTCAAGCTGAGCTCCCTCACCGCGCTCACGCAGTGGCTGCGCCAGTTGCCCGGCGTGAACGACCCGCTGGCCGGTGCCCTGCTCGAAGGCCAGGCCCAGCTCGACGCCAGCTGGCGTGGTGGCTGGGGTGCCCTGCAAAAGCGCCTGGCCGCCGCCCCCGGACAGCCCCTGCCCGCCAGCGGCCTGCAGCTGCAGGCCGCGCTGCAGGCCAGCCAGCTGCGCTACCTGCCCGCCGGCACGCCCCCCGAACAGGCGCTGGAACTGCCCACGCTGCGCCTGGACCTCAAGGGCGCGCCTGAACAGGCCGATCTCACGCTGGCCGGCCAGGCACGGCGCGGCAGCCAGACCGCCCAGATCGACACCGCCCTGCAGGCCGGCCTGGCCACGGGGCGTGGCGCCGCGCCGCTGGACTGGCAGGCCCGCATCGCCTCGCTGACGGCCCGCCTGCATCCGGGCCAGGACCACCCCGGCCCCTGGCAACTGCAGCTGGCCGGCAGCCAGGGCCTGCAGATCGCCCAGCGCACCTCGGGCCGCACCGTGCTGGCCACCGCCTATGCCATCTCGGCCGCCAGCCTGCAGGTCACCCCGCCCACCCTGGCACAGCGCCGCGCCAATGCCGAGCCCCCTCAGCCCGTGCTGCTGGCCTGGGACGACAGCCAGGTCGCCCACGGCGGCGATGGCCGATGGACCGTGCGCAGCACGGGCCGCGCCCAGGCCCTGCCCCTGGCCTGGGTCGATGCCCTGTCCATGGCCGACGAGCCGCCGCTGGCGGCCATGGGCCTGAGCGGCGACCTCAGCTTCAATGCGCGCTGGGACCTGGACACCACCGGCCCCGCGCTCAAGGCCGAGCTGCTGGTCGAGCGTGCGGGCGGCGACCTGCGCCTGGCCGTGGAAGACGGCTCGGGCACCACGGTCATCCGCACCACCGGCCCCAGCGCCGGCAAGCCTGGCGAAGTGCGCACCCGCACAGTGCGCGGTGCCGGCATGCGCGCCCACATCAAGCAAGCCCGTGTCAGCGTGCGCGCCCAGGGCGACGACGTGCAGGCACGCATCGACTGGGACAGCGAACGCGCCGGCACCCTCACGGCCCAGCTGGGCACCCGTCTGGCCCAGCAGGACGGCAGCTGGACCTGGCCCGAAAAGGCACCGCTGTCCGGCCGCATCGACGCGCGCATGCCCGACATCGGCATCTGGGCACTGTTCGCGCCACCGGGCTGGCGCGTCACCGGCTCGCTACAGGCCAAGGCCGACATCGGCGGCGATCGCCAGAACCCGCAGTGGCAGGGCGAGCTCTCGGCCGAGGGCCTGAGCATCCTGTCCGCTCTGGACGGCATCGACCTGCAAAACGGCGTGCTGCGCGCCCGCCTGCAGGGCAACCGGCTGGACCTGACCGAACTGCGCCTGCAGGGCGGGCGCGGCAGCAATGCGCGCATCCTGGGCTACAGCGGCAACCTCAGCGCGGCCCCGCGCGAAGGCGGCGAGCTCACGGGCTCGGGCTTCGTGCGCTGGGAGCCGCCCAGCGCCGACGGCAGCAACTCCGGCCTGACCATGGACCTGCGCGCCCAGGCCCGCAAGCTCCAGGTCCTGGTGCGCGCCGACCGCCAGGTCAGCGTCTCGGGCGATCTGCGCGCCCAACTGGACCAGGGCCAGTTCACGCTGCGCGGCGACCTGAGCACCGACCGTGCCACCATCATCCTGCCCGAGGAATCGGCCCCCTCGCTGGACTCCGACGTGGTCGTGCACTCCGCCGCCTCGCGCAAGGCCGAGGAAGAGGCTGCGCGCAAGCAGCAGCAGGCCGCGCAAAAGGCCCAGGCCCGCGCCGAAACACGCAAGCTGCCCGACATCCTCGTCAAGCTGGACCTGGGCCGCGACTTCGCCCTGCAGGGCTATGGCATCACCACGCGCCTGGAAGGTGCGCTGGAGGTGCAGGGCCCCACCGTGGCCGGCGGTCCGCCGCGCATCACGGGCGAAATCCGTACCGTGCAGGGCCGCTACCGCGCCTGGGGCCAGTCGCTGGACGTGGAAACCGGCCTGATCCGCTTCAACGGCCCCTACGCCAACCCTTCGCTGGACATCCTGGCCCTGCGGCCCAACATCGCCGTGCGCGCCGGCGTCCAGGTCCAGGGCACGGCCAACGCCCCGCGCGTGCGCCTGTACTCCGACCCCGAACTGCCCGATGCCGAAAAGCTGTCCTGGGTGGTCATGGGCCGCGACCCCGCCACCGGCGGCGCCGAAAGCGCCCTGCTCCAGCAGGCCGCCCTGTCCCTGCTCAGCGGCGGCCGCAACAACAGCGGCAAGATCGCCAGCAACCTGGGCCTGGACGAAATCGGCTTCAAGGGCCCGGGCGGCGACGGCTCCACCGGCGCCGCCCTCACCCTGGGCAAGCGCCTGTCCAGCGACCTCTATGTCACCTACGAGCAAAGCCTCTCGGGCGCCATGGGCACGCTGTACATCTTCTACGACCTCTCGCGCCGCCTCACCCTGCGCGGCCAGACCGGCGAAACCAGCGCCATGGACCTGATCTACACCGTGCGCAAGGACTGAGCCCCCACCGCAGGCCGCATGGGGCGCGGTCTGCGGTGCCAGGGTCGCATGGGTTTACAATCGTGGTCTTGCCTCCTCGTAGTTCAATGGATAGAACGGACGCCTCCTAAGCGTCAGATACAGGTTCGATTCCTGTCGAGGGGACCATGACAAGGCCGTCAGCTTTCAGAAGCTTCCGGCCTTTTTCTTTTTGCAGGGCAAAAAATGGAGCAGGCGATTTCTGCCCTGCGCTTCAGGGTCAGAGTTGCTTTGCAGCATCTGCCCTCATGTGAAGCGGCCAGACAACAAAGCCCTTAGCCAGCCGTCCCAGCCTGATGCCTGCTCCAGGCCACATCGACCATTTCACGGAAGGCCGCGTCTTCGTCGATCGAATGCTGTGCAATGTCATCCAGTGTGGCCCGGTACAGCTTTTCAGCAACCTCAGCGCTCTTGGCATCATTCAATGCCTGACTGAAACTTTGCCTCGCATCCTCCGTGTCACCCAATAGCCACTGCACGTAGGCGAGATTGCCTCGCAACATGCCATCGCCGCTCCCCAACTCAAGGCCTGCAAGCAGGTCTGCCTTTGCCTGCCGCAGTAGCTCCGCAACGAGGCCTTTGTCTGACCACTCTCGCTTGGCCTTTAAAAGATACTGAAAGCCTTTGCCGTTATAGGCCCGCGCGACCTGATCTTGAAGCGCTGGCGTGGCATCTCCCGCGTATGCGGCAATCAGCTGGTCGTAAACGGCCACACCCTCCTCTGGCCGCTGCATCTGTCCTAGGGAAATTCCCTTGCAAAGCATGGCCCTGGCCACCTGCTCGCGAAGCGCTGGCGAAGCATCATCCGCGTACATGGCAATCAGCTGTTCGTAGATGGCCAGTTCATCTTCCTGCTTCTCCAACTGTCCGAGCGTGATTCCCTTGCCAAGCATGGCTCTGGCCACCTGCTCGCGAAGCGCTGGCTTGGCATCACTCACATATTTGGCAATCAGCTGCTCGTAGACAGCCACCTCATCCTCCAGCCTCTGCATCTGTCCGAGGATGATCCCCTTATTAAGCATGGCTTTGGCCACCTGCGCGCGTAGCGCTGGCGTGGCATCACCCGCATACGTGGCAATCAGCTGCTCGTAGACGGTCGCCTCTTCCCCCTGCTTCTGCATCTGCCCAAGGATAACCCCCTTGTTGAGCATGGCCTTGGCTACCTGCTCGCGAAGCGCTGGCGTGGCATCACCCGCGTAGGTGGCGATCAGCTGTTCGTAGACGGCCACCCCATCCTTAAGATTCTGCATTTTCCCGAGGGTGATTCCCTTGCCAAGCATAGCCGCAGCCACCTGCGCGCGAAGTGCTGGTGTGGAATCACGTGCGTAGGTGGAAATCAGCTGTTCGTAGACGGCCAACGCCTCCTCCGGCCTCTGCATCTGCCCCAGGGTGATCCCCTTGTTGAACATGGCCCCGGCCACCTGCTCGCGAAGTGCTGGTGTGGCGTCACCCCAGTACGTGGCAATCAGCTGTTCGTAAACTGCCACCTCCTCCTTCGGCTTATGCATCTGTCCCAAGGTGATTCCTTTGTTGAACATAGCACGAGCCACCTGCTCTCGAATAGCAAGCATGGGGTCATCGAAGTAGGCATCGATCAATTGCCCGTAGCTCTCAAGTGCTTCACCAAATCGCTTGAGGTCGCCCAGCGCAACCGATCGATTGAAACCTGCTTGCAGCGCATTAATTGAACCTGCACCAGTCACTGTGCTCGCACGTTTCCAATACAGTGCCGCATCTTCATATTTTCCCGAACGATAGGCTTCAAACGCACGCGTATTCCAATCATCAAATGAGTAATTCGCTTCCGGCTTTTCCTTGAGTTCTTCAGCGCTTTGATGGAGGGCTTTTTCGCCCGCCTCGCTAATAGGCTGCGCCTTTTCGCCAGAGGCGTTGATTCTCTTCTGCATCTGCTCCATCGCCTGTTTGCTGTATTTCTCCGTATCGCTCACAGACGAATCAATTTTCAAGCGCCCTTGAGATGCGGCATGTTCCAGCTCCTGAATGCGCTCCAGCAGGCTATTCTGATTTTTTCTGAACCATTCCTCACTGGCCTTATTGGCCTCATCCGCCGATTTTTTGGCGATGGAGAAATAGCCGAACAAACCGAGGAAGGCCAATATACCCCCCAGGGCAATTGCCCAGCGATCCACCGACTGCCCTATATCGCCGACACGACTGCCATGGTCATCCACCCGCTTGTCGAATGCATCGATGCGGGATTTCATGGCCTCCATGTCCTTTTGCACAATTTCCCGGCCATTGTCTATTTTCAGCAGCAGGAACTCCTTCTGGGCATCCAGCAGCTCCTTGCTGACCGGTTCATCGGCAAAGGCGATGAGTGCAGGACAGAGCAAGAGGCCCAGTGCCAGCCGTCGAAGGACCCAGATCCCGCATGAGCGAAGGTGAAAAAGCATGGACATGCAACAAATTATGTCAGCACCGGAACCAGGCACGCCCCATGCAAGCCCCATCGCCCGCAGGCCTACACGGCGCCGATCCCGGCCATGCAGTATTCCGCAGCATGCGCCTCAGATCTCAATCGACCACTCGCAAAGCTCCGCATATTTGAAGACCTCATCCACAAAGTCCGCGCGGCGAAAGCTGAGCGGTGCAATGGCCGGCAGCCACTCGATATGGGTCATTGCCCAGTCCATGGCGAAGCCAAAACGGGACCAGACAAATTCGCTGTCCAGGCAGCTCTGCTCGGCCACCAGCACGGTGCAGTGCAGGTCCATGTCGTCAGGGCATATGAGCAGCGGCACATGGGATACCTGCCCCACATGGCAGGCCAGCAAGCGGTCCCACGCCAGCGCAAGCTCCTCTTTATCCCAGAGCCAGGAGTGCGCTGGCACCAGCTGCGTGATTTCCGCGTTCTTCGTCAATTCCGCAATGACGATGGCGAGCGAACGCCCGTCCAGCTGGAGTTCGGGATAGTCATCTGGCGCACCTGTGCGCAATCTCATGTCCGCCGTGAGCTTCATGGCCTGTGCCTCTGTTGATTTTTTTCGGCAGCTTGGGACAAGCTGCACAGAGCGATGTGGAAAGGGCGCGCAGGCAGCCTGAAAATCCTGGGCCTTCAGGACGACCGAGCCAGCAGGGCCGCCAGCGTGCGCAGCGCGGCGCGCGCCTCTTCGCCGGCCTGCTGGTAGTGCTGCAGCAGGGCCCGGGTACCGTCATCGGCATCTGCACCGGCATGGCTGCCCGCGCGCAGCGAGAGCAGCACATGGGCCACGTCCACGCCGGCCGCGTGCAATTTCTGCAGGGCCGTGGCATCGGGAACCAGCTCGCCCGATTCGAACTTCGTCAGCGCCACCCGGTCCACGCCGGCCTTGTCGGCCAGCTGGACCGCGGTGAATTGCAGGCGCTTGCGCTCTTGCTGCAGGCGCTCTGGCAGCGTGGCTGCTACTTCGCCATGAGGCGCGGCGCTGGGATCGAAAGCGCGCACCCCCATAAGCAGGTAAACAACATCGGCCCCCATTTGCTGGACTCTGCCCAGATAGCCCACATCGGGTAGCCGGGTGCCAGATTCGTAGTTGAACTGCGCATTCTTCGAGACTCCCGCAGCAGCGCCGAACCCGTCCTGACTCAGGCCGAGGCGTTTCCGCTCTTCGCGCAGTCTCTGAGGAAAATTATCCATTTGAATACCAAATCAGATTGACTTTCACACGTTTGTGTGTGAAAGTTCGCCATATGTTGTAGCAACTTCGCTCCGGATCCTACATGACCACCCCAGCCCACCTGCCCCGCCCACGCAGGGCCATGGCCGAGGCCCTGCACCCTGGTCTGTCCGCCCTGCGCGTCCCCCAACCGCCGTGTCCGGCCAGGCCATGAAGCAGGCCGCCAAAAGCCCTCGGCCCCGGCGCCAGTCAAGGCCTGGCGAGGACCTGCAGGCCGCCGAGGACCGCACCCTGTTCCGGCATGCCGCCCGGCTGCTGCGGCAGGCAGCCATGACCGATGAGGCCCACCGGCACAGTGGAGAGTCCGACCGGCTGCTGCGCATTGCCAGCGATGTATCGCGGCGTGCCGCCCGGGCTCCTGCATGCAAGGATAGGCACAACAGGGCCTATGACGTGGCCGCCTGCATCAACGCGGCACGACTGGTGCCGGGTGATGCGGAGTCCGCGCAGCGGTCCGCCCTGCTGGCCGAGGCGGCCGGGCAGCTGGCGAGAATTTCGGACATACCGCCCGAGGCCATCGTGTTCCCGCGTCCTGCACTGTCGGCGCTGTGGGCCCGGATGGAGGGCGAGGAAGACAGCGGGGGCGGCCAGTTGCCGCACGCCTGGCGCGCGCTGGCCCGCGAGGCACAACACGAGGCCCTGCAGCTGGCCCGGGCCCTGCTGCACCTGGGCGCCGGCGAGGCCGGCCAGGAGCCGGCCGTGGTGCACGGCATGGTGGCGCGGATGGCGCAGCTGATGGAGATCACCTACCTGGCCGCCGCCCTGCACGGGGAGCGCCACGACCGCCGGGGCATGCCGGATCTGGACGTGCTGCGGGAGCTGTTCGAGGGTGGATGGGGCCCGCTGGCCTGAACGCGGGGCCCGCGCCTCAGCCCTGAACGACCACGTTCTCCAGGCGCAGAACGGCTTCGCGCACTTCGCCCAGGCGTGTGTCCTGCGCCTGCGATGCCTGGATGATGCGGTCCATGATGCCGCTGGCATTCACCGCCGCCGTGCGCATCTGCTTCATCATCTCGCCCGACTCGTTGACGCGCTCGAAGCCCAGTTGCACGCTTTGCGTGGAGGCGCCGATGACGGATTTGACTTCCCGGGCAGCTTCGGCGCAGCGGCTGGCCAGGGTGCGCACTTCGCCAGCCACGACGGCAAAGCCGCGCCCCTGCTCGCCCGCACGCGCCGCCTCGACGGCGGCGTTGAGTGCCAGCAGATTGGTCTGGAAGGCAATGCCATCGATCAGGCCCACCATTTCGCCGATGCGGCGGGAATCGCGCGAGATGCTGGACATGGCGTCGACCGCACTGTCCAGGGCCGCATCGCCGCGCTGGGCGAGGCAGGTGACGTCGCGGGTCTGGGCATGGGCGTCCAGGGCCTGGACGGCGCTGTCGCGCACCAGTTGCTGCAGTTGCTCGAAGGCCGACTGCACGAGGCGCGTGGCCTCGAAGCGCTGGGTGATGTCGGTGGCGTATTTGACCACCTTGAAGGGCTGGCCCGACTGGTCGAGCACGGGGCTGTAGTGGGCCTCGATCCAAACGTCGTTGCCACGGCGCCCCAGGCGCCGGAACTGGCCCCGGTAATGCTTGCCCCGTGAAAGATGCGACCAGAAGGCCGCGTATTCGGGTGAGTTGCGCTCCTGTGCCGCAACAAACATGCTGTGGTGCCGGCCCACCAGCTCGTCCTCCGACGCATAGCCCATGGCATCGAGGAAGTTGCGGTTGCAGCGCAGGATGTGGCCATCCAGGCTGAACTCGATCACCGCCTGGGCCCTGCCCACGGCGGCCAGCTGGCTGCTGGCCTCGGCGTCGCGCAGCACTTCGGCCGAGATGTCCATGGCGTATTTGACGACCCGCACCACCCGGCCGCGACTGTCGAGCACCGGGCTGTAGTTGGCCTGCAGCCACACATCGCGCCCTTGGCTGGTGATGCGCCGGCAGCGTCCCACGAAGGCCTCGCCGCGCCCGAGACGGGCCCAGAAGTCCCGGTAGTCCTGGCCCTCGGCATCGGCCGGCTCCATGAAGATGCGGTGGTGCTGGCCTCGCAGGGCTTCAAGGCGGTAGCCCATCAGATCCAGGAAGCGCGCATTGGCAAAGAGGATGCGGCCTTGCCCATCGAACTCGATGACGGCCTGGGTGCTGTACAAGGCCTTCAGCTGGGGACTGGGGGAATCGGAACACAGGCCGAGCCTGGACAGGAGGAAGCGGATGCCACGCATGGAAGAACCTTGGTATTGCGCGCTGAGTGGGCACGGTACGCACGAAGCCGCTGCACGGCTTTTCAAGACCGCCCAATCGACCTGGAAACCATTGTATCCATTTGCTTCATTTTTACTTATAGGCTTACGCCGTGTATTGCCATGCACGGCAGGGATGAAAAATTCTCAAGACATTGATAATTAACAATTGTTTGCTTTCTCGTGAAGAAACGGAAACTCCTACCAGGAGAACGGTTTTGCGCCCGTACAGAAACATATGTAACTATTTGATTTAGAGTTTATGTCTTCGCGCCGTACCGTGCGGTGCATCCACCACTCCCATCCACATGTGTTCCGGTATCCGGGTAATCGATCTGACCTCCAGCCTGGGCGGCCGCGCCCTGGCC
The DNA here is from genome assembly GCA_031253795.1 of Burkholderiaceae bacterium. Lineage (GTDB taxonomy): Bacteria > Pseudomonadota > Gammaproteobacteria > Burkholderiales > Burkholderiaceae_C > Comamonas. The sequence continues at coordinate 13,113 of JAIRVR010000008.1, forward strand.
AAGCTGGGGGTGGCCTATGCACCGGGCCAGCCCCGCATGCAGGTGAGGCTGGCTGCGTCCGAAGCCGCGCCCGTCATGGATTGGGGCGGTCCCCCGGGTGCGGACGAACCTCTGTGCAGCCCCGGAGGGCCATCGGCCCTGGTGCTGCTGATTGGCCCCGGCTCGGTGCGCCAGGCCAGTGCGCTATTTCAAAAGGCATTGAATGAAGCGGTGGATTGCATTCGCCTTTTTCTCATGCCCAGCGCCATCATGGAAGAGGTTGCGCTACGGCAGATGCTGGCCTCCAGCCAGCCTGCCGTTCAGCTATACCGATTACCCGACAGCAGTTCTGAAACCCTGTGGTTTGTGTTGATCGAGGAAATATCAAAAATCTCCGCCAGATTTTCCATGGGCGGAAATGGCGATTACCGAAAAAGCGAGATTCCCATGACAAGCAATTTATCCCAATCCATGCAATCCATTATGGCCATCGAAGGCTCGATCGCAGCCGCCCTGGTGGATCACCAGAGCGGCATGTGCCTGGCCCAGGCCGGCGGGGGCATGGACCTGGAGCTGGCTGCGGCAGGCAACACGCAGGTGGTCAGGGCCAAGCTCAAAACCATGGAGTCCCTGGGACTGCGCAAGGGCATCGAAGACATTCTGATCACGCTGGGCGACCAGTACCACCTGATCCGGCTCATTCCCCACAGCCCTGGACTGTTCCTGTATCTGGTGCTCGACAAGGCACGCGGCAATCTCGCCCTGGCCCGCTACAAGCTGACGGATATAGAGCGCTCATTGAAGGTGTGAGCCGCAAAGCCAGTACTCGCTGACAATTGATGAAAGCAATGAATTGCTTCACATCTATTTGTTTTTACCCAGATTCAATAGAATGCTCCATTCACAAAGTAGGAGCAGATGTGAGAGCTTTCCTCAAGACTGCCGTGGCAAGCGCCCTGCTGGGCACCTGCCTGATGGCCTCGGCCCAGTCGGTCACCTATACGGCAGCCCCGGTCGGGACCTATACGAACATCACCAACTTCGTGCCTGCGTGCAGCATTGCACCCTGCCTGGACTACACGACGGCCATGGCCCCCTCGGGCTCGTTCACGGTGGCTACGCGCCTGCCCGCATCCTTCAGCGGCGACGTGAGCGCACAACTGACCGGTTACAGCTTCAGCGATGGACTGAACACCTACGCCCGCACCGACCCGGAGGTCAGGATCCGCGCCTTCAACGTCACCACGGACGGCACGGGCGCCATCACCAGCGCCACCATCACGCTGCAGCGCTGGATAGACCCCGCGTCCCATTTCGCCGGCGCGCGCATTTCCCTGGCAGAGTTCGGTGTGCCTGGTGGAGCCATCCAGAACAATTTCATGTGCATAGCGCACGACACGGTGACGGATTCGTGCGACCTCACCCTCGCCGACAGCAGTTCCTCGTCCCAGGCCCAGGGCGTGGCCCTGACCTGGTCCAGCCCACCGCCCGTCGTCGTGGCACCCGCGGCCGTTCCCAGCACATCGGTCTGGGGCCTGGCCCTGCTCTCGGCCCTGCTGGGCATGGCAGGCCTGGCCACGGCGCGCTCCAGGCGCCAGGGCTGAGCGCGGGCCCACCAGGACCCACGCAAAAAAGCCCCGCATGCGCGGGGCTGGCTTGATACGGTCTGGAGGCTTCCCCACCCGGAGGCCCAACCCGTCAAGCCAGGCATGCGCGACGGCGCGCATGCCTGGCAAGGCTTAGAAGTTGTGGCGCAGGCCGATTTCGTAGCCGGTCATGTTCTTGCCCGTGGCGGGCGTGGGCGCCAGCGCGGAACCGAGCTTGCGCGCAGCCTTGTCATCGTTGCTCATGTGGGCCACGGCCGCGTAGAGTTCCGTGCGCTTGGACAGCTTGTAGCCATAGCCCAGGGCCAGGCGCTGGGAGTCGGCATCGCTTTGCTTCTTGTCCTTGTACATGGAGTAGGCGGCGCGCAGTTCGCCCTGGCCCAGGGCCATCTTCAGGCCCACGCTGTACAGGTCCACGCGCTTGTTGTTGCCACGGTCCGAGGCGATCAGCACCATGGGCGTGAAGGCGCCCATCTGGTAGGAAGCGCCCAGGTTGAAGGTCTTGTAGTCCATGCCGGCAGCGGCCGTTCCGCCGCGCACGATGCCAAAGGCCGTGGCCACGTTCAGCGGGCCCGCCGCGTAGCCCAGGCGCAGGCCGGTGCTGCTGGCCAGGCTGCTGTCGCCAGCCTGTTCGCCAAAGCTGTGGGTCACCTGGCCGTACACGCCGCCGAGCTTGGGCAGCAGGTAGCTGATGCCATTGGAAAAGCGCTTGGGGTTGGAGCCTTCGGGCGTGCCGGCAGCCGAGCCGCTGATCAGGCTGTGGCCATTGATGGCGCCCATGCCGGTGTCGCCAAAGGCATGGAAGGTTTCCAGGTTCTGGTAGGCCGGGGTCTTGTCGCGGCCCAGGCGCACTTCACCGAAGCTGCCCAGCAGGCTGACGGTGGAGCGGCGGTCGAACTTCAGGCCGGCGGAAGTGCCGTCATCGACGCTCAGGCTGCCTTCCAGCCAGAAGTCGGCCTTCAGGCCGCCACCCAGATCCTCCACACCACGCACGCCCAGACGGCTGCTGGAATTGCCACCGTTGGCCAGGCCCGTCACGTTCTTGCCGGAGGTCGAGATATGGGCGACCGAGACGTCGGCCACGCCAAAAATGGTCACGCTGGAGCTTTGGGCCATGGCACCGGCGCTGAGGGTCAGGGCGGCAAGGGCGAGGAGGTGTCGTTTCATGCTGTTCACTGTGTTTATGGAAATAGGAAAGTCCCTGCAGGCCAATGGCTGCAAGCCAGCCATTTCCTCCCTCGGGACTGAATCCATTGGACAAAATGAAAATGAAACATCAGTTACAACCCTAGGGTTGGTTACTGCACCACACTGTCATCAAGGCGTCTTTTCAAAGGCCGACAGCGGCCTCTCCCCAGGGTCCACGCAACCGCCCAGGCGTGGACCCGGCCGGCCCGTGGCCTTGCCGCCGCCTACTGCGAACTCCAGACCTGGTAGGCCACGCCCTCGTACTTGAAGGCCGGATAGTTGGCGACCACGAAATCGCGCTCGGCGGCATTGATGGTGTAGAAGTGCGCACCGGTCTGCAGGTTGAAGAAGCGGTACATGGGCACGGAGTCCGTGCCGGCCTGCGCAAGCGCATACCAGACCGATCCCTCATCCTTGAAGCTCTTGTAGTAGATGTTCACCTGCTGGCGCTCGAAGGCGTCGATGGTGTAGAAGTGCGCGCCCGTGCTGGTGTTGTAGAAGCGGAAGACGGGGCTCAGGCCCTGCAACTGCTGCGTGGCCGCATAGAAGGCCACGTTCTCGTACTGGAACTCGCGGTAGTTGGCGATGACGTAGTCGCGCTCGGCCACGTTGGCCGTGTAGAAGTGGGCACCCGTGCGCGTGTTGAAGAAGCGGTAGACGGGAACCCGCACGCTGGTCGAGCCCGGCGTGGCAGGCACGCTGGCACCGGGAGGCTGGGTGGTCGAAGCGGGCGCGCGGGAGCCCTCCAGCCATTGCCGTATGGCGGGGTAGAGCTTGTCCAGGCGGCCGTAGTACGAGACGTTGTACGGGCTGCAGCTCGTGCCGCTGTCCTGGCCATTGGCGCCACCATACAGCGTGCCCACCAGCTTGCCGTCCACGAACAGACCCGAACCGCTGCTGCCGCCTTCGGTGCGGCCCTGCGACCACTCGATGCGGTAGAAGTTGCCGCCCCCCTGCCCCGGGGTCGAACAGGCGAAGCCACCGGCTGCGCCAGGCGTGCAGTCGCGTGCGCTCTGGAGCCTGCCGAAGGCGAGTTTCTGCAGACCCCCCTTGGGGTGGTGCATGCCCACCACGTCGGCTCCCAGGTCCGGCATGGCCGTGCTCCAGGCCGCGAACACCGCACCCGCAGGCGGCGCCTCCCTGAGCTGCAGCAGGGCGCCATCCTGGTCGGCCGAGGCATACAGCAAAACGGCGCCCCCCCTGAGGGTCTGGGCGGCGGAGGACCGGTCGGTACAGGAGGCCGAGCGGTAGAACCACATGGTCTCCAGCGTGGAGGCCACCGTCTGGCTGCTGATGCAATGGTTGGCGGTCAGGAAATACGGCGTGCCGCTCTGGGCCAGGTCGTTCATCAGCGTGCCTGTGCAGACATAGGCCGACCCATCGGAGACGAAATACATGCGGGCCACGGCCTTGCTCTGCGTGGCATAGGCGTCGTAGCAGGCCACGTCCAGCTGACAGTCCAGCGCCTGGGTTTCCATCTGCTCCTCGCCGCGCATTGGCAGCGACAGGTTCTCGTGCACATGCACGACCCGGGGAATGGCCACGCGCAGCATGTCTGGCGGCGTGCCCGGGGGCAGCTCGATTTCCAGCGTGGCCTCGTCGCCACCGCTGTCGGGCGTCCACCAGGTGCGGCCATTGGCGCTGGCATCGCCAGCTTCCTGGTTGGCCTGGATGATTTGCAGCACGCGCTGGCCCGCGATTTCATAGGCCTTGCCACGCCGGCCCTGGGCATAGACGCGCAGCAGCGCACTGCCAGGCAATTGGTCGATTTCCACGCCCAGGCGCAGGCCATAGGCCCCCTCGGAGCGTACGCTGACCGCGGCCAGCCAGCCGCCGTTGACCGAGCGCTTCCATTGCAACTGAGAGCCCAGGGCCTCGGCGCTGGCGGTTTGCCTGCTCGGGCGCTGGGCGCCCACCTGCCGCAGGCCGTCGGTCCTTGCAGAGGAGGCCTGGACCTGCAGCCAGGTGCCCAGCTCCACGCGCAGCGGCCTGACGGCCTGGACCGGAGCCAGGCTGCTGGCAGCCAGGAATTCGCGGGGTGCATCGGCGGGCTGGACCCGTGCGCCCACGCCGACCGCAGGACCCGGATCGGCGGCCTGCCCGTGTGCGAGGCCCGCAGCCAGGGTCAGCGCGAGGGCGTGCAAAAGCCCGCGCACCGAAATATTGAACGAAACGCGCATGAACTCCCTCTTGCCGTCAATCGCATGGTTCTGATGAAAAAAGCCGCCAGCGACCTACCGGACACACAGGGGCATGCGTCGATGACCGTGACCGGAACGGTGTTCCGGCAGTCACATCGCGCGCTGGATTGTGCTTCGACCCAAGCCGCGCCGACTTGAGCGCAGGGACAAGACCCCAGGGACGCACATGCGGCACGTCCGAGGGCTGGATCTGGTTGGCCCGGCCTTGCCGGCAGGCCCTTTCAGGGCATTCCGGGCCTGCAGGCGCTCCCGATGGATCTGGCCTGGAGATGCCTACCCCGCTCACCCGAGATGTCGGGCGGCACGGAATTCCGGCTGCCGGCCCCGGGCCCGGCCACCCCTGTGCCTGTCCCCGAGGGCCGCACCAGGGACCACCGCGGCATCACGCCGGCCGGCATGGTGCGCGCGCCGAAACGCACACCCAACGCGGCGCACCGGACGCCAGGGACCGGTGCTGGGGCCGTGCGGCCGAAACCCGCAGGCGCGCAGGCCGGCGCCTCATGCAGGACAGGGGAGTCCGGCCCGGCGGCGGGCATGGGGCCCATGATCCGGACGCGGCCAGGGCGCACAGCCCAGGCCCCTGCCAGGGCCTGCAAGGCCTTGCGCATCAGGAGGGTGAACAGGAAATGCATGGACGTACCTTTTTCGCGGCAGAGCGTATGGGTAGGGTTCTGCCAGGTGGATCGGAGCTGCCACCGGGGGCGTTCCCACGGTCTGCGGGATGCCTTTCGGATGGCCTGCGTCCATGCTATCGGCGGGATGCACACGGCGGGGACCGGATTGCGGTCCGCTTTGACGCTCCGCGCACGTCATGCGCACACAGACGCATCCGCAATGTTGTTGTCATGTTTTGGCACCCCGTGGCGAAGGGCCTGGCGGCACTTTCAGGCCCGGTGAAGGACTGGGCTAGGATGGACGGCTGTCCTTTCACATTCCGCCCTTGCGCCGCCATGCTGCTCTACGCCGATTCGCAATTCGCCTCCCCCTATGCCATGTCCGTCTTCGTCTCGCTGCGCACCAAGCGCCTGGATGTCGAGTTGCGCACGCTGGACCTGTCGACCGGCCAGAACACGGCGGCGGATTATGTGGCGACCTCGCTGACGGCACGCGTGCCCACCCTGGTGGACGGCGATTTCAGCCTGTCCGAATCCTCGGCCATTTCCGAATATCTGGAAGACCGCTTCGAGGGCGAGCGCCTGTACCCGCAGGATGCACGGCAGCGGGCACGCGTGCGCCAGGTCCAGGCCTGGCTGCGCAGCGATCTGATGGCCCTGCGCGCCGAACGCAGCACGGCGGTGGTGTTCTACCGCCCCACGTCCACGGCCCTGTCGGAAGCGGGACAGGCCGCGGCACGCAAGCTGTTCGCGGCGGCCGCCTCCTTCATCGGCACAGAGCACGACCATGTGGCCGGCGCCTGGTCGATCGCCGATGTGGACCTGGCCCTGATGCTCAACCGCCTGGTGCTCAATGGCGATGCCGTGCCCGCCCCCCTGGCCGCCTATGCGCGCCGCCAGTGGCAGCATCCCGCCATCCAGGAATGGCTGGCCCTGCCCCGTCCGCCTCTGGCCGGCTGAAACGCCAGGACCCGCGATCGCGATGGACAGCATCCTCTACATGGGCGTTCGCATCACGCCCGATTCACAGGCCGACGCCACGCATCCTGGCCGCTGGCTGCCCCATGCCCGCCTCGAGGACAGCGCCACGGGCGCGCCGCTGGAGGCCGTGTCCGATGACGAGGCCTGCGAAAGCCAGGCCGATGCCGACGCCCGCGCGCTGCGCCTGGCCCGGCGCTTTGTCATGAAAAAGCTGCACCAGGGCTGAGGCAATCCGGACCCGCTCAGTCCATCTGCACCGCGACCAGCTTCCAGCCCGCGAGGCCCTCGCGCCGAAACACAAAGCCGCCGCCCTCGCGCTTGGGATGCACGAAGACCTTGGACCAGCCCTGGTACTCCACGGCGTAATCCTTGCGCGGCGGCCCGCCCTGGGTGTCCACGCCCACGCCCGCGGCGGCCACGTCGCCCGGCTTGCCAGGCTTGCCCTTTTCCAGCATGAGCATGACGCCCTCGGGCGAGACCAGGGCTTCCGTGAACTGGCTGACCAGTCCCTGGGCCAGGGTCTGGCCGAAGTTGCCCAGGGGGTTGTCAGCCGGGCCACGGCCTCCCATCTGGGCATTCAGCCGGGCCATCATCTGGGTCTTGATGCTGTCGCGCAGGGCCGGAAAGTCCACATAGGCCGACACGGCCTGCGCATCCTTGCGCTCCACGGCCTTGCCCAGCTGGTGCAGGGCGATATAGGGCGTGGCGTACAGCCATCCCGCCGCCGCCACGCACAGGACTGCCACGGCCGTGGCAAGGGTTTTGGGCTTCATGGTTTTCCTCGGATCGCCAAAAAGCCTGGATTCTAGGGCCAGCCCCGCTCCCCCGGCGCTTTTGCAACCGCCACTCACATCCGCACACATTGCCGGTGCAACCCGGGACAAATCCATGGCCATGGCGCCATTGCCGAAGCCATTGCACACCAATCCATTGATCCGCATCAAGGAGGGATTGCAATTGCCGTCAAAGCTTTTATCATGCTCGATGTAACAAAAGGTTCCAAATCCTCCAAACAAGATGGAACACCCTCGGCCCGGCACAGCCGACGGGTTGTACAGGCTCCACAGCCATTGAGTCCGGCGCCTCGACTCCACCAGGGTGCCTGTGCCCCTTCTCCACCCCAGGTTCGCAAATTCCGCAAAAGGACGCAGTATGAATAATTTCAAGTTATCCACGCGCCTGACCGCGCTCATTGGCTTTCTCTCAATCATCATGGTGGCCATTGGGGCATTTGGTCTCTATGGCATCAGCGAATCCAATCGACGATTCCAGGTGGTCTATGAGGAGCGTCTCGTGGCACTGGGCCATCTGCTCGAAGTGCAGCGCCTGCTGCTGCGCAACCGCAATGCGGTGTCCAGTGCCGTCGCCATCCACGAGCCGGACCACACGCAGCAAAAGCAGCAGGAAATCCAGACCAATATCGCCGATGTGAACAAATACTGGGCCGCCTTCCGCCAGACGCGCCTCACCGCCGAGGAGGCGCAAATGGCCGACCGCTTCGACAGCGCGCGCGCCGAATTCCTCAAGGGCTTTCTTCGGCCGGCGCAAAGCGCCCTGCAATCGGGTGACCTGGACCAGACCCGGCAATTGCTGATAGACAAGGATGAGGCGCTCTATGCGCCGCTGCGCGATCTCATCGTCCAGCTCACGCAATTGCAAACGGATCTCGGCAAGCAGGAATATGAGGCGGCTCAGTCGCTGTACCGCATCGTTTTGGCCGTGGCCATTGCATCGATCGCGGGTGGCGTGCTGCTGGGTGCGCTGCTGGGCTGGTCCATCATCCGCAACATGGCGCGCTCGCTGAAACAGGCCATACGCACGGCCGATGCCGTGGCCGCGGGCGATCTGACCCATCGCATCGACGTGCGCGGACGCGACGAGGTCTCCATGCTGCTGCGCGCCCTGCAGACCATGCAGGAGGGCCTGCGCGGCGTGGTGCAGCAGGTGCACCAGGGCTCGGTCGGCGTGGCGGCGGCCAGCAGCCAAATTGCCCAGGCCAACCAGGACCTTTCGGCCCGCACCGAAAGCCAGGCCAGTGCGCTGCAGCAGACGGCGGCCTCCATGGAGCAGCTCAGCGCCACCGTGCGCCAGAACGCGGACAACGCCCAGCTGGCCAACAAGCTGGCCCTGGGAGCATCGACCGTGGCCGAGCAGGGGGGCCAGGTCGTGCTCCAGGTGGTGGAGACCATGCGCGGCATCAGCGACTCCAGCCGCCAGATCGCCGACATCATCAATGTCATTGACGGCATCGCCTTCCAGACCAATATCCTGGCGCTGAACGCCGCCGTGGAAGCGGCGCGGGCCGGCGAGCAGGGCCGGGGTTTTGCCGTGGTGGCCAGCGAGGTGCGCGGCCTGGCCAGCCGCAGCGCCGAGGCCGCCAAACAGATCAAGCAGCTGATCACCGACAGCAGCAGCCGCGTGCACAACGGCAGCGCCCTGGCCGACCAGGCCGGCAACACCATGACCGAGGTGGTGGACGCCATACGCCGCGTGACCGATCTGATGGGAGAGATCAGCGCGGCCAGTTCGGAGCAGAGTTCGGGCGTGGCCCAGATCGGCGAAGCCGTGACGCAGATGGACCATGCCACCCAGCAGAACTCGGCCCTGGTCGAGGAAATGGCCGCCGCCGCCTCCAGCCTGCGCGGCCAGGCCGGCGAGCTGGTGCGCACGGTCAGCGCCTTCAAGCTCGATGGAGCCCGGGTCCATGAAGCCCAGGTGCTGGCGCCGCCTGGCGCCCGCCTGGCCCTGGCCTGAACCAGGCCCCGCTCAGTGCAGGGCGGCCAGGCCGTGCCGCTGGCCGCCGCGCGACAGCTTGACGCGGTACATGGCGGCATCGGCCTTTTGCAGGGCATCGCCGGCGTCGGTGGCGTCGGCGCGCAGGCACACCACGCCCACACTGGCCCCGCCGTAGTCCAGCGTGCAGCCTTCGGGAAGGGCCAGCTGGAATACCGATGCCGCCGCCACGCGCTCGCGCAGCTCGCCGGCCACGGCGTCCCCGTCCTCGGTGAGCGCCGGGCCGGCGCCGATGAAGACGAACTCGTCGCCACCGAAACGCGCCAGCATGTCGCCCGTGCGCACCTGGGCCGCCAGCCGCTCGGCCATGGCGCGCAGCAGGGCGTCGCCGGCCTCGTGGCCGTGGCTGTCATTGATCTGCTTGAAACGGTCCAGGTCCACAAAGCCCACGATCACCCATTCCTGGCTGCGCTCGCAGCGCGCGATCAGACGCGTCAGCTCCTCGGTCAGGCAGCGCCGGTTGGGCACGCCCGTCAGCGGATCGAGCATGGCCAGGGCCGCCAGTTCCTGGTTGCGCTGGTTCAGCGTGGCGATGAGCTGCTCGCGCTCCAGGCGCTCGGCGATGAGGCGCGCGAACAGGCTCAGAATGCTTTGCGCCTCCAGGCCCAGGGGCATGGGCTTGTCGCTGGCCGCGCACAGCGTGCCGTACAGCCGGCCATCCGAAAAGCGCACGGGTGCACTGGCATAGGTGCGTATGCCCAACGCACGCGCGGCATCGGAGTCACCCCAGCAGTCGGCCACATCGGGCGTGTACATGCGGCCCTCGTCCAGCGCGCGCTTGCACAGCGTGTCGCCCCAGGGGACGACCAGCCCTTCGGGTATCTGCATCTCCTGCACGTTGCGTGCATAGAGGACCTCCTGCTCTCCCTTGCCCTCGTCGACGCGGGTCAGATAGGTGGATTCAAGATGCGTGGCCTCCTCCAGCATCTTGAGCATCGGGCGGGTGAGCTCTTCCAGCGATTGCGCCTGAGCCAGGGACTCGGACAGGCGCTGAACAACGGACTCCATTCAATGACCTCTTCTTGATTCTTGGTGACAGCGGCGGCGGCTTGGTGCGCCGTGAGCATTGTGTACCGTCCGCCACAACGCGGGGTCCGCCTTTGTCAGCTCATGCAACAGGGTTTGCCAGAGGCCAGACCACCTGTACGCGCAGGCCGTCCAGGGTGGGCGAACGGTCCAGCACCAGCCTGGCGCCATGGCGCTCGGCAATGGTCTGCACGATGGCCAGGCCCAGGCCGCTGCCACCGGCCTGCTGCCCCGCCGAAGGCCCGCGCACGAAGCGGCGCAGCACCTGGGCGCGCTCGCCCTCGGCAATGCCCGGCCCCGAGTCTTCCACGACGAGGGCGCGGCCCTGGGCATCGACGCGCCAGCCCACGTCCACACGGCCGCCCGCAGGCACGTACTTGACGGCATTGTCGAGCAGGTTGCGCACCAGCATCTGCAGCGCCTGGGCATCGCCGGCCACGGAAAATGCCTGCTGCATTTCCGGGGCCTCGCTCACGCCCATGTCCAGCCCGCCGTGCTGGGCCGCCACGGCCGTTTCGGCCAGGGCCTGGGCCACGACCTCGCGCAGGTCCACCACGGCCTGGGCAGGCTGTGCATCGCGGGCTTCCTGCCGCGCCAGGCTCAGCAGCTGCTCGACCAGGCGCGTGGCCCGCTCTATGCCCTGGGCCAGCCGCTGCACGGCTTCCTCGCGGGCCGATGCATCGGGGGCGCGGCGCAAGGTCTGCAGCTGCAGGCCCAACGCCGCCAGTGGTGAGCGCAGTTCGTGCGCGGCGTCGGCCACGAAGTGCTGCTGGGCCTCGAAGGCCTGGCCCACGCGCTGCAGCAGCGCATTGAGCTCGGCCACCAGGGGCCGGACTTCGTCGGGCAGGCCATGCTCGGGCACGGCCGACAGATCGGTGGGCCGGCGCGCCGCCAGCTCGCGGCGCACGCGCTGCACGGGGGCCAGCGATTGGCGCACCACCCACCACACGGCCAGCGCCAGCACGGGCGCCAGCAGGGCGATGGGCAGCAGGCTGCGCCAGGCCGCGTCGCGCGCCAGCTCGCGGCGCACGCGCATGTCCTGGGCCACCTGTATCACCTGCGATCGCGTCTGCAGCGAGAACACGCGGTAGACCGTGCCGCGCGCCGGCACGTCGGCAAAGCCCAGCACGGCCATCTGCGGCAGGGCCGCGCCCAGGGCCGATTCGAAAATGCGCAGGCCCTCGTTGGTCCAGACCTGGACGATGAAGTCGTCGTTCTCGTCCTCGGGCGGCGTGCCCTCGGGCCGCCCCCTGGCATCGACGGGCAGTCCCGCGCGCAAGGCAAAGGCCGTCTGCTGCATCTGGTAGTCGAACAAGGTATCGGTCTGCAGCAGGGCATTGCGGTAGGCCAGCAGGGCCTGCAGCAGGGCCGTGAACACGATGGCCGCGCCGATGAACAGCAAAAGCCGTGTACCCAGGGCGGCCGGCAGGCGGGCGCGCAGGCGGTCCATGGCGGATGGCAGCGGCGTCTTCATGGCTTGGGCACCATGTAGCCCACACCGCGCACGTTGAGGATCACTCCCGTTCCGAGCTTCTTGCGCAGGCCGTGGATATAGACCTCGATGGCATTGCTGCTGACCTCGTCGCCCCAGCCGTACAGCTTGTCCTCGATCTGCTGGCGCGACAGGGTGCTGCCCGGGCGCGCCAGCAAGGTTTCCAGCACCGCCCATTCGCGGCCCGACAGCACCACGTCGCGGCCCTGCACGCTGGCCTCGCGCGTGGCGGGATTCAGGCGCACGCCTTCACGCTCGTAAAGCGGCTCGGCCCCGCCCGAGGCACGGCGTGCCAGCGCACGCAGCCGGGCCAGCAGCTCGTCCAGGTCATAGGGTTTGACCACGTAGTCATCGGCACCCGCATCCAGGCCCGCGATGCGGTCGCGCACGGCGTCGCGCGCCGTGGCCACCAGCACGGGCGTGCGGTCGCGGCGCGCACGCAACTGGCGCAGCACCTGCAGGCCGTCCTGGCCGGGCAGGCCGAGGTCCAGCAGCACCAGGTCGTAGCCATGCCCCGGGCCGGCTCCCGTGCCGCCGCGCAAGGCGGCGTCGGCATGCAGGCCGTCGCGCACCCAGTCCACCACATGGCCTTCGCCACGCAGCAGCGTGTCCACGGCTTCTCCGATCATGGCGTCGTCTTCAACAAGCAATAGGCGCATGGCATGAGGATAGCGTTCACCGGACCGCCGTGCGCCCTCTCCTCCCGTGCCTCAGATGGTTTTCGCCAAGAGCTCCATGAATGGAGCGCTTGCTGGTTTCGCCAAATACTGGCGTTGGAAAAACAAATAGCGCGCACAAGCATTTCTTTTGCACCAAACAGACTTAGGCCGTTTACTTCAGACCAAACCATGTAAACATATTGGCTGCATGGTGTGGCATCTCCAAAAATTCATGCATTTTATATGCTGACAAAGCAGGCGCTCCATCCGCCAGGTCTAATCCCCAAAATACCATTATCCGCCAAACTCTTTTGCTCTGCGAAATACAAGCCCGTCCCGATTCCGTCCAGCGCAGGGAAACAATGCATGAAATCAGAAGTCAAAACAGCCTACACCATCATCCCTGCTGCCCACATCAACAAATCCCTTGGTGGATTGAGCCCAACCACACCATCCACCAAGCGATAGTCCCCCTGGAAACCGGAGATGCCATCCCGACCCAGGCAGAAATCGTGTCTTTGACATAGACAACCATGCTCCATTGATCAGGCTTATTAGATGGCCTTCCTATTTCAATCATCTTCGGCATCGATCAAATATTCCATACCAATTCCCGCCGGATTGACTCCGAATTGATATCCAGTGGCGAGAAGATTGAAGAATTCGGCAATATCACAGACCACACAATCTTATCGACAAAGCTCAGCATGGCGATCCACTGAGAGTGCTCCAGGAGTGAATCGCCACATCACAGACTCGACCACGCCGCAGGTGCAAGCCAAGGATGAAGTGCCATGTCCACGCCATGGGGTTGCAAGTTTCCAAACACGCATACGGCAATCCACGCCACGGCAGTTTCAACCCTCATTTCATATGGAGGCTCCACACCCAATACACGATTTTCTCCACTCTCAAAATTTGCCGCCATTCTTTAAGAAAAGATGGCCTCACTTTCCGATTCCAAAGGACATAGCACATGAACCCGAAAGTCACCGTTAACAATAGCACCTCCAGCGACATCTTCATCGCCAGCGATCCCAACTGGGATGATCAAATCCTGACGATTGATGGGGTCAAACAGAATACCCCATTCAAGCTCACTTCGTCAGGCATTGTGGTTGTCAGTGTGACTTACGATATCGGAACCCAGAAATCCAGCGTTCGTGGCACCGATGACCGTTATGAGATGGGCATCATCTTTTCCGCATCGAAGGACTTCGATACGGATCCGGACGGCTACCAGCTGGTGATCGGAAAAAACGGCGCTGGCAAGCTGGACGTGACCGACGGTGGCCCGGAAGAGGCAACACCCAGCTTCAATTACAGGATCAGCGATCAAAATCCTGAATCCATGCTCATGACTTTCATCAGCGCTATCAATTGATGGCCTGCACTCTATCAATTCCACCGGATAACGAGGCGTTTGATTGACGGTGCACTTTGCAGTGCACGCTAGAAAAACCGCCACTTCTGGTTTCCTTGGCACCCAGTGAGCACGGGTGCCGGGCGACTCGCCATGTCCGGCCCCGTCATGCTCCGGTGTGCTTCGGCGCGTCCCCTGGCAATGGCAGGGAGCGGCGAAGCATTGAGCGAAACGGCAGGCACCGGTTTTCCCAGGCCTGCAAAAAATTCCGCGCCTGTCCTTCGCCCCAGAGATAGCCGACACGGCGGCCTCCCCCATGCGGACGCAATGGCCCGGGAACGACCATCGCCTACACCGCCGCCTCGATGCGCGGCATGGCCATGCGCGCCTTGGTCAGCGCCATGCCCAGGTTGGCCGTGCGGCGGCAGACGAAGACCGCCACGTAGTCGGGCATTTGCTTGCCGCGCAGGAACACGTGGATCAGGTTGTCGCTGTTGACGATCAGCTCCTGGAAGTAATGGTGGCCGTCGTCCTTGAGGCCGCGCGATTTCTTGAACAGGCTTTCGATCATGGACACATTGGGCCCGTTGAACAGGTCGGCCGTGGCGGCAGCCACGAGGTCGATGACTTCGCGCGGGTGCGAGTCCACGGTGCGTATGGCCAGCAGCATGCCGGAGGCAGCATCGACATAGCCGATGGCCAGGCACTCGGGCACCGAGGTGGCCACCTCGCTCAAAACGTTATCCAGGCTCATGGCAGCTTTCCTTTTTTCGATGGATGTGATTCGGTCAGCCGATCTTCAGCAGCAGCGCGGCCTCGTAGTCGTGCAACAGCGCCTCCTGGGCGCCGGACTGCACGTACCGGGCATCGATGAGGCGCACGCGGCGCAGCGCTTCATCGGCCGTGAGCCCTTCGCGCACCAGCCAGGCGGCCAGCACCGTGCCCGTGCGGCCCAGGCCCGCCAGGCAGTGCACGGCCAGCACCTCGCCCTTGCGCAGCATGGCCGACATGCGGGCCAGCAGCATCTGGATCTGGGCCACGGTCGGCGATTCCTGGTCATGGACCGGCAGGTGCAGGTTGCGCAGGCCATGGCGTGCCAGTTCGGGCTGGGGCAGGTCGCCGTCGGTCAGCGTGATCAGCACGGTGACGCCACAGCGGCGCAGCGCCTGCAGGTCGGTGTCCATGGACTGGACGATGCCGGGCTGGGGCGTGCCCGCCAGGCGGCCGGCCACCAGCCAGGCAAAGCCCTGGGGACCCCGGCTGGCGGGCACGGCATCGGGAGCGGCAGCCAGTGGCTGCCAGTCCACCAGCACGCCAGGGCCGACCTCGCGCGGCCGCGGCGCAGCGGTCCGCGCGGCGATGACCGGGTCCGGCCGTGCCGCAGGTGGCGGCACGGGGATGGTCTCCGCTACCGGCACCGGCGGGTTGCCGCGCTGGAAGGCCGACACCGCCGCCAGGGCTGCCGCAGGCAAGGCAGGAGGCAGGGCCGCGCCGGCCTCCAGGTCCTCGGGACGCGCATCGGGCGAGGCCACGGCGCAACTGCCGGTGCGCACGAACTGCTGGCCCGCCAGGGACAGGGGAGCGCGCACAAAGGCCTCCATGGACTGGGCTTCGAGGATGCGGCCACCGGCCAGCAGCAGCATGTCCCGCGCCACAGCCTGCGCATGCTGCTGCTGGTGGGTGCACATGAGCACGGCCGTGCGCCGTCCCACCTGGCGCAGCAGGTCCAGCAGCACAAAGGCCTCATAGCCCTGCAGCCCGGCCGTGGGCTCGTCCACCATCAGCAGGGCAGGCTCGGCCAGGGCCTCGCGCAGCAGGGCCACGGCGCGCTGCTGCACCGGAGGCAGCTGCAGGGCCGGGGTGTCCAGCAGCGGGGCCAGTTCGGAAAATCCATAGGCCTGCAATTGCTCGCGGCACCAGCCGCGCAGCGCATGCTGCGGCATTTGCAGCCGGGGCCGGACCTGCTCCATCAAGGCATCGAAGGTGCTGGCCTGCATCAAACGCGCCTGTTGCTGCACCAGGCGCGGTGCCGGCATGCCTGCCTGCCACGGCCGGCCCGCATAGTGCACGCAGCCCCAGCGGCGAAAGCGCGGATTGGCGGCCTGGAGATCGGCCAGGGTGCGCAGCAGCGTGGACTTGCCTGCGCCCGAGGGGCCCAGCAGGGCCGTGATGCCCTGGCGTGGCAGCTGGAAGTCGACCTCGGCCAGGATGACGCGCGCTCCGAAGGACACGCCCAAACCCGCCACCTGCACGCTGTAGTCCTGCTCCAATGCCCTGCCCTTCCTGTGCTGCGATGCGCCCTCTTGGAGCACGGTGTCCTCCGAGGCGGCGGGTAGCCGCCTGCGCGATGGGCCGGCAGTCTAAGCGCATTCCCCTTGGCTCAAAACGTCACAAAAAGAAACACTACTAACGCAAAAGGACGTCATTTCACAGGAGGCAACCGTTCAGGCGCAGAACCACCCTGCCCCTTGCACGCCTCCGCCATGCAAAAGCCCCGGCCCATTCGCATGGACCGGGGCGCGCGATCAATTTCTACTGGTGATACTTCGTGGTGCTACCTCCTTTCGCTTACCCCAGGCGTACGGGGACAAAAATCCTGTTGCCATCGCGCCAGATCAGCACGGCCACGGTCTTGCCGGCCTTGGCCATGGCGGCGCGCACGGCCGCGATATCGCCCGCTGGCGCACCGTTGATGGACAGCAGCACATCGCCTTCGGTGATGCCGGCCTCGGCCGCAGGTCCGGCCGCATCGGCCACGACCATGCCGGCCTGCACGCCGACCTGCTGCTTTTCGTCGGGCTGCAGCGGCCTCAGCGCCAGGCCCAGCTTGCCCTTGCCGGCATCGGGCTGGTTCTGGGCCACCTTGGCGGCCTTGTCGCTGGCGTCACCGAGCACGGCGTTCAGCGTGCGGGCCTCGCCGTTGCGCCAGACTTCCAGAGTCACCTTCTGGCCCGGCAGCGCCTGGCCCACATAGGCAGGCAGATCGCCCGACCCCACGATGGCCTGGCCGTCGATCTTGCGTACCACGTCACCGGGTTCCAGGCCGGCCTTCGCGGCCGGTCCGCTCTTGTCCACGCTGGCCACCAGGGCGCCTTCGGGACGGTCCAGCTTGAAGGAGTCGGCAAAGGCCTGGTTGACCTCCTGCACGGCCACGCCCAGGCGCGCATGCTGGACCTTGCCCGTGGCGACGATCTGCTGCTGCACGCGCGTGGCCACCTCGATGGGGATGGCGAAGGACACGCCCTGGTAGCCGCCCGAACGCGAATAGATCTGGCTGTTGATGCCTACGACCTCGCCGCGCGCATTGAACAGCGGGCCGCCCGAATTGCCGGGGTTGATGGCCACGTCGGTCTGTAGGAAGGGCACGAAGGAGTCATCGGGCAGGGTGCGGCCCTTGGCGCTGACCACGCCGGCCGTGACACTGCTTTCGAAGCCGAAGGGCGAGCCTATGGCCAGTACCCAGTCGCCCACGCGCAGGTCGGCCGTCTTGCCCAGGGTGACCGTGGGCAGATCCTTGGCCGCGATGCGCAGCACGGCCACGTCGGTCTTGGGATCGGCGCCCAGCACCTTGGCGCTGAATTCGCGCCGGTCGGTGAGCTTGACCGTGACTTCCTTGGCGCCTCGCACCACGTGGGCATTGGTCAGGATCAGGCCATCGCTGGAGATGATGAAGCCGGAGCCCTCGCCATGCATGGGCACGTCGCGCTGCGGCTGGCCTCCACCGGGCATGCCGGGCACGCCGAAGCGCCGGAAGAACTCGAAGAAGGGGTCGTTGGGGTCCATGCCCGGCACGTCCTGCGGGCCCTTGCGCGCCGCGGCTTCGTCGCCGTCATCGCCCATGGCCCTGGCATTGCCGACCACGCTGATGTTGACCACGGCCGCGCCGTTGCGCGCCGTGATGTCGGCAAAATTGGGCGCCACCACGGCAGCCGGCGCGGCGGCGGGGGCCGCGCCCGGAGCCGCCGGTGCGAACAGCGTCGAGGCGGCGCGGGCATCGCCGTGGACGGCGCCGACCAGGCCGGCGCCCGTGGCGCCCAGGGCGCCGATGGCACCCGCGGCCACCAGGGCCAGGACCAGGCGGCGGGGTGTGGACAGAATCTTGTTCATGGCAGACCTTTCCTCAAAAGCAGCGCAATGTGCTGCGTTGGGAAGAAGTCTGAAGCGCGAGACTTAGACGAGACTTAGGCGACGAATCCGCTGTCCACCGGTCTCAGATCAGCGCCAGCACCTTTTCGGGCGGGCGGCACAGGGCCGCTCCCTTGGGCGTGACCACGATGGGCCGGTTCAGCAGCACGGGGTGGGCGGCCACGGCGGCGATGCGCTGCGCATCGGTGACCTGCGCGCCGCCCAGGCCCAGCTCGCCGTAGACCGCCTCCTTGCTGCGCAGCAGCTCGCCCACGGGCACGCCCAGCCGCTGCACCAGGGCCTGGAGCTGGGCCTGCGTCAGAGGCTCGGCGATGTAGTCCACGATGGTGGGCTCGATGCCATGCTCGCGCAGCAGGGCCAGGGCACCGCGCGAATTGCTGCAGCGGTTGTTGTGATAGATGGTGATGTCGGAGCGGGGGGCGGTGGAGTTCATGGCCGCAGTGTAGGCCCCGCCGCTCCCCTGGCCTCAGGCGGCCACGTCCTCGGCGTGCTCGTCGACCTCGCGGCCCGGCAGCGCCAGGTTCAGCGCCACGGCCACCAGGGCCCCCACCGTGATGCCCGAGCCGAAGACCTCGCGCACGAAGGCAGGCATCTGCGACAGCAGGTCGGGCCGCACCGTCACCGCCAGGCCGCAGCCCAGCGACACGGCGATGATGAGGCTGCCGCGGCGCGAGGGCGGGCTGCCGCTGAGCATGCGGATGCCGGCCGAGATGATCATGGCGAACATCATCAGCCCCGCGCCGCCGAGCACGGGCTGGGGAATGGTCACCACCAGGGCCCCCAGCACGGGAAACAGGCCGGCCAGCAAAAGCAGCACGCCGGTCAGCATGACCACATGGCGGCTGGCGACGCCCGTCAGCGAGACCACACCCACGTTCTGGGCGAAGGTGGACAGCGGAGGGCTGGACATCACGGCCGCGAAGGCCGAGCCCACGCCATCGCACAGCATGCCGCTGGCCAGGCGTTTGCCGTCGATGCGGGTCTGCGTGGCCGCACCAAGGGCCATGAAGGTGCCCGTGGTCTCGACGATGGTCACGAGAAAGGCGATGGACATGGCGACCATGCCGGCCACGGGAAAGCTCATGCCGAAATGCAGGGGCTGGGGAATGGCGAAGACCGGGGCCTCGCGCACCTGGGTGAAGTCGATCAGGCCCAGGGCCAGGCACAGGACGTAGCCGCAGGCAATGCCCAGCACCACGGCGGAGGCCGAAACGATTCCCTTGCCCCATTGCACGAAGCCGATGACCAGGGCCAGCACAAAGCCCGCGATGGCCAGATGGCCCACGGCCCCATAGCTGGAGCTGCCCACGCCGCCAGCCGCCCAGTCCACGGCCACGGGCGTCAGCGACAGGCCGATCATGGTCACAACCACGCTGGTCACGGTATGCGGGAAGAACTTGCGGATCACGGGCATGAAATAGCTGCCCACGATCATCACCAGCGACCCCACCAGGGACGAGCCCAGGATGCCGGGCACGCCATGCTCCAGCCCCACGCTGATGCCCGCGCCCACGAAGGCGAAGCTGGTGCCCATCACGCAGGGCAGGCGTATGCCCACCGGCCCCACGCCCCGGCACTGGATGATGGTGACCACGCCCGAGCCCAGCAGGGCCGCGTTGACCAGGGCCACGATCTGGTCGGCCGGCAGCTTGAGCGCGCCGCCGAAGACCAGAGGGACGGCGATGATGCCGCCCAGGGCGGCCAGAAGATGCTGCAGCGACAGCAGCACCGTGGTGATGAGCAGCGGTGGTCGGTCTTCCACCTTGTAAAGCAGTTGTTCCATTGTCTTGTCTCCTGTGTCCTAACCGTCCGGCCTCTTGTCGTTGAGGCGCTTGTAGATGTGTCGAAGGGGTATCCCGGAAAGGCGGTCGCTGGTGCCTGGCTGTGTGTTGTGCTCCTTGGCTGCGGTGAAGTGGGAATCCACGCCGCGGACGGCGTGAAAGGGACCGGTGGATCAGTGGCCCGCGGCGCGCTCGAACAGCGTGCGGGCCAGGTCGCGGTGGCGGCCCAGCACCACGGGCAGGTCGGCCGTGAGCAGGCGGCCGCCCTCCACCACCACGCGGCCGTTGATGACGCTGGTGTCCACATTGGCCGGCGTGCAAAACACCAGGGCGGCCACGGGATCGTGGCCAGCGCCCGCGTGGCCCACGCCAGACAGATCGAAGGACACAAAGTCGGCCGACATGCCCGGCGCCAGCGCGCCGATGTCGTCGCGATTGAGAACGCGCGCCCCGCCCAGCGTGGCGATCTCCAGCGCATCGCGCGCGCTCAGCGCGGCCGGTCCATGGCCCACGCGCTGCAGCAGCAGGGCCTGGCGGGCCTCGCCCAGCATGTGGGCGCCGTCGTTCGACGCGCTGCCGTCCACTCCCAGGCCCACGGGCACGCCCGCATCGCGCATGCGGCGCACGGGAGCGATGCCCGATGCCAGGCGCATGTTGGAACAGGGGCAGTGGGCCACGCCGGTGCCCGTGCGGGCAAACAGGGCAATGCCCTCCGGGTCGAGCTTGACGCAGTGGGCGTGCCAGACATCGCGGCCCACCCAGCCCAGGCTCTCGGCGTACTGCGCGGGCGTGAGGCCGAACTTCTCGCGCGAGAAGGCCACGTCGTTGTCGTTCTCGGCCAGATGGGTGTGCAGGGACACGCCGTGGGCGCGCGCCAGGATGGCCGACTCGCGCATCAGCTCGCGCGTCACCGAGAACGGCGAACAGGGTGCCAGCACCACGCGCAGCATGGAATGGCGCGCGCTGTCGTGGTACTGCTGGATCAGGCGCAGGCTGTCGCGCAGGATGGCCTCCTCGTCCTCGACCACCACGTCGGGCGGCAGGCCGCCCTTGCTGCGGCCCAGGCTCATGGAGCCGCGCGCCGCATGAAAGCGCATGCCCATCTGCCGCGCGGCGTCGATGGCGTCATCGAGGCGCGCGCCATTGGGATACAGGTAGAGGTGGTCGCTGGTGGTGGTGCAGCCCGACAGCATGAGTTCGGCCATGGCCGTCTGCGTGGAAACATGGACCATCTCCGGCGTCAGGTGCGACCACAGCATGTAGAGATTGGTCAGCCAGGAAAACAGCTCGGCGTCCTGGGCCGCGGGGACGGCGCGCGTCAGGCTCTGGTACATATGGTGGTGGGTGTTGACCAGGCCGGGCATGACCACGCGGCCCCGCATGTCCAGCGCCTGGGCGCGGCCCTCGTCCAGCAGGCGACGGTAGGCCGCAGGCAGTTCCGCCGTGGGGCCCACCCATTGCACGGCGGGCCCTTCGGCGACCAGGGCACCGTCGCGTATCTCGCGGCGCTGCTCGTCCATGGTCACGAGTACATCGGCGTGCAGGGCAATCAAAGTCATTTGGCGCAGTTCTTCTCAGTGGCAAAGGTCGCCAGTCTAGGAAGATGCCTGTATCGCCGATAGCGCCGAATAACGCTCACCATGTCCACATTTTGTGGACACATCGAATGCCTGCGCCAGGCTCAGCGCCCCGGGCCGAACAGCCGCGCCAGCGCCTGGCCCATGCTTTCGGCCATCAAATCCGCTGCCGCGCTCAGCTGGCCCCTGGCACGTGCGGCCAGCACCAGGGTCTGGCGCTGCAGGTGGGCATCGCGCAGGGGCACGAAGACCAGGGCATTGCGACTGCGCTCCTCCATCACGTCCAGCGGATTGAGCAGGGCAATGCCCTCGCCCAGCATGACCAGGCGCTGGATGAAGGCCATGGAGGTCGATTCCGCCACGGGTGTGACTTCGATGGCATTGCGCGCAAAGGCCTCGTCCAGCAGCGTGCGTATGGTCAGCGGCGGCGCGGGCAGGATGAGCGGATGGCCTATGCATTCGCCCAGCAGCACCGAGGATTGGCGCGCCAGCGCATGGCGCGGCGGCACGATGGCGCCTATCTGCCACTCGCTCACGGCCAGCGTGCGCAGTGCGGGCCGGCCCGGCAGGTCGTAGCCCAGGCCCAGGTCGGCATCGCCGGCCTCCACGGCCGCCGAGATGCCGTCGATGGGCAGATCGACGACGCGCACCGCAATGCCCGGATGGCGCTGGCGGAACTCATGGACCAGGGAGGGCAGGAAGGAGCCGGCCAGCCCCGCCGTGGCCGCCACCGTGATCTCGCCGCGCCGCGCGCCCTTGAACTCGGCGATGCGCTCGCGCAGGGCCGCGTGCTCGCGCAGGGTGCTGCGCACATGGGCCAGCACCATTTCTCCCGTGGGTGTCAGGCGCAGGCGCCGGTGTATGCGCTCGAACAGCGGCGCACCCAGCTCGGCCTCCAGGTCCAGGATCTGCCGGTTGACGGCCGTGGGAGCCACGTGCAGGTACTCGGCCGCCTTGCGGATGGAACCGCGGCGGACCACTTCGTCGAGATAGCGCAGGACTCTGGCGTGCATGCCGCGAGCGTAGCCGGCTTTGGCGGTCTGTGCCCGGCTCCGGTCCGGACGCCGGGATTCAGCGCGCCGCGGCCGGGCGCTCGGCGCGCAGCGTGCGGCTGAGCATGATGACCGGGATCAGGCCCACCAGGACCAGGGCCAGCGACGGCAGGGCCGCCTCGCCCAGGCGCTCGTCGCGCGCCAGCTGGTAGGCCACCACGGCCAGGGTATCGCTGTTGAAGGGGCGCAGCACCATGGTGGCCGGCAGCTCCTTCATCACATCGACGAAGACCAGCAGCGCGGCGGCCGCCGTGGAGCGCTTGAGCAAGGGCCAGTGCACGCGCGATAGCATGCCCCAGGGCCCCGTGCCCAGCATGCGGGCCGAGTCGTCCAGGCTGACGGGAATGCGCGCATAGCCGCTTTGCATGGACTGCAGGGCCACGGCGCAAAACCGCACCAGGTAGGCCCAGACAATGCCCACGGCCGTGGCCGTGATCAGGCCGGCGAAGCCCCATTCGGGCCGCGCCTGCTGTATCCAGCCCACGGGCAGCAGCAGGCCGACGACGATGACGGCGCCCGGCACCGCATAGCCCAGGCTGGCCAGTTGGACCACGCCGCGCGTCAGCGCCGAATGTTTGTCGCGCCGAACGGCAAAGGCCAGGGCCAGGGCCACGATCACGGCCAGGGCCGCCGTGATGGCGCCCAGGCGCACGCTGTTGAGCGCCCAGTCCAGGAAGCGGTCCCAGGGCAGGACCGACCAGTCGGCCGCCAGGGGGCGCAGCATGAAGACCACGGGTGCCACGAAGCCCATGAGCACGGGCAGCAGGCACAGTACCCAGGCCAGGGCGCAGCGCCAGCCGCGCAGACCCAGGGGCTGGGCCTCGGTCGATCCCGCGCGGCCGGTGCCGCCGGTCACGAAGCGCATGCGGCGCTGGGCGCGCAGCTCCAGCTGCAGCAGCAGCACCACCAGAACCAGCAGGAACGTGGCCAGCTGGGCGGCCGCGATGCGGTTGTCCATGGACAGCCAGGCCTTGTAGATGCCCGTGGTGAAGGTGGTGATGCCGAAATAGCTGACCACGCCGAAGTCGGCCAGCGTTTCCATCACCACCAGGGCCACGCCGGCCGCCACGGCCGGCCGCGCCAGCGGCAGGGCCACGGACCAGATGCGCCGTGCCAGCGGCGCACCCATGAGGCGCGCGGCCTCCATCAGGTGGGCGGCGCGCTCGCCCAGCGCCGTGCGCGCCAGCAGGTAGACATAGGGATAGAGCGAGAAGATGAAGACCCAGACCGCGCCGCCCAGGCTGCGCACCTCGGGCAGCAGCCGGCCCTCGAGGCCATAGGTTGCGCGCAGCCAGGTCTGCAGCGGGCCGCTGAACTGCAGGAAGTCGGTATAGGCATAGGCCGTGACATAGGCCGGCATGGCCAGCGGCAGCAACAGCAGCCATTCCAGCAGGCGCCGGCCGCGGAAGTCGAACAGGGTCACGGCCGCCGCCGTGCCCGTGCCCACGATGGCCGCACCCAGGGCCACCAGCAGACCCAGCCAGACCGTGGTCCACAGGTAGCCGGGCAGCACGGTGGCGGCCATTTCGCGCAGGATGGGGCCGGACTGGGCATCGCCCTGGCCCAGGGGAAGCCAGGAGGCGAGCACGGCCAGCACGGGCAGCATCAGCACCAGGGCCAGGGCCAGCAGGGGAAGGGAGCGGAGTACGGACGGCAGACGGCGCAAGACGGCAGGCTCGAAAAAGGGAGAGGGGGCAGGAAGGGGCGGACGCGCCACGGAGCCGGTGCATGGCCGGGTCTCGGGCCTGCATGGCGAAGCGGCACCCGCCAATGCAAATGCGAATTCTAGTCATTTGCGGGGTTCTACAATCGGCCCATGTTTTTGACCGTTTCCCAACTCGAGGTGCGCTATGCAGGCCGCGACCGGCCTGCGGTGCAGGATGTGACGCTGAACCTGGCCGCCGGCGACATCGGCGTGCTCATCGGTCCCTCGGGCTGCGGCAAGACCACGCTGCTGCGCGCCGTGGCGGGACTGGAGCCCGTCAGCGGCGGCGAGATCCGCATCGACGGCCAGCTGGTGGGCAGCGCACGCTTTTCGCTACCGCCGGAGCAGCGGCGCATCGGCATGGTGTTCCAGGACTATGCCCTCTTCCCCCATTTGTCCGTGGGCCGCAACGTGGCCTTCGGCATACATCACCTGCCCAAGGCGCGCCAGGCCGAGCGCGTGGCCGAGGTGCTAGAGCTGGTCGGCCTGGCCGGCAGCGCCGACCGCTTTCCGCACGAGCTGTCGGGCGGCCAGCAGCAGCGCGTGGCCCTGGCCCGCGCCCTGGCGCCAAGCCCCCAGCTCATGCTGCTGGACGAGCCCTTTTCCAACCTCGACGTGGACCTGCGCGAACGCCTGGCCCACGAGGTGCGCGGCATCCTCAAGGCCGCGGGCGCCACGGCCCTGTTCGTGACCCATGACCAGCTGGAAGCCTTTGCCATCGGCGACATGATCGGCGTGGTCCACCAGGGCCGCCTGCAGCAGTGGGACGATGCCTATTCGCTGTACCACCGGCCTGCCACGCGCTTCGTGGCCGACTTCATCGGCCATGGCGTCTTCGTTCCGGCCACCCTGGTGCCCAAGGCCGATGGCGGCGTGGTGGCGCATACCGCCCTGGGCGACCTGGAAGACCCGCAAAGCTGCCCCCTGCCCTCGCAGTTCGCGGGGGGCGAATGCGATGTGCTGCTGCGCGCCGACGACGTGGTGCACGACGACCGCTCGCCCGTACAGGCACGCGTGCTGCGCAAGGCCTTCAGGGGTTCGGAATTCCTGTACACGCTAGAGCTGGCCAGCGGCCACAGCGTCATGGCCCATGTGCCCAGCCACCACGACCATGCGGTAGGCGACTGGGTGGGCATACGCCTGGACATGAACCATGTCGTGGCCTTCGCCCGCGAAGGGACGACCCCGGCCTGAGGACGGTGGCACGGTCCCGTACCTGGGCCGGCTGTCATGGGCTGGTCATAGGGGGAATCCAGAATTGTTCACATCTTGTGACAATTCGAGTTCACCATGTTCGCACTGGACCCCTCCGCCACGCAGAGCCCTGCCCTCGCCCCGGCACCCGGTTCCTCCCGCCTCGTGGCCCGCGCAGGCCAGCTCAGCCAGCCCACGGCACCGATTTCCCCCGAGACCAGCAATGAAGAGGTACACCGCCTGTTCAGCGAGCAGCCCCAGCTCGAAACCCTGGCCGTGGTCGCCGAGCAGCGTCCGCTGGGCCTGATCAACCGCCAGCGCTTCATGGAGCAGTACGCGCGCCCCTTTGCGCGCGACGTGTTCGGTCGCCGCACCTGCCTGGTCTTCACCGACACCGCGCCCATGGTGGTGGCGGCCAGCCTGCCCATCGACCAGTTGGTCCACCAGGCCCTGGCCAGCGGCAGCCGCGTGCTCAAGGAAGGCTTCATCACCACCGAGGAAGGCTGCTATGCCGGCATAGGCACGGGCCATGCCCTGATGGCAGCCATGTCCGACATCGAGGCCGACAAGACGCGCCAGCTCATGGCCAGCATCGACTACGCCAGCCTGATCCAGCGCTCGCACCTGGTCGAATCCGATCGCGTGCTGGCCAGCCACCTGCCCGATCACGGCCTGCTGTGGGAGCCGCGCGACGTGGTGGGCGGCGACGCCTACTTCTTCCGTGCCACACCCCAGGGCCTGCTGGGCTGCGTCTTCGATTGCACGGGCCATGGCGTGCCCGGCGCCTTCATGACCCTGATCGCCCTGTCCTTCCTGGAGCAGGCCGTGACCCCGTCCGCCGGCCCGCTGGACCCGGGCGCCCTGCTGGGCCAGATGAACCGCTACATCAAGCGCGTGCTGCAGCAGCGCAACCGCGATGCGCAGCCGGCCTGGGGCGTGCCCCAGGCCGCCGAGGGCCTGCCCGCGGAAAAGACGTCGAGCGACGGCCTGGACGCCGCCCTGTTCCTGCAATCGGCCTGCGGCACGCGGCTGCGTTTCGCGGCCGCGCGCCTGGACCTGCTGATCGCACCGCCTGGCGCGGAAGATGCCGCCCAGGTGCGCGTGGAGTCCGGCGACAAGATGGGCATAGGCTATGCCACCACACCCGATGATGCCGCCTGGAGCACGCAGGAGCTGGAGCTTGCGCCGGACTCCTTGCTGATGATCGCCACGGACGGCGTCATCGACCAGCTCGGCGGACCGCGCCACATCGCCCATGGCCGCAAACGCCTGACGCGTTTTCTGCAGGAGCAGCAGGCCCGGCCCGCGGCCGAGGCCTGCGCGGAATTCCAGCAGGCCTTTGCCCTGTGGCAGGGCACCCAGCGCCGGCGCGACGATGTCTCGCTGCTGGTGTGGCGCAACCAGGCCGTGGCGGCGGGAGCGGCGGCATGAACCCCACGGAATTCGCGCGCCTGCGCGCCCAGGCCGAACACAACGGCCTGCTGCTGTACTACGCAGGCCCCTTCAATCCGAATGTCATCCAGGCCGCGGCCGACACGCTCAAGGGCCGGCTGGCCAGCGAGGACGGATCGAGCAGCGCCAAGCGCAAGCTGTTCTCGACCTTCATCGAGATGGCGCAGAACGTGCTGCACTACGCGGCCCCCCTGCCCAGCAGCGAGCCCGGCGATGCAGGCGCACCCATGGCGCGCGGCGCCATCGGCGTGGGCCGTGTCGAGGCCCTGGACCCGGCCGGCGACGAGGACGGCCACCTGTCCCAGGCACATTTCTGGATCGCCTGCAGCAACGCCGTGCAAAACGCCCATGTACCGCGCCTGGCCGCCAAACTGGATGCCGTGCGCGCCATGAGCCTGCCCGAAATCAAGGCCGCCTACCGTGCCCAGCTGCACAACACCCACCACGGCGAGGAAGACGACATCAGCCGTGGCGCCGGCCTGGGCTGGCTGACCATCGCGCGCGATGCCTCGGCACCGCTGCAATACCACATCGCCACCGGCGAGGATGCCACCGAGACCGCGCCCCACGCCGTGTTCCACGTCAAGGCACTGATCTGAACGCAGCGCCTCCCCCAACGAACCGATTGGCCGTCACCATGCAAGCACTGAAATCCGAACGCACCTCCGTCACGCCCGAAGTGGTCTTCTCTCCGGCCGATCAGCTTCTGCGCATCGAAGGCGAGTGCTATCCCGAAAACCCTCTGCCCTTTTTCAACCCCATCCTGACCACGCTGGGCCAGTACTTCGCTGCCCACCAGCCCGGCAGCTTCGTGGCCGAGATGAAGCTGCAGTACATCAACAGCGCATCGACCATGGGCCTGCGCTCCCTGTTCGCCCTGCTGGACCAGGCCGGCGAAAAGGGCACGGACATCCGCGTGGTCTGGGCCTATGACGAGGAAGACGACGCCATCGAGGAACTGGGCGCGGACCTGGTGGAGGACTTCTCCAACCTGGTGCTGGAGCGCCAGCCCTACGGCAACTGAAGACTGCCGCCGGGCAGCAGGGCCTTGGCCATGAGCACCGTGGTCAGGCCGCTGTCCCATTCCTCGTCGGGATAGGTGGCCAGCTGCGCATAGCCCTGACCGCTGTAAAAGCCCAGGGCCTGGGTGTTGAAGGTATCGGTCTCCAGCCGTGCCTGCGCACGGCCAGCGGTGCGCATGGCGGCCTCGGCATGGGCCAGCAGGGCCCGGCCCACGCCACGCCCCTGCCAGCGGGGCAGCACATGCAGGGCGTCGATGAAATCGCCCTCCCAATCCACGAAGCCGGCCAGTGTGCCGTCGCACTCGGCCACCTGGAAATGCGCCAGGCGCGACTGCACATAGCGTGCGGTGCTGCCCGACGCGCGCAATTGCGCGTCCCGGTCGGCCGACAGCTGGGGCCTCCAGGTACTCTCGTAGGTGGCCCAGAGGATGGCATTCAGTGCCGCGGCATCGCCGGGTCCCGCCGGTCTCAGCAGGGGAGTGGGCAGGATGGCCACGGCCTCAGCCCTGGCGCAGCCGGTCCACCTCGGCATGCAGGTCCAGCGCCCAGGCGCGGCGGTCGCGGCCATCGGGCGTCTGTGCCTGGCCGTAGTGGACATGGGCCACCAATTCGTCGGCACACAGCGTGCGCCAGATCGACCCCAGCAGGGTTTCATCGCCCTCGTAGCTGGGCGCGCGGCTGATGGGACCGGCCTCGCCATCCGTGAAACGCAGGCCTACGGGCAGCACAGGGGCCTCGATCTGCACGGCGGCCTGCAGCAGGTTGGCATGAAAGGGCAGCAGCCGGTGTCCGTCGCCCGTCGTCCCCTCGGGGAAGATGGCCAGGATCTCGCGGCGCTGCAGAGATTCCTCCATGCTCTGCACCATGCGGCGCGCATCGCGCCGCGAGCTGCGCTCGATGTAGAGCGTGCCGGCCGCCGTGGCCAGGGTGCCGATCAGCGGCCAGGCCTTGACATCGGACTTGGAGATGAAGCGGCAATGCCGGGCCGCATGCAGCACGGGGATGTCCAGCCAGGAGATGTGGTTGCTGACCAGGAGCACCGGCCCCTGGCGCGGCGGCTGGCCCTCGATGCGCAGGCTTACGCCCGCATGGGCCAGCAACTGCATGGCCCATGCCTGGACATGGGCGTGCTGGCGCTCCTCCGACAGCTGGGGAAAGCGCAGCGCGACGATCCACAGGCCCTTGAAGATGTGGCCGAACAGGCGCGCAGCGCGCCCGGCGGCGCGCAGGGCATTGCGCAGGCGTTTCATGGCAGAGGCGCGAAGCGGCTCGGGCGGCCCATTTCAACCCCTTTCGAATGCCACGCGGCCTTCGACAAGGGTCAGGCGCACGCGGGCCGGCAGCTCGTAGCCGGCGAAGGGCGTGCTCTTGCCCTGGCTGGCCAGGGCCTGGGGCTGGACGGTCCAGGCCGCCTGAGGATCGACGATGCACAGGTCGGCCACGCCACCCTCGGCCAGGCGGCCCACCTGCTCCTGCAGCTCGCCCAGCGAGCGGCCCAGCACCTGCACGGGCGAAACCGTGATGGCTGCCAGGGCGCGCGACAGCGGCACCTGGCCATCCTGGGACCATTTGACGGCCAGCGACAACAGCAGCTCCACGCCCGTGGCACCGGGCTCGGCCTCGGCGAAGGGCAGGACCTTGGCGTCCTCGTCCACCGGCGTGTGGTCCGAGACCAGCGCGTCGATCGTGCCATCGGCCAGCGCGGCCGACAGCGCATCGCGGTCGCGCTGCTGGCGCAGCGGCGGCGTCAGGCGCGCGCTGCTGTCGAAATAGCCGATGTCGGTGTCGGTCAGGTGCAGCGAATTGATGGACACGTCGGCCGTGACCTGCAGGCCCTCGGCCTTGGCACGGCGCACCAGCTCCACGCCCGCGGCGCTGGACAGGCGGCACAGGTGCACGCGGGCCTGGGTGCCGCGCATGAGTTCGAAGATGGTGTGCAGCGCAATCGTCTCGGCCGCCACGGGCACGCCGGACAGGCCCATGCGCGTGGCCAGCGGCCCGCTGGCCGCCACGCCCTTGCCCAGATGCAGCTCCTGCGGGCGCAGCCACACGGTGTAGCCGTACGTTGCCGCGTACTGCAGGGCGCGCTGCAGGGTCTGGGTACTGGTCAGCGGCACCTCGGCCTGGCTGAAGCCCACGCAGCCCGACTCGGTCAGCTCGGCCATCTCGGTCAGCACCTCGCCCTGGAGGCCCAGGGTCAGCGCGCCCAGCGGAAACAGGCGCGACTGGTGCAGCTTCTCGGCGCGGAACTTGAGCATCTCGACCAGGCCCTGCTCGTCGAGCACGGGCTCGGTGTCGGGCGGGCAGACCAGGCTGGTCACGCCACCCGCCACGGCGGCGGTCATCTCGGACTGCAGCATGCCCTCGTGCTCGTGGCCGGGCTCGCGCAGGCGCACGGCCAGATCCACCAGGCCCGGCAGCACCCAGCATCCGGCGGCATCGATGTCGCGATCGGCCGCGAAGCCTTGGGGTGTCTTGCCGACGGCCAGCACCTTGCCGTCGGCGATGGCCACGTCGGCCTGCTGGTCGAAGCCGCGTGCAGGGTCCATCACCCGGCCGTTGCGTATGAGTATCTTCATGGTTTGCTACCCCAGAGTCCGCGGGCGGCGCCTGGACGACGGCCCGCGTCAATCAAAAACATGTGCATTCACCAAAGCGCCTGGACTCGGCCCAGGGCGCCGGGCATGGAAAAGGCATGGCCCAGCCCAGGGACGCCAGGCAAGAGTCCATGCCGGCCGCGCCGCCCCGCAGCGAGGGCATCGTCCCCCTCCCTCGCGAAGCGAGTGGAGAGGGGAAAGCGATGCAGTCGCTCAGGGGGTGCTTCATTTCAGGCCTCATTGCCTGCGACGATGGACATCACGGCCATGCGCACCGCGATGCCGAACGAGACCTGCGACAGGATCACGGCCTGCGGGCCATCCACAACCTCGGAGTCGATCTCCACGCCGCGGTTGATGGGGCCGGGATGCATGACGATGGCATCGGGCTTGGCCAGGCGCAGCTTCTCGGCCGTGAGGCCGAAGCTCTTGAAATACTCCTGGCTGGACGGCAGCAGCGCACCGCTCATGCGCTCGTTCTGCAGGCGCAGCGTGATGATGACGTCGCAGTCCCTGATGCCCTCTTCCAGCGTGTGGAAGACGCGCACGCCCATTTGCGACAGGTCCGAAGGCACCAGGGTGCGCGGGCCGACCACGCGCACCTCGGCCGCGCCCAGGGTGGTCAGCGCGTGGATGTCCGAACGCGCCACGCGCGAATGCAGCACATCGCCCACGATGGCCACGCGCAGATTGGCGAAGTCCTTCTTGTAGTGGCGTATGGTGTACATGTCCAGCAGGCCCTGGGTGGGGTGGGCATGGCGGCCATCGCCGGCATTGACCACGTGGACATGGGGCGCCACGTGCTGGGCGATGAGATAGGGCGCGCCCGACTCGCTGTGGCGTACGACGAAGATATCGGCGGCCATGGCGGAGAGGTTGGCGATGGTGTCCAGCAGGGATTCGCCCTTGCTGGCCGAGCTGCGCGCGATGTCGAGATTGAACACGTCGGCCGACAGGCGCTTGGCCGCGATCTCGAAGGTCGTGCGTGTGCGCGTGCTGTTTTCGAAGAACAGGTTGAACACGCTCTTGCCGCGCAGCAGCGGCACCTTCTTGACCTCGCGGTCATTGACGCTGACGAAGTTGGCGGCCGTGTCCAGGATGTGGGTCAGTATGTCCTTGGACAGGCCCTCGGTGGACAGCAGGTGTATGAGTTCGCCGTTCTTGTTGAGCTGGGGGTTGCGCTTGTACAGCACGATCAGGCCTCTTGGATGCGGAATTGGAAGGCGCCGGCGTCATCGCGCGCCAGCGACAGCAGGCGGTCGGCCGGCAGTGCCACGCGGGCTGCGGCAAAGTCGGCCTGGAAGGGCAGTTCGCGCCCGCCACGGTCCACCAGCACCGCCAGGCGCACGCAGGCCGGGCGGCCGTAGTCATAGAGTTCGTTGAGCACGGCGCGCACGGTGCGGCCCGTGTAGAGCACGTCGTCCAGCACCAGGATGTCGGCGCCGTTGACCTCGAAGTCGATCTGGGTCTGGGCACTGGTGGCCATGCCGCGCTGCGCGAAATCGTCGCGGTGCAGGGCCGAGGACAGCACGCTGGGGTTGCCGGGCAGGTCCAGGTCCTTGTGCAGGCGCTCGACCAGCCAGGCCCCGCCCGATGTGATGCCGGCCAGGCGGGTCTGGGGCCCCATGAGGCTGCGCACGCCGCGCAGCAGTTCGCGGTACAGGGCCTCGGCGTCCAGCACCAGGCTGCCGCTTCCCGCAATGGTTTCACTCATGGAAGACTCCTCAAAAACTGTTCAAGAATGATGCAGGCCGAGGCCGCATCGGCATCCGACGCACCGCCGGCCAGGGCCTCGGTGGTGCTGTAGCGCTCATCCACCTCATAGACGGGCAGGCCGAAGCGGCTTTTGAGCTGGCGGCCGAACTTCCTGGCGCGCGCCGTGTTCTCATGGGCGGCGCCATCGGGGTGGTAGGGCACGCCGATGACCAGGGCGTCGGGCTGCCACTCCCTGATGCGCTCGCCGGCCTGGGCCAGCCGGGCCTCGCCGGCCTCGGCACGTATGGTGGACAGGGGATTGGCCGAACGCAGCATGCGCGTGCCCACGGCGCAACCCGTGCGCTTGGCGCCGAAATCAAAGGCCACGAAGCTCTGGAAATGGGAGGGAACGGAAGGTGGCAGGGCCGTGCCGGCTGCGGCTGCTGCCTGGGACGCGGGGGCCGGCAGGCTCATGCGCGCCCCGCTTCGGGAGACAGCATCCAGCGCTGCAGGCCCAGCAGGGCCAGGGCGCCATCGTAACGCTCCCCCACGGGGGTGTCGAAGATGACCCTGGCGTCGGCGCTCACGGTGAGCCAGGCATTTTCGGCGAGCTCGGACTCCAGCTGGCCCTCGCCCCAGGAGGCATAGCCCAGCATGACCATCAGGCGCCGCGGCCCCGCGCCGTCGGACAGGGCTTCCAGCACATCCTTGGAAGTGGTCATTTCCAGGCCACCCGGTATGGTCATGGTCGAGGCATAGGCCGACTCGTCGGCGGCACCGCCCTCCACCAGCATGGGGTCGTGCAGCACGAAGCCGCGGTCGGTCTGCACGGGCCCCCCATGGAAGACGGGCAAGCCCCGCAGGTCCTCGCGGCCCAGGGCCAGATCCACCTTCTCGAGCAGGCCTTCGAGCGTGAGCGGCGAGGGTTTGTTGATAATCAGGCCGAGCGCTCCGCGCTCGCTGTGCTCGCACAGGTAGACCACACTGCGCGAGAACGCTTCGTCTTCCAGTCCAGGCATGGCAATCAGGAAGTGGTGCGTCAGGTTGATAGGCGCAGTTTCAGCAGACATAGCAGCGATTTTACCGGCGATCCATGTCACCTTCTTACCCAGTGGGCTTGGTCTGGCTGCGGCGCGACCTGCGCCTGGCCGATCACGCCGCCCTCTACCACGCCCTGCGGCAATGCGGGCAGGTGCATTGCATCTTCGTCTTCGACGACGACATCCTGGCCCCCCTGCCCCACGCCGACCGGCGCGTGGAATTCATCTGCCAGAGCCTGGCCGCGCTGGACCAGGCCCTGGGCGAGGCCGGTGGCCAGGCCCGTTGCGGACTCATCGTGCGCCGGGGCCGTCCGGTGGACCAGATCCCCGCCCTGGCGCGCAGCCTGGGCGCCCAGGCCGTGTTCTGCAACTGGGACGACGAGCCCGAGGCCCTGGCCCGCGATGCACGCGTGCGCCAGGCCCTGGCCGCCGAAGGCGTGGCCCTGCACAGCTTCAAGGACCACATGGTCTTCGCGCGCGACGAGGTGCTGACCCAGGCCGGCGCCCCGTTCTCCGTGTTCACGCCCTACAAGAACGCCTGGCTGCGCCAGATCAACCCCTTCTTTCTGTCGGCCTACCCCAGCGAGCGCGATCTGCCGGCCCGGCTGGCGCCACGCCCCGAAGGCGAATGCCGGCCCGTACCCACGGCGGCCGACCTCGGCTTTGCCCCCGGCGCACTGGATGGCCTGCGCCTGCCCGCGGGCTGCGCAGGCGCCGAGCAGTTGCTGGCCGACTTTCTGCCGCGCCTGCCACGCTACAAGCAGGCCCGCGACTTCCCCGCCATCAAGGGCCCCAGCTACCTGAGCACGCATTTGCGCTTCGGCACCGTGTCCATACGCCGCCTGGCGTGTCTGGCCTGGGAGCAGACCCGCCAGCAGCCGCAGGACAGCGAGGGAGCAGCCACCTGGCTGTCCGAGCTGGTGTGGCGCGACTTCTACTTCCAGATCCTGGCCCACCACCCCCATGTGGTGCACGCCAGTTTCCGTCCGGCCTACGACGCCATTGCCTGGGATCGCGGCCCAGAGGCCGATGCACTGTTCGAGGCCTGGTGCGAGGGCCGCACCGGCTACCCCCTGGTCGACGCCGCCATGCGCCAGCTGGCCAGCACAGGCTACATGCACAATCGCCTGCGCATGGTGGCTGCCAGCTTCATGGTCAAGGACCTGGGCATCGACTGGCGCCGTGGCGAAGCCTGGTTTGCGCGCCTGCTCAACGACTTCGACCTGGCGGCCAACAACGGTGGCTGGCAATGGGCGGCTTCCACGGGCTGCGATGCCCAGCCCTGGTTCCGCATCTTCAACCCAGTCACCCAGAGCCAGAAATTCGACCCCGACGCCCGCTTCATCGCGCGTTACGTGCCCGAACTGGAGCGCCTGCCCGCGCCGCTGCGCCATGCACCCTGGCAGGCCCGGCCGCTGGAGCTGGCCGAGGCCGGCATCACCCTGGGCACGGATTACCCCCACCCCGTCGTGGACCATGCCGCCGCGCGCGAACGCACGCTGGCGCGCTACGCGGTGGTCAAGCAGGCAGGCTGAAAAAAAGAGCAGCGGATGCTGCTCTTTTCCTTGTGGCGGCACGGGCCTGCACTCAGGCCTCTTCGCCCTGGGGCTCGGGGTCGGCCTGCTGGGGTGCGGGTTCGGTGCTTCCACCCTGCAGGGCATAGTGCTGGATCAGGCCCAGCAGCTCCTCGTCCGAATAGGGCTTGCCCAGGTAGTGGTTGGCGCCCAGCTGGCGCGCCAGCTCACGGTGCTTTTGGGCAATGCGCGAGGTGATCATCTCCACGGGCAGGTCGCCAAGCGCCTCGTCGGCCCGGATGTTACGCAGCAGGTCGAAGCCGTCCATGCGCGGCATTTCGATGTCGGACAGCACCAGGGTCGGGCGCTCCTCGGCCAGGCGCTCGATGGCCTGCAGCCCGTCGGCCGCCAGCGCCACCCGGTAGCCTTCACGCTGCAGCAGGCGCTGGGTGACGCGTCGCACGGTGATGGAATCGTCCACCACCAGCACCAGGGGCACGGACACGGGGCCGGTATCGGCCGCCAGCAGGCCTTCGCCACCGGCTTCGCCGGCCGCCTGCTCGGCAGCCTCGGTCATGGCGCGCACTTCATCGCCATAGACGTTGGCAAGCGCCACGGGGTTGTAGATCTGCACCACGGCGCCAGAGGCCAGCACCGACATGCCGGTCAGGCCCGGCAGGCGGGCCAGCTGGGGGCCAAGGTTCTTGACCACGACTTCCTGGTTGCCCAGCACTTCGTCCACGTGCAACGCGATGCGCTGGGCTGCGCTGCGCAGTATGACCACGGGCCGCGTGCGACCCACGCTTTCCTCGCTGCGCAGCGAGGACTGCCACAGCGCGCCGGCCCAGTAAAAGGGCAGGGACTCGATGCCGTCATCGAAACCGTGCTCGCGGTAGGCCTGCTGCAGCTGGTCCAGCGATGCGCGGCGCACGATTTCCACCAGACTGGCCGGCACGCCGACCAGCATGCGGCCCGCGCGCAGCATGACCACCTGGGTCACGGCCGTGGTCAGCGGCAGCACCAGGCGGAAGGCACTGCCCCGGCCCGCCTCGCTGTGGGTTTCTATGCGTCCGCCCAGGGCGTTGACTTCGGAGCGCACCACGTCCATGCCGATGCCGCGGCCGGCCACGCCGGTCACTTCGGTGGCCGTGGTAAAGCCCGGCTCGAAGATGAGGCGGCCCGCGTCTTCCGTGGTCAGCACCTGGTCCGCAGGCCACAGGCCCTGGGCCACGGCCTTGTCACGGATGCGCTCGATGTTGAGGCCGGCGCCATCGTCCTCCACCGACAGCGCCACGTCGTTGCGCTCCTGGCTGAGGATGATTTCAATCGTGCCCATGGCGGGCTTGCCCGCCGCGGTGCGCTGCTCGGGCGGCTCGATGCCATGCGCCACGCAGTTGCGCAGCAAATGCTCGAAGGCCGGCATCATGCGGTCCAGCATGCCCCGGTCCATTTCGATGGTGCCGCCCAGAATGTTCAGGCGCACCTGCTTGCCCATTTCCTTGGAGGTCTGGCGCACGACGGCATACAGGCGCTCGGCCAGGGAGTCGAACTCCACCATGCGCGTGCGCAGCAGATCGCGCTGCAGGTCGCGCGCCTGCCGGCCCTGCGCCACCAGATCGTCTTCGGCACCAGCCATGTCGCGCTGCAGGTTGCGCTGCACGGTGGCCACGTCGTTGACCGACTCGGCCATCATGCGCGTGAGCTCCTGCACCCGCGTGAAGCGGTCGAACTCCAGCGGATCGAAGCCTGCGGCCGAATCCTTGGACAGGGCCAGGCGCGATTGCATCTGGCTTTCGGCCTGGACCTCGATGTCGCGCAACTGCATGCGCAGGCGCTCCAGATTGCCGGCCAGCTCGTCCAGCGAGCCACGGGCCTGGGCCAGGCGTGCATCGACGCGCGAACGCGCGATCAGCACCTCGCCAGCCTGGCTGATCAGGCGGTCCAGCAGTTGGGCACGTACGCGCACCGTCTGCTGGGCCCCGGCGCGCAGCGGCGGAACCACAGGCGCGGGCATGGCGGCCGGCGCGGCAGGCTCGACCATGGCGGCCCGGGCCTCGGGCGCACCCGCGGCGGCCTCCGGCATGGTGGGCTCGTCGGCGGTGTCCAGCGGCATGTCCTGGGCCTGTTCGCCCACGACGCGCAGCACGTCGAAGCCGGCCTGCAGCGCATCGAAATGGCCCAGCAGGGGCTCGATCTGTTCAGCCGAAGGCAACTCGCCATCGACCTGCTCCACGGCCGATTCCAGGCGGTGGGCCATTTCGCCCAGGCGCATGGCGCCCGCCAGGCGCGCACTGCCCTTGAGCGTGTGCAGGGCGCGCAGCACTTCGTTGCGCGCCTCGTCCAGCGAGGGCCGGCCATGCCAGCGGCGCAGGGCTGCGCCCAGGCGTGGCAGCAGCTCCACCGCCTCTTCC
Organism: Burkholderiaceae bacterium; assembly: GCA_031253795.1. Classification (GTDB taxonomy): domain Bacteria; phylum Pseudomonadota; class Gammaproteobacteria; order Burkholderiales; family Burkholderiaceae_C; genus Comamonas. The sequence goes on from JAIRVR010000008.1 coordinate 50,199, forward strand.
TCGAAGATGGGGAACAGGTCGGGATCCACCTCGTCGAGGGCATCGATGTCATCGACCAGCTCATCGCCCATGGACACGGCATGGGCGATGGCCTCGTCGATGCGGCGCTGCAGCTCGGCCTCGTGGCCCACATCGTTGACGAGAGGGCGCATGGAGTAGGCCAGGGGCGGCGTGGCCGCGTCGGTGGCATCTTCCACGGGCAGGGCCGCGTCGATCGCGGCATCGCCGCCGGCCTCCTGCACCTCGGCCACCGGATCTTCGGCATCCAGCAGGCTGTCGGGTGCATCGGCGGGCTCGATGTCCAGCGCCAGAATGGCCTGCAGCGCTTCCTCGACACCGGCTACGGGTGTCTTGAGGAAACCGGCCGCGAACTGGTGCAGCAGGCGCCGCACCTCGTCCGAAGCCGCGATGCAGTCGGCCATCTGCTGCGGCGTGCCGCGGCGCTGGGGTTGCAGATGGGCCAGCGCATGTTCGAGCAGGCGCGCCAGATCCGACAGGGCCTTGAAGCCCACGGTGGCTGAACTGCCTGCCAGCGAGTGCGCGAACGCGATGGCATCCTCGGGCACGGGTTCGCCGGGCTCGCCAGCCCATTGCTGCAGGCTCAGATCCAGGCGGCGCGACCATTCGTCGGCCTCGTTGAGGTAGACGTTGTACAGCGGTGCGCTGATGCGCAGGCCGTCCACCACCTTGATGCCCTCACCGGCCAGCGCATCGGCATCGGCATCGGCATCGGCATCGGCATCCGGCACGGCCGCGGCTTCGGCGGCCGGCAATTCGGCAGCGGCCGGCACCGGCTCGGTCAGTTCCAGGTCGATGCCGTCGAAAGGCGAGGCCAGGGGCTGCAGCGGCGCCGGCGCGGGTGGTTCGTCCTCGGCGGCATCAGGGGGCTGGGCGGGCTCGGGAAGTGTTTCGGTGATGGCGGCCAGCGACTCCTGCTCGCTGTCTCGCATGGCGGCCTCGAAGGCCGCGAAGTCGAGATCCTCCACCGCGTCGGCCGCCAGGACAGAAGCGGGCTCGGCGGGCAGTTCCAGCTCCGGCTCGGGCTGGGCCACCGCAAGCGCCGGCTCCGGCAGCGGAACGGCTGGCGCATCGACGGCCGGCCCCACAGAGGCCGGCAGGTCGAGGAAGCTGAAATCCAGCGGAAGGTCGAGTTCGGACACCGAGGCCTGGGCGGGCGCGGCCGGCTCGTCGGCCACAGGCTGGGCCTGCGCCTCGTCCGCGGCCGGTGCCTGGACGGGAAAGTCGAAGACATCGGCAGCAGTTGCGGCCGCACGGTCGGCGCGCGGGGCCAGGGCCACCTCGGCGCGCTCGCCCGTCAGGCGCATGGCATCGGCCGCGGCGCGGAAGGGCGTGGCCTGCCAGGCAGCGGCCTGGCCCTGGCCTATGGCCTGGGCCCAGGCGCCGAAGGCGCGCAAGGCCTCGCCCGCCAGCTGCTGCATGGGCTGGGGCATGGGCTTTTGCTCGGCCAGCCAGGCATTGAGCATTTGCTCCATGGCCCAGCCGGCTTCGCCGAACTCGTCCAGGCCCACCATGCGCGAGCTGCCCTTGAGCGTGTGGAAAGCGCGGCGCAGCGTGGTCTGTTCGCTGAGGTTGCCGGGTTCGTCGGCCAGGGCGTTCAAGGCCTGCAGGCCGTTGTCCACCACCTCGCGGGCCTCTTCCAGGAAGATGCCCAGCAGCTCATCGTCCGAGTCGTCGGCGGCGAAGGACAGATCGGCAGCCGGCGCAGGCACGGGCACGGGCGCGGCCACAGGGGCTGGCGGCGGTGGAGGCGGCGGCAGGACCTGGACCTCGGCGGGTACCGCCTCCTGTGCCGGCAGCACGGCGGCGGGTTCGGCCACGGGTGGCTGGGGCACGGGCAGCGGCTGGGCCACGGCCACGGCTTCGCGCCGGGGCGGCACGGCCTGGTCGTCGAGGACGGGCAGTTGCTCGGGCGCCTTGTCTGCATCGCTGGCGCGGTGGCTGCGCCGGCCCATGACCATGCGCAGGCCGCCTTCGGCCTCGTCATAGACGAACAGCTTGCGCGCCATGTTGCGCTGGTAGCTGAGCATGTCGATCAGAAAGCCCATGGCTCCCAGGCTGTTGCCCAACTTGTCGAAGACCTGGGCACGCTGGTCCTCGGCGATCTCGCCCAGCACCAGCCGGTCGACGGTGTCGCGCATGCGCTGCATGGCCTGTGTGGCCTGGTCCAGACCCAGCACCGACAGCACGCCACGCATCTGGGCCATCTGGCCCGACACGGGCGCCAGTACGGCGGGATCCGCAGGGTTGCGGAAGAACAGGTCCAGATGGCGCTCGGCCTCGGCCAGGGTGGAGCGCAGCTCGCCCACGACCGAGCCCATGGTCTGGTGGTCGCTGGCCTGGCGGTACAGCTCTTCCATCCAGGATTCCAGCGGACGGGCGGGCGCGCCCTGCAGCGATTCCTCCAACCGCTGGACCAGGCTGGCCGACTGGCCGGACAGCTCTTCGTCGCCAAGGTCCATGGTCGCAAACGCGGCCTGCAGGTACAGCACGGCCGTGGCCACTTCCATGGCCAGCTCGGCCGGTGGCGGCTCGCCGATGCGCGCCACGGTCTCGGCCACGCGGATCAGCATGCGCGCCAGCCCATGGCTGGCGGGGTGGAGCTTGACCAGGGACTCGGCCACCTGGGCGAACTGGTCCACGACGATCTTGGTGCGCGCGCGGTCACCGCCGGCCAGGGCCGACCAGGTCTCCGCGGCGGTGGTGATGCGCTTGCGCGCCTGCTGCAGCACGGCCGGATCGAAGCGGCCGAAGCGCGTGACCTGGTAGTTGGCCTGGGGCTCGTCCCCCTGCATGCCATAGGCCTGGCGCACGGCCTGCAGGGCCGGGCCGCCCTGCTCGGCCGGACGCGCCTGGGCGCAGAAAAACAGCAGGTCCTGCAGCAGCCGGGCCGGCGGCGTGCCATCGCCCTTGGCCATGGCGGCGTACTGCAGCAGCACGCGCGAGGCCATGCGCTTGACGAACAGGTCCACGGCGATCAGACCGCGCGACTGTCCGTCGAAGAAGCCGGCCGCCACCTTCCAGAAGCTGCGTGCCGTGACATCCTCGTCCTGGCCCGCGGCAAAGCGCAGGCACAGGTCGCGCATTTGCGCGGCGGCCTCGCGGTCGTCGCTCTTGACCATGCGCAGCACAACGCCGTCCAGCAGGGCGCGCGCGCCGGCGCCATAGGCCAGCGGCTCGGGCCGGGCCTGGGTCCAGGCCGGCTCATGGGCACGGCGCTCGGCAGGCCACAGGTCGGCCGGGTGCACCTTGTCGTTGCCGGCCAGCGCCTGGGTGTCGCGGTATTGCGGAAACAGGGCCACAGCCGGCACGTTCTTGCCGGCGAGCACGGTTTCCAGGTATTCGATCAGGGCGAAGCTGGCGCGCTCCAGCGCGGCCGCGGCCTCGTCCGTGCACAGCTCGGGCCGCTGCACGAAGCGCTGCACCGCGTTCTCCATGCCGCGCAGCACCAGGGCCGGGCTGCTGAGCCCCACCATCTCCAGGGCGCCACAGGCCTGGTGCAACTGCTGGCGCGCGATGCGCAGCGCCGAGGTGTCCAGGCTTTCCAGATCCGAGGCGCGTGCGGCATCGGCATCGCGGACGAAGCGGCCCACGGCCTTGCTCGCCCCTTCCAGCGACTTGCGCAGCTCATCGAGCACCCAGGCCAGAGGGCCCAGATCCTGTTCGGTGTGCGCGGCCTGCACCGCGCCCGTTTGCGAGTCGTCAACCACTGACATGGACAGTTCCCCAAGCCCCTAGGGCCTGTGCGTAGATGTGGGCGGTGTGCCCGATCAGGCGATCTTGAAACGCGCCACCGACTGGCGCAGTTCCTCGGCCATGTGCGACAGCTCGCGCACCTGCTGTGCCGTGGTGCGCGTGCCCTCGCCGGTCTGTTCGGTCACCGCGAAGATGTGCTGGATATTCTCGGCCACATCGTTGGCCAGATCGGCTTCGCGCAGCGTGGACGAGGAAATCAGTTCGATCAGCTCGGCCAGACGGCGCGACACGGTATCGATCTCGGTCAGCGCCGTGCCGGCGGAGTCGGACAGGCGCGCCCCTTCGACCACGCCCTGGGTGGAGCGCTCCATGGCGGCCACGGCGTCCTGGGTGTCGGTCTGAATGGCCTTCACCAGTGCCGCGATCTGGCGCGTCGCGTCGGCCGAGCGTTCGGCCAGGCGCTGCACTTCTTCGGCCACGACCGAGAAGCCGCGGCCCGCTTCACCGGCCGAGGCGGCCTGGATGGCCGCGTTCAGCGCCAGCACGTTGGTCTGTTCGGTAATGTCGGAAATCAGCTCTGTGATTTCACCGATCTCCTGCGAGGACTCGCCCAGCCGCTTGATGCGCTTGGAGGTTTCCTGGATCTGGTCGCGGATGGAGTTCATGCCGCCGATGGCGTTCTGCACGGCCTTCAGGCCCGAGTCCGCGGCCTGCAGCGACTGGCGTGCCACCTGGGCCGATTCCTGGGCCTGGGTGGACACGTCGTTGATGCGGCCGGCCATGTCGAGCACGGAGCGGCCGGTTTCGCGGATCTCGCGCAGCTGTTCGGTCGAGGCCGCCAGCAGTTCGGTGGAGTTGGCATCCACCTGGGCCGTGGTCTGGGCCACGCGCGTTGCCGTGTTCTGCACGCTGCCCACCAGGGCGCGCAGCTCTTCCACCGTGTAGTTCACCGAGTCGGCAATGGCGCCCGTGATGTCTTCCGTCACCGTGGCTTCCTGGGTCAGGTCGCCTTCGGCCACCGACTGCAGTTCGTTCATCAGACGCAAAATGGCGGCCTGGTTGGCGTCGTTGATGCGCTTGGCTTCCTGCTCCTGCACGCGCGATTCGGCCTGGCGGCGTTCGGCCGCTTCCTGGCGCAGGCGGCTGTCGAGCAGCTGCACGCGCGACAGGCCCATGCCGCACAGCAGCACCAGCACGATCACCAGGGCCAGCAGACCCATCTGCAGACCACCCACGCCGGCACCGCCCTGCAGCTTGGTCTGCAGGTCTTCGAGCTGGCGGCGCAGCGGTTCGCTGTCGGCGTTGATCGAGGTCTGGGCTTCACGCGCCGAGACCAGGCCTTGCAGGTTGCCCAGAATGGCGCTGGCCTGGTTGCGCGTTTCCTCGTAGAGCTTGATCAGGGCCTCGATCTGCTCGCGCGTCTGCGCATCGCGCGTGGCGGGCAGGCGCAGCTCGCTGCTGCCGTTGAGCAGGCTTTCGGAGATTTCCTTGAACGAGTTCAAGTCCTTGCCCAGAAGGAACACGGCCTCGGGACTCACGCCTTCGGCGGTCTGGAATTCGTTGGCTGACTTGCCGATACGCTGGGTCAGCATCACCAGCTGGCCGGCGGCCGAGATCTCGGCCGGGCTCGCGCTCTGCTGCAGCTTGAGCGAGGAAATGGTTTCCGCGATTTCCAGCAGGTCCGAAGACTGGCGGTTGATGGTGCGCAGCGCGTCGCCGACCTGGGTCAGGATCTGCTTCTGGTCCAGGATGACCTTGGCGCTTTGCTCGGCGCGCTCCATCAGCGGTGTGATGGCGGCCAGCTCGGTGGCGTAGGAGTCGCCGAGCGGGCGCACGCCCATGGCGTCGTCGCCCGAAGCCACGGCGCGCACGTTGCGCGCCAGAACACCCGAGCTTTCCTGCACGTCGATGAAGGACGAGGCCGCGCCGGTCAGCGCCTGCGAGGCCGATTTGGCCAGGCGCTGGGATTGCATCAGGGCCTGGCCCGTGGCAGCCAGCTGCTGGGCCGATCCGTCAGCCTGGCGCAGGGCCCAGGCGGCGGCCAGCACCAGGGCCAGCACCAGCACGCCCATCAGCGTGGACAGGGTGCGCTGGTGGCGCGCCGCGGGCGCCGTGCCCAGCAGGGGCAGGGTCACCTGGTCATGCTCGGCGGCCAGCGCCGTTTCCGAGCGCGCAAGGCCCGGATCACCGCGTCCGTCGCTCAGCGGTGTATCGATGGCATACATATCCTGGGAGACCGTATCCCCCAGCATGCTGTCGCCGACCGTGCCGGTGTCGGCCGGCTTGCGTTGGAACCAATTTGCGAAACGTTGCGCGAATGACATGACACGGCCTTCAGGGACTCAAGCACGAATGCTCAGAAACTCGGAGGTTTGGGACAGCCGCTGCAGCTGCAGCTCCTGCCAGCGGTTGCCCGCTGCATCGATATGGACGGGCCCGAAGAACGCGGGCGAGGACTCGGGCGCGCTTTCCGTGCCCACGAAGGCATCGGCGCCGCGCAGGCCCTGCAAGCGGTCCACCAGCAGGGCGGCGTTGACTTCCAGCGCGGCGTTGAAGGCCAGCAGGCTGGCCTCGGCCAGAGCCGGTTCGCTGCGCGCCGAGCCATGGCCCAGCAGGGCCGCGAGATCAACCACGCCGGCCAGCGTGCCGCGCAGGTTGGCAATCCCCAGGAACCAGGGCTTGGTATAGGGCACGGGCTGCACACCCGTCCAGGGAAAGATTTCCCCGGATTGGCCCAGCGGCAGCAGATAGCCGCGGCCGCCGGCCTGGACGGCCAGCCAGGCAGCGACCTTGACGCCTTCGCTGCGCGCAGCCTGCAGGCGGCCCGCCAGGCGCGACTGCAGGTCCCTCAGTGCTTCACGGTTCGCCATGGGCAGCGCACCGCGTCAATTCAGTGCCGCGATCTTGGCCTGCAGCTCGCCTGCATCGACCGGCTTGGTGATGTAGTCACGCGCGCCCTGGCGCATGCCCCAGACCCGGTCGGTTTCCTGGTTCTTGCTGGTGCACATGATGATGGGCAGGTCGGCGTACTGCGGATCGCGCGTGATGGCACGTGTGAGCTGAAAGCCGTTCTGGCCCGGCATGACCACATCCATGAGGATGAGGTCGGGGCGGTCTTCGGCCAGGCTGCGCAGCGCTTCTTCGCCGTTTTCGGCCGTACGCACTTGCAGGCCCTGCTTTTGCAGCAAGTCGGTCAGGAACATCAGTTCGGTTTTGGAGTCGTCCACGACCAGGACTTTGCGGATGGGCATCAATGTGCTCCTATGGTTTGCTTGCCGAACTGCTCCACGGCCTGCAGCAGCTGGTCTTTGGTGAAGGGTTTCGTGAGGTAGTCCTGGCAGCCCACCATGCGTCCGCGCGCCTTGTCGAACACGCCATCCTTGGAGGACAGCATGACCACGGGCGTATCGGCGAACCGCGCATTGCGCTTGATGATGGCGCAGGTCTGGTAGCCATCGAGCTTGGGCATGAGGATGTCGCAGAAGATCAGCTGCGGCTGGTAATCGTTGACCTTGGACAGTGCATCGAAACCGTCGTCGGCCAGCAACACTTCGTGGCCGCCCTGCTTGAGGAAGATCTCTGCGCTGCGGCGGATGGTGTTGCTGTCGTCCACCACCAGCACGCGCAAGGGTGTGCCCGTTGTCGTCACTGTGAAACCTCCCAGAATTCAGTTGATCGGCGCGGGTGGTCCCGCGCTCAGATTTCGACCATCTCAAAATCTTCTTTACGTGCTCCGCATTCAGGGCAGGTCCAGTTCATGGGGACGCTTTCCCAACGCGTTTCGGGCGCGATGCCATGCTCGGGGCAGCCTTGCGCCTCGTCATAGATCCACCCGCAGATCAAGCACATCCAAGTTTTAGGGTCGGTCACAGCTTAAAGGGCCTTCACATAGAATGCAACGA
>JAIRVR010000022.1 GCA_031253795.1 Burkholderiaceae bacterium
ATCGTCAAGGACAAGCTGGTCTACTACCCCACGGTGACGCGCGAGCCCTTCCGCAACCAGGGCCGCATCTCCAACCAGATCACGGCCGGCACCTTCCCGCAGAACATCGGCCTGCCCGAACTCAACCCCGAGACCGACCGCGTCATGCTCTGCGGCAGCCCCGCCATGCTCAATGAGCTCAAGGAGCTGCTGGAGCACCGCGGCTTCAAGGAAGGCAACACCACCACGCCCGGCGACTTCGTGGTCGAGCGCGCCTTCGTCGAGAAGTAAATTTCCGCTGCGGGCGCGGCTGCCGATAATCGGCGCATGCCGCCCACCTCCCACGCCAGCCCGCCCGGCGACGATGACCGCAACTTCATCGTCGCGCTGGCGCGCGGCCTGGACGTGCTGTCCTGCTTCCGCTCGGGCGAGAAGCTGCTGGGCAACCAGGACATCGCCCGGCGCTGCGGACTGCCCAAGTCCACGGTATCGCGCCTCACCCACACCCTGACCACGCTCGGCTACCTCATCCATGTGCCCGAGGAGTCCAAGTACCGCCTGGGCACGGCCACGCTGGCCCTGGGCAGCGCCATGCTGTCGCGCCTGGACGTGCGCCAGATCGCACGCCCGCTGATGCGCAAGCTGGCGGCCGCCACCGATGCCGAGGTGGCCCTGGCCGCGCGCGACCGCCACAACATGGTCTACATCGAGCATTGCCCCAGCGCGCGCTTCATGCACCGCGACCTGGACATGGGCTCGCGCATCCCCCTGGCCACCACGGCCGTGGGCAGGGCCTGGCTGGCCGCCAGCCCCGCGGCCGAACGCCGGCAGGCCCTGGACTACCTGCAATCCCACGCCCCCGAGCAATGGGCTGCCGCCCAGGCACAGCTGCCGCTGTGGCCTCTGGCCGGCAACCAGCCCCAGCCCTGGCTGTCCAGCTCCTTCGGCGACTGGCAAAGCGAGGTCAATGCCATTGCCCTGGCCTTTTCACCGGGGCGCGGCCTGCCGCTGATGGCCATCAGCCTGGGCGGGCCCGCCCGCTTCGTCACGGCCGATGCCCTGCGCCAGGATGGCGTGCCTGCCCTGCAGCGCATGGTGCGGCGGCTGCAGCAGGACATCGACCGCGCCTGAACAGGCCGCGCGAGTATCCAAGACGACAGCGCGCCCGGCCCGCGCGCCCTAGCATGGCAGCTCTTGCTCAACCACAGACACCAAGCCAGGAGACATTCATGGGCGTGAAGGCATTGTTCGAACTCGGCGGCAAGACCGCACTGATCACCGGAGGCTCGCGCGGCCTGGGCCTGCAGATGGCCGAGGCTCTGGGAGAGATGGGCGCCAGGCTGGCCATCACGGCGCGCAAGGCCGGCGAACTGGCCGAGGCCAAGGCCCATCTCGAAGGCCTGGGCTACCCGGTCGAGACCTTTGTCAACGACCTGCAGGATTTCAGCGCCATACCGGCCCTGGTCGACGAGGTGCTGGCACGCTGCGGCGACATCGACATCGTGGTCAACAACGCCGGCGCCACCTGGGGCGCCAAGGCCGAGGAATACCCGGACGAGGCCTGGCACAAGGTCATGAACCTCAACGTTTCGGCCCCATTCTTCCTGACGCGCGAGATCGCGCGGCGCGTGATGATCCCCAAGGGCGCGGGCAATGTCATCATCACGGCCTCGGTGGCGGCCTTCAAGGGCACGCCGCCCGGCATGAACACCGTGGCCTACAACACCTCCAAGGCGGCGGCCGTGCACCTGGCCCGCACCCTGGCATCGGAATGGGGCCACTACGGCATCCGCGTCAACGCCATCTGCCCGGGATTTTTCCCCAGCAAGCTGGCCAACGGCCTGATCGACAAGCTCGGCGACCAGCTGATCGCACGCGCACCGCTGCGCCGCATCGGCGGCGAGGAGGACCTCAAGGGCGCCGTGGTCTACCTGGCCTCCGATGCCTCCCGGCACATGACGGGGCAGGCCCTGGTGCTGGACGGAGGTGCGAGTCTGCTGTGATGCGTTGATCTGCCAATGCAAAGGAGCGCTGCCAGCGCTCCTTTTTTTTGCAGGCCATATCCGAGTGGACCGCCGGGCGGATGGCCGAGCGGGGTCCGTGGCGCCACACCGGGCCGTCCGGCCCGGCAGCCCCGGCCTTACCTCGTCCCCCCTGCGGTCTGCACCACCTCGATCTTGGCGTCGCGCACGGCCGCACCGCGCTCCACGGTCAGGGTGCCGCCGCGCTCGTCCACGCCCTTGACGCCACCCGGGTTCACGTCGGGACGCAGGGACTTGTAGGCTTCGTCGAGCTTGGCATGGATGGCCTTGCTGTCCGAGGCCGATCCCGCCAGCTGCATGGCCTTGACCGTGGCATGCACGGCCGTGTAGTTCCACTGCGCTTCGGAGCCCGGGGTGCGGCCCGGATAGACCTTGCCGAAGCGCTGGACGAAGGCCTGGTTCTCGGGCTTGGTGTCCTCGGACACGGGCATCACGCCGATGGCGCCTTCCAGCGGCGCATAGCCGCCGACCACGCGTGCCATTTCATCGAGCTTGGCCTGGTCCATGACCACGAAGCCGCCCTTGAAGCCCAGCTCGCGCGCCTGCTTGACGACCAGGGCCGTGGGCTCGGAGGCACCGCCCACGAAGAGCACGTCGGGCTTCTCGGCCAGGGCCTTGCTGACGCCGCTGTAGAAATCGGTGGCGCGGTTGTAGCTCATGGGGTTTTCGGCGACCACGGTGCCACCCAGCTTTTCCCAGCCGGGCTTGAAGGCCGCGACCCAGGCCTTGGCATAGTCGTGGTCGGCGCCCACCAGGGCCACCTTCTTGCCGAAGCGTCCCATGACGTACCTGGAGAAGGGGTCGATGTACGAGGTGAACTCGGGCGGGATGCGCAGGGTCAGCTTGTTGCCGCGGCCCGTGATCTGGGGCACGGAGCTGTAGGCCAGCACGATGAAGTTGCTGCGCTCGTTGGAGGTCTGCAGCGCATAGATGCCACCCGAATGCGGCACAAGAATGGCTGCCGTCTTGTGCTGCTGCACCAGGCGCTGGGCATTGATGGCGGTTTCGGAAGGGTTGTACTTGTCGTCCAGCGCGACGATCTCGATCCTGACCTTCTTGCCGCCGATCTCGGGTGCCGCGGCATTGATTTCGGACACGGCCATCTGCATGCCGTCGAGCACGTTCTTGCCGTACTGTGCGGCGCCGCCCGACAGCGGCCCGGAGTAGCCGATCTTGACCACTTCCTGGGCCAGGACGGGTCCGGCCGCGGCCATGGCGGCGCAGGCCAGGGCCAGCGTGCCCACCTTGCGGCGGGTGAACGGTGCGAATGCTGTCATGTCTGTCTCCTTGGGTTGTGAAGAACGAAGCGATGGGAGGGGCTCCGCCGCGCAGCGGCTCAGGGGGTGCAGTGTCATGTCATGCACCGATATAGGCTTTGCGGATGGAGTCGTCGGCCAGCAGTTCGGCGGGCCGGCCCTCGCGCACGATGCGCCCGCTTTCCATGACATAGGCGCGGTGGGCGATCTTCAGCGCCGCATAGGCGTTCTGCTCGGCCAGCAGCACCGTGGTGCCGGCCGCGTTGATGCGCTGAATGGCCTCGAACATCTGCTTGATGACCAGGGGCGCCAGGCCCAGCGAGGGCTCGTCCAGCAGCAGGGCCTGGGGCCGGCCCATCATGGCGCGGCCGATGGCCACCATCTGCTGCTGGCC